>CATONX010000008.1 GCA_951801675.1 uncultured Eubacteriales bacterium | reverse complement strand
AACCTTGCAGTCGGATCCGATCCAACCTTGCAGTCGGATCCGATCCAACCTTGCAGTCGGATCCGATCCAACCTTGCAAATAAAAAAACCGCCGGTTCGAAGAACCGGCGGTTTTTTTTGTCCGTTACGACAGACTCACCATTCTCAGAAAAAAGGCCCGGAATCTTCATTCCGAGCCTCGTTCTTATACTCGATGGATTTTCCTCTGAATTTATCAACAGCCTGTGGAAAACCATGTTGATAACTTTTCCACAGGCTGTTTTTCTTATTTTTTCCTCTGCCTACCGTATCCTGTGGACTTCTTCGACCTCATCCACCAAATCCTGCGTCCATACCGTTTTCTTTTTTAAAAAGAATCGGTTTTCTTCAATTTTCCACATTGCGGTTGTGCAGAAATCATTCCTCAGCGTTTAAAACCTCGTCCTCTTCCGGCGGCGTCTGCTCCTCAGGCTCTTCGCCTTCGGCCACTCCGGCGCCTTCCTCTGCGTCCCCTTCCACGATGACGGCTTCATGTTCCTCGTCGTCCTCATGAGGGGTCCTGGCGATGGACACCAGCTTTGTTTCGCTGTCCGGGTCGATGCGCATGACCCGCACGCCCTTGGCCGGGCGGGCCAGGATCCGCAGGTCCTTCACCGCCACCCGGATGACCACCCCGTCGGAGGAAATCATCATCACATCGTCGTCATTGTCCACCACCTTAATGGCGGCCACGTCGCCGTAAAGAGCGGTGCGGTAGTTGATCAGGCCCTTTCCACCTCTTGACTGGAGCCGGTAATCGCTGATCTCACTGCGCCGGCCGTACCCAGTTTCCGTTACCGTCAGCAGCGTTCCGCCCGGACGGGTTCTCGCCATGCCGGCAACCTCGTCCCCGGCGGCCAATTGGATGGCTTTTACGCCACGGGCGTTGCGGCCCATGGGCCGCACGTCGTTTTCGTCAATCCGGATGGCCATGCCCTTGCGGGTGGCGATGATCAGCTTGTCTCCGCCGCTGGTCAGGCGCACCCAAGCAAGGTCGTCCCCTTCGTTTAACTCAATGGCCCGCACACCGGACTTGCGCACGTTTTCAAACAGCTTGAGAGCGCAGCGCTTAATGAGACCCTTGCGTGTCACCATGACCAGGTATCCGTCCCTGGTATCCTTGCCCACCTGAATCATGGCATTGACCCGTTCCTCCGGCGTTAACGGCAGGACGTTTGCCATGTTGACCCCCTTGGAGGTTCGGGTTCCCTCGGGAACCTCGTATCCTTTGAGCCGGTAGAGCCGGCCGGTATTGGTCAGGAACAGCACATAATCGTGAGTCGAGCAGGTGAACATTTCCTCGGCATAATCCTCCTCCCGGCGGGTCATGCCGGAAATTCCCCGGCCGCCCCGCTTTTGGGCCTTATAGGTATCCACCGGAAGGCGTTTGATGTAGCCGAAACGGGTGATGGTCAGCACGCATTCCTCTTCCTCGATCAGGTCCTCAATGTCCACTTCTCCGCTCACCGCGCAGATTTCCGTGCGGCGGGGATCGGCAAACTTATTTTTGAGCTCCATCGCTTCTTCTCTGACGATGGCGCGGCGGCGTTCCTCAGAAGAAAGAATCGCGTGAAATTCGTCGATCTTCGCGTGCAGCTCGGCCAATTCATCCTCCAGCTTCTGCCGTTCCAGACCGGTCAGCCGTCCCAGGGTCATCTGCACGATGGCGGAAGCCTGTACGTCGTCAAATTCAAACCGGTCCATCAGCCGCTGCTTGCCTTCGGCAATGTTGGGCGAGGTCTTGAGAATATCCACCACTTCGTCGATAAAGTCCAGCGCCTTGCAAAGGGCTTCTAAGATATGAGCCCGTTCCTGGGCCTTCCTTAAGTCGAACTGGGTGCGCCGGGTGATGACCTCCACCTGGAACTTGATGTAGTGTTCCAGCATTTCCTTGAGGGTCATGACCTTCGGCTGCCCGTCCGCCAGCGCCAGCATAATGGCCCCAAAGGTAGCCTGCATCTGGGTAAAGCGATAGAGCTGGTTGAGCACCACCTGGGGATTGGCTTCCCGTTTCAGGTCGATGACGATGCGCATACCTTCCCGGTCGGAATGGTCGTCAATGTTGGAAATACCCTCGATGCGCTTTTCCTTGACCAAATCCGCAATATTCTCAATCAGACGCGCTTTGTTGACCTGGTAAGGCAGCTCGGTGACGATGATTTGATACCGGCCCGTATGAGTTTGGGCGATTTCTGCCTTTGCCCGCACCAGAATCCGCCCACGGCCGGTGCCGTAGGCCGCCCGGATGCCGGACCGGCCCATAATCACGCCGCCGGTGGGGAAGTCGGGCCCCTGAATGCACTCCATCAAATCGTTGAGATTTGCCTCCGGGTTATCAATAAGCAGGCACATGGCGTCGATCACTTCGCCCAGGTTATGGGGCGGAATGTTGGTCGCCATGCCTACTGCGATGCCGGTGGAGCCGTTTGCCAATAAGTTCGGGAACCGGGAGGGGAGAACCTCCGGTTCTTTTAAGCGGTCGTCGTAGTTGGGAAGAAAATTGACGGTTTCCTTCTCAATGTCGGTAAGCATGGGAATAGCAAGCTTTCCCATGCGCGCCTCGGTATAACGATAGGCGGCAGGGGGGTCGCCGTCCACGGAACCGAAGTTTCCGTGGCCGTCCACCAGCATATAGCGCAACGAAAAGTCCTGCGCCATGCGCACCAAGGCGTCGTAGACCGACGCGTCGCCATGCGGATGGTACCGGCCCAACACCGAACCGACGGTATCGGCGCATTTGCGGTATGCCTTTTCCGGCGTAAGCCCGTTTTCATGCATGGTATATAAAATACGCCGGTGTACCGGCTTTAACCCGTCGCGCACGTCAGGCAGAGCGCGCCCCACAATGACCGACATGGAATAATCGAGATAGGATTTTTTCATTTCCTTCTCGATATCCACTTGTATGATTCTCTTCCCTTCCAGTTCCATTCCTTAAAAACCTCATTTCGCTTTGCTTATAACCATTGCGGTGGATATAGTTTGTCAGTTCTTCGGCTTCTTTTCCTGTGCGGAGAGATAGACCCGCGTATAGCAATCCCCTCGTGCCTCCACGAGAAGCTGGCGCAGCATTTCCATCTGGGTTTCCTCCAAAAAGCGTTTGGGAAGATACCAGATGCAGTTTTCATCCATGCTCAGAACAAAGGTATGCTCCCCTTCGATGATCTCCTGAAGCCCCGCGAAGGGATAGGTTCCCTCCAGGGTGGCTGTTTTCACCGTGAAACAGGCGGGGAATACTTCCATAAGCCTGCTATCCTTGAGCACATTGGAGGACTCGTAGCTTTTTTTCGCCCGTCTGCGCTCCATCATGGGAAGGACCGCGTCGGTAAGGAAGAAAAGAACCATTCCCAGTAAAATCAAAAGGTCCGCCAGGAGAAAGGCCACCGTGGAGGTTTTCCCCAAAAACAGCAGCACGGCAATCCCGCCCACCAGCAGCACCGCCCCTGCGAGCTTTGTCATCCGGGACAATGTCCCGCTGTGGCGAAGCTGGGTGCGCAGAAGCCTTCCTTCGATGTAATCCTCCGGGGTCGGCAGGAAGCTCACCGAGAACAACGCCCCGTTCTTCTGCTCGTCCATAATCCTCCTCCGTTTCTTCGTCGATACGCGCAACGTGTGGTTATTTGATCCGGCGATATCGTTTTCCAAACGCGGCCGAGAGCACGCCGGACACCTGCTCACCCTGTTCTCCAAATGCCCGCTTTGGCAGGAGATAGGCCTTTCCCGACCGATCCGCCACGATCAAAAAGAAGTCGTCCGTTTCCATACAGGCCCGCTGCTCGGAATAAAAAGGCCTCACTTCTTCAAACTCGTCCCGGATGGAAAACACGTCCCGGCTGATGGTGACCTCTTTTGGGCTTTTGAGGAGAATGCTGCCGTCATATTGCCGGTCCGCTTCCCCTTTGATGCTGGACGGTTTTCCCGACACGAAATACAAAATCGTGAAGGTTCCCAAGACCATGAAAACCCCAGCCAGCAGAATGGAGGAAACCGACAGCTTCTCGTAAAAGAAGGAAGTGACTCCCAAAGCGAACAGGGCGAGGCCCAGCAGGATAAAAACAGGAGCACTCAACAGGCTTGCGTGCCGCCTCTCCACAAGAAGCCTTCCCTTTCGGTACTCTTCCTTGGTAAGCGTGTAGGACGCTGCCGCCACCGGGATATGTCCCTCTGGCCGATATTCCATGAAGGATCCTCCTTCCTAACGAAACGCAATCTTAATTCTCGTCGTATTCCCAGCCGAACAGCAGGGCCTTTGCCTTTTCCCGGTCCTCAGACGGAATTGCCCGTTCCGGAATGGCGATCAATCGGTGGTTTTCCATTTGGATCACATAAACCCCTTCGTACAAATCCACCTTGTTCTTCCCGCCAAGCTTGATGCTGCCGAAATGGCGGTTGCCTTCTTTGCCGGATTCGATGCGCCCTTTGTAAATCCGCACCACCTTCGGGTCCGGGTCAAAGGCGCGTTTTGCCTGCTTTTTGAGTCCTAAATTGGGAACCAGCCATACCAGCGCCAGCAGCGCCACGCATATCGCGATAAGGACACATCCCATGGTCAGATAGCTGGGATCCAGCACGATGTTATAAACCGTAATCGCAATGACAAGCGCCATCAGCGCCGAATAAATCCACTGGCGCTTTCCCTTGATCTTATACATGCCGACCGCCCGAAATGCCTGGGCCAGTTCCTCCTCAGTGAGTACATAGCTGACTTCCATCAATGCGGGCTCCGCAGGAAACGCATCTTCTTCCTCGTCCTCAATGGGAACCGGCTCCTCCAGAATTCCCATCGCTCTTCTCGTTTCCTCGTCCATGGGTTCGTTCATCGTAGTTTCTTCTTCCAGCTCCTGAGCCGCCGGGTCCATCCGCTCTTCTTTGTCCATACCGTTTCTCCTTTTGAAAATAGATTACACGTCCAGATTGTTGACGTACTTGGCGTTTTCCTCGATAAACTGCCGTCTGGGCTCCACTTTATCGCCCATAAGGATGGTAAATGCCTCGTTGGCCGCCACCGCGTCCTCCATGGTCACCTGTAAAATAATGCGGTTCTCCGGGTTCATCGTGGTCTCCCAGAGCTGCTCCGGATCCATCTCACCAAGACCCTTGTACCGCTGGACACTGGCATTCCCGCCAAGCTCCTCGATGTATTCGTCCCTTTGGGGATCGGAATAGGCGTAGCGCACCTTTTTGCCCTTTTTTACTTCGAAAAGAGGCGGCTGGGCGATGCAGATGTTGCCGTTTTCAATAAGGGGACGCATGAAGCGGAAGAAGAAGGTCAAAAGCAGCGTGCGGATGTGGGACCCGTCCACGTCGGCATCCGCCATGATGATGACTTTGCCGTACCGCAGTTTGGAAATATCGAACTCGTCCCCAATCCCGCAGCCCAATGCCAGCACCACCGGCATGAGCTTGTCGTTGTTATAGACTTTATCAAGCCGCGCCCGTTCTACGTTGAGCATCTTTCCCCACAAGGGGAGGATGGCCTGAAACCGCCGGTCCCGGCCGGATTTGGCCGAACCGCCTGCCGAGTCGCCCTCTACGATATAGATTTCCGTTTCTTCCGGGTTTCGAGACTGGCAGTCTGCCAGCTTTCCGGGCAATCCGCCGGAGGACATGGCGGTTTTCCGCCTGGCAAGCTCCCTTGCCCGCCGTGCCGCTTCTCTTGCCACCGAGGCGGCCACCGCTTTTTCAAAGATGGCTCCCGCCACCGCAGGATTTTCCTCAAAATAGGTCATCAGCTTGTCGTACACAAGCCGGCTGACCATGGACTGAATTTCCGTATTGCCTAATTTCGCCTTGGTCTGCCCTTCGAACTGGGCGTCTTTGAGCTTGACGCTGATGATAGCGGTCAATCCTTCCCGCACGTCTTCGGCGGAAAGCTTTTCGTCTTCCTTAATCAGCTTAAACCGGTGCCCATATTCGTTGAACACTCTGGTCAGCGCGGTTTTAAAGCCGGTTTCATGGGTACCGCCGTCGGTGGTGTGAATGTTGTTGGCAAAGGAAAGAATGGTTTCCTCAAAGCTGTCGTTATACTGGAAGGCAATCTCCGCAATGGAATCCCCATCCACCGCGGACAGGTATACCACATCCGGATGGATGGGATTGGCGGTGGTGCGGGAATGGATGTACTCCACAAAGGAACGGATACCCCCTTCGTAGCAAAGGGTATCGGTCACCACGTTCTCCGCATCCCGCTGATCGGTCAGGACAATGTGCACCCCGGCGTTTAAGAAAGCCTGTTCCCGCAGCCGGCGCAGCAGGGTATTGTACTGAAATACCAGCGTATCCTTGAAGATTTGCCCGTCCGGCTTGAAGATGACGGTGGTACCGGTCTCGGTGGTATCCCCGCATACCTTCAGATCATACATGGCGTTGCCGCGCTCAAAGCGCTGCTTATAAATATGCTCGCCGTCCCGGACCTCCACCTCCAGCCATTCGCTCAGGGCGTTTACCACCGAGGCGCCCACGCCGTGCAGGCCGCCGGACACCTTGTACCCGCTGCCACCGAATTTGCCGCCCGCGTGCAGCACGGTGAACACCACTGTGACCGCGGGAATCCCCATCTTCGACTGAATGCCCACCGGGATACCGCGCCCGTCGTCCACAACCCGGATTACGTCTCCGGGCAGGATGTCCACCTTGATTTTATCGCAGTGGCCGGCCAGTGCCTCGTCGATGGAATTGTCGACAATTTCATAGACCAAATGATGAAGACCCCGTTCGCCGGTGGAGCCGATGTACATGCCCGGGCGCTTACGAACCGCTTCCAGGCCCTCCAGGACCTGAATTTCATCCGCGTCGTATTCCTCTGTGACCACCGTCGGGTTCTTTTCGGGATTGATGTCCAAGACAATACCTCCAGTATCAGTAAAACTCATGTAGCGTTCTCTATTTCAAAGAAATTTCTTCGATAAACCCGGTGCGTTTGAGCAGGGTGGCGGAAGAAATCTGGGAAATGTACAGGGTGTGGGGTTCCTTTTGTCCCTGTTTCGCGCAAAGTACAAAGGATTTCGGCAGCTCCATGGACACGTTCACCACCCGGCCCGCCTTTTCGGCCTTCGTCAAAAATTCCCGGGTGCGCTTGGATACCGTGGAAGTATCCAGATCAAAAATTCCTACGATTTCATCGGTGCGCACCACCGTGTCCTGCCCCAAATGCAGATACATAACCCATCTCCTGTATCATTATTCGGCCTGCCGCAGCACGCCGTTCTTCATTTCGAAAGACCGGCCCGCCGCCAACCGTTCGGTCTGCTTGGGGTCGCAGCAGGTGATGAACACCTGCCAGCCCTTGATATGGTTTAACACAAAATCCTGCCGCCCTGGGTCCAGCTCGCTGAGCACGTCGTCGAGCAGAGCCACCGGTTGTTCTCCGGTGATTTCCCGCAGCAAAGACGCTTCCGACAGCTTACATGCCAGCACCACCGACCGCTGCTGCCCCTGGGACCCATAGGTCCTAGCGGAAAAGCCATTGATGGAAAAAAGAAGGTCGTCCCGGTGAGGGCCTACGCTGGTGCTTCCCGCCAGCATGTCCTCCCGGCGGCGCAGCCGCAGATTCTGAAGCAGCAGTTCCTTAAACGCAGGCGCCACTTCCTCCTCCAGGGACACGGGCTCGTTATGCCCTCCCGGCTGATAGGAAACGGTCAATTGCTCATTTCCGCCGGCCAGGCCCTCGTACAGTTCCTTCACTGCCGGGTTTAACCGGAACAGGTACCGGCGTCTTATTTCCTGAATCCGCCCGCCGATGCGGGAAAGGTGCTCTTCCCAGATTTCCATGGTGGAGCTAAGTTCCGAGTGATACGCAATGTCCTTAAGCAGGGTGTTTCGCTGCAAAAGAGTGCGGTTATATTCGGTTAAAAGCCCGTGATAAGAGGGCTTTACCTGACAAATGGCCGCGTCCAGAAACCTCCGCCGTTCGGCCGGCCCGTCCTGAATCAAAGATAGGTGGCACGGGGCGAACACCACTGCGCAGAAAACTCCTGCCATGGCCGACGCCGATCCCATGGACACCCCGTTTAACGAAACTTGCTTATTGGGGGCGATGGTAAGCTTGGCCATTTGTTCCCGGTCCTGTGCGGTAAAGGAAAGAGTTAAGGCCGCGTCCTTTTTGGAAAAGGACAAAAGCTCCGCATCCTTTGCTCCGCGAAAGCTGCGCGAGCCGGTAAACAGCCAGATGGCTTCCAGCAGGTTGGTCTTTCCCTGAGCGTTGTCCCCCCAGATGACGTTGACCCCGTCGCTGGCCTGCAGCTCTCCGTCGAACAGGTTGCGGAAATGGTGAAAGGAAAGGGAATCTACCTTCATTTTGCAACAACTTCCGCCACAAGGTCTTGGTAGGAAGCCTGGTCGCCAGGGCGCATCTTTTTGCCCCTTTGGGTGCAGATTTCCCCATTGACCCGCACCTCACCGTTTTGAATGAGCAGTTTGATCTGCCCGCCGGTAGGTGCAGCTCCCGCCAGCTTTAACAGATTATCCAGCTTGATAAACTCGGTTTCAATCGCAATTTTCTCAGATTTCATTTTTCAGCCTCACCGGAAGCACCAGGAACAGGAAATCCTCTCCCTGGGGCGGATAGATTTTCATGGGCGATACGGGGCCGTTGAGTTCTATGCGCACTTCGTCGCTTTCCGCCGCCCGCAGCGCGTCCATCAGATACTTGTTGTTAAAGCCCATTTCCACACTGTCACCGGTCAATTGAGCGGCAATCTCGTCGCGAATGCGGCCGATGGTGGTGGCGCAGCTGATTTTTACTTCGTCGTTCTCAAACACACAGCGCACCGGGCTTTTCAGCCGGTCGTTAATGAGCAGGGAAGCCCGGTCTAAACTATCAATAAACTCCCGGACCTTCACATTGACAAGGGTGGTATTTCCCTTGGGAATGGACTGGCGGTAATTGAGGAATTCTCCGTCTAACAGCCGGGAGATCACCGAATAGGTGCCGATGGTGAAAATAATGTGCCGGTGTCCCACCGACAAGGAGACTTCTTCCTCCTCGTCGTTTGCGGATAAGAGCTTGAGCACCTCGCCCAGCGTTTTACCGGGGACGACGAAATGAAAATCCTCCTCCGCCTGAATGGGCTCCTGGCGCAATGCCAGCCGGTATCCGTCCAGAGAGACGATGCGAAGCATCCCTTCCCCGGTTTCAAACAGGCTTCCGGTGTGAATGGGCTTGTTTTCGTTTTGCGCGACCGCAAACAAGGTTTGCCGGATCATGGAAGAAAGAAGGTCCCGGGGCAGTGTAAGCGACTTGCCGTCGGTGACCGCCGGAATTTCCGGAAATTCGGAAGCAGGGGAGACTGGAATGGAAAATTCTGCGTTGCCGCCTTGAATGGTGATGACGTTGGTGGCGTCTCCCGATAAGCAAACTGCGTCCGAATTGAGTTTGCGGATAATGTCTCCAAACAGCCGGGCGGAGACGATCAGCTCGTCTTCTTCCTCAATGGTGGCGGGAATGGAGGTGGTGATGCCGATTTCCAGATCATAGCCGGAAAGAGAAAGGGTTTCCCCTTGGGCTTTGATTAAGATGCCTTCCAAAGCGGGAATGTTGGATTTTGTGGAAACGGCCCGCTGTACGTTGGTAGCGGCATCTAGAAGATCTTGACGGGAACAGGTGAATTTCATGGGATCAACTCCATTTTTGGATTTCTTTTGTGAATGGAAAAGGAAAGGGGGGCGGGCCCCCTGGTTTTGTGGTTTAGAAGGGAAGAAGGGGTTTATTAGATAGTAGTAGTAGTAGGGGGTGCGAAAAGTGTGGAAAGTTTGCAAAAGAGAAGGAAACAAGCGGGAAAATCACGGAAAGTTTTGCAAATCGGGACCGGTGAGAAAGAGTGGAAAAGGATGTTACAGGAATTTCCATTGTGCAAACGGTGGAGAACCGTCTGTGGAAAGTGGAAAACTTGGGGGAAAATGTGGAAGGTTGTCGTCACCGTTCCTTGACGTTTTTCATGATGTCTTCAATGGTGTTGCGATAGGAAGGGTCCCTTTGTATGTTTTCCTCCACCGTTTTGATGGCATAGTTGATGGTAGAGTGGTCCCGTCCGCCGAATTCCTCGCCGATTTGGGACTGGGACATCTGGGTAATCTTGTGCACGATGTAGATGGCTGTCTGCCGGGCGTTGGAAATCTGGGCCGACCGCTTGTTGGACTTGATTTCCTCCGGCGTTACCATAAAGGAGCGGGAGACCTCCTCAATGATCCGGCTGATGGTCACCGGCAAGGGCTGGTCGTCGTTGAGCACATCCCGAATGGCGCTCTGGGCCATCATCATGGAAGGGCCTTCCCCAGTCAGCTGGTGATAGGCCTTCATTTTTTTGACGACCCCTTCCAGCTGGCGGATGTTGGTTTTCAGGCGGTTGGCGATGTACATGGACACCTCGTCGGGAATCTGAAACTCCAGCAGGTCCGCCTTGGTTTTCACGATGGCAATGCGGGTTTCCAGGTCCGGGGGCTGAATGTCCGCCAAAAGGCCCCATTCAAACCGCGTGCGCAGCCGCTCTTCCAGCGGATGGATTTCCTTGGGAGGCCGGTCACTCGCCAGCACGATTTGCTTGCCGTTTCGATAGAGGGTATCGAAGGTGTGGAAAAATTCCTCCTGGGTCTGGGTTTTTCCGCCAATAAACTGAATGTCGTCCATCAGCAGCACGTCCACGTTGCGGTATTTGCTTTGAAAGGCCGCGGTGCTGCGCTCCTTAATGGCGTTGACCAATTGGTTGGTAAAATCGTCGCCCTTGATGTAGATCATGCTAAGCCCCGGGCGGGACTTTCGGATTTCGTTGCAGATGGCGTAAAGCAGATGGGTTTTGCCAAGCCCCGACGGGCCGTAGATAAAAAGCGGGTTATAAATGGTGCCCGACGACCCTTCGCTTCCCGCCGGATTGGACGCCACCGCCTGACAGGCGGCGAAAGCGAACTTATTGGAAGAGCCTACGATAAAGTCGTCAAAGGAATATTCAAAGTTTTTCAGCGGCTTGTCCGCCGAAACGGGGTTGACCACCGAGGGGGCTACCTGTTCGGGCTGGTCGCTCTCCTGCTCGGTGACGATGACGATGGGCGGGCAGAAACCCAGCGTATCTTCAAAGGCGGTGTTGAGAAGATTCAGGTAATTCTTCTCAATGATCTCTTTTTGAAAAGGGGTGCGCACGGAAACCACCACGTTGCCGTCCTGAAACCCCACGGGTTTAATTTTTTTGATCCAGACGTTGAACGCAACCTCGTGCATATTGCGTCGGCAGTAGTCTGAAACACTGCTCCAAGCGTCGTTAAATGATTCCATGCATGTGCCTCCGGTACGCTACCAATTTGGATTTTTAGTTACCGTTCATTATAGCACAACCGGCGCTTTATAGCAATCAATTCGTCTAAGAAAACCCTATAAATAATGTATAGGAAAAAGCGTGAAAATTTCAGAGAAAAACGTCCGGTTTTTTCAGGCAAAGCCATGGCTGGAGAGATCGAAGGGAGAAAAGGGGAGAAAACCAGTGTTTTGGGCGGCTAGAAGCCAAAAAGGTGTTGACAGGGCGCGCGTTTCTAAGATATAATGAGAAACTGCAAGTTATACCTTGAAAGGAGGTTTTTCATATGCTTCGAACCTATCAGCCGAAGAAAATCCATCGCAAGAAAGAGCATGGTTTCCGTAAGAGAATGGCCGACCGCAATGGCCGCAAAGTCCTGGCCCGCCGCAGAGCGAAGGGAAGAAAGCGCTTGACCCACTAAGGGAAGATCGCTTTTGTGCAGTGCGTGCTTTTTGAAAGAAAGCATGCGGCCGGAGGCGCCGATTGCCGGCGCTGGCCGAAGGAGGTTCTTTCCAAAGGGAAGGACCCGGCGCGCAGCTGCCGGCGAGCACTTGGGAACACCGGAGTGAAAAACAAAAGACAACGGGGAGTTCGCTTTTGGCAGCTCGCGAAAGAAGCGGAAAAGGCCACGGCGAGTGGCCTTTCTTTTTCATACCGGTTTCCCCGTCGGAAAGGCATGAACACCAGTGCAGTACGAAGTCCTCAACCGAAACAATGATTTTCGGCGCATCTACGCCAGGGGAAAGGTCCAGGCAGGGCCTATCTTAGTGACCTACGTGTGCAGAAACCGGGCGGGCAGGCCCCGCATCGGCATTACGGTCAGTAAGAAGGTAGGAAAGGCGGTCCGGCGAAACCGGGCGCGCCGGGTCATAAGGGAAGCCTACCGGCTGCTGGGCGCGCCGGTGGAGAAGAACGTAGACGTCATCTTTGTCGCCCGCGGCAAGACTCCTTATGTGAAAACGACGGACATCCTGCCGGTCATGAAAAGGCAGCTCAAAGCCTTGGGTGTGATCCAATGAAATACTTGCTGATTTATCCCATCAAATTTTACCGAAAATTTATTTCTCCCCATTTGCCGCCCGCGTGCCGGTTTTACCCCACCTGTTCCCAGTACGCGCTGACGGCCATCGAGCGGTTTGGATTCTTCAAGGGCGGATGGCTTGCCATCAAACGCATCTGCAAATGCCACCCGTTCCATGAGGGCGGATACGATCCGGTTCCGCCGCGAAAATGACGCCTTAGATTTTGGAGGAAACGCCATTGAATTTCTTGGAAACAATTATCTCCACGCCGCTCGGCTACGTGATGGAGTTCTGCTACATGATTGTGCAGAGCTTCCCCCTTGCCCTGTTTATTTTTACGATTCTCACCCGCCTGCTCCTCTTTCCTCTCAACATCAAGCAGCAGCGGTCCATGGTCAAATCCTCGGCCATGCAGGGCAAGGTAAAGGAAATCCAGCAGAAATACGCGTCGGACAAGCAGAGGCAGACGGAAGAGCTGCAAAAGCTTTACGCGGAGGAGAAGATGAACCCGCTGGGCGGGTGCCTTCCCCTTCTTATCCAGCTTCCCATTATGTACGGTCTGTTCTTTGTCATCTATAAGCCGCTGACCTACATTCTGCATGTCCCGCAGGAAATCATCGACCGGGCGATTGCCGCTTTGAGCAACGTCCCGGCCAACAGCATGTACGCCCAGATCGACGTGGTGGGTCAGTATGACGCCATCGTCAAGCAGGTTCCGGAACTTGCGAACTACGGCGTACAGAACATGGACATGAATCTGTTCGGTATCATCAACCTGGGCGAGACCCCCAGCTTTAGCAATCCCAGCTGGCTGTGGCTGATCCCGATTGCATCGGTGGTCTTCCAGATCCTTCAGGTTTTCGTCATGAACTTCTTCAACAAGCGCAACGGTATGCCGGTGACGAAGAGCTTCCTGATGATTATCGTGATGCCGTTAATCTTCTTCTTCTTTGCCTTCTCGGTGCCCGGCGGCGTCGGCTTCTACTGGGCATGCGGCAGCTTGGTGGCGATTTTGCAGACCTGCGTAACCTCCACCATCTACAGCCCCGGCCGGATCAATGCGCGAAACGAATTCCGGCTGGCGAAGGGGCGGCTTACCAAAGAAAAGCAAATCAAAGACGGGCGGGTTGAGGAATAACACGCCCGGGAGGTGTATATGTTGATTAAGGAAGCAATTGGTACGGGCCCTTCCGTCGATGCGGCAATTGAGGACGGGTGCCGGCAGCTCGGAATGAGCCGGGACGATGTGAAAACGGAAATTCTCAATCTACCGGTGAAAAAGACGCTGGGTCTTTTCGGCGGCGCGCCGGCGCGGGTGCGCATTTACGTGGAGGAAACTCCGCTGACCATCGCACAGAACTATTTGACCAGCATTTTTGAGCAGATGGGCGTTCTCGAGCCGGATTTGAAGGTGGAAGAGAACGAGAACGGCGCGGTGTTCACCATTTCCGGGGACGACATCGGCTTTTTGATCGGCCGCCGGGGAGAGACGCTGGACGCGCTGCAATATCTGGCGGGTCTGGTGGCCAACCGCAACACCGACAGCTACTACCGCATTACCATCAATTCCGGCAACTACCGGGAGAAACGGGAACAGACGCTGACGGCGCTGGCCCGGCGCATGGCGATTCAGGCGGTAAAGAGCGGCCGCAATGTGTCTTTGGAGCCCATGAACCCCTATGAGCGCCGGATCATTCATACGGCGGTGCAGGGAATCCGGGGCGCGACCTCCTGGAGCGAGGGAGACGAGGCTGCCCGGCACGTGATCATCGGCCCGGAAAAGGGCGGAACGACCGCTCCCAAGCGGGAAGGAACCGGCCAGGGACGGCCTCCCCGCCGGGATGGATACCGGGGCGGCGGCAAGCCCCGGGGAAAACGTCCTCCTGCCAGGGCAGAAGGAGGCCAAAAGCCTGCCGGCGTGCCGGTGGACAAGGAGATTGTGGCGCCTCAGAATGAAAAACCGGAGGTTCCCCTCTACGGGAAGATCGAGCCGAAAAAATAAGGAATGCGGGCGGCAGAGGAGCGATCCTTTGCCGCCTTTTTCAAAAGGAGTGCAGAACATGGCGGGCAGTGAGAAAACCATCGCGGCGATTTCCACCCCTCAGGCGGCGGGCGGCATCGGGATTGTGCGCATTTCCGGAGCGGATGCGCGGCAGGTGGCGCAGCGGGTGTTTCATGCGGCGTCCGGAAAGTCGATCCTGACGGCGAAAGGGTATACCGCCCTGTTCGGCCGGGTGGCGGACCGGGACGGAGAGTTTGACGAGGCGGTGGCGCTGGTGTTCGCCGCGCCCAAAAGCTATACCGGCGAGGATGTGGTGGAGCTTTCCTGCCATGGGGGGCTTTTTCTTGTAAGGCGGCTGCTGGCCGCGGTGCTTGCGGCCGGAGCCCGGCCGGCGGGGCCCGGAGAATTTACCAGACGGGCGTTTCTTAACGGCAAACTGTCCTTGACCGGGGCGGAAGCCGTGATGGACCTGATCGGCGCTCAGGGGAAGCAGGCGGCTGCGGCGGCCTTGGCCGCCAAAGACGGGGCGCTGGGGAAACGCATCCACGGTGTCAAGGAAACCATCCTGGCCCTCTCGGCGCATTTGGCTGCTTGGGTGGATTACCCGGAGGACGACATCCCGGCTCTAAAGCCACAAGTGTTCCAGCAGGACTTGGCGGATGCCCAGCAGGAGCTCGAAGGGCTTCTTTCCGGGTTTGACCGGGGGAAAGTCATCCGGGAAGGGGTGGAAACGGTGCTGGCGGGGCGGCCAAACGTGGGCAAATCCACCCTGATGAACCTGCTTTCCGGCTGTGAACGCTCCATCGTCACCGACATTCCGGGAACCACCCGGGACGTGGTGGAGGAAACGGTGCGGCTGGGAAACGTGGTACTTCGCCTGGCGGACACGGCCGGGCTGCGGGATACCCAAAACCCGGTGGAGGCGGCGGGCGTGGCCCGCACCCGGGAGCGGCTGAAAACGGCGGGCCTGGTGTTGGCGGTGTTCGACGCATCCGAGCCTCTTGACCGGGAGGACCGCGGCCTTCTTCGTGCGTTAAGGGAAAGCCGGGCGGTGGCGGTCATCAACAAAACCGACCTGCCCGCCCGGATTGAAAGAAACGAAATCCAGGCCGCCATCCCGCAAGTGGTGGAACTGTCCGCCGCTTCGGGGCAAGGGTATGAGGCTCTTGCAAAGGCGGTGGAGGAAGCCCTCGGCACCGCACAAATCGACCCGGCGGCTGGAATGCTCGCCACCGAACGGCAAAAGCAATGCGCCATGCGGGCGAAGGACGCGGTTTTCGAAGCGCGGGAAGCGTTGAAGGCGGGAATGACGCTGGACGCGGTGTCGGTAGCGCTGGACGACGCGGCCGCCGCATTGCTGGAACTGACGGGCGAACGGGTGACCGATGCGGTCCTCGATCAGGTATTTGCCCGGTTTTGCGTGGGAAAATAAGTTTTCCACAACAAAAACGATCTTCGTGGAAAAGGAGAGCGCATATGGATTTGCGGATCATTGACCTGGCGGACTTTAACCCCATTTTTGAGCAGATCACCAAGGACTTTCCCCGCAACGAGCGCCCCGGCCGGGGGACCTTTCGCAAACGGCTTTACGCGGGAAAATGGGAATGCGTGGGGCTCTTTGAGGGAGAAACATTGATGGCCTATGCAGTCCTATCGGTAAACCTGCCCAGCGGGTATTCCTTTTTGTTATATTTGGCGGTAGACGCGGCGGGGCGCGGAAAGGGAACCGGCACGCAGATGCTCGAAAAGCTCAAGGAGCGTTACGGGGATACCAAGGGCCTGATCATCGAGGTTGAGGACCCGGCGGCGGCCAAAACCGAGGACGACCGGGAAATTCGGGAACGGCGCATCCGCTTTTATGAGCGGGCGGGCTATGTGCGCCTGCCGGTGAAATACTGGCTGGTGGGCCAGCCGATGCACTTGATGTATTGCGGGGAACAACCGCCTGGGAACATACAAAAGGTGGTATGGGAAGCTTATGATGTCCCCGAAAAAGCGCCGCTGCGCAGGCGGTTTTTCTGCGTAGAAGAAACCGAATAAGAAAAAAGCAACGGGCAGGATGAGCTAGTCCTGCCCGTTATTTTGCCTGGCCAGAGAGACCCGGTTTTCCACAGAAAGAGACAAGCTTGTGGAAAACAAAACACCGCTCGCATGAAATTTCCTTAGAGCCAGGAGCGGTGCGTAATTGTTGCGGCAGGAAGAAGAAAGACGGCAGACGCTTTTTTGACATGAGGTCGACGGCCCCGCCCCTCCGGGAAAGAAAATCATATTCTTTGAGGGAGGGGCGGGAAAGGAGGATCGCCTGCCTCTTAGATGGTTGCAGGCAGGAGGGCAGATGTGCTAAAATATAACGTTAGGAAATAGGGCGGGACACAGGCCCTCCCTTTTGGATCAGGACGACGGCCGTGGGGTTTCCTGCGGCGGAACGGAGAAGAGAAATCCATGCAGGAATACATTGCACAAAGCTATGATGTGGTGGTGGTGGGCGCCGGCCACGCGGGAATCGAAGCGGGGCTTGCGGCGGCGCGCCTGGGCGTGAAAACCGCCGTTTTCACCATCAATCTGGACTGGGTGGGGAACCTTCCCTGCAATCCGTCCATCGGCGGAACGGCGAAAGGCCATCTGGTGCGGGAAATCGACGCGCTGGGCGGCGAGATGGGGAAGGCAGCGGACGACTGCTTCATCCAAAGCCGGATGCTCAACCGGGGAAAGGGCCCGGCGGTTCACAGCCTGCGGGCTCAGATTGACCGGCGCGCCTATGCGGGCCGGATGAAGAAGACCCTGGAGCAGCAGGAAAACCTGGATCTGCGCCAAGCGGAGCTGGTAGACCTGCGCCCTACGAAAGAAGGCTGGGAGGTGGTCACCCGGTTGGGCGCGGTCTATCCAGCCAAGACGGTGATTTTAGCCACCGGCACCTTCCTGGGCGGCCGGATTTACGTAGGGGAGGTCAGCTACGAGGGCGGGCCGGACGGCATGTTTGCCGCCACGCAGCTGAGTGACGCCATCCGCCGGTTGGGTCTCACCCTGCGCCGGTTCAAAACCGGGACGCCTGCCCGGGTCCACCGCGGCAGTGTAGACTTGAATAAATTGGAAATTCAGGAAGGAGACAACCCGGTCATCCCCTTTTCGTTTGAGACCCAGCAGCCGGGGCCCAATCGGGCCGTTTGCCATATCAGCTGGACCAACGAGAAAACCAAGCAGGTGATTCTGGAAAACCTGCACCGTTCTCCCCTGTATTCCGGAAAGATTGAAGGGGTGGGGCCTCGGTACTGCCCTTCTATTGAGGATAAGATCGTTAGGTTTGCGGACAAGGAACGGCATCAGCTGTTTATTGAGCCATGCGGATTGGAAACGGAGGAGCTCTATTTGCAGGGAATGTCCTCCTCTCTGCCGGAGGAGGTGCAGCTGCAATTTTTGCGGACCATTCCGGGCCTGGAACAGGTGCAGATCATGCGCACCGCTTATGCCATTGAATACGATTGCTGTGACCCTCAGCAGCTGGACGCCACATTGGAATGCAAGAAATGGCCGGGTCTCTTTGGGGCCGGGCAGTTCAACGGCTCCTCCGGGTATGAGGAAGCGGCGGCCCAGGGGTTGGTTGCCGGTATCAACGCCGCCCGGCGGGTGCAGGGAAAACCGCCGTTCCTGCTGGACCGGGCCTCCTCTTATATCGGCACCCTCATTGACGACTTGGTTACCAAGGGATGCTCCGATCCCTACCGGATGATGACCTCCCGGTCGGAATACCGGCTGGTGCTGCGGCAGGACAATGCGGACGAGCGGTTAACGCCGCTGGGCCGGGAAATCGGCCTGATTTCCGACCGGAGATGGGCCAAGTTCCTAGAGAAACAGGAGAAAAAGGCCCAGGAGCTCAAACGAATTTCCAACACCATTCTTCCGCCCAGCGAAGAGCTCAATGATCTGCTTGTTTCACATGAAACATCGCCGGTGGTCACCGGGGCACGGCTGTCCGACCTGCTGCGCCGCCCGCAGCTGAGCTATGCGGTGTTAACCCCGGTGGACCGGGAACGGCCGGACCTGCCTTCGGAGATTTTTGAGCTGTGCGAGGTGGAGGTCAAATACGAGGGGTACATCAAACGGCAAAAAGCCCAGATCGAAGAAATGCGCCGGCTGGAAGGGAAGAAGCTGCCGTCGGATTTGGATTATCGCACCATTACCGGCCTGCGGCTGGAGGCTCAGGAGAAGCTCAACAAGGTGGGGCCCCGGTCGGTGGGGCAGGCCTCCCGGATTTCGGGAGTCAGCCCGGCGGATGTGTCGGTGCTGCTGATTTGGCTGGCTGGAAAAGGAGAAAACCATGGGAATCATTCGTGAAATCGTAGAACGGGATGCGGCGGCCTGGAAACTGAACTTGACCGCTTCCATGCTCGACCAGCTGGAGGAATACGCCTCCCTTTTGCTGGACTGGAACACCCGTATGAACCTGACGGCCATAAAGGAGCCGGAGGGGGTGGCGGTGCGGCACTTTGCGGACAGCCTCTCCCTGCTGACGACGGTGGACCTTCCCAAGGGCGCCACGGTGATCGACGTGGGCACCGGGGCGGGGTTTCCCGGGATGGTTTTAAAAATTGTCCGGCCGGATTTGGAGCTGACTCTGCTGGACAGCCTCAACAAGCGCCTCATTTTCCTGGATGCGTTGAAAACCCAGCTGGGACTGGATGCCAATTTGGTCCATCTGCGGGCGGAAGATGGGGGACGAAGGCCTGAATTGCGGGACCGGTTCGACCTGGCTACCGCCCGGGCGGTGGCGCCGCTGAACGTATTGTGTGAGTGGTGCCTCCCGTATGTGAAGCCGGGAGGCAGGTTTGCCGCCATGAAAGGGCCGGATGCCGGGGAAGAGGCGGTAAGTGCAGCCAAGGCCATCCATGAGCTCAACGGTACGCTCAAAGAAGAAAGAAATCTTACCCTGTCTGACGGCAGCAAACGGGCGATCCTCTTGATGGAAAAGAAGGGGTCAACGCCGCAGAAATACCCCAGAATGGCTGCGAAAATTCAGAAGGCCCCTCTCTGAGGGGAAACTATGCTGAACTCCAAATAGTTGCCAGCCTTTTCTTTAAAAACGCTTTCTTTGGCAGGAGATATTTTGAATGCCTGCGAGGTGGGAAATAGGCCGGTATAGAGAAAAGGCAGGGAAATGTCCATAACAGCAAGGAAAGATGCTGGTGCCTCTAGAGAGCAGCGGATCGGCCGCTCCAAAACCCGAGTTCGCAATAGGAAAAAGGAAGGCCGCGAAAAAGAAAGAACCGTGTCGAACAAAAAGAAAGAAATTGGAAAATAATTTACAAAAAGGTCTGGAAATTAATCCCAAACTGTGGTAGAATAAATCTGCCGGTTGAGAGGGATGGATTTTCAGACCTGTTTCATTCCGGCGGAAGAACAAAAACCCTTTGTGCCGGAGGTGAAAAGAACATGTTTACCGCAACCAAACCATTGGGCGCACAGGGGAAGGTGTGGCAGCTGGAGGTTTCGAAAATCCAGCCCTGTCCCTGGCAGCCTCGCCGCAGTTTTGACGAAGAAGAGCTGCAGGGTCTGGCCGAATCCATTCGTGCAAACGGAATCATCCAGCCGCTCACCGTGCGGCGTTCCCGCAGCGGCGGCTATCAATTGATTGCCGGAGAGCGGCGGCTGCGTGCCGCAAAACTGGCGGGACTCTCCAAGGTCCCCTGCATTGAGGTGCATGCGGATGACGAACGGGCGGCCGTGCTGTCTCTTTTGGAGAATTTGCAGCGACAGGACCTGAATTTTTTTGAAGAGGCGGAAGCCATCGCCGCGCTGATTGAAGAATGGGAGATTTCTCAGGAAGCGGCTGCCGCCCGGCTGGGAAAATCCCAGTCTGCCCTGGCCAACAAGCTTCGCCTGCTGCGTCTTCAGCCGTTGCTGCGCGAACGGATTCGGCAGGCTGGCCTGACCGAACGCCATGCCCGGGCGTTGCTGCGGCTGCCGGAGGTAGGGCAGAGGGAAGAGGTGCTCGACCAAGTCATTCGCCGCAAACTAAAGGTGGCGGAAACGGAACGGCTGATAGACGCCGTGCTGGCACCGAAAGTAGAGGACAAGCGCTCCTTTACGCCGATTGTGAAGGACATCCGTCTCTTTGTCAACACCATCACCCACGCGGTAGACACCATGCGAAGCTCCGGCATCAACGCCCAGACCAAAAAGCAGGAAACAGATCAATACATCGAAGTAACCGTTCGGATTCCGAAAATAACAGCTCCTCGGAGTTTTACCAGTGTTTCACATGAAACAAAGAAGGCCATCTGATTTCATAGGGTTATTAAAGAGCGCTTCCCCCCTGCGCTTCTTTAATATACAAAGTTTCACCACAGAACAAGAAGGGACCACATTTACGTGGTCCCTTCTTGTTTCATGTGAAACAAAAACGGAGACAAACGGCCGAAGTTTGGGAAAAAGAGCAGGAAAACCCCTTCCGTTCACGAAAATGGCTTTTTTTTCGAAAAGAATTGTGGTAGAATAAAAGCAAACCCACAAAAATGGACAAGCGCGGCACAGAAAAGACCGAAAATTTTGCTCTGCGCCAGCTTTTTGCCCAGCAGGCGATTGGACAGGCGCTGTTTGCCAGACAAACAGCGTTTTTCGATCGGTTTGAGGCACACAACAAAGGGGGAAACCAAATGGCGCGAATCATTTCCATCGTCAACCAGAAAGGCGGCGTGGGCAAAACCACCACAGCGGTCAATCTGGCGGCGGCGCTGGGCCTTCGCGGCAAAAAAACGCTGCTGGTGGACATTGATCCCCAGGGGAACTCCACCAGTGGACTGGGAATCAACAAGCGAGGGGTCAAGGCCTCCAGCTACGACCTGCTCACCGGTTCGGCAACGGCCAGGGAAACCATCTTAAAGACCGAGTATGAGAAGGTATGGGTGCTTCCATCCAACATTGGGCTGGCAGGGGCGGAAATTGAGCTGGTGGACATGGAACACCGGGAATCCAGGCTGAAGACCGGATTGGCCCCGGTGCTCGAGGAGTATGACTATATTTTTATCGACTGCCCGCCTTCCTTAGGCATCATTACCCTCAACGCCCTGTGTGCGTCGGACAGCCTGATGGTCCCCATTCAGTGCGAATTTTACGCGCTGGAGGGGTTAAGCCAGCTGATGGCCACCGTCCGGCAGGTAAAGCGGCTTTATAACCCTCACATTGAGATCGAAGGGGTGCTGCTGACCATGTACGACGGCCGGCTGAACCTGACCCAGCAGGTGGTGGAGGAGGTCAAGCGATTTTTTCCCCGCAAGGTCTATTCCACTGTAATTCCGCGAAACGTGCGGCTGTCGGAAGCACCCAGCTTCGGTCAGCCCATTCAGTATTTTGACAAGGGCTCTAAGGGGGCCACCGCTTACGCCGATCTGGCGGAAGAACTTGAAGTATTTGCAAAGAGAGGGTGAGAAGATGGCGGCGCGAAAAGGGGGCCTCGGCAAGGGCCTGGACGCGCTCTTCGTGGACAATGCCACCGAAGAGCAGGGAAAAACCGTAAAACTTCCCCTAAGCGAGATCGAACCCAACCGGGATCAGCCCCGCAAGGAGTTTGACGAGGATGCCTTGCAGGAACTGGCTGATTCCATTGCCGAACATGGGGTGATTCAGCCGCTTCTGGTGCGGCCCATGGCAGGCGGCGGATATCAGCTGGTGGCGGGAGAACGCCGCTGGCGGGCATCCCGGATCGCCGGGCTTACTGAGGTGCCGGTGGTCATCCGGGAAATGACCGACGCCGAGATGATGGAGCTGGCGCTCATTGAAAACCTCCAGCGTGAGGACCTCAACGCCATGGAAGAGGCGGAGGGGTACAAAGCGCTGATGGAACAGCACCAAATGACCCAGGAGGAAGTGGCCAAGCGAGTGGGAAAATCCCGCCCCGCCATTGCAAATGCCGTACGGCTGCTGGGGCTTCCTGATAACGTGCGCCAGTACGTGCGGGAAGGCTTTTTGTCCCCCGGCCACGCACGCACCCTGCTTTCCTTTCAGGATGAGGAAGCGCTTCAGGAGGCGGCGGAACTGGCGGTGCACAAGGGCATCTCCGTGCGGGAGCTGGAACGGCGGGCAAAGGCCACCGGCAAGATGAAAAAGACGCCTGGCTGCGCGTCTTCCCGGTCTCGTGATCCCTTGTATGATGAGGCGCAGCTGGCGCTGACCGAGCATTTGGGACGCCGGGTCACCGTGTATGAAGGACCCAAAAAGGGAAGAATAGAGATTGAGTTTTATTCCAAGGAAGATTTGCAGGCCCTCGCCAACGCGATCGCCGGAGGAAAGGAATCATAACACGATAAGGAGAGATTCGTCATGTTTGATATTCGTTTGATTCGCAGTGACCCGGACCGGGTCAAGCAGGCAATGAAGACCCGCAACAAGGATATGGATGCGGCTGTGGACGAGGTCCTGAAAATCGACGCCGAGCGCCGGGAAATCCTGGCCAAAGCGGACGGCATGAAGGCTCAGCAGAACGCCGCCTCCAAGCAGATTCCGAGAATCAAGAAAGAGGGCGGCGACGTTTCCGCTATTATGGCGGAAATGAAGGCCCTGTCCGAGCAGGTAAAAGAGTGCGACGCGAAGCTTTCCGAACTGGAAAAGGCCCAGAGCGATCTTCTTCTGGGATTTCCCAACATGCCTCACGAAAGCGTTCCCGTCGGCAAGGATGACAGCGAGAATGTGGAGGTGCGCCGCTGGGGCGAACCTACCAAATTTGACTATGAGCCAAAGCCTCATTGGGACATTGGGGCGGACCTGGACATTCTCGACCCCGAAACCGCAGCAAAGGTAACCGGCGCCCGGTTCCATTTCTATAAAGGCTTAGGCGCCCGGCTGGAGCGCTCCATCATCAATTTCTTCCTCAATACCCATACTGAGCACGGATATCAGGAGATATTCCCGCCCTTTATGGTAAACAGGGCCTCCATGACCGGCACCGGTCAGCTGCCCAAGTTCGAGGAAGACGCGTTCCGTCTTGCCAATGAGGATTACTTTATGATCCCCACTGCCGAAGTGCCGGTGACCAACATGTACCGCGGGGACATTCTCGATGGAGCAAAGCTTCCCATCAAATACTGTGCGTATTCCGCGTGCTTTCGGGCGGAGGCGGGTTCCGCCGGCCGCGATACCCGCGGCCTTATCCGCCAGCATCAGTTCAACAAGGTGGAGCTGGTGAAATTCGTAAAGCCGGAAGACAGCTATCAGGAGCTCGAAAAGCTGACCAACGATGCCGAGCGGGTGCTCCAGCTTCTGGGGCTTCCCTACCGGGTGGTGACCCTTTCCACCGGCGATATCGGCTTCTCCTCCGCGAAAACCTATGACATCGAGGTGTGGATGCCCTCTTACGGCCGATATGTGGAAATTTCTTCCTGCTCAAATTTTGAAGACTTCCAGGCCCGCCGGGCTGCCATCCGGTATAAGAACAGCCCCAAGGAAAAGGCCCAGCTGGTGCATACTCTCAACGGTTCCGGCGTAGCCATCGGACGCACGGTGGCGGCCATTCTGGAAAACTACCAGAACGGAGACGGATCGGTGACCGTGCCTGAGGTTTTGCGGCCTTATATGGGAGTGGACGTGATCAAGTAACGCCGAAGGCGGGTGATTCTGATTTTAAAGAAATGCGTGCGGTGCGGGGAAGAGATTGGTCTTTTCCCCGGCCCCATCTGGATCGAGGAGCTGAGCGGCGAGGTCTGTATAGACTGCTACGAGGATATCGTGCGGGAAAAACAGGGCCTGCCGCCGAAAGAGGAGGAGCTGACTGCGCCTTCGGAGATCAAAAAGGCTCAAATCCGCCGCAAGCACGTGGAGCAAAAGCAAACGGAAAAAGCGGGCTTGGAAAATGCCGACCTGTCCAAGCTATACGCCCTGCTGCAAAAGATGCACCGGCTGCTGGCGTTTTTGACGGTGCTGATGGCGCTGCTGCTGGTGGTGGTTGTCATGTTTCTGGCGCAGGCAGCGGGGGCCTGAGCCCATATGTTCAGACAAAATAGACAAATATAGTAAAAATATTTAGGTAGCATGGAAATGGATTGAATTTTGACTTCTTCCCGCTTCTGTGTTACAATGATTTTTGTACACATATGCTATATTTTAACGGCGTTTATTTGGAAAAACAGACAGAAATTTCTTTTCTTCGCCAAAGGCAAGAAATTCGTCTTCTGTGATTTCAAAGCGATGGGATCCTTCCGTCCCATTCGGAAGGAGAAAAGGAGAGAACAAGCACGGATGGGAGAGGTCATTGTAGTGGCTTCCGGAAAAGGCGGAACGGGGAAATCCTCGGTTTCGGCCGGATGCGCGGCCGCGTTGGCGAGAGCCGGGAACAAAGTCCTGCTGTTGGATGCAGACGCGGGGCTTCGGAGCCTGGATTTGATGCTGGGCGTGGTAAATGACGCAGTGTTTGACCTGGGGGATGTGCTTGCGGGCAACTGTGAACCGGTACGTGCCATCCGGGACATTGAGCGCTGTGAAGGACTCGCTCTGATGCCGGCGCCCCAATCGCTGCAGGCGCTGGCCGGGCCGGAGGACATGCGCCGTCTTTGCAGAGGCCTTGCCAACTATTACGACTACCTGTTCATCGATGCGCCGGCCGGCATCGGAAAGGGATTTCAGATTGCCGCCGCAGCCGCCGGCAGAGCTCTTGTGGTGATTACGCCCGATCCCGTCTGTATGCGCAGCGGGGAGCGGGTGGCGCGCCTTTTGCAGCAGGAGGGAATCAGGGACCGTCGTCTGATCATCAACCGCTACCGGCCTGGAGCGTTGAAGCTGGGCCTGGTGGAGGACTTGGACGCGGTGATCGATGCGGTTGGGTTGCAGCTGATCGGCGTGGTCCCGGAGGACGAACAGGTGCAGCGGTATGCGGCAAACGGGGAGCCGCTTGCAGGCGGATCTCCGGCGGCGAAGGCTATGGAGCGGCTTTCCAGGCGGCTGATGGGGCAGGAGGTCCCCCTGGTAGTCGAAAAATAGGGGAGCAGAAGGAAAGAGGAGTTATCTGAAGGGAGAAGAAGTATGAACATTGCTTTGATTGCACACGATTCCAAAAAAGAACTCATGGTGCAGTTTTGTATTGCATATTGCGGCATTTTGAGCCGGCATTCCCTGTGTGCCACCGGCACCACGGGAAAGATGGTATCGGAGGCAACGGGTTTGTCCATCCAGAAGTTTTTGAGCGGATCGCAAGGGGGCGATCAGCAGATTGCTTCCCGCATCTCGTACAATGAAATCGACCTGCTGCTGTTTTTCCGTGACCCGTTGACCCCCAAGCCCCATGAGCCCAACGAGATGAACCTGCTGCGGCTGTGCGACATGCACAATATTCCGCTGGCGACCAACATCGCCACAGCAGAGGTTCTCATCCACGGGTTGGAACGTGGCGATCTGGATTGGCGCAACATTGTCAACCCGAAACGATATTGAGTTTTGTATTATTACGAGCATAATATACGAATGGTTTATAAAATTTGCGAGTTTTTTTAAAAGGTGAAAAAGAGGCAGGCTTTCTTATGAAAGCCTGCCTCTTTTTATGCAATGGACGCAACGCGATAGCCACAGAAGAAAAAGAACACGGTTGCAATGTCTGACCGGTTATATCGAATAAGACGCTTTCCGTTGTTCTTCCTCCATGAGTTCGAATTGCTGCATCAAGCGTGTATACTCCGCCTTGATGGAGTGATAGTCCTCCATAGCTTGGGCGCAATCTTCCGCCGAGAAGGTAATCAGGTCGTCGTAATGCTCCAGCGCCACCGAGGTCACAATGGGATCGAGCTGGTTGCGGCAGGCCATTCCCCCTAAGATAGCGGTCACTTGTCCCTTGGGCATGGGCCCTTTGTAGCTGCGTTCGCCGATGAGGGCGCTCAAGATATCCGCCACTGCCAAAATGCGGGAATAGAAGGGAATCTCATCTCCTTTAAGCCCCCTGGGGTACCCGGATCCATCCAGTTTCTCGTGGTGGGAAGAGGCGATAAGCGCAATGTTATCAAAGCCCAGTTCCTTCAGAATCTCATAGGAAGCATGGGCGTGTTTTTTCATAATGGCCATCTCCTCTTCGTTGAGTGGCCCCTTCTTTTCAAGAATCTCAACCGGCGTAGTGATTTTCCCGATGTCGTGAAGCATGGCGGACGCGGTCACAATGGAAGTGTCCACATGATCGAGGCCCAACAGGCCGCACAAGAGCTTACTCAGACTCGTGACCGAAATGGAATGGGTGACTGTCTGCTCGCTGCGAAAGTCGATGGTGTACATCAGCATACGCGCATAGCGCATCACTTCCGAGCGGGACAGGGCGGTTTCCCGCCAGAAAGCATGAAGTTTTTCGTGATAGCTGCCGTCTT
This sequence comes from uncultured Eubacteriales bacterium, assembly GCA_951801675.1. GTDB lineage: Bacteria > Bacillota > Clostridia > Oscillospirales > Acutalibacteraceae > Solibaculum_A. The sequence continues at coordinate 56,324 of CATONX010000008.1, read as the reverse complement.
TCAAGGCCCGCAGCAGGCCCTCCTCCCGATCCGCCTCCAGGAAGGCAGAAACATGCTTTGGATCAAAGTCAATACCCGACAAGGCGTTCAAAAAAGAGAGATCCGGGTTTTCCTGCGTTAAAAACACAAAGGAGACCCGGTCGGAAAGATTCAAAAGCAAAGAATCCGTTAAAAAGCTGGAGTCAATATACTGTTTGTATAAATACCCCGTGTGATGATAGAGGATCACCGGAGCAAAGGAAGGAAACGGGGAATAAAACCGGGTGTACAGGTAGCCGTAGACGCAGTGACTTGCGGTATTGAGCAACTCGAACTCCGAAAAAGAGTGCCCGACATCTGTTTTGTAAGCGCCCATGTCGTGAAAGAGGGCCGCGGTGGTCAGCGAAACCATTCGTGCCCGGGTACAGCCCAGCCGGTCCAGCATCCGCCACATCAAAAAAGCAGTCTGCTCCCCGTGCCCTTTCAGGCGCGGGTCTGCCAGATCAAACGCTTTTTGGATGGCGCGCAGCCCATCGCTTAAGGTAAACTCGTTCACAGGCGATCCCCCTTTGCGTTTCGATTATCCGATTACGCTGTAAATGCCAAACATGGGCACCACAATGGAAATGACCACCGTGCCCACGATCACCGCGATCAGGATGGTCATGGCCGGCTCCATCATGGCGGTTAGCTGTTTGGTGGTGTCGTCGGTTTTGGACTCGTAGAGTTCCGCCAGTTTGCTGATGGTGTCGCTTAGCATACCCGATTCTTCGCCCACCCGGAACATAGAGACGATCAGCGGCTCAAAAAGAGGGGACTTGTGCATGGACTGGTTGATGGGAATACCCAGCTTTACATCCGCGATAATGTCGGTGATGTGCATTTTAAGCTTGCGATTGGGAAGCACGTCTCGGGAAATTTCCAGGGAATTGACGATTTCCACACCGGCGCTGACCAGGGTGGACATAACCCGGCAAAACCGCGCCAGGTAGGACTGCAGCAGCAGCTTCCCGATCACCGGCACCTTAAATTTCGCCGCATCCACCCCCACGCAGAAGGCAGGGGAAAACCGCTTGAGCAGGACATAGGTAAGCCAGAGCACCACCACGGCGCCCACAATGTAATACCACTGGTACATGATAAAATCGGAAAATCCCATAACCACCTGGGTAATCATCGGCAGCTCCGCGTGAAAGCTCTCAAAAAGCATCTTAAAATTGGGAACCACCATAACGTTCATCACAATAAGGAGCAGCAGCGTCAGAAAGAGAAGAAAGCCGGGATACACCAGAGCGCCCCGGATTTTGGAGGAAAGCGTCACTTCCTTTTCCAGGATCAGCGCCACGCTTTCAAAGGCCTCGTCCAGCCGTCCATTGACCTCGCCTACTGCGATTAGACTCACCACCACGCTGGAAAAGGCGGCAAACCGGCCCATGGATTCCGAGATAGGCACACCAAGATACAGGTTCTCGTCGATTTCCTTGAGAATCTTCTTGAATTTTTTATCCTTTTCCCCGTCGATAAGGACTTCCATAGCCAGCGACAGCGAAACGCCCGAACGCATCATGATGGCCATCTGGTGGGCCATGACCATGATGCGTTTTTTCTTGATCTTGGCCTTGTAGATGTCCCCTTCGAACAGTTCCTTCTCCCAGATGCTCTCGTTGCCCGCGTTCCCTCTGTCCTTCGCGGTCAGGGAAATGGGGATCAAGTCCCGTTCTTTGAGCCGGGCGATGGCGGCCGACTTGTCAGCGGCGGAAAGCTCGCCGGTCACGGTTTTGCCGTCCGCGCCGGCGGCCGTATACGTATAGGTCAAGAAAGCTCCCTCCATTCAGGCTTGGGATGCGAAAGATCGGTTAAAAATCGTAACGCCGTGCGGCGCCGCTCGGCTGAGAGTGGGTTTTCAAAGGGACCGGGCTGTATTCCTGGGCGGTTTCGGGAGTGATGCTTCCCGCCTGCAACAGCTCGGCAATGTATTTGTCCAGCGTGATCATCCCGTCGTTTCGCCCGGTCTCGATCATCTGGTTGATGTTGGCCACCTTGTTTTCCCGGATGAGATTGGAAATGGCGGAGTTTACGAACATGATCTCGAAGGCGCCGATGCGCCCTTTTCCACCCGCCCGCGGCAAAAGCCGCTGGGAGATGACCGCCTTTAACGCGGTGGAAAGCTGCATGCGGATTTGCTGCTGCTGTTCGGGGGGAAACACGTCCAAAAGCCGGTCGATGGTGTTGGCCGCGCCGATGGTGTGCAGGGTGGAGAAGACCAAATGACCGGTCTCCGCCGCGGTGATGGCGGCGCGCATGGATTCCAAGTCCCGCATTTCGCCCACCAGGATGATGTCCGGGTCCTCCCGCAAGGTGGCGCGCAGGGCTTTTTCGTAGCTGACCGAGTCGCTCCCCACTTCCCGCTGGTTGACCAGACACCGGATGGGTTGATGAACGTATTCAATCGGGTCCTCGATGGTGATGATGTGAGAGGAGCGGGATTTGTTGAGCTCATGGATGATGGCGGCCAGAGTGGTGGACTTGCCGCTCCCGGTAGGACCGGTCACCAGCACCAGGCCGTCCTTTAAGTCCAGAATCCGCTGTAAAGAGGAAGGAAGACCCAGGTCCGCCATCTTCGGCACCGCCGAATTGACGATACGCATGACGATGCACGCGCCCCGGATCTGGCGGAACAGGTTTACACGAAATCGCCCGCACCCTTCGATCTGCAGAGCGCAGTCGGCGTCGCCGGTTTTCCGGTATTCCTCGTATTTGTCCCCCGGCATGCATTCGGCCATGATCTGCTCCACCACCTCGTGGGTCAGGACCGGTTCGCCAGAGACAGGCTCTACTACCCCGTCGATGCGGTAGGCGGGCGGGTTTCCGGCGGACAAATGAATGTCGGAAGCGCGGCTTGAAACGCCCTGCCGCACCAAGGTTTCAAAGTATTCCCGCATAAAACGACCTCGCTTTTGTCAGAAGCCGCCTCCTACGCATTGAAGGACAGCAGCTCCACGTATTCGGAAATGGAAGTATTCCCTTCGAGCACCAGCCGCCGCACGTTGTCCTCCAGCGTCTGCATGCCGCTTTTTAAGGCTTCCTCACGGATTTCATCCGCGCCCTTGCTCTGGTTGATGATATGGCGGATCCCGTGATTGATCATCATCACTTCGTGTACCGCCGTGCGGCCCTGGTAGCCGGTAAAATGGCACTTTTCACAGCCAGCCGGCCGGTAAAGGGTATAGCCCAGGGCTCCCGTAAGCTTTAAAAGCTCACGGTCGCTTTCGGTTGCCTCGTAGGCTTCTTTACACGCGGGGCAAAGCTTGCGCACCAGCCGCTGGGAGATGACCCCCGCCACCGAGGAGGAGACCATATACGGGACTACCCCCATATCCAGCAGACGGATGATGGCGCTTGGCGCGTCGAAGGTGTGAAGCGTTGAGAACACCAAATGGCCGGTGATGGCCGCCGAAATGGCAATTTCCGCTGTTTCCGGATCCCGGATTTCTCCCACCATGACCACATCCGGGTCCTGGCGCAGAATCGAGCGCAGTGCTGCCGCGAAGGTAAGACCCGCCTTGGCGTTGACCTCCACCTGCGTGATGTCTTCGATAATCATTTCCACCGGGTTTTCCACGGTGACGATGTTGATGTCTTCCCGTTTGATTTCCCGCAGAGCCGTATACAAAGTGGTGGTCTTGCCCGAACCGGTGGGGCCGCAAACGAGGATGATCCCGTGGGGATTCTTGATGAGGGTGTTGAACTTTTCCAAGTTCTCCGGCAGAAAGCCGATGCCCTCCTTGGTCATCTCCAGCCCCAGAGCGGTGGTGATCCGGATGACCACCTTTTCCCCAAAGACCGACGGCAAAACGGAAATGCGCAAGTCCACGTCCTTGCCCGCGCTTTTGTAGGAAATGCGCCCGTCCTGAGGCACTCGCTTTTCCGCAATGTTCATGTTGCTGATGAACTTGATGCGGGAAACCACCGGCGCGATCAGGTCCGCCCCGGTCTCCATGTAGACGGTCAGCTTGCCGTCGATGCGAAACCGGATGCGCAGTGCCTTTTCCTGGGGCTCGATGTGGATGTCGCTGGCCTTGAGGATAACCGCTTGGTCGATCATATTGTTGACAAAGCGAATGATCGGTTCGTCCGACTCCTCGGGAAGCTCATCCAGCTCATCCTCCTCCGCGTCCTTGCTCAGTTCCCTTGCCGCATCGAAGGCTTTTTGAGAGGTATAGGCCTGATGGATTTTATCAAGGATTTTCTTTTTTTCCGCAATCGCCACATTGACCGTATGCCCGGTATATACCTCCACATTGCGGATCACATTGTAGTCCAGGGGATCGGCGATGGCTACTGTGAGGACATTTCCCACCAGATTGACCGGGATCAGGCTGTTGATGCGGGCCATGGTTTCCGGAATGGTGGCAGCGATGGTCTCGTCCACCGTTAACCCGTCCAGGTCCAGATAGGGAATGTCCAGCTGGCGGGAGAGAGAATCAATGAGCTGGCGCTCGGTGATGTGCTTATTTTCAATGAGGATTTCGCCCAGACGCTTGGTGGTCCCCTTCTGCTCGGAAAGTGCCTTTTCCAGCGCCTGCTGGGAGAGAACGCCGGAATTCACCAGGACCTGGCCCAGTTTCATGGTTGTATATTTCATTGTATCCTCCCCCGAAAGTCAAAGAAGTCGAAATTTAGGAAAACAAAGACAGGTAAAGGTCCGCCAGAGCGTGAAGCTGAGGGGAAAAGAGAAGGTACGCGAATGCCGCGGCAACAACAAAGGGGCCCAGCGGGCGCATATCGCCCCGTTTGAGCCGTCCCGCCGCCATCAGCAGCGCAAAGGTCAGCCCGGAAAAGAGTACGGTCAAAAGCAAGACCAGCACACTTCCCTGCAGCCCGCAAAAAAGCCCGATGGCCGCCAACAGCTTGACGTCACCAAAGCCCATGATCTCCCGCTTGAACACAAGCGTCCCGATCACCAGCAAGCCAGCCGGCGCACCGCCCGCCGCCAGCGCCCCGAAAAGGGGAGAAAGGCAGCCAAGGACCGTAAAGGACCCGGTCGCAGCCATATGCACGCCGCACGCAATGCCGTAGAACACCCCCAGCAGGGCGAGAATACCCGTCAGCTGGTCGGGCAGGATGGTGTACTTGGCGTCCGCCGCCGCCAGCAAAAGCAAAACCGGCAGGGCTGCCCCGAAGAAAAAGAACGCGCCCGGCGGAGAAAATCCATATTGCAAAAACAAAAGGGGATAGGAAACACCCAGCAGCAGGGCGAACAAAAGCCCGTACCGTTTCCTGGAAAGCCGGGGAAAGGAAAGCAGGATGTCCCCGGGAGCTTCCCCATAATCGCACAGCCACCCGGCTGGAATCCGGTCAAAAAGCCGGACAAGAAGGAAACCCAGGCCGGTGCCCAAAGCCGCCAGCCCCGCACATGTCAGCCCCACTGTTATCATCACATCCGTGCCCATACTCATTTGGAGCCCGCGGCGGTGCTGGAAGAGGTGCTCGGCGCGAAATAGTAAAGGGACAAAGAAAGGCTGAAATTATGTTCCCCCGTGGGGTTCTCTTGCTTTTTTTCTGCCGCCGCTTCAAAGGACTGGACATAATAAGCCCCGTCCTCATGGTTTTCAAAATACCGCAGAAAACCCACCGCCTCGTCGTAGGTGGCCAAAAAAGTCACTTGAATGGGCAGGGAATGCATCACGTCGCCGTTCTCCATATTAGAAGGAACTTTGGTGGGCGTCGGAGTGCCCACATGGATGCTTTTAAGGGTGATGCCGTAGGCCTCCACCGCGTTGTAAACGTCGTTGCTGACCATAATGCCGCTTACGATGGCGTTTTGCCCCATTTTTTCCACCAGCTGATTTTTCAGATCGGCGATCTTCTGGTCGAGCCCTTTTAGGTCCTGCATCTGGCGGTCCAGGTCGGAAATCTTCTGCTGAAGGGTCTGATGCTGGGCGGTCAGCTCGGCCGTCTGGTTGAGCAAAGGGAAAAAGGCAAAATTGATATAAAGCGCGCAGACAGCGGCGTAAATCAAAAAGAAAAGGAGAAACGGAGAAAGAAGCTTTGACTTCTTCATGATTTGCCACCTCCCGCCGCCTCATAAGGGACGAAGTCCACAATAGCCAGGGTTACCTGGCAGGTGGCGGCCCCGGTCTTATCGTTGACGGTACAAGAAAAGGGAATGGCGATGTCGAACTCGCCGTTCTGGTACACCTCGTCCTTTAAGGTAATATAATCGTTGAAGGTGGGAGTCTCAAAATAGAGGGCAATGGTGCCCTGCTGATTGTTGAGGTGAAAGCTGGTAATGGTGGACCTGGCGGAGAACTGGCCCAGCAGCTTGGTCACCGCATCGTTGGCCGAGGACTGATGGAAGGGCAGCGTCTCTTTATCCTTCTCGCAGGCGGCGATCTGGCGGCCCAGCCGTTCGATCTCGTCAAGCTTCTCCTGGGTCTGCACATAGGGGAGAGTGGCTAACGTGCGGTTGTCCTGCTCCACCTGTCCCTGCACCACGGAGTGAAGGATAGGCTCAATGCAAAAGAGCAGCAGCGTCACCAGAGAAATGGCCGAAAAGGCAATGGTGTTGAAGGTAAGGTTTCTCTGGCGCTCGATGGAGCCGCGCAGGAAGTTTACGTCGTTGTCCTTGCTTTGGAAGGCGCCTCCCGCCGTGGCAAAACAATCCGCCGCCAGGCCGGCTCCGCTGTCCAGCCGAGAGTCAATGGTAAATTCCGGGGCCAAAAACCCGGCCAGAGAGCCGATGGCCGTACAGGGAATGTCGGTGGAGCGGGCAATGTACCCGTCCAGGTGGGGGAAGGAGGAAAGCTTTCCGGAAACCACGATCTGCCCCAGCTCCAACCGCTGGGAGGAGAGCACGATGCGGATGGAACGCATAATTTCGTCCATCAGCGTATCGATTACCAGGCAGATCCGGCGGTATGCGTCCGGATAGGCCTCATATTCCGGGTTTTCCGCCTGGAAGCCGTTTTTCGTCAGCATATCCAGCGCAATATCCCGGGTTACACGCAGAGTGCGCCGCAGGTTATCCACAATGTCCTTATATATTCCAAGAAACTCGCGCTCGTACACCGGCGAACCGTTTTCGAAGATCGCGAGGGTGGTTTTCGTGGTACTGAAATCCAGAAAAGCCGTTGCGCCCGGCTTTAGCTGGTGAAGAAAGTCCGGCTTTTTGCAGGCCGTGGAAACCGCCTGTAAAAACGCGTGGGCTTTGGGTGTAATCTTGATCAGATGAATGCCTTTTGTTGAAAATTCATGGGAAAGCCGATTGCACAGGCGGGTGGGGATGGAATAGAGCACGCTTTTGCGCTCACCGCCCAAAAAGTCCCGGTCGCCATAGCGATAGGTTTCCACCGTCATCTCGGTGGGGTTGCCGTGAAACACCGATTCCGCTTCCAGGGTTGCCAATGCGTGAAGAGATTCGGCGGCTTTTTTCTTGGGCGGCTGATGCATGAATTCTTTGGAGACGACGATTTCGTCCTCCAAAACTAGGACCGCCCGGTATTTATGAAAATGCTGTTCTGCAATGCAGTCGTTGATAAAGTGGACCAGAATGGAGATGTCTGCGAACAGGCCCTCCTTGCGTAGTTGCTCCGGGAGATAGAAGACCCCGGACCGGGTCATTTTGAATGTTCCAAACCCGGAGGTTCCCTCCATCAAGCGCAGGTATTTCTGGGTTAGTTCAATCAGCAGAATGCTCAAGACAATGGTTCACCTCGTTTCACCAATTGGATCAGGGAGAGGCTTACGAAAGGGGTCATACAACAAAAGCCCGATGTAATCGGGCTTTTGTTGTATGAGAAAGAAAACGCAATAAATTCTTACGGATTAGCAGGGGCAGCCGCGACATTGTTATAGACGATGTCAGAGAAATCGGTTACCGGATTGCCAGCAGAGCCTTCGGCTTCCACGGTGCAGCGCTCAGCCGTGGTGTTGAAATAGAAAATCTTGCCGCCCTGCTTGGTTTCCATAGAGGTGATGCCAGACCGTTCGAGAGCCACTTTATAGTCGTCCCCATCCATGTCTGCAAAGGCAATCTCGTTGCCCTCTTTTTCTTGCTCGGCCACGTACAGCTTGACCGCCGCTTCGATGGCGCGGGCGTTGGCCGCGTCGGTGCTTTCGTTGGCGCTGTTAATAACGCCGATGACGGTGGGAATGGCGACAGCCGCCAGGATGGCCAGGATGGCGATGACGATGACCAGTTCTACCAGGGTAAAGCCCTTTTTGCCGCGCTTTTTGAGAAATAACTTCATGATCTCGCTCCTTTTTATCGATTGTATTTGCAGTACGCTGTTTCTCTCCTGTAAGCATAGCGTACCAACAGACCGCAAAAATGGAAAACAGTATCCAGAATTTACCTAAAATACGTCTAATTTGTTAAGAAAATGATACACGTTTCCCAAACAAAAGTCAAGGAAAAAAAGACGGAAATCGACGTTTTTTGAGGAAAATCTGCTGTATTTTTTACTTGGTTTGACGTAATAGAAAAAATGGGTAACAGAGCTATCCAATTCTATGCCTTATCTGGGCAAACATTACAAACTATCTCAAGATTTTTTAATGTTTGCCCAAGAAATGCATAGCGGTGCGCCTTTTCACAAATACTAGTTTTGTCTTGAAAAAGGAGGAATCGGTATGGAGCAAAGCCCCTTTGTAGGAGAAGGAATCCGCCATCCGGACAACACGCCGGACATGCCTCTGGGACTTGGTATGGAGCTGGCACTGGATATGGACGCCATGTCCGAGTTCGGAAAGCTGTCCCGGGAAGGGAAAGAACAGATTATCAAGTATATTCAGGCGCCTAAGACCGGCGATGAAGTCAAGATGCGTATTCGCAAGGTGGTCACTGCCCTGCATAAGCATGAAACCGGCTTTATTAACGGCCTGTAATCCCAGAGAAGAGGAGAAATTCCCCTTTGCGCGAAACTTGGGTTTCTAAAGCCAATACGGACACAGCCGGCAAATGACCCAGCGCTTGGCATATGACGGCGCCTTGGGCGGCAGACAAAAAGGACCTGGAGTCCATTTGGACTCCAGGTCCTTGCCATTTGTAAGAAAAGGGGCCGACATTACATCAGGGACTTGTAAAGCGCGATGATGTCTTCCTTGGTCGGGTCCTTCGGGTTGCCGGGACGGCAGGCATCGTCCATAGCCTGCTGAGCGAGCATCGGAATGTCCTCTTCCTTCACGCCGACTTCGGAAACCTTCTTCGGGATTCCCACGTCCTCGGAGAGCTTCTTGACCGCGTCGATGGCAGCCTTGCGGTACTCTTCCTGGGTCATGTTCTCCGTGCCGGGAACGCCCATGGCCTTGGCGATGTCGCGGTACTTCTCACCGGTAGCCTCGGCGTTATATTCCATAACGGTGGGCAGGATGATGGCGTTGGCCACGCCGTGGGGCGTGTCATACACGGCACCCAGCGGGTGCGCCATGGAGTGAACGATGCCGAGACCCACATTGGAGAAGCCCATGCCGGCGATATACTGGCCCAGAGCCATGCCTTCTCTGCCCTGCGGGTCGTTCTCGCAGGCCTTGCGCAGCGAGCCGGAAATCAGCTCGATGGCCTTGAGGTGGAACATATCGGTCATTTCCCAAGCGCCCTTGGTGATGTAACCTTCGATGGCGTGGGTCAGCGCGTCCATGCCGGTGGCGGCGGTCAGGCCCTTGGGCATGCTGGACATCATATCCGAATCGATGACGGCGACCAGCGGAATGTCATGCGGGTCGACACAGACGAACTTGCGGCTCTTCTCCACGTCGGTGATGACGTAGTTGATGGTGACCTCCGCGGCAGTGCCGGCGGTGGTGGGAACGGCGATGATCGGCATACACTTGTTCTTAGTGTCAACCGCGCCTTCGAGGCTTCTGACGTCGGCGTGCTCCGGGTTATTCATGATGATGCCGATGGCCTTCGCGGTGTCCATGGAGGAACCGCCGCCGATGGCAACCAGGTAATCCGCACCCGCCTTCTTGCAGGCAGCCACGCCATCCTGAACGTTCTGGATGGTGGGGTTGGGCTTACAGTCGTCGAACACTTCATAGGCAAGGCCGGCGTCGTCGAGCACTTTGAGCACCTTAGTGGCGACCTCAAACTTCATCAGGCTCTTGTCGGTCACAACGAGGGCCTTCTTGTAGCCGCGCTTCTTCGCCTCATCCGCGATAACGGAGATGGAACCCGCGCCGAAATAGGACGTTTCGTTGAGAATGATTCTGTTTGCCATGACTGTGGTTACCTCCTGTATGTTGGTATTGTTATTTAATTATCAAACCACTGTCGTCAGTATACCGCATAATTATTTTTTTAACAATGGCAGAAACCGAAAATTTCAATTTCATTTTACCAACAAATTTGTGTACTAATTGTGAGGAAGCATCCATAAGGAGAAAAGGTCCGGAAATAAAGGGAACCGGGGCGCAAAGAAACCCGATTCGTCCGCTGGAGTGCGGCTTTCCTAACCGGTTGCGATTGTTTGGGCCAAAATGCGCTGTTGCGCCGATAGAATCCAGGTGCAGTTATCAGAAGCGCCTCGCTGGTGGAGCGCAGGATGGGTAGGAGAGACTGCCGTCGTCTGTGTCAATGGTCCTCGGTTCTTTCCTTTGCCCGTACCAAAAAACGCCGCCGGAGAAGAACCTTTCTCCGGCGGCGTCTGTGTGGCCGCGTGTAAAACGGGGCAGACTATCGGTTAGAGTTTGACCGGCGCGTTTGCCTCGGCCAGGTCGATCATCCGGCGCAGGTTCGCAATGTCCTTATGGCCGGTGGCGGGGTTGGCCTCTTCGCGCAGCACCGAAATGCCCGGCTTGTGAATGGCCAGCCAGTTGAGGTAATACTGAACGTTGACAAGGCCCTCGCCGATTACAATGGGTTTAAACTGCCCGTCCTCAATGACCACGTCCTTGGCATGAATGCCCACGATCCGGTCGCCGAAGGCGTCGAAGCAGGCGTCCATCACCTGCTCCTGCCGGGAGATGTTCTCCGGGGTGAGGAGGTTGACCGGGTCGTAGATGATCTTCAGGTTGGGGGAGGCCACCCGGCGGATGAGCTCATAGGTAAGCTCCGGGGAATTCATGGTGTGCACATGCACCGGCTCCACCGCCGCGAATACGCCGAACTTCTCCGCCTGCTCGGCCAGACGGCAGACGCTGTCGGTCAGAATGTCGAACTGCTTCATCCGCCCTTCCAGGCTGCCCGAATAGCAGGTGGTCTCGGTGGCGACCACGAAGCTGCCCAGCTGCCGGCAGTAAGCGAGGCACTCCAAGTACCGGGCCAGCTGGCGCTCCCGCTCCTGGGGGTCGGAAAGGGAGGGCTCAATGTAGCAGCCCACCACCGCGATCTGCAAATCCTCCCGCTCGAAGGCGCGGCGGATGTCATAGCAAAGGCCGGGATTTAACTGCCCAGGCACCGGCTGCATACCGGTCAGTGCCTTGTTGAGGGCCAGCTGCAAGCATTCGAACCCGGCCTCCTTGAGAATCCGAGCCAGCTCCTTGGGCGTGTGGCAGCCGTAATCGTGCGCTCTGACGCCTATTTTCATGTTGACGACCTCCAAATTTCAATGAATTTGCCCGCAAATCGCCGGGCAAAGAAATGCGTTCGAATATTCATATTCTACCCCACAAAAGGCGGTTGGGTCAAGTAAATCGCGGCAACTTCCAGGAAGGCTCAACCGGTCGGAAAAAGGCGGCTGACCGCAATCAAAACAAAAAGACGGGAGAAATGGGGCGAATTTGTCTCAGAACATCCATTGCGTTCCCGTTTGCCAGCCGGTATAATAAAGAAGAATATAGCAACATGCGTGGCAGAGGCTTCCGCCTTTGACGGCTAAGTGTGAAAAGAACCGGCCCAACCCGGCCGGAATCATATAGGGAGGCAATGATGAACTACCGATTTTCCACCAAGGTTCCCAAGGAAGAATACGACGAGTTTCTGATGCATGTACCCATGGTGCCCTACGGCCAGCGCCCGGAATGGGGCGTGGCCAAGAGCTTCTGGCGTCCGGCCCTGTGCGGCCTGTACCGGGACGAGAAGCTGGTGGCCGCGTCTCAGCTTCTAACCAGAGACCTGCCCATGGGCTTTAAAATTATCTACGCCACCCGCGGCTTTTTGCTCGACTATACCGACAAAGAGGCGCTTCACCGCTTCACCGAAGGCGCCCGGGAATACGCCAAAAGCCAGAAAGCCTTCTGCATCAAAATCGATCCCTTTCTCCTCAACAACGACCACTGGGGCGTGGATCCCGCCCCCATTTTCGAAAACCTCAAGGCGGAGGGGTTCCTTCACCAGGGCTTCGGCGTCACCCTGTACGACTACTTTATGCCCCGCTTTCAGATGGCGGTGCGCCTGACCGATGAAAACCGCCAGCCTTTAGACCCCAAGGCCCTCTTAAAGAGCTTTCGCAAGGACGCTCGCGCCACCATCGGCAACTATCAGAAAAACCGGGGCGTGTTCTTCGAAAAGGCCGGGCCGGAGGACGACCTGAGCGAGTTTGCCCGGATGGTGGCCTGCACCGAGGAGCGGCAGAACGTGGTACTTCGAAACGCGGAATACTTTAGGGGCATCAAGAAAGCCTTCGGGGATAAGATGGAGGTCTATTACGGCCGGCTCGATTTGGATCAATACATCGCCTTCACCCAGGCCGCCATTGACAAGGGTCAGAACGTGGAGAAGAACACCGCCAATTTAGAGGAAGCAAAGAAAGCCAAGGCGGAGCGGGGGCAAATCGTCACCCTCTGCGGCGGCCTTTTCCTGCTGCCGCCCAAAGGGGAGGGGTACCGGTTCGCCGAGTACCTCTATGCGGGCAACGACCTGTCTTTGTTCCCCCGGCTCTCCAGCTCCAACGGCATGCTTTACGCCGCCATGTGCGACTTTATCGAGGCCGGGTACGACTACTGCAACCTAGGCGGCGTGGAGGGCAGTATGGATACGCCCCTTTACGAGTTTAAACAGAAATTTTCCCCGGAGATGCTCGAGCTCATCGGGGAATTCGATTTGGTGGTCCGCCCCGTGCAGTACCACCTGTTTACCAAGTACCTGCCCGCCATGCGCAAGGTGATGCAGAAGGTGCGCCGCACCTCCCGCAAGCTCAGCCGCGCCAAAGAAAAAGACCACCAGGAGGGGTAAATCATGGCATACCGGTTTGTCACAGACCTGCCCCGGAAAGAATACGAGGCCTTTTTGCAAAAAGCCTCCCTAGTCCCTCTGACCCAGCGCCCCGGCTGGGAAACGGTGAAAAGCAACTGGGGCCATGCCTTCTGTGGCCTGTATCGGGACGATACGGTGATCGCCGCCGCCCTCATCCTCACAAGGACCATGCCCATGGGCTTAAAGCTCTGCTATTCCCCCCGCGGCTTCCTGCTCGACTATGAGGACAAGGAGGCGGTGGCGCAGTTTGCCAAGGGGATAAAGGACTACGCAAAAAGCCAGGGTGCCTTCGCCGTGAAGCTCGACCCCTTTGTGTTAAACTCCGACCGGTGGGGGATGGACCCCCAGGCGGCCCTATCCAATTTGCAGGCCGCCGGCTTTGTCCACAAAGGCTTTGGCAAAAGCCTGCACGATTATTTTAACCCCCGGTTCAACATGGCGGTGCGCCTGACCGACGAGGAGCACAATCCCTTAGACCCCAAGGCCCTCCTCAAGTCCTTCAAGAAAGGGGCCCGCAGCTACATCGGCAATTACCATAAAAACCGGGGCGTGTTCTTCGAAAAGGCCGGGCCGGAGGACGATTTGAGCGAGTTTGCCCGCCTCATCGGCTGCACCGAGAAGCGCCAGAACGTGCTTTTGCGCAGCGCGGACTATTTTCGTTCCATCCGGGACGCCTTCGGGGAAGACACGGTGGTGTACTACGGCAAGGTGAACCTGCCCGCCTTCATCGCCTACACCCAGGGCTGCATTGACAAGGGGCAGAACGTGGAGAGCAACACCCGCAATCTAAACCAGGCAAAGGAAGCCCAAAGGGAGCGGGGGGACGTGGTTTCCCTGTGCGGGGGGCTGTTCGTGATGCCGCCCAAGGGGGAGGGCATCCGGGTGGCGGAGTACCTCTACGGCGGGTCGGACCTAAGCCTGCTTCCCAACCTTTCCACGCCCAACGGGATGCTCTACCAGGTCATGCTCGACTGCATGGAGGACCGGGTGGACTATCTGAATCTGGGCGGCGTGGAAGGAACGCTGGACGACGCGCTGTCGGAATTCAAGCAGAAGTTCGCTCCGGAGGTGCTGGAGTTTATCGGGGAGTTCGACCTGGTGGTGAGCCCCCTCAAGTACCAGCTCTTTGACAAGGGGCTGCCCACCGCCCGGTCCGCCATGAAAAAGCTGCGTTCGGTGGGAAAAAAGGGTTAACAGAATGGAAAAACGCCTGCGGATTCTACCCGCAGGCGTTATTTTTTAAGCGATGGCAAAGGGGTCTTCCTCCATGGCCCGCAGCAGCCGCACGCCCAGTCTCACGCCGGTCACAAAAGCCCGCCGCTCGTAGAGGCAGGACAGGTCCAGCTGGGCGTCGTAGTATGCGGTGACGAGAGCCCGGTCGGACTCCGGAAGGGCCGAGCGCAGGGCTTCTTCCGTCCGGCTGAGGTTGCCCGCGATGGCTTTGTACTCCGGGTCAACGGTGTAGCTCTCCGGCCTGCCTTGCAGATTCCCTTCAAAGAGGTCCTCGAGAATGTTTTTCATAGGAATTCCCCCTAATTTATGATATAATAATAAGCTAATAAATATTGGTCAAAGTCACCCATCTGTATACTAAATATTATAGTCACCTATCTGTGGAAAATCAAGGGGGTATTCCATGTTTTCACAAGAAATTTTTGCTGCCCGGTTAAAAATGCTGCGAAAAGAGAGTAATCTTACCTTAGAAAAACTGGGCAACGAAATTGGCGTGTCCAAGCAAGCCGTTGGACGGTGGGAAAAAGGGGAACGGGAACCCATGCTTAAGACGCTTTGGGCATTGGCGGATTTCTATGAAGTTACCCTAGACTATCTGGTTGGCCGTACCGATCAACGCAAGTAAGGGAGAAGTCCCATGTTTTCACCTAAAAAATTTTGTGAGCGGCTCTATACGTTGCGCAAAGAACAAAATCTTACGATGGAACGCTTCGGCATTGTGATGGAGGTAACAAAGCAAGCGGTTTGCCGCTGGGAAAATGGCGAACGCCAGCCCTCCCTTGAAATGCTCGCCAGAATCGCGGAGTTCTACGGCGTATCTACTGATTACCTCCTGGGCTTGTCGGACAAGCGGGAGCGGATGTGAAAGATCAGAATATTCTGATCTTTCACAAATGCTTTTTTAGCCTCGCGGCAGTCGGTCCCTTCCGTTCGGTTTCTGCCTGATCTCGTGTTCATTTCTTTCGGCGACGCGAAAGAAATGAACAACAAAAGAGCTTTGGGAAAGTACATTTTAAGGAGAAAAACCGCCTTTTCTTTCGCCTCTTTCTTTTGGCGGAGCAAAAGAAAGGGGCACTCTAAAAGATCATTTGAAAAGAGGGTTTTAAGGGAAAAAGCCAGTCCGGCGGCCTGAAAAAACCGCTTTCATCTGCTATAATACAAAATCGTTATAGAAGCACATATTTACCTTAAAGTAGATAACGCAATCAGTATAATCTACTTTGAGGTAAATGTCAAGGAGGGAATCGTGTGACAGAAGAAGTTTTATTTGGAGAAAGGGTTCGGCAGCTGCGCCAGGAGAAGGGCATGAGCCAGAAGGAACTGGGCCAGGTGGTGGGCCTTTCGCATAAGGCCATCAGCACCATCGAAGGCGGCCAACGGTCCACCTCCATCGAAAAGCTGATTCTGCTGGCCCGGTTCTTTTCTGTTTCCACCGATTATCTTTTGGGCTTGTCAGACAAACGGGGAAAAATGTGAAAGATCAGAATATTCTGATCTTTCACAAATACGCGCTTGGGCTTTGTGGTTATATTTCACAATAACTGCCGTGTTATCCCCCTGCCCTCCTCTGATAAGAGGGGGATTTTCAAGGGGGAAAAAGTTGTGTCCCCGTTTCTAGCGCCTTTTTCCCCCTTGAATCGCCTTTTCTTTGGTTCGTTTCTTTTGGCGACGCAAAAGAAATGAACAACAAAAGAAGCCTTCCTGCCTTCGACCGAATGCGACCTCTCATCGCCGCCTGCGCGCGGTATACTATAACCACAAGGGAATTCCCCGATAGGAGTGCTGCCTATGCTGTTCGCTCAACTGTTACAAGGCACCGGCTACGCCGGCGACCTTTCTTCCGATTTCGTTGCCCAGGACCTGGTGTATGACTCGCGCATCGCTGAGCCCGGGGACGTGTTCGTCTGCCTGCCCGGCGCGGCGGCGGACGGCCACGCCTACGCCAAGGCCGCCTATGACCGGGGCTGCCGCCTTTTCGTGGCCGAGCGGCCCTTGTCCCTGCCCGGGGACGCGGCAGTGGCTCTGGTGAAAAGCAGCCGGGCGGCTCTGGCCGTCATGTCCCGCAACCTGTTCGGGGACCCGGCCAAGGAGCTGACCGTCATCGGCGTCACCGGCACCAAGGGCAAAACCACCGTCACCCACCTCATCAAAAGCGTGCTGGAGGCGGGCGGGGTCAAGACCGGCATCATCGGCACCAACGGCGTGCATTTTGGGGAAATCCATTATAAGACGGTTAACACCACCCCCGAGTCCTACGAAATCCAGAAGACCTTCCGGGAGATGGTGAAGGCCGGATGCGAGTGCGTGTGCATGGAAGTGTCCAGCCAGGGGTTGATGACCGGGCGGGTGGCTGGCATCCAGTTCCAGATCGGGGTGTTTACCAACCTGTCTCCCGACCACATCGGCCCCACCGAACACAAGGACTTTGCCGACTATCTCCACTGGAAGGCCCAGCTTTTTCGGCAGTGCGACCTGGGGCTTGTGAACGTTGACGACCCCCATGTGAAGGAAATCACCGCCGCCGCCACCTGTGAGCTCATCGGCTACGGCTTCTCGGAGGGCTGCGCCTACCGGGGGCGGGACATTCGTCTCGTCCGGGAGCCGGGCTTTCTAGGGGTGGACTTTGCAGGCGAAACCCCGCTGGGCACCCAGGGCTTCCGGTTAAACCAGCCGGGCCGGTTCTCGGTGTATAACGCGTTAGTCGCTATTGCGGTGGGGCAGCATCTGGGGATTTCCCTGCCCACAGCGGCCCGGGCGCTTTCGAAAGCGGCCATCCCCGGGCGGGTGGAGTTGGTGGACGCCCTGCCCTTCTGCACGGTGGTGCTGGACTTTGCCCACAACGAGGTGAGTATGCACGCCATTCTGGAGACCCTGCGGGAATATAGCCCGAAGCGGCTTATCTGCCTGTTCGGGTCAGTGGGGGACCGGTCCCAGCTGCGCCGGGCGGCCATGGCCCAGACGGCGGCCCATTTGTGCGACTATTGCATCCTCACCAGCGACAACCCCGGCAACGAAGACCCTATGTCCATCCTGTCCGACATGGAGAAGGGGATGGGGGAGGCCAAGGGGCGGTACGTGACCATTCCCGACCGGGCGGCGGCCATCAAGTACGCAGTGGACATGGCCGAAGAAGGGGACATCCTTCTTTTTGCCGGCAAGGGGCATGAGGACTACCAGCTCATCCGCGGGGAACGGGTTCCCTTCTGCGAGCGGGAGCTCATCCGCCATTACGCGGCGCTGCGCCTGGGGCGGCCGGAGGCGGAGGATACGGTAGCAGGGTAAAAAGAGGCCGGACGGCATCATGCCGCCCGGCCTTTTCAGCGCCGCTGGAACACAAAAAACGCCCGGCAGCGGGAGGACTCCGCCAGCGGGCGCTTTCTTCGTTTTTACAGTTCTACGAACTCGGTCACTCGATCCACGAACACGATTCCGTCCAAATGGTCGATCTCGTGGCAGAAGCATTTTGCCTTTTCGCCGGTCACGTCGAAGGTGACCGGTTCGCCTTTTTCATTGAGGGCGGTGACTTTTACCCGGTAGGGGCGCTTGAGTTTGCCCCAGCGGTTGGGGAAGCTCAGGCAGCCTTCGATGACCTCCTGTTCTCCCTCGGCTTCCACGATTTCGGGGTTGACGAGCTTGATTAAGCCGTCCCCCATGTCGATGACCACCAGCCGCTTGAGGATACCTACCTGGGGAGCGGCCAGCCCCGCGCCGATCTCAGAATGGTACATGGTCTGGGCCATGTCGTCGAGCAATTGGCGGATTTTATCGTTGACCTCGGCGACCGGGCGGCTTTTCTTGCGCAGTACCGGGTCGTCGTATAATACGATTTCACGAAGGGCCATAGGTTTTACTCCTTTGTCTGAAAGTGTTCCGTGGATGGCGGTCCCTGTCGGGGAACGGAATATCCACGGTTTTAGTGTAGCTTTTTAAGCCCGGCTTGTCAACCCGGGGAACCGAAGGCGCTGGCCGGAAAACGGGCTTTTTTCATAAAGAGAGCCTTGTAGGGGAAGAATAGAAGAGAATCGGGTATGCAGCCGGAGAAACAAAAAGAAGGACCCGACGAATGTGGCATATTTTATCCTCGAAGAAGGCCGTTGCGTCCAAAAAGCCATCCGGTTGACATTTCAAGCGGGCGTGTTACAATAAAGAAAAGAAAATGTGTAACATTTCCCTGCGGCACGTCCTTTGGGCGGGCAAAGGATGGAACGGTCCCGGCCGGGTGAAACGGGTAGGGCAGTTGGGAGCGAAAGGGAGACCCCTTCGCCGCCAACTGTCCTTCTTGCCTTTGGAAGGGGCAAAAAAGGAGAGACGGTGTATGGTAAAGGACATGACGGTGGGTTCGCCGTCGAGAATCCTGTTTTTCTTCGCGATGCCGATGATTCTCGGCAACCTGTTTCAGCAGCTTTATAACATTGTGGACTCGGTGGTGGTGGGGAACTTCGTCGGAGAAGACGCCTTGGCTGCCGTGGGCGCGTCCTATCCCATCACCTTCCTTTTCGTGGCCATCGCCATCGGGGCGAGTATGGGCTGCTCGGTGGTCATCTCCCAGTTTTTCGGCGCGAAGCGGTATGGGGAGATGAAGACCGCCATCTACACCTCCCTGTTCTCCATCGGCGGGTTAGGGGTGGCACTCATGGGTGTGGGTCTGCTCATCAGCACGCCCATCCTGCGCCTGCTTGGCACACCGGAGAACATCTTTGCCGATTCCGCCACCTATTTGAACATTTACTTTTTGGGTGCGGGCTTTCTGTTTTTGTATAACACCCTGACCGCCATCTTTAACGCCCTGGGTGATTCCAAGTCGCCGCTGGTGTTTCTGGCCATCGCGTCGGTGGTCAACATCGGCTTGGACCTGCTCTTTGTCATCCAGTTTCAGATGGGGGTGGCCGGCGTCGCCTGGGCGACGCTGATCGCCCAGGGATTATCCTCCGTTTTGTCCCTTGTTTTTCTGTTGCGCCGGCTGCACCGGATGGAAACCACGGATGCCCACCGGCTCTATGATGTGCACATGCTTACCCGGATGCTTCGCATCGCGGTGCCTTCTATGATCCAGCAGTCCATCGTTTCCATGGGGATGCTCTTTGTCCAGGCGCTGGTCAACAGCTTCGGCAGCACCGTAGTCGCCGGATACACCGCCGCCACTAAGATCGACTCCATCGCCATGATGCCCATGCTTAATATTTCCAACGCCGTCTCCAGCTTCACCGCCCAGAATATCGGCGGCGGCAAGCCAGAACGGGTCAGGAAAGGATACCGGGCGGCGTTGGTGATGACGGCGGTCATCGCCCTTGTCATCACCGGGTGCCTCTACCTCTTCGGCGCGAATTTCATGAGCCTGTTTGTGGATGCGAACCTGAGCCAGGGCGTCATCGACGTGGGCGTGGAGTACCTGCGCGTGGTGTCTGTTTTCTACATCCTCATGGGCGGCATGTTCAGCACCAACGGTCTGCTCAGGGGATCGGGGGACGTGAAGGCCTTCATGACCAGCACCTTGTGCAACTTTGTCTGCCGGGTGAGCTGCGCCTACGCCTTTGCGAGCCTCTTGGGGGCCAGCTCCATCTGGTGGTCCATCCCCATGGGCTGGGGCGTGGGCCTGACCATTTCCTTTATCCGGTACCGCTCAGGAAAATGGGCGAACAAATCGCTGGTGCGGGATCATGGGAGACCGTCACAGGAAATCGAAGCGCCCGCCGGTGCAAAAGAGTCGGAATGATCCGGATGGATGCAGCCGGGGCCATATGCACGCTGTCTGCATACGGCCTCGGCCTTTCAAGGCGGATAAGGACAAAACACAAAGAAAGCCCCGGATGCAATTGCATCCGGGGCTTTCTTTTGGAGCGGACTACGAGGCTCGAACTCGCTACCTCCACCTTGGCAAGGTGGCGCTCTACCAGATGAGCTAAGTCCGCATTTCTTTGGTGCGAGTGCTATTATACCGATTTTGTCGTGCTTTGTCAAGAGCGCAGAAGCAAAATTTTTCGGGACTGGCACCAGGCTGCTGTCTGTTCATAGAATGAAAGGAGAATAGGTCCGAAGCAATAGGAAGGTGGCGGATTCGCTATGGCTTTGCAGGAATTCCCTTACGACCGCACCAAGGCGGTAGCCTATGCCCACCGCTGGGCGTATTTCCGCAATCCAGATTATTTCGATTATCAGGGCATCGGCGGAGACTGCACCAATTTTGCCTCTCAGTGCATCTACGCAGGCAGCGGCATTATGAACTACACCCCCACCTATGGGTGGTTTTACATTTCAGCCAACGACCGTACCCCCTCCTGGACCGGAGTGACCTATCTGTATAACTTCCTCGTGTCCAACGACGGGGTGGGTCCTTACGGCTATTCCACCGACCGGCAAGGGGTGCTTGCCGGGGATATTGTTCAGCTGGCCTTTGAGGAGCGCAATTTCGCCCACACCCCGTTCATCGTCATGATCCGCGGAGAACCCACCCTGGACAACATCCTGGTAGCCGCCCATTCCAACGATGCGGACTGCCGCCCCCTGTCCAGTTACCAGTTTTCCGCCATCCGTTTTGTTCATATTGAAGCGGTGCGCTACCAGACGCCGGTATAATCCCACCGGGCTGGAAACAAGCGGATCGGGCTACAGAAAAAAACCGGGCGCCTGGGTGAATGCGAATTTCAGAGGAAAGAACGAGAACAAGCGCTTCCCTCAAATGACCGGACCCGGTGAAAAAATACGGCTTAGAAAAGAAAAAATTTCTCTTGACAAGGGGAGCGCTTGGGTGTATCCTGTAAGAAATTTATAAGAGCAATGCGACGAAGGGGACACGGGCATGGCCATCTCCGTTTTCAGAGAGCCGCCGGTTGGTGCAAGGCGGTAACGTGTGGCAGTTGTCTATCACCCCCAAGCAGTCCGCCCAACCCGCCGTCAGGCGTGAAGTAAGCGAGACCGGGTTCTCCCCGTTACAGGAGAGCGTATTATTGGATACGGCAAAGGTGGCCGGAGAAAAACCGGCAAGTAGAGTGGTAACGTGGAGTGTATTCAGCTTCATCTCTTCAGTGGAGATGAAGCTTTTTCTTTTGTAATTTTTTTGGAACCAATGCAATAAGGAGGTTTTTCAGATGGAAACACAGGTCAAGAAAATCGCAGAACGCCTCAAAGGCCTGCGGCAGATGATGGACATCACGCCAGAGGAAATGGCGCAGGTCACGGACGTGACCCTGGACGAATACCTGGCAAAGGAGAACGGGGAACAGGACTTTTCCTTCACCTTCCTGTTCAAATGCGCCACCCGGTTCGGGATTGACATTTCCGCCATCGTCTCCGGCGAGGAACCCCATCTGCAGGTGTACTCCATGGCGCGCAAAGGGGAGGGCATGCCCATCCGCCGCCGCCGGGAGTTTGACTATCAGCACCTTGCCTATCTCTTCAAGGACCGCCTGGCTGAACCCTTTGTGGTCAAGGCCAAGTATTCGAAGGAAGAGGAGGAGAGCCCCATCCATCTGTCCTTCCACGAAGGCCAGGAGATGGACTATGTGCTCAAGGGCCAGCTGAAGGTACAGGTGAACGGTCATGTGGAGGTCCTCAAGGAGGGCGACTGCATCTTCTACGACGCGAGCCATCACCACGGCATGGTGGCGGTCGGCGGGGAGGACTGCGAGTTTCTGGCCTTTGTGATGAAGGGCAGAGAGGGCGCGGACACCCAGCCGGTGGAAGTGGTCGCCGAGCAGGAGGAAGCGGTCACGCCCGCGGCGCCCAAGGAGCTTCTTTACAAGCAGTTTGTGGACGAAACTCTCGACGAGAACGGCCACTTAAAAGACATCCGCTTCAAAACCCCGGAAAACTTCAACTTCGGCTTCGACGTGGTGGACGCGCTGGGTAAAAAATGCCCCGATAAGCGAGCCATGCTCTGGGTCTCCAATGACAAGCAGGAGCGGGATTTCTCCTTCGGCGACATGGCCCGGTATTCCGCCAAGGCCGCCAACTATTTCCGTTCCTTAGGCATCAAGAAGGGCGACCGGGTTATGCTGGTGCTCAAACGCCATTACCAGTTCTGGTTCGCCATCGTGGGCCTGCATAAGCTGGGGGCTGTCGCCATCCCCGCCACCAACCAGCTGGTCACTCATGATTTCTCCTATCGGTTCAACGCCGCCGGCGTCAAAGCGGTGGTGTGCACCAGCGACGGGGACGTGACTCACTACGTGGACGAGGCCCAGGCCGAATCCCCCACGCTGGAAATCAAGTGCGTGGTCAACGGCACGAGAGAAGGCTGGCTCAACTTCGACGAGGGCCTGGAAGGCAGCTCGGACGTGTTCGAGCGCCCCACCGGCGAAGCCGCCACCCTTGCCACCGACCCCATGCTCATGTATTTTACCTCCGGTACCACCGGCTATCCGAAAATCGCCACCCACGCCTACACCTATGCCATCGGCCACATCGTCACCGCCCGCTGGTGGCACAACGTCAACCCCGACGGGCTGCACTTCACCATCTCCGACACCGGCTGGGGCAAGGCGGTCTGGGGCAAGCTCTACGGCCAGTGGCTGTGCGAGGCGGCGGTCTTTACCTATGACTTCGACCGGTTCCATGCGGAGGATATCCTCCCCATGTTCGCCAAATACCGCATCACCACCTTCTGCGCGCCTCCCACCATGTACCGGTTCTTCATCAAGGAGGACCTGACGAAGTACGACTTGAGCTCCCTGACCTACTGCACCATCGCAGGCGAGGCGCTCAACCCCGAGGTGTACCAGCAGTGGTATAACGCCACCGGCTTAAAGCTCATGGAAGGCTTCGGCCAGACCGAAACCACCCTTGCCATCGCAAACCTCATCGGCATGGAGCCCAAACCCGGTTCCATGGGCAAGCCCAACCCCCAGTACCACATCGACCTGGTCACCGGCGACGGAACCTTTGCTAAGCCCGGCGAGGTAGGGGAGATTGTGGTGCGCACCGACAAGGAAGTTCCCTGCGGGCTTTACAAAGGCTATTACCGGGACGAAGGCCTGACCAAGGCCGCCTGGCACGACGGGGCCTACCACACCGGCGACATGGCCTGGCGGGATGAGGACGGCTACTTCTGGTATGTGGGCCGCACCGACGACCTGATCAAATCCTCCGGCTACCGCATTGGCCCGTTCGAGATCGAAAGCGTCATCATGGAGCTGCCCTATGTGCTCGAGTGCGCCATCACCGGCGTGCCCGACCCCATCCGCGGCCAGGTGGTCAAGGCCACCATTGTGCTGACCCGCGGCAACGAGCCGTCGGAGGCGCTTAAGAAGGAAATCCAGACCTATGTCAAGGACCATACCGCGCCCTATAAGTACCCGCGGGTGGTGGAATTTGTCGATGAGCTGCCCAAGACCATCAGCGGCAAGATCCGCCGTGTGGAGATCCGCGGCGAAAGCAAATAAGCAAAGGCCGGCCCAGCGCCCGGCCTGACGGAAAGCCCGGCGGCGAACCAACTTAAGGTTCGCCGCCGGGCTTGTTTGGTTGGAGAGGGCGGCTGAAAAACGGTTGAAAAGAGGAGGTGACCTCATTATAATGAAGGAAGACGGGCTCGAACGCTGGGGAGGATGGGACATATGAACCGAGAAGAATGGGAAGAATATATAGCGCAAACCTATGGCGTGGATGGGGAGCGTCCATGGGAGAAGTATCCTACCAATGTAGTGTTTCGCCATCCGAACAACCGCAAGTGGTTCGCGGTGCTGATGACGGTTTCCAGAGAAAAGCTGGGCATTAGGGAGGAGGGGGCGCTGGACATTGTAAACGTCAAATGCGATCCTCTTTTGCAGGGGTCCTTGCGGGCGGAGCCCGGCGTCTACCCGGCGTACCATATGAACAAGGCCAACTGGGTCTCGATTTCGTTGGACGGCAGCGCAAAAGAAGAAACGGTCAAAATGGTGCTGGACGTCAGCTTTGATTTGACCGCGCCGAAAATTCGAAAAGGAAAGGCATAAAAACAGGGATGGCAATTCTAAATTGCTGTCCCTGTTTCGGCGTATAGAGAACCGGGCCGCCGCGCCCGCATTTGAAACACCTGGGGTTACAGGTATTGCTTGAGCCGTTCAATGCTGTTTTGCTCGAACTGGATCATGTCCCGGGCGATCTGCTGAATGGGTTCGTCCGCCTCCGGGTGCTTTTTGAGGGATTCGGTTTCTTCAATGATGCCCATGGTGCTGCCCTGGATCATCATTTCGGCGATATGGGAGGGCGACGCGTCTTTCATGGTGTTCATGCGCACGCCCGCATAAGCCATCGCCTTTTGCATGGGACCGTTTTCTTTGGGAACATCGTCGTATTTGGTCATCAACTGCTGAGCGCGGTAGCTGAAGGTGTTATAGCCGTTCATTTGGGTTTGCAGGTCGCTTTTGATGTCCTGCGCGTTTACGGTTTTGAGAACGGTTTTGATGTTGTCCTCGCCCATCTTCGCGGTTTGGTAGAGGGTGTTTAAAAATTCGATGTTGCTGTCCATTTGCTTCCCGCCATTTCCCCGGCGAAAAGTGGGTTATCCGCCCTGTTCCGACGCCGGTGCGGAACAGAGCGGATGTAGTATGTGCGAAAAGGGCGGGAATATGCACAAACCCCGGATAAAAAATTTTTGTTTTTTATCCGGGATGGGGAAAACGTTGGGCAGATTCGGCGGCTTGCAAAGTCAAATCAAAACAAAACAAGGGCGTTGTGCGCCCTTCGATGCTGGATGGAGATTCCCCCTCATACCGAGCGCCCAGCTTTTCATAAAACCCGGCCGCCTTAGGTTCGGCGAATAGGTGCAGATGTTCCACTCCCATCCTGCGGCATTCCTCCAAAAGAGCAGCCACCAGCTTGCGCCCAATTCCGGTACCAAGCCGGTCGGGCGCTACAAACAGGTGCTCGAGCCAGAATCCCTTATGTACCGGCACCTTCCCTGCCATAAAGGGTTCCTTTACCTCCACCACCGAGCCGTAGCCGCACAAAGTCCCCGCGTCTTCGGCCACCAGCACCAGATGATCCCGGATATAGGCGGGGGTAATGGTCAGTTCCGCCTTCCATACGGCCTCGTATTCCTTTGGATAGTTCCATACCCGCTTGGAGGCCATGGAAAGGGCCGTCAGCGTTTTTGCCTGGTAGGGCCGCGCTTTGCAAATCTTCATGGCTTTCTTCCTCTCCGGTTTGACGGCTCAATACCTCCTCAAGCGGCAAAAACTCCTCCGGCAGCTCACTAAGCCACCCCACCGAGTAGGCGGTTAGGCCCTCCACCCGGTGGTTATACAGGTTCGAGGAGATCGAAAGCATAATATCGTCTTCACATACGCTCCGAGCCAGGTCCTTAACGGCGGCGTTCTGGCCGTCCGGGTCGTAAAGGTCCCTGGCGCCGAACAGATGCAAAAGCTCGTGGGCATAGGCCGCCGGACAGATGTAATAGGGATGGGAGACATCTTCGTTAAAGAACATCACCAAATGCTCAGCCTGGTACTTTTCCTCGTTTCCCGCGAGGAAGGGGAGGGCATAGCTGCGCCCCGGCTTATTGAGATGGACAATGGCCGCCACATTGTCGTACGGTTCTCCGGCCTGCTTGACGGCGTCCTCCAGCAAAACGGAAAAGTCCGCAAACCCATTCTGGGGAAGCATTTCGTCGGTCCACCAGTAATACTCTAGATTGTCCTCCACCGCTTGGTCAAAGGTCAGGTAATAGGAGGCCAGCTTGTCGGTTTGAGCCAGCCGGATCTCCTGCCCATAGCGTGACGCTTCCTCGGTCAGAAAGACAAAGGCCTCCTCGAGCATCTCCATGGCGTCGGTGCGGGACTGGCTGTCCCACTGGCTCTGCGCGTCGGAAAGGAAAAGGTTGACCACCAGGGTACTGCCGGTCAGGGTTTTGGCGCTGCCCGTTTCCCCCCAGGTTTCGGACGGGGAAGGCTTGCTTTCGGGTACCAAGGAGGAGGGCGCCGGAGAGGAAGCCGCCGGAGGAGACGGCACGTTGTCCGGCGGGGCGGGGGAAGGGACGCACCCGCTGAGCACCAAGAGACAAGTAAGAAGCAAGCCGGCAAGCTTTCGTTTTTTCACGATGTGTTCCCCTCCATTCCCGAATCATATGAACAGGGTTTTCAACAAACAGTTGAAAACGGTTTCGTTTTTACAGCTCGTCCTCGTTTCTCTCCGCCTCTTCGTCTTCCGGCCGGCCGTACGCCCGGTCCGCCGCTTCTCTGGCCACGTCCAGGATGATCTTCTGCTCGTCCGACCGTTCTGGACCATAGCCCAAAGGAAGCATCTGATAGGCCTCCACCACCTGGCCGCTCATCCACAAGCTCGGAGTCACCCGCAGGCTGTAGCCGTGGCCGTTTTGACACATCCAGTCGAAGAAGTTGGCCCTTGGCAGGCCGAAGGCCGCCAGGATGGACATGATGGTGCCTCCATGGGCCACCACCACCGCAGAAGTGGTGCCGGTTTTCATCAGCTCCTGCACCAGCTCGATGAAGGCGTTGCAGCAGCGGATCTGAAAGTCCACCCCGCTTTCCCCTTCGGGAGGCGCGCCGGTTCCCCCTTCCTCCATCCACTGAAGAAACCGGGGATCCTGTTTCAGCTCCTGGGCGCTCTTACCTTCGAACACCCCGAAGCTGCACTCGGAAAAACCAGGCACCGGGGTGGGATCGGCCTCAGGATAGAGCACCTTCATGGTCTGCCTGCAGCGCAGAAGGGGGCTGCAATAATACCGCTGGGCCTGGGGGTACTGATAGCGTTCCTTTAAATCCAGAAGCTGGCGCACCCCTTCGGGGGCCAAAGGCTGGTCGGTGACGCCGATATACTGCCCCTTTAGATTGCCGTCGATGATGCCGTGGCGAATCAGATGAATCTGGTATGTTTTCATTCTATGCGGTTTCCTTTCGCAATGTGTCTTTTCGTCTGTATGTGGCCGAATTTTATGCGTATAACAACATTATATCTGAAAAGGACCGATTTGCAAAGGACGGGATTTATTCAATCCTTCTATTGTAACGGGGTGGGGATTGTGCTAAAATTTATAAGTTAAAGGCAAGGAAAAGAAAACCGCGTCTTAGGGGGCAAAGCCGCACGGCCGCAGCGCCCATTTCAGGAACACCGGACGCGTTTCGGAAACCGACGGAGGGAACAAACAACATGGCAAAACGGGAAGACATTCGCAACGTGGCGATCATCGCCCACGTTGACCACGGGAAGACTACGCTGGTGGACCAGCTACTCAAGCAAAGCGGCATTTTCCGGGAAAACGAAGCCGTGCAGGAGCGCGTCATGGACAACGGCGACCTGGAACGCGAGCGCGGCATTACGATTTTATCCAAAAACACCGCCGTTAAGTACGGTGAAGTGAAAATCAATATTGTGGACACCCCCGGTCACGCCGATTTCGGCGGCGAGGTGGAACGCATCCTGATGATGGTGGACGGGGTTCTCCTATTGGTGGACGCCTTTGAAGGCTGCATGCCCCAGACCCGGTTTGTGCTCAAAAAGGCGCTGGGCCTGGGCAAGAAACCGGTGGTGGTGGTCAACAAGATTGACCGGCCGGGCGCGAGACCCTTAGAAGTGGTGGACGAGGTTCTCGACCTGTTCATCGAGCTGGGAGCAGACGACGACCAGCTGGAGTTCCCGGTGATCTACGCCTCCGGGCGGGACGGGTACGCCACTCTGGACCCGGCGGTGCCGGGCACGAACATGGTGCCGTTGTTCGAAGAAATCCTAAAGCACGTTCCGGCCCCGGAAGGAGACCCGGACGGCCCGCTGCAGATTCTGTTCTCCTCCATTGAAGCGGACGATTACGTGGGCCGCATCGGGGTGGGCCGCGTGGAGCGTGGAAAGGCAAAATACGGCCAGGCTGCGGTTTTGTGCCGGCAGGACGGGACCACACAGGCCTGCAAAATCACCCGGCTTTACCAGTTCGAGGGGTTAAAGCGGGTGGAGGTAGAGGATGCGAGCCTTGGTGATTTGGTGTGCGTGGCGGGCATTCCGTCCCTCAACATCGGCGAGACCCTCTGCGCACCCGACTGCCCGGAGGCTCTGCCTTTCGTGAAGATTGACGAGCCTACCGTCTCCATGAACTTTTTGGTGAACAACTCTCCCTTTGCCGGACGGGAAGGCAAGTACGTCACCTCCCGCAACCTGCGCGACCGGCTCTTTAAAGAAGTGGAAACCAATGTTTCCATGCGGGTGGAGGAGACCGACTCGGCGGACACCTTCAAGGTTTCCGGCCGGGGTGAGCTGCACCTGTCCATTCTCATTGAAACCATGCGCCGGCAAAATTTCGAGTTCGCGGTATCGCCCCCGAAGGTCATCATGAAAGAGATTGACGGGCATCTGTGCGAACCCATGGAGCTTCTGATGATCGAGGTTCCGGAAAACTATGTGGGCTCGGTGATGGAAAAGCTGGGCTCGCGCAAGGCGGAGCTTCTCAACATGGGGACCCGGGAAACCGGCGTGACCCACCTGGAATTCCGCATCCCCTCCCGGGGCCTGATGGGATACCGGCAGCAGTTTTTGTCCGATACCAACGGAAACGGCATCTTAAACCATATCTTCGACGGGTATGAGCGGTACAAAGGGGAAATTCCCCGCCGCATGCAGGGCTCTCTGGTCGCCCATGAATCGGGCACCTCTACCGGCTACGGTCTTTTTAACGCCCAGGACCGGGGTACGCTGTTCATCGGCCCTGGCGTAGAGGTCTACGAAGGGATGATCGTGGGCGAGTCCCCCAAGAACGAGGACATTGTGGTAAACGTGTGCAAGAAAAAGCACGTGACCAACATGCGCGCCGCCGGGTCGGATGACGCGCTCAAGCTGACCCCGCCCACTACCCTCAGCCTGGAGCAGTCGCTGGAGTTTATCAACGACGATGAGCTGGTGGAGGTCACCCCCAAGAGCATCCGTCTGCGCAAGGCCATTTTGTCTAAGGAGCTGCGGATGAAGTCCGCCAGCAAAGCGAAATAAGGCGGGTATTATGGAAAAGAAGTGGATCGCCCCCAATGGGGACATTGCCGACGCGCTGGCGGTGCGGTTCGCCGTCTTCTGTGACGAACAGGGTTACACCCGGGAGCAGGAGGTGGACGAAGCGGACAGGACCGCCTGGCACGTGGTCTTCTACAAGGAAGACGGGACGCCCGCGGCCACCGGCCGGGTTCTCGACGAAGGAAACGGCGTTTTCTATATTGGGCGTATCTGCGTGTCCCAGTCCCTGCGGGGAACCGGTGGGGGACGGGCTCTGGTGGAGGCGCTTATGCAAAAATGCCGGGAACTTGGCGCTTCGGAGGTTAAGCTGGACGCGCAAGTGCGGGTGAAGGGCTTTTACGAAAAGCTGGGCTTCTCTGTGTGCGGCGAAGAGCACATGGACGGGCACGTTCCTCACATTTATATGAACCAGTTCTTAAAATAACAAAAAGCGCCCGGGACGGCTTGCTCCCGGGCGCTTTTTTTCTTTTGGTCTGCCGGGATACCAACGGAAAGCTCTGGACACAGCCTCTTATTGCGCGAGGCCATAACCGAAAGCTTAATCGGAGGTTTGCTTCTCCTCCCGCCGGGTGCCGAGTGGCGCAAATGAATTGCGTTTCTGGTGCAATCAAGCTGCTTTTTCGGGCAAGAGTGCAAGACAAAGCCCCACAGACAAGAGGCACCGATTCAAAAAAGAGCCGCCCCATAAAACCCGGGCGGCTCAAAAAGTCCAGTTAGTTTTTATAATCGATGTATTCTTTGTAGAGAACCAGGTACTGAATGCCGGAGACGATGGTAAAGAGGGTGGCGATGGCGATAGCGATGGTGTTGATCAGGTTTGGCAGGAAGCCGGGCTCAAGCAAACGCAGGTACACGGCCTCTTCCACCAGCAGAATCAGCAGGATCGCGGTAATCTGGCTGACGGTTTTCATCTTTCCCCAGAAGTTCGCCGCGATCACCTTGCCCTGCCCGGAGGCCACCAGCCGCAGGGAGGTCACCAGGAATTCACGCACCAGGATGATGACCGCAAACCAGGGGCTGATCAAGCCCAGCGATACGAACCCGATGAGCGCGCAGGTGATCATGATTTTATCCGCCAGCGGGTCCAGGAACTTCCCAAAGGAGGTGATCTGGTTGTTTCGCCGGGCCAGCTTCCCGTCGATCATGTCGGTCAGGGAGGCCAGGGCGAACACCGCCGCGGTAATCAGAAAATGATGGGGGATTGCAGGCATCAGCAGGAAAAACAAAAAAACCGGCGACATGGCGATGCGCACAATGGTTAGTTTGTTGGGTGTATTCATCGGCTGCCATCCTTTACTTACGATTTATGCGGGCCGTCGGGCGCTTCTTCCCCCACCAGGTCATAATCCAGATACCCAGTGATGGTTACAGAAAGAAGGTCGCCGGGAGAAACCGGGGCTTTCACGTGGAAAAATACCTTGCCGTCGATGTCCGGCGCGTCCGCAGCCGTGCGGCCGTACCAGCACTCGGCGTAGGCGTCGAAGCCTTCCACCAGCACCGGCAGCGTCTTTCCCTTTTTCGATTTCAGCCGCCGCTCCACGATCCGGGACTGCTCCTCCATAATGATCTCTTGGCGGCGTTGTTTGACGTCCTCAGGGACCTGGGAACCCATCGCCGCAGCGGGAGTACCCTCCTCCGGCGAATAGGCAAAGCAGCCCAGGTGATCGAAGCGCACGTCCTTGATAAACTGAGCAAGCGTGGCAAACTCTTTGCCCCCCTCGCCGGGGAAGCCCACAATCAGTGTGGTGCGCAACGTCACGTCCGGCACCATCTCCCGGATGTGCTTAATCAATTTCGTCAAGGACCGGCGGTCGCCGGCGCGGTTCATCGCCCGCAGAATGGTCGCGTCCGCGTGCTGCAAGGGAAGATCCAGATAAGGCAGCACCTTTTCTTCCTGCGCCATCACCGAAAGAAGCTCGTCGGTAATCCGGTCCGGATAACAGTATAGCAGACGCAGCCAGGAAAGGCCGTCGATTTTGCACAGTTCGCGAAGAAGTGCAGGCAGACGCAACTCCCCGTAAAGGTCCTCCCCATAACGGGTGGTATCCTGAGCGATGAGAATGAGTTCCTTCGCCCCGTTTTTCACAAGGGTTTTGGCCTCTTCTATGATTTCTTCCATGGGCCGGCTGCGAAACCGTCCCCGGATCATGGGGATCGCGCAGTAGGAACAGCAGTTGTCACACCCGTCGGCAATGCGCAGGTAGGCACAAAAGGGAGGCGTAGCCAAAACGCGCTCGCCGTCCAGGCAAAGGCAGTCCTTGGGCGGAAAAACTTCCGTCTGGACTCCCGCCAGGGCGTCCGTCACCACCTGGGCGATGTCCGCGTTCTTCCCGATGCCGATGACCGCGTCCACCTCCGGGATTTCCTTTTTGACTTCCGCCTGGTACCGCTCGGCTAGGCAACCGGTCACCACTACCGCGCGGATGGTTCCCTCCTGCTTGAGCTGGGCCATTTCCAAAATGTTGTCGATGGCTTCCTTTTTGGCGTCTTCAATAAAGCCGCAAGTGTTGACAATAATGGCGTCCGCCTCGTCCACGTCGGTGACGATTTGAAAACCCGCTTGTCTGAGCTTCGCCAGCATCATTTCCCCGTCCACCAGGTTTTTGGGACAGCCCAGCGAAATCATTCCTACCTTATGATTCATCCGATCCTCCTATTTGGGTCGCGATTTCGTTTTTCTCCATGTACTCGCGCAGAACGTGCTTGAGCTGGTCCGACCGCCAGCCAAGCCGGTAAAGGGTGGAAAAGGCGTGTTTGACCTCCCGGTCGGTGTTCAGCTTCCCGTAGCACCGCCGGTCCAAGTAAGCCGTAATGCGTTCCCTGGGGTCCGCCTCGATGGTGTCAAGCACCGCCCCAGCCGTTTCCCGGTCGATGCCCCGGGTGCGAAGCTCCCGCTCTACCCGGGCGGGAGCGTAGTATTTCTTTTCGATGAGCTCCTGGGCGTAGAGCTGAGCAAAGCGGCTGTCGTCGAGCAGGCCAGCCTTTGTCAGGTTCTCGGCCACCGCCTGGGCGAGATCGGGCTCATAATAGTTTTTCAGCTTGTTGACGATCTCATAACGAGAATGCTCCCGGCGGGAAAGAAGGCCAAGGGCACGTTCCTTCGCGCAGTGAAACAGGGATTTCTCCTTGAGGTCGTCAAGTTCCTCTTCGCTGATTTCCACGCCCTCCCGCAGCCCGGCCTTTGCAATGGTATCGGCGTCGAGCATTGCCACCAGGTCCGGGTAGGACCAAATGGAATACATATGGTTCTTTCGTTTTTTGATGGAAGTGATTTTCATGCTAACCGCCATTCCTTACGCATAGAAGGGCCGCGCGTTTTCCCGCCCAAAAGAGAGCCGTGGGTCCTTGCTTTCCATTTTGTTTATTCGTCGTCGTCCACCAGAATGTCCACGCTGGGCTTTTTGGAAGCCCGGGCAGGTGCCGGTGAAGGTGCGGGCGCTTCGGCCGGCGCCGCAGGGG
Source organism: uncultured Eubacteriales bacterium (assembly GCA_951801675.1). Classification (GTDB taxonomy): domain Bacteria; phylum Bacillota; class Clostridia; order Oscillospirales; family Acutalibacteraceae; genus Solibaculum_A. The sequence goes on along the minus strand of CATONX010000008.1, from coordinate 23,599 downwards.
CAGCGGCCGCTGCCGCTTTCTTTTCCTCCGCCGCTTTTGCTTTGGCGCGGGAAGGAGAAAGCTTATCCGCGTTTTGACGGATTTTTTCTTCGATTTCGTCTGCAAGGTCCGGGTTGTCGGTTAAGAAAACCTTTGCATTGTCCCGGCCCTGGCCCAGACGCATGTCGTTATAATAAAACCAGGACCCGCTCTTCTGGCACACGTCCAGCTTAACCCCCAAGTCCAGAATTTCGCCGACCTTAGAGATGCCCTGGCCGTACATGACATCGAACTCCGCGTCCCGGAAGGGAGGGGCCACCTTGTTCTTGACCACCTTCGCCCGGGTGCGTGACCCGATCATTTCCGTGCCGCTCTTGAGCGTTTCGATGCGGCGCACGTCGATGCGCACGCTGGAATAGAACTTGAGCGCCCGTCCGCCCGGCGTCACCTCCGGGTTTCCGTACACCACGCCCACCTTTTCCCGCAGCTGGTTGATGAAAATCGCCACGCAGTTGGACTTGGCGATGGCGCCCGCCAGCTTGCGCAGCGCCTGGGACATCAGACGGGCCTGCAGACCCACATGGGAGTCGCCCATTTCCCCGTCGATTTCCGCCCGGGGAACCAGAGCTGCCACCGAGTCCACCACCACCACGTCCAGAGCGCCTGAGCGCACCAGCGCTTCTGTGATTTCCAGCGCCTGTTCGCCCGTGTCCGGCTGGGACACCAGGAGCGAATCAATGTCCACCCCCAAAGCTTTGGCGTAAACCGGGTCCAACGCGTGCTCCACGTCGATAAAGGCCGCTTCGCCGCCCGCCTTCTGGGCCTGGGCCACCACATGCAGCGCCAAGGTGGTCTTACCGGAGGATTCCGGGCCGTAGATTTCCACGATCCGGCCCCGCGGAACACCGCCGATGCCAAGGGCCAGGTCCAGCCCCAAGGAGCCGGTGGAAATGCTCTCCACCTGCATGCCGCTGTTCTGCCCTAGTTTCATGACCGCGCCTTTGCCAAACTGCCGTTCAATGCTCAAAAGCGCCGTTTCCAGTGCCTTTTTCCGGTCGGACGCCGGGGTGACCGTGCTTTTGCTGTTTTTCTCTGCTGCCATATGTTTCGCCCCATTCCGCCGCTGCGCGCCCGGCTGTAAAATCCCAATCAGAAAAACGCCCCTTATTTTGCGCAGAAGGAAAAAGGGGCTTTCGGTCGTCGTTACAGGCTCCAAAACCGGCAAAAAGCCGCTGGAACCAAATTCGATTCATATAGAATGTATTATACTGTATTCCTATCGAAATTGCAAACAGGAGCCGTTCGTGCGCCGCCCGGCCAAATCCCGCTCACCACCCGGTCGAGCCCGGCCAAATCCCGGCCCACCGCAACCTGAGAAAACCCGGCATCTTCAAACAAACGCCGCACCTGCTCTCCTTGCTCCGCACCAATCTCCACCGCCAGCATCCCGCCCGTGCAGAGAAGATGCGGGTAATGGGTGAGAATAGCCCGGTAGAACAATAGGCCGTCCTCCCCGCCGTCGAGCGCCATGCGCGGCTCGAAGGATACTTCTTTCATCAGCCCTTCGATTTCCCCTGCCGGAATGTAAGGGGGATTTGACAAAATCAGGTCGTAAACCGCGTCCTTTGCCGGTTTTACCAGCACGTCCCCTTCCACCACCGTCACCCGGTTTTTGTGCCGTTGGACGTTTTGCCGGAGATAAGTGAGCGCCTGGGGAGATTTTTCGAGAGCTGTTACCTGGGCATCCGGGTCAAAATGGGCCAAAGAAACCGCCACCGCGCCCGACCCCGCGCAAAGCTCCAGCACCCGCTTGGTCTGCCGTCCCTGTAAAAAGGAAAGCCCGGTTTCACACAGAAGCTCCGTGTCCGCCCGGGGGATGAGAACCCCCTCTCCTACCGAGAAGGAAAGGCCCATGAACTCCCATTCCCCCAGCAGGTACTGCAGAGGATACCCCTGTGCCCGGCGGCGTACCCGGTCGCGAAAAGGGGAGACCGTTTCCTCATCCGCCCTCTTTTCCCCGGAAAGGGCAAGGCCCGTCCGGTCCATGCCGAAGGCGTGGGAAAACAGGCAAAGCGCATCAAAGGCAGGGCTATCACACCCTGCCTTTGTCAGCAGTTCTTTCGCCCAGGCGTATTCCTGCCGGTAGCTGCTCATTGCACCGCTTCCTCCTGGGGCGAAACCGGGGCCTGTGGCGCCGGCTCTTCCTTCAACGCCGAAGCGTCTTCCTTTGACGCCGCGTCCTCCTCTGGCTTCTTGGTCAGGTAAGCTTCTCCGCCCGGGAGCACCGCTTTTAAGGCCGTGATCGCCACTTCGATCTGGTCGTCGTGGGGCTCCTTGGTGGTGATGCGCTGCATCCAAAGGCCGGGTGCGGCGATGATGCGGGTAAACAGGTTGTCGTACTTGCCCGCGAGCTTGATGCATTCAAAGCCCAGCGCCATAATCACCGGCACCAGAAGGATTTTCATGGGCGTCCACAGCCAGATGTTGTCGTCAAGAGTGGTGGTGGCCGCCAGAATATAGGAAACCAAAATGCCCACCAGCAGCATGGTCAGCAGGAAGCTGGTGCCGCAGCGGGGATGGAACCGGCGCTGTTTGCGCACGTTTTCCACCGTCAGCTCTTCGTTTGCTTCAAAGCAAAAGATGGTTTTGTGCTCCGCCCCGTGGTATTCGAACACCCGGCGGATCTCCTTCATCTGGGAAATGAGAATCACATAGGTAAGAAAAATCACGATCTTGAGGACGCCTTCGAACAGCGCCCGCCAGCCGGAGATATCCGCCCCCACCAGCGATTGCAGCCCGTTAAAGAGCAGGCTGGGCACAAAGAAGAACAGGCCCACCCCTAAGATCACCGCCAGCACGGTGGCAATCACCGTAAGAACACTAAATAGCTTGTCCCCAAAGGTGTTGGTGATCCAGGTTTCAAACTTGGAGGGCTCTTCTTCGTCGTCCTCCTCTAAGTCCGCCAGGCCCGAAAGCTCCATAGACTTTGTCAGCGCCTTGAAGCCGACCATCAGCGACTCAATAAAAGCCACCACCCCGCGCAGCAGCGGGATTTTTAAAATCGGATGCCGGTCCCGAAGGGAGGCCGCCTCTAAGTATTCGGTGATGATTTCCCCATTGGTGTGCCGCACCGAGATGGAAGAATGCCCCGGGCCGCGCATCATAATCCCTTCGATCAGGGCCTGCCCGCCGATGGAGGTGTATGGTTTCTTTTTCCGCTTTTCTTTTGCCATTGCGTTCCCCCGTAATCCGGCCGTACGTGTGGATACGGCCAATTGCCGGATTTTGTATACCAGCTATGTATACTATAATCCATTCTTGTGTGCGATTCAACCATTTCACAGAAAATTCACAGAAAAAACCGCGTTTGTCCGGTCAGGTTTCCCAAAAATCAGACGCCGTACTTCATCGAGATGTCAAACGCCTGCACCGAATGGGTCAGCGCTCCAATCGAGATGATGTCCACCCCGGTCTCGGCGACCGCCCGCAAGGTAGCGGCGGTGATTCCGCCCGACGCTTCCAGCACCGCCCGCCCCGCGGTCAGTGCCACCGCCTGGCGCATGGTGTCGCAGTCCATGTTGTCGAGCATGATGATGTCGGCCTTGGCGGCCAGCGCTTCCTTCACTTCGTCCAGGTTGCGGGTTTCCACCTCGATGTTGACCATGTGCCCCACCTTGCCGCGCAGCTTTTCGATGGCAGGAGTGATCCCGCCCGCCGCGTCGATGTGGTTGTCCTTGAGCATGGCCGCGTCGGACAGGTTATACCGGTGGTTGCGTCCGCCGCCCACCGTCACCGCGTACTTTTGCAGGCTGCGAAGCCCCGGCAGGGTCTTGCGGGTGTCCACGATGGTGGCGTTCGTCCCCTCCACCAGCGCCACCGCTTGGGCCGTGGCCGTAGCGATGCCGGACATATGCTGCAACAGGTTGAGCGCCGTGCGCTCGCCTTTTAACAGCGCCCGGGTATGCCCGCACAGGGAGGCGATCCGCTCGCCCTTTTTGATGTGCTCTGAGTCCGCCTTGTTCGCTTGGTAGGAGAAATAGGGATCGAGCAGCTGAAAGACCCGCATGGCTACTTCCAAGCCACACAGGACCCCGTCTGCTTTGGAAAGAAGATAGGCGTCGCCTCTCTCGTCTTCTTCAATCAGGTAGTCGGTGGTGGTATCCAGATACGTAATGTCCTCGGCTAGGGCGCGCTTGATCACGTCGTCGACCGAAAAGAGGGGCAGGCGCATAACTTGATCGCTCCTTTGTTGAAAACCGGCCGGTCAGGCCGGGAAGTTAAGTGGTGAATGGGAGGGGGGCGCTTTACGAACGGCCTTCCTTGCGCTCGCTCGCTTCCTTGAGGATGATGGAGGCCACTGTGGCCAGGCTCTTGACCTCCACGTATTCCGGCGTCACCGCAAAGCTGCCGGACGACAGCATACCGCGGATACGCTCCACCCGCCCCAGGCCCTCCCGGGCGGCGGCTGGATTGGGAACCACAAAGTGAGAGCTTTGCATAATGTCCCGGATTTGCGTGCGCAGTCCCGAAGGGATCGGGATGCCCTCGGTGCGGATGGGGGAAGGCTCGGAGACCGGCTGGTAACCGGGCTTAGCCTGGCGGGCAATGTCCGCCGCGGCCCGGCGGGAAAAGACCAGCGCCTCCAGCAGGGAATTGGATGCCAGCCGGTTGAGCCCATGAACGCCCGTATGGGAGCATTCCCCGCAGGCGTACAGCCCGTCGATGGTGGTCTTGGAATGAAGGTCCACGTCGATACCGCCCATCAGGTAATGCTGGCAGGGGAAGATCGGAATTTTATCCCGGGTGATGTCCACCCCTTCCTGCAGGCAGCGGGCGTAGATGTTCGGAAACCGGTTTTTCAGATAATCGGTGTCTTTAAAGGAGATGTTCAGATAGAACTTGTCGCTGCCGGTGCGCCGGGCCTCCTGCATGATGGCCCCGGACACCACGTCCCGGGGGGCCAGCTCCTCGCGCTCGTCGTAGCGGTGCATGAACCGCTCTCCGTTGCAGTTGAGAAGCACCGCGCCCTCGCCCCGCACCGCCTCGGAAATGAGAAACCGTTCCCCGCCCGGCGCGGTGGCAAACACGGTGGGATGAAACTGCACCAGGCTCAGGTTTTTGATCCGAGCGCCCATTTCGCTTGCAAAGGTGATGCCGTCTCCGGTGGCGATGGCGGAGTTGGTGGTGTACTGGTACACCCGGCCGATGCCACCGGTGGCAAGGATCACATAGGGCGCAAAGACCGGTGCCATTTCCCCGTTCTGGAACAGAAAGCCCCAAAACCCGTCCGCCGCCTTTTGCAAAGAACAAAGCTGTGCATTTTCGCGAATGTCCACGTTCGGCAGGGCCTTGACCCGGTCGATGAGCTTGTTGACGATTTCCCAGCCGGTGTTGTCCTTATGATGGAGGATGCGCCGGCGGGAGTGGCCGCCCTCCAGGGTCATCTGGATGTTACCGGAGGAGTCTTCGTCAAAGTCCACCCCCAGGCTCAAGAGGTTGAGCACGTCGCCGGGGCCTTCCTTTACGAGAACCTCCAGCGCCGCCAGATTGTTTTTATAGCCGCCTGCAATCAGCGTGTCGGCAATGTGCAGCTTATAATTGTCGTGGGTCGTGTCCACCACTGCGGCCACACCGCCCTGGGCCAGCGCGCTGTTGGACAAGGTCAGCTCCCGCTTGCATACCATGAGCACCCGCAGGGAACCGGGCAGGTTGAGCGCCGCGTAAAGCCCTGCCACGCCGGCGCCGGCGATGATTACGTCATATTGCTTCTTCACGTTCGTAGCCACCCTGTTTTGAATCTTTTTTAAGGGTTTTAACCCCGCATTTTATGCAGGTTTTCATAAAATTATCATAGCACAAAGCCCTCCCGATAGCAAGAAATCGCGTTGTTCTCCCAAATTGCTTTATAATTTCACTGATAAAACGTGGAAAAGTGACTTAATTTCATAAATTCCATTGAATTTTAACGAATTTTTGTGTATATTGAGAATATCAAAACGGTACGGCGTTTGGCCAAACCGGCTCACAGCAAGGAGAGAAGCAAATGAAAGCCACCGGCGACGGCATATTGGAGAAATCCGTGTTTTATTTTCATACGGCGAGCAGCTTTGCCCAGTCGCTCCTGTTCTATTTGGACAGCGTAGGCCACTTCTATTGCGACACCCATTATTATGTGCGCCGGGATTCCCATCAGTCTTTTCTGCTGTTTTATGTGCACACGGGAAAGTGCATGGCGCGGTACGAGGGGCGGTCCTGCACGATTGAGGAAGGAGAAGTTCTCCTGATTGACTGTCATCGCCCTCATGAGTACTGGGCGGTGGAACCGTCGGAAATATACTGGGTCCATTTCAATGGGAATGAAAGCCTAGGGCTGTTTGAGGAAATTTACAGCCGGTACGGCACAGTGGTCGCCCCGAAGAACACAGGGCTGTTTTTGTCCAGGATTGTGCAGATTCTGTCCGGCTTTCAAAACCGCACGCCCATCCCGGAGCCCCATGTTTCCTGCCGGATTCACTGCCTGCTGTCGGACCTGCTGACCGCTTCCTATGAGGGGGCGGGGGGGACCGGCCGCGCGCCGGTGCAGACGGTGATGGAGTACATTGGGGAGAACTTCAAGGAGGACCTGTCGCTGGAACGTATTGCTGCCCTGGTCAGCCTGAGCCCCTATCATTTCAGCCGGATGTTCAAGCAGGAAACCGGATTTTCCCCTCATGAATATGTGCTGACCGTGCGCATCGACGCGGCGAAAACGCTGTTAAAAACCACCGGGCTTTCCATCAAGGAGATCACGTATGCCGCCGGGTTTCACAGCGAGGCTCACTTTGTCAGTACCTTCAAAAAACGCACACTTATGACGCCCACGGCTTTTCGTAACACCGTCTTTTAACCGGCTGCATTGTCGGACAGGGAAAAGCAGGGATGAGCAGACAATCGCGATAAAAGAAAGCGGCGAGAATGGTCTCGCCGCTTTTTGCGTGGGTGAAAAAACCTTATTCTGCTCGGTCAAGCAGCGCTTTCTTCTTTTTGGGCATCTTGTCCATTTCCAGGTCGAGAGAAGGGCGGGTATCCACTTTTTCCTGAATTCCGCCCGGATAAGTCCAGGGGCTGAGGTATTGACTGGTGGCGAATACCGACGCGGCCCAGCGGCCGAAGCGCTCCCACTTTTTCTCGTGAAAGACCACATGCTTTTTCATGACAATACCACCTTCCCATTTTAGTCAAAAGAGTCTCCCAAAAACTGCGGACGCCTCCGGATCGGTGGTCAAGGTATACCCTGCCAGATTCGGAAGCAGCAGGTGAATGGGCTTATTGAAATCAGAATAAACGGCGCTCACCTGCAGGATATACGGCATGTTCCCCGTTTCTCCCTGTTCCATACATCGGTAGGTGACGTTTGCCTGTGTTACATACCCGTCTTCTATCACAAGCTCCAGTTTTGCGTTTTCAATTCGGATGTCTTTGACCTGGTCAAGATAAGGTGTTTTCAGCTTGGCGCCCGGAATGTTGAGCCGGTATCGAAGCTCGCCGCCGGCAAGGCGGCTTTCCTGCCAGGGCTGGGACCAGGATTCGCTGATATAGGAAGGAAACCAGCACTGGGTGCCGTTTTGCTGCAGGAAGTCTTCAAAGGAAACCTCCCGTTTCAAGGGGGGGATCTTCTGATGATGCTCTTCCCCGGTTTCCACGTTGATCTGGGTGACCTCCCCCTGCACGCCGGCAAACCCGTCCCGGTAGCAAAGCTGATAAGCTCCGGCCGCCCGCCACAGGGGGCTCTTTTTCTCCAGCGAGGGGCGTCGTGCGAACTCCCCTTCTACATGAGAACGGTATTTCGGGGCCCCGTTCTCCCGCTCAAAGGACTCCTCAAAGGACCAGCGGCTGGTGTCATAGCCGCAAGGCGATTCTTCGCAGGGAAGATCGTCACAGTACTTCGGATCGTTGGAATAGAAAATCTCCGTGGTAAGGGAATAGCTGTCGAGTGCCTTCATCCGGCCGATGGCAGCGGTCAGCTCCTCGAGGGAGGGGGTACTCCCGCAGGAGGACAAAAGAAACGCCGCGAGCGTCAGCGCTGCGAAAATCGCCGTTATTTGTTTCTTTCTCACTGGAGTTCCTCCGTTTTTCACTCGTAGATCACGTCGCTGCTCATATCCGGAATCTCAATCTTCGATTCCTCCGATGGCTTGTCGTAGGTAACCCGCAGGAAGATTTTCTTTGCCAGCAAATCATACCGGCCAGTGGCTGGATTCTTTCCATTTAAGAAGTATTCCACCATCACCTTGGATAAACGATTGATTTCGATTTGATAGGTGATCTTTGCTTCATCCAGCACTAGGTCTTCTTTCTCGCACAGGTCGTCTATCAGGGCGTTTTTGATCCGCACCCCTTTGACTGTGACGGCGTATGTTAAGTCATTGTTTGTGGTTTGCCCAAACTGGCTGTCAAGCACGTCCTCCTGTAGAGAGAAGGAGGGGAGCCACCCTAATATGTCCACTTCCTTCGGAAAGGCTTCTTCCGGATACTGCCGGCGCATAATGGTCTGCCCCGTTTTTCCAGTGTCGATATGGTACTCGCAAACGCTCCACAGATAGAGCCAGCCGGTATCTTTGCGTATACAGCTGCCTTTGATACTCATCGAATTCGCATCGGCCTCTTGCCCGTATTCGTCATATGCTTGGAAAGACAAGGCGCCGTCGAACGTGTACGCGTCCAGCGCTTGCTGGCTTTTGATCGCCTGCTCCACCTGGCCGAGCGGCCCGCAGGCGGACATGGAAATCACCAGAGAGAAGATCAAAGCACAAATACCAAACCGCCGAACTTTTTTCATAGGAAAGCCCTCCCTCAAAGCCACAAATGTGCAGGGACTTCGCCGCCGGGAACGTCTATCAGACGTGCCCATGAAAGATTGGGTGGGTAAATCATACTGAACAAAGTGGAAGAAAATATGGAAATTTGCGCAAAAATCAAGCTCAACAAAGTAAAACACTGCAATTAAAAGAAAGAGATTGACAATGTAATTGTAATTTACTATCATGCAAAAGTAAAGGGCTTTCCCGATTTTTATACAAAATTTTCCCGGTTTGTAGCATCTGTGAAAAACCAGAATATTTTCAAAGGGGTTTCCCTTGCTTTTCCTGGGGGAATAATCGTATACTGAACACGAAAGGATGAGGGACATGGCGAAAATCTATATCATAGAGGACGACCCCAAAATCCGCACGGAGCTTTCCTTGCTGTTGACCAAATACGGCTATGAATGCCGGGCGTCGGATAGCTTTGAGGGGGTGGTGGATGCGGTTTTGACCTATGAGGCGCAGCTTCTTTTGCTGGACATCAACCTGCCTGTTTTCGACGGTTACCACATCTGCCGGGAAATCCGCAAGGGCTCGGATGTGCCCATCATTATGGTCACCAGCCGGGACAGCGATGTGGACGAGTTGATGAGCATGAACCTGGGCGCCGATGATTTTATTACAAAGCCTTACAATACCCAAATCCTTCTGGCGCGCATTTCCTCCGTGCTCAAAAGAACCTACCAGGGCGGCGGGTCGAAGACCATCTCCCATAGCGGCGTCACCTTGGACCTTTCCAAGAGCATTGCCAGCCATGAGGGCCGGGAGGTGGAGCTCTCCAAAAACGAAGTACGCATCCTTCATCTTCTGATGAAGCATCCTTCCGCCATTGTTTCCCGGGAAGCCATCATGAACGACCTGTGGCAGTCGGACGAGTTTGTGGACGACAATACGCTGACGGTGAACATCACCCGCCTGCGCAAACGGCTGGAAACCATCGGCGTGTACGATTATCTGATCACCAAACGGGGACAGGGGTATATGGTATGAAACTGCGTTCCTTTCTGCGGGACAAGGCGGTGCTGCTGACGGCGTTTTTTCTGGCGTTCGTCTTTGTATTGATCTTTCTGTCGGTGCTGCGGGTACCCGGCTATTCCATCGGGTTTATTGCCGGAGTGCTGCTTTTGGCCATGCTGGCAGGCCTTCTGACGGAATACCTGTATAAGCGGGCTTATTACCGGCAGGTGGAAAAGCACCTGGAGGCTTTAGATAAGAAGTTCCTGCTCATGGAGCTTTTGGAGCGGCCCTCCTTTGCAGAGGGGGAAATCCTATATGACACCCTGCGCCGGACCGGCAAGGCCATGAACGATGAGATTGCCCTTTATAAGCGCCAGTCCACCGAGTACCGGGAGTTTATTGAGACCTGGGTGCATGAGGTGAAAACTCCCATCGCCTCCAGCCTCCTGCTCATCGAAAACCATCCGGATGAGGTAACCCGCTCCATCGGGGAGGAGATTGGGAAGATCGACGGGTTTGTGGAGCAGGCGCTTTACTATTCGCGCTCCAACAGCGTGGAAAAAGACTATCTGGTGAAAAAGTCCTCCCTCAAAGAGATGGTGTACGGGGCGGTGCGCCGCCATGCCTCCGGATTTATTGAGAATAAGGTCACGGTATCGGTGGAAGAGGTGGATTTCACGGTATACACCGATGTCAAATGGGTGGACTTTATTCTGGGCCAGCTGTTTGTCAATGCCATTAAGTATAAGCAGGACCCGGCCAGCATCCGTATCTATGCCCAGGAGTGGGACAACCGCATCGCTTTGTACATCGCGGACAACGGCATCGGCATGAGCGAGGCGGACGCGGCCCGCGCCTTCGAAAAGGGCTTTACCGGGGAGAACGGCCGGCGCTACGCCAAGTCCACCGGTATGGGGCTCTATTTGTGCAGAAAGCTTTGCGACAAGCTGGGCCTTTCCATCACCCTGACCTCCTGCCCAGGCAGCGGAACCACTGTGCGCATCGTCTTTCCCAAGGGCACCATGCATCTGCTTTGAGCCGCGGCTTCTTTTTTGTAAGAGCCGTCCCCGCCCGCCGCAGAAAAAACAATCTCCCCGATACTTCGGCGGCAAACGGCCCTTTTGCCGGGAAGCGTCGGTTTAGTCCCCAGGCCCTGCCTCAAAAACGGGGCCGGCAAATACAGAAAGCCCGGTTTCCTTGCCCCCCGCGTCATTCGCGCGGGGGCTTTTTGCTGTTCTATGATGACGAAAAAACAAACCACCGGTGCAGGGAAAGGAACGTTTGCTGCGTCTGAATGACCGGGCAGTGCTTCCCAAAACAGGCGGATCCGTGGAGTTTGCCCGGGAAACTGACAAAACTGTAAGTCAAACGTAAGGAAAAACGATGGTTGTCGGCCCGTGTGGGTGGTAAGATAAAGCCATCACGAGAAACAGGAGGAAAAACGATGAGTGCGATTTTATCGGTTCAGAACATCGAGAAATATTACGGAAACAAAGGAAACGTCACCAAGGCGGTGGACCAGATCAGCTTCGACGTAAGCGAAGGGGAGTATGTGGGCATTATGGGTGCCTCCGGCTCCGGTAAGACCACCCTCTTAAACTGCATCTCCACCATCGACACGGTTACCTCCGGCCACATCTACATCGGCGCAAGCGACATCACCGCCCTCAATTCCAAAAGCCTTTCCCGCTTCCGCCGGGAACAGCTGGGCTTTATTTTTCAGGACTTTAACCTGTTAGACACCCTGACCGCTTTTGAAAATATCGCCCTGGCCCTGACCATCATCAAGACCCCCTCCGCCGAGATCATCGAGCGGGTCAAAAACGTGGCCTCCAAGCTGGAGATCGGGGATGTGCTCAATAAGTACCCTTATCAGATGTCCGGCGGCCAGAAGCAACGGGTGGCCTGCGCGCGGGCCATTATTACGAACCCCTCCCTGATTCTGGCGGATGAGCCCACCGGCAACCTGGATTCCAAGTCCGCCCGGATGCTCTTAGAGAGCTTCGAGACCCTCAACCGGGACCTGCGTGCCACCATCCTCATGGTTACCCACGACGCCTTTACCGCCAGCTACTGCCACCGCATCCTCTTCATCAAGGACGGTAAGATCTTCAACGAGCTCATGAGAGGAAGCGATACCCGCAAGCAGTTCTTCAACAAGATCATCGAAGTCGTGACCCTGCTTGGAGGTGACAACAGCAATGTTCTCTAAGCTAGCCTTCCAAAACGTCAAGAAAAGCATGAAGGACTATACCATCTACTTTCTGACGTTGACCTTCGGCGTCTGCCTTTTCTACGTCTTTAACTCCATTGACTCCCAGCAGGCCATGCTCGACGTGTCCTCCCGCCAGGAGGATATGCTCAAATTGCTCACCCAGATGATGGGATACGTCTCCGTGTTCATCTCGGTGATTCTTGCCTTCCTCATCATCTATGCCAACCGCTTCCTCATCAAGCGGCGCAAAAAGGAACTGGGCCTGTACATGATCCTGGGCATGCCCAAGGGGAAAATTTCCCGTCTCGTCATCCTGGAAACCTTCTTCATCGGTGTCATTTCCCTGGTGGTAGGCCTGGTGGTGGGCATCTTTGCTTCCCAGGGGCTTGCGGTGGTGACGGCCAAGATGTTCGCCGTCAATCTCAAACAGTTCGAGTTTACCTTCTCCATGGACGCCCTTCTCCACTCCATCCTTTACTTCGGCCTGATTTTCCTGCTGGTGATGATTTTCAACACCATCTCCATCTCCAAGTATAAGCTCATCGACCTGCTCACCGCCGGCAAGAAAAACGAAAGCCTGAAAATCCGCAAGCTCTGGGTTTCAGTGGTGCTGTTTATCATCGCGGTGGGCTGCCTGGCCTTCGCCTACTACTGCATTCTCGACAACGGCATGCTTACCCTGGACTGGAAGTTCACCGCGGCGCTGGTCTTCGGTGCGCTGGGCACCCTTCTTTTCTTCATGTCCCTGTCCGGTTTTCTGCTGCGGGTGGTCAAGTCCAATAAACGGCTGTACCTGAAAAACCTCAACATGTTCGTGCTGCGGCAGATCAACTCTAAGATCAACACCACCTTCGTCTCCATGACCCTGATCTGCATCATGCTGCTCATCACCATCGGTACCCTTTCGAGCGGTCTGGGGCTTGCCGACGTGCTCACCAAGGACCTGCAAAAGACCACCCCCTACGACGTCTCCTTCACCCAGTACCACTATCCCGACGACCCGGAGTATGAGCGCCCCCCGTTTCGGGGCGAGCTGCAAAAGAACGGGATCAACCTGTCCGACTATACCAAAGAGGAACAGGAGGTGCGGATTTACAACGCCCCTGTCACCTACAAAGCCATCCTCACCTCCCGGGAGTCCATGGTCCCCAACGGCTACACCCTCGAGTCCATGGAAGGGACGGACATGGAAGCCATCTCTTTGTCCGACTATAACGCGGCGTTGGTCATGCAGGGCAAGGAGCCGGTGGAGCTTTCCGGGAACCAGTTTATTATCAACTGCAATTATACCAACATGATCCCCATTGTAAACGACTTCCTCCAGAAGGACGGGACCATAGACATCGGCGGCGTAACCTATACCGCCGCCAGCCGGGAAGCCCTGCCCAACATTATGGAAACCACCCAGATGTTCATGGATATCGGCACCCTGGTCCTGCCCGACGCGGCCTTTGAAACGGAAGGGTTCTTCCTCCGGCGCACCATCACCAACGTAAACTTCCAATCTTCCGACGCGGAAGCCGCCTTCTTCGAAGCGGTGAATACCGCCTATAAGGTGGGGACCAACGAATCCCTCGCCCGGCCCTACAGCAGTTATTACTCCCGCCAGGAAGTGCTCGACGCGGGCGCCGGCCTCAAGACCATCCTTTCTTACCTGGCGATCTACATCGGCATCATCTTCCTGATTACCTCCGCCGCGGTGCTGGCCTTGCAGCAGCTTTCCGAATCGGCCGACAACGTCCAGCGCTACCGCCTGCTCAAAAAGCTGGGCGCGGAGGAAAAAATGGTCAACCGGGCCCTCTTTACCCAGATTTTCATCTACTTCATGATGCCCTTAGCTCTGGCCATCGTCCATTCGGTGGTGGGGCTGACGGTGGCAAACCAGATTGTCCAGCAGTTCGGAAATCTGGACATGGTGGCCAACACCATCTTTACCGCCGGCATCATCATCCTCATTTACGGCGGCTATTTCCTGGCCACCTACTTCGGCTGCAAGACCATGATCCGCGAACGCAGATAAGCCAATTCCTCTATCCATTTCTCATAAAGCGCAAGGCCCGCCGGTTCCCGAAAGGGGCGGCGGGCCTTGCGCTTTATTGCCATGGAGGAAAGAGATGCCTGCTGCTAAGCAATAAAAAATGAATATTTTTGAGCTCATATAAGGTCACTATCCCCAACTTAGTCGGAAATACTTGTATGATATGCATGGAGGGCCGCGCGGCAGATGAACACAAAATAAACACAGTTTGCCGTTAATCGTTACCATGTTAGGCGAAAACGCGGTACGATAACAGAAAGGAGCATTGGGAGGCATACAAAATGAAGAATTTTTCTCTCCGGATTGACCGGGAAACGCTTGAAAAACTTCACTATATCGCAGACGCGGAAGTCCGTTCGGCAAATCAGGAACTCCTTCGCCTGATTCGCCGTCATATTGCCTTGTTTGAGGCAAAGCACGGAGAAATCCCGCTGGACGAGGAGAAAAAAGCCGCAAAAGAATAAAGAAAACAGGCCCCGGGCAGCGCCCGGGGCCTATCTTCTTTCGCTTATTTATTCTTCCGTTATGGTTTGAATTCCCAGCTCCCTGAGCTGTACCTCATCCACCGGGGAGGGGCACTCGCTCATGAGCTCGCTGGCGTTTTGCACCTTCGGGAAGGCAATGACCTCGCGGATGGAATCCGCCCCGGCCATGAGCATCACAAGCCGGTCAAGCCCGATACCGAAGCCCCCGTGAGGCGGCGCGCCGTACTGGAAGGCGCCCGTCAGGAAGCCGAACTTGCGCGCGGCCTCTTCGTCGGACAGACCCAATGCCGCGAACATCCGCGCCTGCAAAGTCGGGTCGGTGATTCTTATAGAACCGGAAGAGAGCTCCACGCCGTTTAGCACCAGGTCATAAGCCTTGGCCCGGACCTTGCCCTTGTCCGAATCCAGGTACTGGATGCATTCGTCCATGGGAGCGGTGAAGGGATGGTGCATGGCAACCCAGGTGTTGGCGTCCTCGTCCCATTCGAAGAAGGGAAACTCCGTCACCCAGAGGAAATTGTACTGGTCGGGGATAATGGAGAGTTTCCGAGCCACCTCCAGGCGCAGGGCGCCCAGAGTGGGGAGGACCACCTTGTCCTTGTCCGCCACCAGCAGCACCACGTCCCCCTGCTGTGCGCCCATGTGGGAAAGGATCGCTTCCAGCTCGCCCTCGGCCATGAACTTGCCGAAGGAGCAGGCCGGCTTTTCCTCCACCCAGCGCACCCATGCAAGGCCTTTCGCGCCGATGCCTCGGACGTATTCGGTCAGCTTGTCGATCTCCTTGCGGGTGAGGGTTTTGGCCGCGTCCTTGGCCACGATTCCCCGCACGCTGCCCCCCTCCTTGATGGGAGAGGAGAACACCGAGAAGGCGGAATCCTTCACAAGTTCGGACACGTCGCAGATTTCCATGCCAAAACGGGTGTCCGGCTTATCCGAGCCGAACCGGTTCATAGCGTCCGTATAGGTGATGCGGGGGAGGGGCAGGGGCACGTCCACCCCTAAGGTTTCCTTGAACAGGTACTGGACGAAGCCTTCTCCGATTTCCAGGATCTCTTCCATGTCCACAAAGGACAGCTCGCAGTCAATCTGGGTAAACTCCGGCTGCCGGTCGGCCCGCAGGTCCTCGTCCCGAAAGCACCGGGCGATCTGCATGTACCGGTCGTACCCGGACACCATCAGCAGCTGCTTATAGATCTGGGGGGACTGGGGCAGCGCGTAAAATTCCCCGTGGTGCAGCCGGCTGGGAACCAGATAGTCTCTGGCCCCCTCCGGGGTGGACTTGATGAGCACCGGGGTTTCGATCTCCAAAAATCCCTTGGAATCGAAATAGTCCCTGGTCGCCTTGACCACCCGATGGCGCAGCATCAGGTTTTGCTGCAGCTTCGGGCGGCGCAGGTCCAGATATCGGTACTTGAGGCGCAGCTCTTCCCTGGCGTTGCAGTCGTCCGAGATTTCAAAGGGCGGGGTCTGGGCGCGGGACAGGATACGAAGCTCCGTCACTTCCACCTCCACAAGGCCGGTGGGGATGTCCTTGTTGACCGCCGCCCGGCGGCGGATGACGCCCCGGGCCGCCGCCACGAACTCCGAGCGCAGCTCTCCCGCCTTCTCAAAGACGGCCCGGTCGGTGTTGTCGTCAAAGGCCAGCTGCAAAAGGCCCGTGCGGTCCCGCAGGTCCACAAAAATGAGGCCTCCCAAGTCCCGCTGCCGCTGCACCCAGCCGCAAACCGTCACTTCTCTTCCAATGTCCGTCTCCCGCAGCGTACCGCAGTAGTCGGTGCGTTTGATTCCCTGAAGGGTATCGTTCATAGCAATCGGCTCCATTTCCACTCGATTATTCTTCCCTATTCTGAATCCCGGACAGCAGCGCGGCAATGTCCGCCTCGCCGCCCGCCTGGGAAATGTTCGCAAGCTCTTTTTCCAGCTGGGTGCGGTAGATCACGTCGATGAGCCCCTCGCCCAGGTCCACCTCCACCTGCTCGCCGGTGGCCATGTCCTTTAAGTTCGCCTTGCCCGCGGCAAGCTCGTTGTCCCCCAGCACCATGGTGTGCTGAGCGCCGATCTTGTCGGCGTATTTCATTTGAGCCTTCAGGCTGCGGCCCACCAAGTCGCACTGGGCGGAGAAGCCCTCTTCCCTGAGAAGCTCGGCGATGCGGAAAGCCTCCTTTGCCGCCGCGTCTCCCATAGAGGCGATGTAAACGTTGCAGGGCGGGTCCTCTGGCAGCTCGGCCCCCTGATTTTTGAGCACGAGCATCAGCCGCTCGATCCCCATGCCGAAGCCTAAGGAGGGAAGGTGCGGCCCGCCCAGCTCTTCCATCAGGCCGTCGTACCGCCCGCCGCCGCAGACGGTGCCCTGGGACCCGATGTCCTGCGAAACGAACTCAAAGACCGTGCGGGTATAATAGTCCAGCCCTCTGACGATGCGGGGATTGATCACATAGGAAAGGCCCGCCGCGTCCAGAAAGCCCTTGACCCCTTCGAAATGCTCCTTGCAATCGTCACACAGATAGTCGAGCATGTTGGGCGCGTCCTTGGCAATGTCCTGGCAGACGGGGCTCTTGCAGTCGAGAATGCGCATGGGGTTTCGCTCTAAGCGGCCCTTACAGGTGTCGCACAGGTCCTCCTGCCTCGCCTCAAAGTAGGCCCGCAGCGCCTTGTGATACTCCGCCCGGCAGGCAGGGCAGCCGATGGAGTTTAACTGCAATTGCAGGTTCTTGACCCCCAAATGGGTCAGCGCCTCGTTTGCCACGCAGATGATCTCCGCGTCCGCCGCCGGCTTTTCGGCGCCGAATATCTCAATGCCGAACTGGTGAAATTCCCTCAGCCGCCCGGCCTGGGGCTTTTCGTACCGGTAGCACCCGGTCAGGTAGGACACCTTCACCGGCAGCGCGTCGTTGTGCAGCGAATGCTCCAGCACCGCCCGGGCCGCTCCCGCGGTCCCTTCCGGGCGCAGGGTGATGGAACGGTTGCCCTTGTCCTGAAAGGTGTACATTTCCTTTTGCACCACGTCGGTGGTTTCCCCCACCGACCGCAGAAACAGTTCGGTATGCTCAAACACCGGGGTGCGGATTTCCTGGAACCCATACCGCTTGGCCGTGTCCAGCAGGCTTCCTTCCACAAACTGCAGCTTCCCGCTGTCCTTGGGCAGGATATCCTGGGTGCCCCGGGGCGCTTTTGTCAGCAATGCCATGGTTTTTTCCCTCCGTGCGTCTATAAGGACGTAAAATGGTTCAAATTAGAATCATTATATCGTTTTTTTCCATCAAAAGCAACCGCCCCAAGGGCTCCGCCGGGCTCAAATATTAAGAAATCCGTAAGAAAGCCATAAGCCCCGCGAAAGACAGACGCCGCCTGCAAAGGGTATACTAAACACAAAGCGGCGAACAAGGAGGAATCAACTATGTCTGCTTCCAGACAAAAACATAACCACATTCCCTACGGCCTGCTGATTGCGGCCGTGCTTCTTCTCTGCGTGGCGGTGGTGGCGGGCTGCGCCTTTTACTGGGCCGACGACGCGGGGAAAGGACCCTCCGTGCCCAGCGAGGTGCTCTCGAACCAGCCATCCATCGCATCCGCACCGGACCCCAGCGGCTATACCGAAAAGACCCTTTCCCACAGCGCGGTTTATGAAGGACAGCTCATTTTGGTCAACGCTCAGGTTCCCTACCGGTTTCCCGAGACCAGCCGCCTCGTCGGCGTATATGACAACAAGTCCGACGGCTACAAGGTCAAGGACCGCAATGTCCAGGTGGACGAGGACATGATGGGCCCTCTGGACGCCATGCTTCACGATTTCCACAAGGCCACCGGCAACGGGGAAGTTCTGGCCCTGAGCGGCTTTCGCACCTACGACTACCAGAAGACCCTTCTCGCCAATAAGGTCAATGAGGTGGGAGCGGTGGAAGCGTCCAAATGGGTGGCCCCTCCCGGCGGCAGCGAGCACCACACCGGCTATGCCATGGATTTGGGGGTCTTTAACCAGTTCGGACGGCTCGAAGACTACACCGGCGAAGGGGTCTACTCCTGGATCAATCAAAGCTGCTACAAGTACGGCTTTATCGTTCGTTATGACGAGAAAAAGAGCGACCTGACCGGCGTGTCCTACGAGCCGTGGCATTTCCGCTTTGTAGGAAAGCCCCACGCTTACATTATGACTCAGCAGGGCATCTGCATGGAAGAGTACATCGATTATCTAAAGCAGTTTCCCTTTGGCCGGCAGCATCTGCAAATCGAGGATTATGACGGCAAACGGTATGAAATCTACTATGTAAAAGCGGAAGAGGGCGATACCCAGGTGCCCGTTCCCACCGGCAGGGCCTATACCCTTTCGGGCAACAATGTGGACGGCTTCATCGTCACGGTGGAATTGTAGGGCGAAAGCTCTGGCTCTTTTGGAGGCGCAGCCCGGAGAAAAGGAGACGGCCTTTGCGCAAAGAGTTTGTCATGGCGCAAAGAATGTGGTATAATCAGACTCCTGATAAGGGACGAGCAGGCCGAGCAGCCGCGGGATACGCGGGGCGAAAGCCTGTATCCTGAGGAAAGTCCGGGCTTCACAGGGCGGGATAGCGGCTAACGACCGCCGAGGGCGACCTTAGGGAAAGTGCAACAGAGAGATACCGCCGCGCTTTTTGCGCGGTAAGGGTGGAAAGGCGAGGTAAGAGCTCACCGGCGCGCAGGGGACTGCGCGGCCATGTAAACCCTATCCGGAGCAACACCGCTGCGGGGATGTTAACGCCGGCCCGGCGGATGCCCCCATGGTGGCTGGAGCCGCAGGGCGACCTGCGGCCAAGATAGATGGCTGTTCAAGACAGAACCCGGCTTACAGACCTGGTCGTCACCTTATCTGATTTTTATGTGAATATCGCAAGGCGCGTTTGCCGGATTCGGCGCGCGCCTTGCCGCTTTTGTACGGAGGATTTCGCAAAAGGGAAAGAGAACCGGGGCCTGCACAAAAATGCCGGGCGGGCCGGGTGCAAATAATTGTTGCATTTGCCGGCAAACTATACTATACTGGTATAGGTACGAGCGGCCGGGCGCCGCTTTCGCACAGAAGAATAACCGGATGCGCGAGAAAGCGGGAAGAGTAACCGAGGAAACCGCCCAGAGAGAAACGGCCGCCGGCTGCAAGCCGTTTCGCGGGAAAATCGGCGAAGGTGCGCCCGTCAGCGCCGGGGGTAATGCCCCGCGTACCGCCTACGTTACAAGGCAGAGTGAAGAGTGAAAAAGCAGAGTGGAACCGCGGGAACCGACCGCCTCTGTCCTCCTGACCGCAGGGGGGCAGGGGCGTTTTCTTTTGGGTTTCGCGGTATAACAGATTGGTTGGAGGTCATAGTATGTTTGGCAGGGCAAAAGCGGACGTTGCCGCAATCCGGGAGCGGGACCCTGCGGCAAGAAGCAACTTTGAAGTAAGGGTCCTCTACCAGGGGATCAAGGCGGTAAAGTCCCACCGCCGGGCCAATTGGCTTTTTCGGCATAACTTTTTGTTTTTCGCCCGGCTCATCTCCCAGAGGAGCCGCAAAAAGACCGGCATTGAAATCCATCCGGGTGCCACCATCGGTACGGGGCTGATGATCGACCACGGCATGGGAGTCGTCATCGGGGAGACCGCCGAGGTGGGGAACAACTGCACCATCTACCAGGGCGTCACCCTGGGCGGCACCGGCAAGGACACCGGCAAGCGCCACCCCACCATTGGGGACAACTGCATGATCGGCGCGGGCGCGAAAATTTTAGGTCCCATCAAGGTGGGGAACAATTGCAAGGTGGCGGCCAACGCCGTGGTGCTCACCGACCTGCCCGACGATTCCACCGCCGTGGGCGTGCCCGCCCGGGTGGTGCGGCGAAACGGGCAGAAGGTGGATCCCCTCGACCAGGTGCACATCCCCGACCCCGTCAGCCAGACCCTCTGCCGCTTGGAGGCGGAGATCGAACGGCTGCGGGACGCGGTGCAGGTGCTAAGTCAGACTCGTTCGGAATAAAGCTTCCTGCGCACCACAAGCATAGCAAAAAGGCCCCGGCCGGTTTATAGGCCGGGCGCGCACATACAAAGCCCGAACCCAAGAAATCAATTGCATGACGGAGGAACCAGGACATGAAAATTTACAACACCCTTACCCGCCAGAAGGAAGAGTTCGTCCCCTTACAGGAAGGCGAAGCCAAAATCTACGCCTGCGGCCCCACGGTCTATAACTTCATCCACATCGGAAACGCCCGGCCTCTGTGCGTGTTCGACGTGCTGCGCCGGTACCTGGAATACCGGGGCTACAAAGTAACCTTTGCGCAGAACTTCACCGACATCGACGACAAGCTCATCCGCAAGGCAAACGAGGAGGGCATCACCGTCAAGGAAGTGGCCGCCCGGTACATCGACGAGTTCTGGACCGATGCGAAGGGCCTGGGTGTGAGGGAAGCCACCGTCCATCCCCGGGCCACCGAGAACATCGACGAGATTCTCTCCATCATCGGCGCGCTGGTGGACAGGGGCTTTGCCTACCCCAGCGGCGGGGACGTGTATTTCCGCACCCGCAAGGACCCCGGCTACGGCAAGCTCTCCCACCAGCCTATCGAGGACCTGGAATCGGGCGCTCGCATCGAGGTGGGGGATGTCAAGGAGGACCCGCTGGACTTCGCCCTCTGGAAAGGCGCAAAGCCGGGTGAGCCGGCGTGGGATTCCCCCTGGGGCCCCGGCCGGCCGGGATGGCACATCGAGTGCTCCGCCATGGCGCGGCGGTTCTTAGGTGAAACCATCGACATCCACTGCGGCGGGGAAGACCTGGTGTTCCCCCATCATGAAAACGAGATTGCCCAGAGCGAGTGTGCAAACGGCGTGCCCTTCGCCCGCTACTGGATGCACAACGGCTTTATCAACGTGGACCGGCGGAAAATGTCCAAGTCCCTTGGAAACTTCTTTACCGTACGGGAGGTGGCGGAGAAGTTCGGCTATGAGCCCATCCGCTATCTGATGGTAGCGTCCCACTACCGCACCCCCATTAACTATAGCGTGGAGATCATCGAGCAGTGCAAGGCGGCTCTGGACCGGCTCTATAACTGCCGGGAGCGGCTCGGGCAGGTGGCCGCGTCCGGCGAAGGCGAGGCGGACGCAGCGTTCCTCGCCGTCCTGGACGGGTACCGCGCCCGGTTTGTCACCGCTATGGACGACGATCTGAACACCGCCGACGCCATCGGCGTCATCTTCGAGCTGGTGCGGGAGTTAAACACCGCCATGGACGGGGAAAATCCGTCGCCTGCGGCCGCCAAGGCTGGCCTCGGCGCATTGGAGGAGCTTGCCGGCGTGTTGGGCCTTCTCTATGCGCGTAATGAGGAGAAGTCCTTGGACGACGAAGTGGAGGCGCTGATTGCGGCCAGAAACGAGGCCAGGGCCAGCAAAAACTGGGCCGAGGCCGACCGCATCCGCGACCAGCTCAAAGATATGGGCATCGCGCTCAAGGATACCCCCCAGGGCGTCACCTGGAGCCGGGTGTAAACACAAATGGGCTCCCCTGTGTTACGACAGGGGAGCCCATTTGAAATGAGAGCTTTTGAGAGGAGCAAAAAATCAGGTGCCTGAGGCCGAATGACCCCGCAATCCCCTTTGTAATCGGTTATGATGGTTACAAAGGGGATGATGCTGTGGCACGGCTGCGAATTCAAGAGCTTCTACAGGAACGAGGGAAATCCCGGTGTTGGCTGTTTGGGCAATTAGACATGAGCTACCAAAACTACCGCCGTATGCTGGAAAACGAGACGAAATCCATCAGCAAGGAGAACATCGAGGCTTTGTGCCAGATCCTTTCATGTTCCCCCAACGACTTGATTTCCCTGGATGAGAAGCAGGAAGATGACGAAAATGAAAATACAATAAGGAGAAAACACAAATGTCTATCCAAATAGTAAAAGAATATCTCAAGCAGTTCGGCCGGGATGGGGACGTGCAAGAATTCCCCGTGTCCAGCGCCACTGTGGCGCTGGCGGCCGAAGCCCTGGGCGTAGAGCCCGCTCGCATCGCCAAAACCCTTTCCTTTGCGGATGGGGACGGAGCGATCCTTTTGGTGGCGGCGGGGGACGCCAAAGTGGACAATGCCCGCTTTAAGGCCCAGTTTCAGAAAAAGGCGAAGATGCTCACCCCAGACCAGGCGCTAAGCTTCACTGGCCACGCGGTGGGCGGAGTTTGCCCCTTCGCCATTGAGAACCCGCAGGTGCGGGTGTTCCTGGACGTGTCCTTAAAACGGTTTGAGACGGTGTTTCCCGCCTGCGGCTCTTCCAACTCCGCCATCGAGCTCACCTGCGACGAGCTGGAAGCCTATTCGAACGCGCTCGACTGGGTGGACGTGTGCAAGGGCTGGCGGGAAGAAGAGCGGGAAAACGGTTAAGCACCCAATTGCCGGGGCTTTACGTACTTGGTGAGCAGCAGCATGACCGCCGTGGTGATGAGAAGCTCGGGCACCATATAGGTGGCGTTATACACCACCGAGTAAAGCCACACCGGCTGGCCCGGCGGCGCGTAGCTATCCCAAATGAGGATCCCGGAGGCCACATGACAGGCATAGCGGAGCAAAAGGACCAAGACGGTCCCCGCCGCTGCGGCCCCATACCGGTTGCGGATGGGCTTTGCGATCGTCCCGGCCAGGCCCAGCACGCCGAAGGCCAGCACATAGTCAAGCCCGATGACCAGCACAAAGGAAAGAAAGTCCTGCACCGGCGGCACGTGAAAATCCGTGAGCATCTGGATGCCCGCAAAGGCCACCGACGCCAGCAGTGACCATTTGAGCGGGTAACGGAAGGACAAAAACAGGATGGGCGCCATGCTCGCCAGCGTCACCGACCCGCCGTTTGGCACCAGACGCAGGGTGAAAAAGGACAAAGCGGTGGCCAGCGCGATCATCAGGGCGCACGCGGTTAAGGTTCGGATGCGGCTTTGCATGAAGCGGGTTCCTCCTTTGGTGGTTCGGTATCCGTAGCCTGCCCGGGAGCGGACGGCTTTATCCGTTTGCCCGGCGCAGGTCAAGGGGCCCGGTCGGTTTTTCCCGCGCCCCAAACAAAAAGCAGCGCCCGGGAACGGATACGACTCCGTTCCCGGGCGCTTTTA
>CATONX010000007.1 GCA_951801675.1 uncultured Eubacteriales bacterium | reverse complement strand
CCTTTTTCTGCCCCTTTTTTTCCTGTACGGATACCTGGTGCGGCATATGGGAGAACGGGGGCTGTCGGAGGTGTTTTGCCAGGTGCTCGGCAAGCCGGTGGGGATAGCGGTCAATCTCCTCTACCTGCTGTGGGGGACCTTGCTGTGCGCCTTTTACCTGCGCCAGTTCGGGGAACGCATCGTCACCACCATCTTTACCGAAACGAGCATCGCCGTCTTTCTGGTGGTCATGCTGTTTGCCGTCCTCTATACGGTTAAGCTGGGGCTTAAATCCCTTGCCCGGGCAGGCACGCTTTTCTTCTTTGCCATTGTGGCGGTTTACGCGGTCTGCTACGGGGCTTTGAGCCAATCGGTGGAGACGGAGAACCTGACCCCGGTTTCTTGGCAGGATACCCTGC
Organism: uncultured Eubacteriales bacterium; assembly: GCA_951801675.1. Classification (GTDB taxonomy): domain Bacteria; phylum Bacillota; class Clostridia; order Oscillospirales; family Acutalibacteraceae; genus Solibaculum_A. The sequence continues at coordinate 102,116 of CATONX010000007.1, read as the reverse complement.
CGGTATTGGGCGGCGGTGTGATTTTTACCGCTATCCTTTGTTACATGGTGGTCTTTCTCTTTTTCTCGGACAATCTGCGGGACCGGCATCGCTTTCAAAAGGGAGGGCTGATCGCCGTCGGCATTCTCTCCGTCTTTATGGTGCTGGTGGTGGCAATTCCGGTGGGGCTGTTTGGGTATGACACGGTTTCCAAAATGAGCTTTCCGTTTTTCGCCGCCGCGAAAAGCGTGTCCCTGTTTGGCACCATCGAGCGGGTGGAAGCAGCTGTGGTGGCGGCGCTGACGGTGGGGGATTTTGTCATCGTCACCCTTCTGGCCTTTTTATGCTTAAAGCTCACCGGCTTTCTCTCCGGCGCCCACAAACCCAACGCTTACGCAAATGTTTTTGCGATTCTGGTGTTTGTGCTTTCCCTGGCGATCGGCAGCAACACGCTGGAGCTGCGCCGGCTGTATACCCAGCTGATTTTGCCCGTAAACCTGGTGATGGGAGCGGGAATTCCAGTGGTGCTGCTGATAACGGGAAAACTGCGAAAAAAACTGTAAAAGGAAAAGACGGTTGGATGGAAAGCGACTGCATGGGAGCGCCGTGCTTTTTCCCAAAAAGAAAAGGCGGCGGGACGGTTCCGGACCGCCAGCGGAGCAAAAAGGGAGGCACGGCGAAATTTCGCCGCGCCTCCCTTGGCGCTTTCGTTACGGAATATCGGTGCCGGCACACTTGCGGTATTACATCAGCTTAGTTTCTTCCAGCCGCCGTTCGAAGAACTCGTTCATCCGGATCAAAGGCTTTCGAAGCACCAGGCCGATGACCAGAGCAACCGGCACATGGGCGAACAGTCCCAGCAGATCGAGCAGATAGTGATTGCCGTACATTCCGGCGATGGTTTCCCGCATGGCGTTGATACCGGCGGTAAAGGGGAGGAAAGGATTGACGGCCTTGAAAAAGTCCGGCGTGACTTCGATGGGGAAGGTGCCGCCGGCCCCCGCCACCTGGATGACCAGAAGGATGACGGCGATGGCTTTGCCCACATCACCAAAGGAAACGGTCAGGGTGTAGATGATTAGGGTGAACACCACGCTCGAGCAGACGCCGGCCAGTAAAAACAGGCCTGGATTTTGGCACTGGATGTGCAGAAGATATAAGTCACCCAGGCAGACGATGAGGGCCTGGAGAATGCCGCAGAGCATGAAGAGCAGATAACGGCCGAAGTAAAGCTGGTAGGGTTTAAAGCGGGCGTATTTCTCTTCCTCCTTTACCCGGGCCTTGAGGATTGCCACGAGCACCAGACCACCCACCCAAATGGCCAGAATGGTATAGAAGGGTGCCATGGCGGAGCCGTAGTTGGCAATGGGGTAGAGGGAGGTGGACTCCACCTCCACCGGTTCGGACAGAAAGCTTGCCATCAAAGAGGGATCGTTTTGCAAAAGCTCCTCGAGCTTTTGCATGGCTTCCCCCTCAGACGCGCCCCGAAGCTCGCCGAGCACCCGGTCAAGCTGTCCTTTGGCGCTGTCAATGAGAGATTGGGTGCCGCGCAGCGCGTCCACCCCATGAGACAGAGCGCTTTTGAGGCTGTCCGCCGAGCCTGCCAGCAGAGAGGTGGAGCGGCTGGCGGAGGACAAAAGCCCAGATAGATCGGTGAGCGTGTCAAAGACCCCGTCCATGGTGGAGGAGAGCTGGGGGGTAAGCTGAGAGTGAAGAAGCGAATCAAAGGCCTGCCAATCCGATTGAAGCTCCGCTGCCAGAGACTTGAGTTCCTGGCGCTTTTGCGCGGAAAGTCCGCCGGCGGTATTTAGATCGGCAATAGCCGAGGCGAGCCGGTCGCTCAGCAGCTGCTGCTTTTGGGTCAGGGCGGCGAGCTGGTCGCAGGCTTTTGAGAGGATTTGCAGGTCGGGGAACCGCTCGTGCAAAGATTCGAGGGCAGAGGAGAGGGACCGGCATAAGAGCACCACCCGGTCACTGGCGGCTTTGGCGGCGGTGAGCGATTCCACTGCGCCTTCCCGCCCCGCATCCAAGCGGTCAAGTGCGCCGTCAAGTTCCTGCCCTGCCGACTGGACGAGCGTAGCAGCGCAGGAGCTCACCGTGTCCAGGGAAGAAGACAAGAGCCTGGAAAGCTGGCGCGAGGAGGTGATGACCCCTTTGGCGTCGGTGACGGTTTGCTGCCCGTCGGCAAGGAGCGCGTCCCCCTCGGGCAGGGCTAGGGAAAGTAGATCGGCAGCATCGGACACTGAGAGGGCGGCGCTTTCCAGGGAACCGAGGGTGACGGAGATCTCGCCAAGGTTCCCGCTCGCCTCCTCCAGGGAAGCAAGGAGGGCGTCCATGGCCGAACGTCCGTCGCTTTGGAGCGTTTGGTCGGTCAGGTTGAGGGCCTTGCCGATGACCTCGGTTACGGTGGAGATGAAAGTCTTGTTGACCTCCTGCTGCACCACGCCGACCCCTTTATCGGTGATTTTGGGAGCGATGGCGTTTTTCTTTTCGTTGACATAGTACTCAATGGTGGGACGCTGGATGTCGTTTGTAAGAATGCTGGCGATTTTTTCGCTGAAATCAGCGGGAATCAGAATGGTGGCGTAATACTCCCCGCTTTTCACCCCTTCCATGGCTTCGTCGGCACTGTCCATAATCTCCCAGCCAATTTGGTGGTTGGCGGCGAGCTTTTCGACGATCATACGACCGATGTTCAGCTCGGTTCCTTCCAGGGCGGTGCCCTCGTCCTCACTGGCAACCGCCACCCGGATGCCTTCGGTGTTGGAGTAAGGGTCCCAGTTGGCGGCGATGTTGAACCAGGCATAGAGGGAGGGGATGACGACGATGCCGATGGCTACCACCAGCGCAATCCAATTGGTGGCCAGGCGCTTAAGATCGGTGACAAAGATGGAAAGAATGTTTTTCATATGTTTTCACACTTTCACTCGTTTTTTCTGTATGGCAGCGGGAAGAAATACGCGAATGGTCTGCGATTTGTATCCGACATGTAATTCCTTCGTTTGTAATTCTTTTTTAACCGGACAAGCTATTGAAAATGCGGCGCAGGCGTGCTTTAATGAGTGAGTCCTGTGTCGTTTTTTTGCTCCAGGCTTCGAAGATTCCTCATAGGCAGAATTTCTTTATCGAGATTCAGGAGGAGAGCCAGAGCTGGGCCAAAGAACTGGCGGTTTTTAATCCGGCCGAGAAAACCGCCCGCACAGTTTGCCGCCTGCGGCAGCGGCAGAATGGATGTTTTATGGTTTTTTCCAGTCTGATTTTTCTCTATCTGTTTTTGCCTGTTTGCCTGATTTTGTATTTTGTGGCAAGAAAAATGAGGGCCAAAAACATCATCCTGTTGGTTCTTTCCCTGCTCTTTTACGCTTGGGGCGAACCGGTTTGGGTGATTCTGCTGATCTTTTCCGGCTTTGTGGATTACTTTAACGGGCGCATCATCGAAGCAAACCGAGGCACCAAGTATGCGAAAATGGCTCTGATCGCTTCCATTGTCATCAACTTGGGGCTCTTGGGTGTGTTCAAATACTCGGCCTTCTTTATCCAGAGCATCAACGGGCTCTTTTCCGCCCACCTGCCCTTTGCCGAGTTCGCGCTGCCCATCGGCATTTCCTTCTACACCTTCCAAACACTCAGCTACACCATCGACGTCTACCGCGGGAATACCAAAGCACAGATGAAATTTTCCAATTTCCTGCTCTATGTTTCGCTGTTCCCGCAGTTGATCGCGGGTCCTATTGTGCGTTACACGGACGTAGCCGAGCAGATCGATAACCGCACCACCACCCTTTCTGGCTTTAAAAACGGGTCCATCCGGTTTTTGACCGGCCTTGCCAAAAAGGTGCTCATTGCCAACTACGCCGGATCGGTGTGCCAGCAGCTGCTTTCGAGCAACCTTTCCGAGCTGACTACGGCGGGCGCCTGGTTTGGCATCTTCCTCTTCGCCATCCAGATTTACTTTGACTTCTCCGGCTATTCCGACATGGCCATCGGCCTTGGCCGGATTTTCGGCTTTACCTATCCGGAGAACTTCAATTACCCCTACATCTGCACCTCCATCACCGACTTCTGGAGACGCTGGCACATTTCCCTGAGCTCGTTTTTCCGGGATTACGTGTACATTCCCTTGGGCGGCAACCGCAGGCATCTGGTGTTAAACCTTTTGATCGTCTGGTCGTTGACGGGTCTGTGGCACGGGGCCAGCTGGAACTTTGTCCTCTGGGGGCTTTACTATTTCGTGTTCCTCTTCTTTGAAAAGGTGATCCTCAAGGGGAAGATGGAGCAGATGCCCTGGTATGTCAAGCGGCCTTATTCGCTTTTGGTGGTTCTGATCGGCTGGGCCTTCTTCTATTTCACCGATCTCGGGCAGTTGGGGACCTTCTTCCAAAGCTTCTTCTTTGCGAGTCCCAACGGACTGATCGACACCACTTCCCAGACGATCATCATCAACAATTCCCTGTTTGCAGTCATTGCGGTGATCGCCTGCCTGCCGCTTTCCAAGTACGTCAAGAAGCTGGTCGGCTATTTGGGCCAGCAAAAAGGAAACGCCGGTATGGCGGTGCAGTTTTCGCTGAACTTTGTGTATATGGCGGGGGTGCTCTTTTTCTGCACCGCGTCCCTGGTGGGGCAGAGCTACAACCCGTTTCTCTATTTTCGGTTTTAAGGAGGGAAGGACCATATGCGTGATTTACAGCTTGAAAAAGAAGCCCGGCGGCGCCGCCGTAACCTGTTCACCAGCATTTTGTGCCTGACCTTTGTGGTTCCGCTGATTTTTCTCGGCGCCGTATCTTTGGTGGACGGGAAAGCCGAAGTTTCGCAGGATGAGAACCGGGAGCTGGCCCAATGGCCGTCCTTCTCCTTTTCCTCTCTCTTTTCCGGCGAATACTTTCAGAAGCTCGACGCTTATTATACCGACCAGTTTCCTTTGCGCAACCTATTCTTGTCGGTCAATAAGTTTCTCAATAACCTTTATTTCGTTCCAACCGGGGACGATATGACCATCATCAAAGGAAACCAGGCCGGGATTGGAGGCGACGAGGAAAGTTCTGCGCCGTCCTCCTCTCAGGTATCCTCCGAAAGCGACCCATCCAGCTCCTCGGAAAATCCCTCTTCCTCGCAGGCATCCTCCGAGCCGGACAACAACACCCCCGTGGACATCGACGGAAACGCGGACGCGGAAGTGAAGGAAAACTACACCATTATCCTGAAGGATCGGATTATGGAGCAGTATACCGTCAGCCCCACCTATCTGCCCATCCACGCGAAGCTGGTCAATTCCATAAAAGAACAGCTTCCGGAATGCAGAGTGTTCTCTTTGACCGCGCCTACGTCGGTGGAGTTTTACTCGCCCAACCAGTATCACACCGGTAATAAGTCCCAGCTTCGCACGCTGGAGATTCTCAAGGAAAACCTGTCGGATGACGTTATCCAGGTCAACGCCTACGGCAAGCTTCGCAACCATACCGACGAATACATCTATTTCCGCTCCGACCACCACTGGACCCAGCTTGGTGCTTATTATGCCTATACGGCCTTCTGCGAATCGGCCGGGTTCAAGGCCCACGATCTGAGCGAATACCAGACCGGGCGGTATGAAAACTTCCTGGGGACGCTCTACCGGGCGGCGAAGAACTATCCGCAGTCGGACAAGGTGCGGGATAACCCGGATTACCTGGATTATTACGTGCCTCTGAGCACCCACAACGGGGAAATCTACGGCGACTCCAATTACACCGTTCAGTATAACATCCAGGCGGTGAAGACCGGGCTCAATAACCCCACCTATGCCTATGACTGCTTCTGCGGGGATTCCGCTCTCATCAAGTTTACAAGCGACTGCGGCACCGGCAAGAAGCTCATCATGACCAAGGATTCCTTCGGCAACGCCTTCATCCCCTTCCTGCTCGACCATTATTCCGAGGTGTATGTAGTGGATCCGCGGCATGTGTCCAAGGTGTTCGGCGGCAGCTTCCGTCTGACCGACTTTGTCCGGGAACACCAGATTGACGACGTGCTGGTGATGAACTACTCCTTTGCCGCGCAGGAAAAGAGCTATCTGACAAAGCTGGAGTCCATCCTTTGACAGCGAGTAAAAACGTGCGCTGCGGGCTTTCTTCCTAAGAAGAAAGCCCGCAGTTTTTTCGTGATGTATTTTTCAAAGGAACAAGCCGGGACAGATGCCTTGCCGCCGAGGCGGCAGGATAAGAGAAAAACCTGCCAGCGGCGCGAAGAGAAACAAAAGGCCTTATCTGTGGATAACAGAGCGCCGCGTTTGTGCAACCCGGTACGGCAGCGTTTGCCCGCTTCGAAAGCATGGGAATCGGCTCGTTTCAAATGGGTCCTTTGCCTAAAGAAGCAGATCAGGAGCCTTACTTGGTCAGGACGGCTTTGCGTGCTGCTCCATGATTATGACTACCGTTTTCGTTATCGAAACAGGTCCAAAAGCCGGTCAAAAAAGCTCTTGTCCTCCGCTTCTTCTTTGATCTCCTCTTTTGGGGTTTCCTTGGTCAAAGCAGGCGTCTGGATGACAAACTGCACGGAATTGGGCACAATTTTGTCCGACACAAAGGAAATCGGCGTGCTTCCTTCCTCGCTCTTTTCCAGGAAGTCAAACTGGTCCAGGTAAGAGGAGGATTCCCCGATTCCTTCGTGCAGCAGCTGCTGGCCGTCCGCCAGCTTCTGCACCTCGGAGGGAATGGCCGCGCTCTGAGAGGAAATCTGGTCGAGCCCGCTTGAAAGGGCGGTCAAGCCTTCGCGCATCTGGGCGGCGCCCTCTTTGAGCGGACCGCTGTTGGCCTTGAGCTGGGCGAGGCCGTCGTTTAAAGAACGAATACCTCCCACCAGCTGCTGAATGCCGTCGGACAGCTCGTTGATCTTTTTATCCACGCTTGCAAGCTGGTCCTCCGCCTTTTTTAGAAGTTCCATGGCCTTTTGCTGGTATTCCTCGGGCACTAGGGTGGTAATGAGCTCTTTGACGCTGGAAAGAGCTTCTTCCACCCGGACCTTGATGTCCCGATAATAGCCTAGCATCTTTTCTCCCTGCTCGGCAAAGGAGTTGACCGCGGCAGTGATCTCGTCGCACCCGTCGGACAGGGCGTTCACGGCGTTTGTGTATTCGTCGATGCCGCCGGTGAGGGACCCGGCTCCGTCCTTTGCCTGGGCTGCGCCGTCCGCCAGCTGGTCGAGCCCGCCGGAAAGGGCGGTCAGCCCCTTCTTGAGCTGGATGGTGCCGTCATAAAGCTGGCCGGTGGCGTCGGACATCTGTCCCACCGCGTCTTTGATTTCCTGGGTGTCCACATCCACGAAGCTGTTGATGTCGAAGTACGAGCAGGTGATGCTGATGGCATCCATGGAGAAGTCCTTGGCCTCAAAGGAGAGGTGGTATTCGCCTTCCCGTCCGGCCATGGCCATGTAGGCGAGGGTGGCGGTGCGTCCCACAATGACGGTGGTGGCGCCCGGGGCGCTGATCTTCGAGCAGACGTCCAGGTTTAAGGGCAGCTGGATTTGAGACAGATAGTTTTCCGCAAAATAGGGCTTCGCGTCCGGGTTCGGGTGTACCTTAATGGTGATTTCCACCTTGCCGGACTTGCCGATCAGCTCCTGCGGATCCATGGGCTTGCCGTCGAGCGCGTATTCGAACGCATAGGTAAAGGGAAGCGCGCCGCCGACCGGGGTGCCCTGGTAGTAAAGTCCCTTTTCGCTTTTGGACCGGGTGAAGGAAATTTCGTCTCCCCGCACCGTTGGCTCTTGGGAGTCGGTCAGGTTTCGAATGTCGGTATAGCTGCCGTAATCGGTGTACACCCCGTCGGCCGGGGTTTCCAGGTGGTTGACCACATACATGGAAGCCATACTTCCGTCGGCGTTGAGGGTGACGTATACGGTTTCGTCCTTTGCCAGGGACTGAGCCTTGCTATCGGCCGCCGGTTCCCCTCCGGTGGCCTGGGTTTCTGCCGCGGGCATGACGGCGGGAGTGGAAGCCGAGGCAAAGGTAGCGGTGGTAATCAGCAACACCGCGGTGAGCAAGATGGAAAGAACCCGTTTCATCGCAATCGCTCCTTTCGCGTGGATAGCTTTGCTGGATGGTTCACTTTATGGCGTTTTCTGGTTGGTTTTGCTTTGCTTTTTGGACGAGGGCGCTTTCAAAAAGTGTTTCGTTCCAAGGGTGGTGACCCGGATGACCGGGTCCAAAAGGGTCAATAGGATGGGAAGCAGGGTGAGGACCAGCACGCCAGAGAGAGCTGCGCCCCGCCCGAGCAGCGTGCCGATTTCGCTGATGGACCCGATCTGGGACACAAGCCCGTAGGAGAAGCCGGCCGTTGCCAGAATGAGGGCGGAAATGACCACCGACGGCCCGGCTGTCTTGATGGCGGACACGGCGGCTTCCCGGGGCGGCTGAATGCGCCGGAATTCCGTATAGCGTGTGGTGAGCAAAATCGCATAGTCGATGGTGGCGCCCAATTGCAGGGAGCTTACCACCAGATACCCGATGAAAAGGAGCTTTGACCCGGAGAAATAGGGTACGCTCATGTTGATCCAGATGGATGCCTCAATGGCGAAAACCAGGATGACCGGGATGGACAGGGACCGCTGGATCAGCAGGATGATGAGCCCCACCGCCAGGATGGAAAAGAGATTGACCACCATAATGTCCTGCGATACCGTATCCTTGATGTCCAGGACGCTGGTGGGGGTTCCCGCTGCCAGCCACTGGTCGGGATAGTACCGCTGGGCGGCGGCCTTAATGTCCTCCACGGCGGCAAAGACAGCGTCCGATTCCCCTTCGATGTTCAGCGACACGATCATGCGGCTGTAATCCTCGGAGATGAACATATCCTTGACCGCCTGGGGCATCATGTCCCGGGGAATTGCCGGATCCGCCATGGTGGCCAAGGCCTGCACGCTTCCCACTGCATTCATGTCGGAAAGTTCGTTTGCCAGCTGGGCTTCCTTGGCCACGCTGTCGTTGGGAACCAGCAGGATAACGGGATTGCTGACACCAAACCGGTCTTCCACCTTCTGCTTGGCCACGGCGACTTCGCCCTGGGCCGAGCTGCCCGACGAATCGCCGTAGAGGAAGGAATTGCTGTTCTGCGCCAGGAAGCAGGGAACCAGCAGCACCAGCACCACCCCTAAAATCACCCACCGGGATTTGAGAACCCCCCGCCCCAGCTTGCCGAATTGAGGCATCAGCTGGCGATGGGCGCTTTTCTCAATGACCTTGTGCATGGTCAGGATGATGATGGGGGTCAGGATGATGACGCTCAAAAAGCTGATGACGATGCCCTTGGCGAGGACCAATCCTAAGTCTGTCCCGATGGAATACTGCATGAACACCAGCGCCAAAAAGCCCGCCACCGTGGTCAGACTGGAGGCGGCGATGGAGGAGATGGACGCTTTGGTGGCGGTCACCACCGCGTCGTAAACGCTGTCGGTTTTCTTTCGTTCCTCCAGGTACCGGTGCATCAGGAACAGAGAATAGTCCATAGACATGGCCAGCTGCAAAATGGATGCCATGCCGTGGGTGATGAAGGAGACTTCACCGAACAGCAGATTGGTGCCCATGTTGATGACGATGGACACGCCGATGACGAACAAAAGAATGAACGGCTCAATCCACGTGGAGGAAGCCAGCATCAGGATCAGGACGCACAGCGGGATGACCACCAGCACGATGGTGGTGATTTCCCCGTTCATCACGCGGTTCATATTGCGGTTTTCCTCCGCGGCGCCGGTGATGTAGACCGGTTTCTCCGTCAGGGTGCGGATTTCCTCTAAGGCGGCGCCCGACTTGGGCGAATAGCTCCCTTCGGTGAACTGGACGGTATAGAGGGCCGCCCCGTCCTTATAGTAGCTGTCGAGATAGCTTTGGTCGATAAACTCCAAGGGCTTATTGATATCGGCCACCGAGTCGAGCCACAGCACGGCCGATACGTTTTCCACCCCTTCTATTTTCGTTTTCAGGTCCGCCGCTTCCCGCAGGGATACGTCCTCCACCATCACCGAGGCGGTACCGGGATAGCTAAACTCCTCTTCCAGCACGGTAATGGCCTGTTTGGTGGTGGATTCTTCCGGCAGATATTTCGCCAGATCGTAATTGACCTGTACCAGAGGAATCATCAAGAGACTTGCCACCACCAGCACCAGAAAGATGGAGCAGACGAGAATGCGGTGGTGGAGAATGAAATGTAGGACCCGGTCCAATCAGACCACCTCCTATTCGTGTTTGGGCGGGTACTTGCAGGGAATGCTTCCCAGCAGCAAGGCCAGAAGTTCACTGATCAGCACGCGAAGGCGGTTTGCGTCTTCGCCGTACCGGTTAAACACCGTGAAAATCCCTTCCAGAATGGCGCCTGCCATGGCGTCGGCTAAAAGCGGGTCGCAATGGGGAAGGATATCCCGGGAAAGCCGCCCGCTTACCAGGGCCGACAGCTCTGCCCTAGCGTTCTTATAGGGGCTGCCCGCGCTTTTGTTCATCAAAATCAGAAACTGGGACCGGTTTTCCAGGAAGGTTTCGGTAATCAGGTCGGTGATCTGATTGAGGGTGGGGAGGGTCATCAGGTCCTGGGTGTCCACCGGGATGGAAATCAGCCGGTTGAGAGACTGCCACACCGGCGAGATGATGCTCTCGAAAAGCGCGTCCTTTCCGCCGAAATAAGCGTAGACGTTGCCCACCGTAATGCCAGCCTGGGCGGCGATGTTTCGCATGGACGACTGCTGGTAACCGGCGTTTAGAAACTCCTGTGTGGCGGCGGCAATGATTTTATTGCGCACATCGTCCTTTTGCACCTGCATAGAATTCACCTCCGGCAAAGTAGATTCGAAAGTTAAACAAGCGTTCATTTTTCCGCCTCTATGATACCACTGGGAAGGAATGGTGTCAATATTGAACGAGCATTTAATATTGCTTGTCTGTGAAAAAACTGTGAATTTTTAAAGAAGGAGCAGGCTGGAAAAACTGGGTCTTCCCAACGCGCAGACGGAAAAGGATTGCCTTGGGACCGCCGAGGTGATAAAATAAGACCAATTGAGGGAAAAGGAAGGATTCTGATGCGCATCCTTGTACTTTGCGACGATACCTATCACGCGGGAGAAACCGTCCGCGAGGGGCTGCAGCCCCTGGAAGGGGACGGGGTTTCCTTTGTGTTTTGCGAGAATGGACAAGGGCTCACCGCTGAGGGGCTTGCGTCCTATGAGCTGGTGCTGCTCTCCAAGTCGGACCAGCGGTCTATGGAAGACGAGCGGCCCTGGCTGACCGAGGAGAGCCTGGACGCGCTGGAAACCTATGTCAGGGAAGGCGGCGGGCTGCTTGCGGTCCATTCGGGTACTTGCTATGACGAAAATGAGCGCATGGAACGGCTGTTGGGCGGCGTGTTTTTGACCCATCCCCAGCAGTGTCCGGTGACGCTGACCCCTTGCGGGGAGGACGAGCTGACCGCCGGCGTTTCCCCGTTTACCGTCACCGACGAGTTTTACACCATGCGCCTCTCGGACCCACAGGTGAAGATTCACGCCACTCTGGAAAGCGAGCACGGCAGCCAGCCTGCGGTGTGGACCAAACGGGTAGGGTTTGGACGGGTGTGCTGTATTACCCCGGCTCATAACCCGAAGTCCTGGAAAGTCCCCGCCTTTGCAAGGCTCCTTGAAAACGCCGTCCGGTTTTGCACGAAGCCGGTGGGCACGGCGCTGGTAACCGGCGCCGGACGGGGCCTGGGCTTTAGCCTGACCGAAGCCCTTTTGCGGCATAACTGGCAGGTGATCGCGGGGGAATACGATCCAAAGGCTTCGTTTCTGCCGAAGCTTTCAAAAGAATTTGAGGGCCGGCTCTGGGTGACGCCTTTAGACGTGACCAGCCCGGAAAGCCTGCAAGCGGCGAAGGCGTTCACCGCCCATACCGCAGGAACGCTGGACTTGCTCATCAGCAACGCCGGCATATACAGCCGCTACGAGGACGATTCTTATGAAAAGGGCCTTCATCCCGACGAGATGCTGCGCGACTATCAGGTCAACGCCTTAGGGCCGGTCCTGCTCATCGAGGCGTTTGCCCCGCTGATGGAGAAAAGCGGATGCAGGCGGATTTGCGTGGTATCCTCCGAAGCGGGGAGCATCGGGGCCTGCTGGCGGCAGAATGCCTTCGGCTACAGCATGTCCAAAGCGGCGGTGAACATGGGCGTGCAGATATGGTTTCATTGCTTGCGCCCCAAGGGATACACCTTCCGGCTCTACCATCCGGGGTATCTGCGTACCTATATGCTGGGAGAAAAGAACCTGGCGGCGGACTTAGAGCCGGAGGAAGGGGCGAAGCTGGCCCTCGGCTATTTTCTCTTTGACCTTCCCGATGAGGATACCCTCACGTTACACAGTTTCGACGGCAGGGAATACCCCTGGTAAACGCCGTTGCCGCGGATGTCCGCGGAGTTTGGAGAGAGATGGATGGAATATATTATTTTGGATTTGGAGTGGAACGGGGCGTGGTCCAAGCGCACGGGAAAATACTTCAATGAAATCATTGAGATCGGCGCGGTGCGCCTGAAGGAGAACCGCGTCGTTGCCGACGAATTCAAAGCCCTGATCCGCCCCCGGGTCAGCGGAAAGCTCACGAGCTTGGTCAGCGATCTGACCAGCATCACCGATCAGGAGCTCAAAAACGGCACCACCTTCTGCCGGGCTATGGAGCGGTTCGGCCGGTGGGTGGGCGGCAGAGAAAACGTGGTGATGACCTGGGGAAACACCGATTTGCTGGTGCTCATTGAAAACTTCCGCTTTTATTACGGGACCGGCCGGATCCGGTTTTTAAGCCAGTACGCCGACCTGCAAAAGTATTGCCAGAGCGAGATGCAGATGGGCGGCGGCAACCATTTAGGGCTTTTAAAGGCGGCTCAGATGCTGGAAATCCCCGTGGACGAGGACAGCCTTCACCGGGCACTGGACGACAGCCGCCTGTCTGCAAAGGTGTTTGACCGGCTCTATGACGAAAAACGGCTCGCTCCCTTTATCCGAAACGCCCTGACCGAAGAGTTTTACCGGCGGCTGACCTTTAAAAACAAGGTTATCAGCGACATCCAGTCCCCCCTCATCGAGCGCCAGGAGCTGGTGGTGCGCTGCCCCGCCTGCCAAAAGCGCATGCGCCGCAAGGGGAAATGGACCTTCCGGGGCCGGTTTTTCAAGGCCTCGTTTGTCTGCCGCAGCTGCCAGAAGGAATATACCGCCCGGCTGCAGTTTAAGCAGGAGTTTGACGGGGTGGTGACCAAGCGGATCATAGAGGAAAAGCTGCCCCCGGAGGCACAGCCGGAAAAGGTCATGGCAAAGGAATAAGCGGGAAGAGAAAGCCCGGGTTTGACCGCGCGGCAGACGGCGCGAAACGGTCCGCCGCGCGGCCTTTTTGTCTCTCCTTCGGACAAAATCATGGCGAATGTCCGATTTTCCCGGATATTCGCCGCCCAAGACGGCATATAGATTGGATAAGAATCCGGTGCGGAGGTGTCGCCATTGGACGGGTTGGAACAATGGATCGAACAAGTTAACAGCGCGGTCCACTCTTTTGTGTGGGGGCCGGTGATGATCTGCATCCTGGTGGGGGCCGGCATTTGGTTTACCGTCGGGACGCGTTTTTTTCAGGTGCGCAAAATCGGCGCCATCTGCGGCACCTTAGGCAGCGTTTTTAAACGCAAAAAGGACCGGGACGCGGGAGCCATTTCGCCGTTTCAGGCGGTGTCGGCCGCGCTGGCGGGAACGCTCGGCGTGGGCAACATCGTAGGGGTGGCCACCGCCATCACCATCGGCGGCCCGGGCGCGGTCTTCTGGATGTGGGTGTCCGCCTTTTTCGGGATGATGACCAAGTACGCGGAAGTGGTGCTTGCGGTCCATTACCGGGAACGAAACGGCCGGGGCGAATGGGTGGGCGGCCCTATGTACTATCTCAAAAACGGGCTGCATTCCAAGTTCTTGGCCGGGGCTTTCGCGGTCTTTGGGGTCTGCGCCTCCTTCGGCATCGGCAACATGACCCAGGCAAACGCCATCTCCTCCTATTCGCAAAACGTCTTCGGTGTCCCCACTGCCGTGACCGGCGCGGTGATCGCCATCATCACCGGTCTCGTCATCATCGGCGGCATCAAGCGCATCGCCGGAGTGACCGAAAAGATCGTGCCCTTTATGGCGATTCTCTATATTGTGGGCGCGGGCGCGGTGATCGTGGTGCATTATAAGGCCGTGCCGGATGCATTCGGCGCCATTTTTTCCGGCGCCTTTGCCTTTGAGCCGCTGGCCGGGGGAATAGCAGGCAGCGCCATGGCCCGGGCCATCCAGGTGGGCATCTCCAAGGGCGTCTTTTCCAACGAAGCGGGCCTTGGCAGCGCGTCCATCGTCCACGCGGCGGCGGACACCCCTCATCCGGCCCGGCAGGGACTTTGGGGAGCCTTCGAGGTGTTTGCCGATACGCTGGTGGTCTGCACCATCACGGCGGTGGCGGTGCTGTCCTGCGGGCTGTGGGAAAACCCGGAGATCACCGGCGTGACCCTGACCCAGAAAACCTTTGAGAGCGTGTTCGGCCCCTTCGGCGGGGCGTTTCTCGCCGTGTCCATCATTTTCTTCGCTTTCGCCACCATCATCGGCTGGTCCTATTACGGGGAACGGTGCGGGGAGTACCTGTTCGGCTCGAAGTTTTTGATGCCCTACAAGGTGGTGTACGTGCTGATGACGGCGGTGGGCGCCGTGCTGGAGCTGACGCTGGTATGGGATCTGTCGGATACGTTAAACGGCCTGATGGCGATTCCAAACCTCATCGGCCTGTTTGCGTTGAGCGGGATGGTATTTAAGCTGACAAAGGAAGAGTTTCCCGGGCGAAGGGCCTTGGCCGCTCAGAAACGGGGACAAAAGAAGCAAAGGATGCGAAGATAAATGGAAGCGTTTTTCTGTGAGCAGTGCCCGAGAAAGTGCTGTGCTTTGCGCACCGCCACGGCCGGCGAGGGTTTTTGCAGCATGCCCGCCCTGCCGGTGGTGGCCCGGGCGGCTCCTCATTTCTGGGAGGAGCCAGTTTTAAGCGGAACAAAAGGATCGGGCGCGGTCTTTTTCTCCGGCTGTGTGCTCCAGTGCTGCTTTTGCCAGAACACGGAGATTTCCGCCGGCGGCTTCGGCAAGACGCTCACCCTAGAGGAGCTTGCCGCCTGCTTAGAAGGCTTAGTCAAACAAGGGGTTCACAACCTCAACCTGGTCACCCCCACCCATTTTACCCATGTGATCCGAGAGGTTCTCGCCCGGTACAAGCCGGCCGTGCCGGTGGTCTATAACTGCGGCGGGTATGAGCTGCCCGAGACCCTGCGCACCTTGGAAGGCATGGTGGACATCTACCTGCCCGATCTCAAATATGTGGACCAGGATGCGTCTGCCCGGTATTCCGCCGCGCCAGACTATTTTGCGGTTGCCTCCAAGGCCATTTTGGAGATGGCGAGGCAGGCGGGTTCTGTGCAGCTCGGAGAGGACGGGCTGATGAAAAAGGGCCTGATCGTGCGCCACCTTATGCTGCCGGGGCACACCAAGGATTCCATCCGGGTGCTCGAATGGATCAAGGCCGAGCTGCCCAAGGGAACCTATGTGAGCCTTATGTGCCAGTATACCCCCTGCGGGCGGGCGGACCGGTACCCGGAGCTTTCCCGCAAGGTGACGAAGCGGGAGTACGACAAGGTGCTCGACCGGCTGTTCGCCCTGGGGCTGGAAAACGGGTTCGTGCAGGAGCGGGCGTCCGCCGCCGCTAAGTTCATCCCCGCCTTTGACCTGACCGGCGTGCCGGGAGAGGTGCGGGAACGAAAATAAACCGAAAGAAGGGACAAGCCATGTCTCGCATTCTCAAGCCTCTTCCCACCTACACCAAAGGGGAAGAGCGGTTCAATGCCATTTCCCACGGGGTCGGCGCGCTTTTGGCGCTGGCGGCCCTGCCCATCATGATCGTGTGGTCCGCCTTTTACGGAGACGTATGGAGCATCGTCAGCTGCAGCATCTATGGGGCCATGCTTCTTTTGCTTTATGTCATGTCCACCATCTACCATGCCCTTCGCATCGAAAAGGCCAAACGCGTCTTTCAGATCATCGACCATTGCTCCATCTTCCTGCTCATCGCCGGGACCTATACGCCCTATACTCTGGTGACGCTGCGGCGGGAAGGAGCGTGGGGATGGGTGCTCTTTGGCGTGGTGTGGGCGGCTGCCATCGGCGGCATCGTCTTAAACGCGGTGGACATGCACCGGTTTAAGGTGATCTCCATGATCTTTTATTTGTGCATGGGCTGGTCGGTGGTAGTGGCGTTTGTGCCGCTCATTGAAGTGTTTTCCGGTCCGGGGCTTACGTTGATGATCGTAGGCGGCGTGTGCTACACGGTAGGCGCGGTGCTCTACGGGCTGGGGAAAAAGATCAAATACATGCATTCGGTGTGGCACCTGTTCGTGCTGGCGGGAAGTGTTCTGCATTTCTTCTCCATCCTGTTTTACGTTCTGCCCAATAAATAAACGGCGGCGTATGGATGGAATCGGACAAGCTTTTATCAGGTAAAACAGAAAGGAGACCGTTATGATTCGGTTTGACCATGTGAACTTCAATGTACTCGACCTGGAGAAATCCCTGCGGTTTTATGCAGATGCGTTGGATCTGCATCAGGTTCGCGAGCATGTGGAGGAGGACTTTCGCATCGTGTTCCTGGGTGACGGGAAAAGCCCCTTTTCCCTGGAGCTTACCTGGCTTAAGGATCGGGAGAAGCCTTACGACCTGGGCGAAAAGGAATACCACCTGGCTTTTACCACCGACCAGTATGAGGAGCTGCACAGCCGCCATGAGAACATGGGCGTGATCTGCTACGAAAACCCTTCCATGGGAATCTATTTCATTGCCGACCCGGACGGCTACTGGATCGAAATCGTGCCGGAGAAGGCGTAAGAGACGATACCTTTTCGAATGCGAGAGAAGGAGGCATCTGCTCCTTACTACACTGGAGAAAGAAGCGTTTGCGCGTGTACAGTCATAACCGTCGGCTATGCCAGTGGTTTTAACTTGATACGGGAAAAGGAGCGGCCGGCGTCTTAAGAATGCACGGAAATCGGTTTCATTTTCGTGGTTGTTCCCTTAGCCCCGAATCGGCGGATTGTCGTTTTTATGAAAGCTTTCCTTGCATAATCCCTCTGCAGATGGCTTTTGTAATCGAAAAAGGAAGAGACATGCGGCCTTAGGCCCGCATGTCTCTTCCTTTATATACAATCGAATTCATTTAGTGGCTTCGTCCATTCCCTCCCGCAGGGAACGAACAAAGTCATACACCGGGCTGGCAGAGGATTCCCCATGCTCGGCGATCACCTTGACGACGGCGCTGCCCACGATCACCCCGTCGCAGTAGCGCTGCATGTCTCTGGCCTGTTCCGGCCCGGAAATGCCGAAGCCCACGGCACAGGGAATGGTGGCGTAGGGCCGGATTTGGCCGAAGAACGCGTCAAAGTCGGTAGAAAAGCCAGAACGCATCCCGGTAACCCCGGTGGAGGACACGCAGTAAAGAAAGCCCTTGGCACCTTTTGCGATTTTGGCCGCCCGTTCGTGGGAGGTGGGGGCCACTAGGCGGATGGAATAGACCCCGTGCGCTTCGGCCACGCCTTCGATCTCGTCCTTTTCCTCATAGGGCATATCGGGGACGATGACCCCATCCACCCCGCACTGCTCGCACAGAGAGAAAAACCGCTCCTTGCCGAACCGATAGATGCTGTTTAAATAAAGCATGAGCAGGAGCGGCTTCTGGGTCGTTTGGCGCAGACGCTTGACCAAGTCGAAAATGGCCACTAGCGTCGTCCCCGCCGCCAGCGCCCGCTGGGATGCCTCCTGGATGACCGGGCCTTCCGCCACCGGGTCGGAGAAGGGAACGCCCAGTTCGATCAGGTCCGCCCCCGCCCGGTCCATCGCCAGGACCGCTTCTTCTGTCACCGAAAGGGTCGGGTCCCCGGCGGTGATAAAGGTGATGAGGGCCTTGCGCCCCTGCTTTTTGAGCTCTGCGAATTTTTGGTCGATTCTATTCATGAATGGTCACCCCTCTGTATCGTGCTACCTGATAAACGTCCTTATCTCCCCGACCGGACAGGCAGATGACCAGGCTCTGATCCTTACTCATCTGCGGCGCGAGCTTTCTTGCCGCCGCCACCGCATGGGCTGACTCGATGGCCGGAATGATGCCCTCGGTTTTCGACAGGTATTCGAACGCGCTCACCGCTTCCTCGTCGGTGATGTCCACATAGTCCGCCCGGCCGGTTTCAAAGAGATGGGCGTGCTCCGGGCCGATGCCGGGATAGTCGAGCCCGGCGGAAATGGAATAAACCGGGTCGATCTGCCCCTCCTCGTTTTGCAAAAACAGGGACTTCATTCCGTGAAAAATTCCCTTGGAGCCCTTGGTGATGGTGGCGGCGTGCAGGGCGGTGTCCACCCCTTTGCCGGCCGCTTCCGCGCCCACCAGCCGCACCGACGGCTCGCCGATAAAGTCATAGAACATGCCCATGGCGTTGGAGCCGCCGCCTACGCAGGCCACCACACAGTCAGGCAGCTTCCCGGTTTTCTCGAGCATTTCCCGTTTGGTCTCCTCGCCGATGATCTTCTGAAAGTCCCGGACCATGGTGGGGTAGGGGTGAGGGCCCATCACCGAGCCGATCAGGTAATAGGTGTGCTCTACATTTGTGGCCCAGTCCCGCATGGCTTCGTTGATGGCGTCCTTTAAGGTGCGCGTGCCGCTGGACACACCGGTGACCTTCGCCCCCAGAAGCTCCATGCGGTACACGTTGAGAGACTGGCGCTCCATATCCTCCTCGCCCATGAACACCTCGCATTCCATGCCGAAGAGCGCCGCCGCGGTGGCGGTGGCCACCCCGTGCTGACCGGCGCCCGTTTCCGCGATCAGGCGGCGCTTGCCCATTTTCTTTGCCAGCAGCGCCTGCCCGAGCACGTTGTTGATCTTATGGGAGCCGGTGTGGTTTAGATCCTCCCGCTTGATGTACACCGCTGCGCCGCCTAGATCCTTGGTCATTTTCTCTGCGTAGTACAGCATGGAGGGGCGGCCCGCATAGTCCCGGTAATACGTGTGCAGCTCCTCTAAAAAGGCCGGGTCCTCCCGGTAGTGGTCGTATGCCGCCTGCAGCTCCTGCACGGCGGCCATGACGGTTTCGGGGACGTACTGCCCGCCGAACTCGCCGAATCTTCCGATTTTATTCATGGTCAAACCCCTCTTATGATTGATAGAATCTGTTTGATTTTTTCCCGGTCCTTGACCCCGTTTGTCTCGATTCCGCCGGATAGATCCACCCCGTCCGGACGGACTTGCCGGGCGGCTTCCCGGAGGTTGCCTGCGTGTAGGCCTCCCGCCAGGAAAAAGGGCCTGGGCGGGGAAACACGCCCAAACAGGCTCCAGTCCGCGGTTTTTCCGGTGCCGCCGTAAGCGTCCTTGGAAAAAGCGTCGAATAAGATCAAATCCGCCCCATAGCTTTGGGCATGCTGCAGATCGGATTCCTTTTGCACCCGCACTGCCTTCCACAGATTGGTGCCCGGCGGCAAAAGCGCGCGCAGGCGGGCGATGTACGCCGCATCCTCGTCCCCGTGCAGCTGTACGGCGTTTAGGAAAACGTCCCTTGCAATCCGGGCCACCGTTTCAGGCGCTTCGTTGACAAAAACGCCCACCGCCTGGATGGGAGCCGCCAAAGCCCTTCGCAGGGCCGCCGCCTGTACAGGCGTTACCTGCCGGCGGCTTTTGGCAAAAACGAAGCCCACATAGTCGGGCACAAACTCGTTTACGTACCGGATGTCTTCCATGCGGCTCAGGCCGCAGAGCTTTACTTTCATAGCCCCTCCCGCAGAGAGGAAAGGGCGGCCCCGATGTTGCCGCTTCGCATCAGCGTTTCCCCGATGAGAACCGCGTCGGCGCCCTGCTCTCGGACCATGCGCAAGTCTGCGCTCTTTTGCATGCCGCTCTCGGCCACAAGGATCGTATCCGCTGGCAGCCTTTTGGCAAGCCGGGCGGTGATGTTTAAGTCTACCGCAAAGGTCTTTAGATTTCGGTTGTTGATCCCCACGATGGGGCACCCGGCGGACAAAACCCGTTCCAGTTCCTCCTCGTTGTGCACTTCCGTCAGGCAGGCAAGGCCCACCGATTTGGCAACGGCGAGAAATTCCCGGATGGCTTCGGTGGAAAGCAGTGCTGCGATGAGCAAAACCGCGTCCGCCCCCAACACCCTGGCCTCGTAAATTTGGTAAGGATCAAAAATGAAATCCTTTCGCAGCAAGGGGAGGGATACGGCTTTGCGGATGGCGGACAGGTATGCGCCGCTTCCCTGAAAGTACCGCTCCTCCGTCAAAACCGATATGGCGTCGGCTCCCGCCGCTTCGTAGGCCTTGGCGGTGGCGACCGGATCAAAGTCCGGCTGTATAAGGCCCTTGGAGGGGGAGGCTTTTTTCACCTCCGCGATGACGGCCAGCCGGTTCCCGCGCAGCGCACCGGCGAAGTCCTTGGTAGGATCGGCCATCCCTTCGGCTTCGGCCCGGACTTCGTGAAAAGACCGCTTCATCTGTTCCCGCGCCAGCTGCTCCTTGCGGGCGGCTACAATGTCGTCCAAAATCATGCGCGTTTGCCCTCCTTTGCGAAGGAACCGGTCAGTTCTTTGAGCGCCTCGAGCTTTTGCATGGCCGCGCCCGAGTCGATGGAGCGCTTTGCCATGGCTACCCCGTCTTCAATGCTGTCCGCCCGGCGGGCAATGTAAAGGGCGCAGGCCGCGTTTAGCACCACAATGTCCCGCTGAGGGCCTTCCTTGCCGGAAAGCACGTCTAGGGTAATCTTCGCATTGTCTTCCGCTGTGCCGCCTACAATAGTCGATTTGTCCGCGAAGGCGATGCCGTAGTCCCGCGGATCCAAGTCGTACTTGATGATCTTGCCGTCGCGGATTTCACAGATGCGGGTTTTGTCGGAAACAGTGATCTCATCGAGCCCGTCGCAGCCGTGGACGATCATGGCGCCTTTGATGCCTAAGTTCATCAGCACCCGGGCCATGGTCTCCATCAGCCCTTCGTCGTACACGCCTAGGATGATGTACTGAGCGAACGCCGGATTTGCCAGCGGGCCTAAAATGTTAAAGACGCTTCGCACCCCCATCTCCCGCCGGGGTCCGGCGGCAAAACGCATGGAGCTGTGAAAACAAGGGGCGAAGAGGAAGGAAAGGCCGCATTCTTTGATGCACTGTTCCGCCTGGGGTGCGGTCATGTTGATATTGACCCCTAAGGCTTCCAGCACGTCCGCCGCGCCGCTTTTGCTGGATACACTGCGGTTGCCGTGCTTTGCCACTTTCAGGCTGGCCCCGGCGATGACGAAGGAGGCGGTGGTGGAGATGTTAAAGGTGTTGGCCATGTCCCCGCCGGTGCCCACAATGTCGATAACCGAGGTGGAATGCCCCACCTGCACGGCATTTTTGCGCATGACCCGGGCAAACCCGGTGATTTCATCGGTGGTTTCCCCTTTCATGCGAAGGGCGGTCAGGAAGGAGGCGATCTGCGCGTCGGTGGCGCCGCCGCTCATGATGCAGTCCATCGCCTCGAAGGCTTCCTCCTGGCTGAGGTTTTCCCCGTCGATGGCCTTAAAGATATAGGGCTTTAGGGCGTTTCGTTTGGCAGGGGGGATTTCCGCCCTGGGGGTGCCGAAGGAGGTGACGGAAAGGCCGGCCACCTTTCCTAAGAAGTTCTCCAGAAGCTGCTTGCCGCAGCCGGTCAAAATGGATTCGGGGTGAAACTGCACGCCGAAGGTGGGATGCTCTTTGTGCATCACCGCCATAATCTGCCCGTCCTCATCGGTGGCGGTGACCTTCAGGCAGGACGGAAGGCTCTGCTCGTCGGTAATCAAAGAATGGTACCGGGCGACCGGAGCGCTTTCCGGCAGGCCGGAAAAGAGCGGGCAGCGGGGGTCCAGGTTTACCGTGCTCGCCTTGCCGTGCATCAGCGTTTTCGCCGGGACCGTTTTGCCGCCGAAGGCTTCCCCGATGGCCTGGTGCCCCAGGCACACGCCCAGAATCGGGATGCGCCCGGAAAACCGCTTCACCGCGTCGATGGTGACGCCCGCCGTTTTGGGATAGCCGGGGCCGGGGGAGAGAAGAAGGGCATCGGGCTTGAGCCTCTCGATGTCGTCCAGGGTAATCTCGTCGTTTCGCACCACTTTTACGTCGCTGTAAAGCTGGCCGACGATCTGGTAAAGGTTATAGGTAAAGGAATCGTAATTGTCGATGAGTAAGATCATAGCTTCGCCGCCTCCTCAATGGCATGGATGACTGCCTGGGCCTTGTTCTTGGATTCCTGATATTCGTTTTCCGGCACCGAGTCGGCCACAATGCCGCCTCCCGCCTGGATATAGGCCTTGTTGTCCTTAAAAAGCGCCGTGCGGATGGCGATGCAGGTGTCGATGTTCCCATCGAACCCTAAGTATCCCACCGTGCCGCCGTACAGGCACCGTTTCTTGTTTTCCAGCTCGTCGATGATCTCCATGGCCCGCACCTTGGGCGCGCCCGAGAGGGTTCCCGCGGGAAGCACCGCCATGAGCGCGTCCACGGCGGTTTTGCCTTCCTGTAACATACCCTTGACGTCGCTGACCAAGTGCATCACCTTGGAAAACCGCTCCACCTGCATCAGCCGGGTGACCTCCACCGTGCCGAATTTACTCACCTTGCCCACGTCGTTGCGGCCTAGGTCTACCAGCATGGTGTGCTCCGCTTTTTCTTTCGGGTCATTTAAGAGCTTTTTCTCATATTCCGCATCCAGCTCCGGAGTAACCCCTCTCGGGCTCGTGCCGGCGATGGGACGGGTGGTGACCACGCCTTTGGTGACGTTTACCAGCATTTCCGGGGACGCGCCCACAATCTGATAGGAGGGGCATTGCAGGTAATAGAGATACGGAGACGGATTTGTTGCCCGCAGCACCCGGTAGACATCGAAGGGGTCGGGGGGATTCTCCGCCTCGAACCGCTGGGAGAGAACCACCTGGAAAATGTCGCCCGCGCGGATGTATTCCTTGGCCTTTTCTACATTGGAGAGGAATTCCTCTTTCGTCAAGTTGGAAGTGATGCGGCAGGGGAGGGGAGCTTTTTCCTGGGCAGGTGCGGGGACAAAGGTGCGAATCTGCTCGGCAAGCTCCTTTGCCCGTGCTTCACAGGCGGCGTACTGGGCGTCCAAATCCCCGTCCTTATACACGTTGAGGATGATCACGGTCTTGTTGCTCAAGTGGTCGAAGGCCACCACCTCGTCAAACAAAAACAGGTGGCAGTCGGGCAAATGCAGATCGTCCTCGGGGATGTTTTTGAGCTTCTTTTCCAGATACCGCACCGTATCGTAGCCGAAGAAGCCCACAAGCCCGCCGGTGAACTTGGGCCGGTTGGGAACGCTGGGGGAATGGGTGCGCTCGAGAATGCCTTGCAAAAACGCAATCGGATTGCTCACCGGCTGTTTCGAAGCTTTGCCGTCTCGAACCGTGACGCCCTCGCCCTGTTCGATCCGCACTTCCAGCTTAGGACGGATGCCGATGAAGGAATACCGGCCCCACTGCTGGGAATTGTCTACGCTTTCTAAAATAAAGCAGGTTTCGTTGCCCGCTTTTAAGGCGTTAAAGAGGTGCACCGGTGTGTAGGTATCGGAAAGAACCTCGTAAAAAACCGGCGCTAAGTCATAGTCCATGAGAAGTTCCTGAATTTCGTGTTTGGTCGGATACATAGAAAACTCCTTCTCTCCGCGCCTAAGATTTCCCAAATCCCCTCTCTTCGCGCGGGCACAGAGAGGGGCAAAAGGCAACAAAAAAAGCCGGTCGTCCAAACTATGGGACGATCGACTCGTGGTGCCACCCAAATTCGAAAGCTTAAAAAGCTTTCCTTCTTTACAAGGGTACGCGGCAGTTTTGCAAGGTACATTGCGTCAAATGCAGGATACCCCCTCCGCGTAACGTGCGGACCACGGCATCAGCTACTCCGACCCATTTTAAGGCCGTTTCCCCTTGCTCCTCACAAACCCATTCCTCCAAAGCAGCGTATGTACCGGCTTTCCACCAGCCGCCGGCTCTCTAAACACCGTGTTGCGGAGTACTTACTTTTGCTCAACGGATTTTTTCTATCTGATTTTGTTGCTATTATATGCGTCCAAAAACCGTTTGTCAACCCTTTTTTCCTGCCAGAAAAAAGAAAAAACAAGGGCCCGAAGGGAAATAAACGGGTTTTTTGCCGGGAAACGTCCCGAAATGCGTCGTTTCCCGGGCTGTTTCACTTTTGTGGGCCAAAACAGCCGCCGCTACGGCTGCAGGCGGGAAAACTCCGCAGCCATGTCCGCCAGCGTCAAACCGGACAGCACCTCGTCGATCTTTTTGTCCATTTTGTCCCACACCATGTTTCGCACGTGCCTGGCATATGGGGATTCTTCCTGCGAGCCGTCCGAGCCTACGATGGACAAATCCCCTTCCAGCACCTCCAGAACCTGCCGGATGGTGATGGCCGAAGGCGGGGCCGCCAGCCGGTAGCCGCCCTGGGAGCCGGACATTCCCCGTATCAGCCCCGCATTTTTTAAAGCCGCAAAGCTGTGTTCGAGATAGTTTAAGGAAATCTTCTGCCGCTGGGC
Source organism: uncultured Eubacteriales bacterium (assembly GCA_951801675.1). Classification (GTDB taxonomy): domain Bacteria; phylum Bacillota; class Clostridia; order Oscillospirales; family Acutalibacteraceae; genus Solibaculum_A. The sequence continues at coordinate 77,513 of CATONX010000007.1, read as the reverse complement.
GATGCTTCCCAAGGTCACGTAATCCCCTTGGTCGTGAATGGCCAGGTCAATCATGGCGCGCAGGCCGTACCGGCCCCGGGTGGATAACTTCATCCCACTTCCTCCTTTGGGAAGGACTGTGCCAGGCTAGAAAGCGTCACTCCGTCCGCCACCGCGTCGATGGCGGCGGCGAGCTTTGTCCAAACCGGACGGGTGGCACACTGAGGGGCCATGGCGCTTTGGCACAGAGATGGGTCCCGGATGCAGACCACCGGGACCAGCTCCCCTTCCACCGCCCGCAGAATCTCACCCACCGTGATCTCGCCTGCGGATCGGGCCAGCAGGTATCCGCCCTTCTGCCCGCGCACGGTGGTCAAAAGCCCCGCCTTGCGCAGCCGGAAAAAAAGCTGCTCTAAATAGCCTTCGGTAATCCCGGTTTTATCGCTCAGTTCCCGGACCTTTTTCGGCCCTTCCTCGCAATTGACCGCCAGGCAGCACATAGCCTCGACCGCGTATTTTCCCTTGGTGGACAGCTTCATCCAGGTCCCTCCTTCCTAGGTTCCTGCTGCTATGATAGCGCAAAAAGGACAGCGGCGCAAGAGAAATTTTATAATTCCTATTGACATAGTAAAGATTGAGAGTTATAATCCTTATCAAATCGATAGGAAATACAGGGAAAGGGGTGACCGGCCGTGGAAAGAACAACCGCTGCCTTTACCCGCCTCGTGAATGTCACCAGCCGGCGAATGTGTCTGTGTTTGTTCCATAAGTAATAAGAATGAACAACACAGGAGGCAAAAAACATGAGCCAATTTCGTTTTGAAACCAATCAGCTGCACGCGGGCCAGGCGCCAGATCCGGTGACCAAGTCTCGTGCGGTGCCCATCTATCAGACCACGTCCTATGTCTTCGACGACACCAATCAAGCTGAGAATCTGTTCGGCCTGAAAGAACCCGGTAACATTTACACCCGCATCATGAACCCCACCACCGACGTTTTCGAAAAGCGTATCGCTGCGCTGGAAGGGGGCGTGGGAGCGCTGGCGGCGGCGTCCGGGTCGGCTGCCATCACCTATTCCATTCTGAACCTGGCTTCGGCAGGGGATGAGATCGTCGCCGCTTCCACCCTGTACGGCGGGACCTTCGCTTTGTTTCACTCTACCTTCCCGAAACTGGGGATTCACACCACCTTTGTAAACCCCGATGATCCGAACAACTTTGAAGCCGCCATTACCGAACGGACCAAGGCTTTGTATATGGAATCCATCGGGAATCCCGGCATCAATCTCATTGACATTGAGGCAGTAGCCAAGATCGCCCACAAGCACGGAATTCCCTTGATTGTGGACAATACCTTTGCCACTCCGTATCTGCTTCGGCCCATCGAGTTCGGCGCGGACGTGGTGGTGCATTCGGCCACCAAGTTCATCGGCGGCCACGGCACCTCTGTGGGCGGCGTCATCGTGGACGCGGGCCGGTTCGACTGGGCGGGGAGCGGGAAATTCCCGGATTTCACCGAGCCGGACGAAGATTACCACGGCATCCGCTACGTGCCGGACACGGGGGACGCGGCCTATATCACCAAAGCCCGGGTCCAGCTTCTTCGAAACACCGGCGCGTGCTTAAGCCCCTTTAACGCCTTTTTGCTCTTGCAGGGCTTAGAAACTTTGTCCCTGCGGGTGGAGCGGCACGTGGAGAACGCGCAAAAGCTCGCCCGGTATTTGCAAGGGCACGAAAAGGTAGCCTGGGTGAATTATCCGGGCCTTCCGGGAAATCCTTATCATGCTTTGGCGCAGAAGTACCTGCCCAAAGGCGCCGGCTCCATCTTTACCTTCGGCGTCAAGGGAGGCGAGACTGCCGCCCGCAGGCTGATCGACAGCCTGCACATTTTCTCCCAGCTTGCAAACGTGGCCGACGCAAAGTCCCTGGTCATTCACCCGTCGTCCACCACCCACCAGCAGCTTTCTCCAAGCGACCAGGAAAAGGCCGGGGTTACCAAGGATATGATCCGCCTTTCCGTCGGCCTTGAACACATCGACGATCTGATCGCCGATTTGGAGGGAGCTTTTTCAAAACTCGACTAGGAGGCGCTTTTATGCCAAATATCGCACAGAATTTGACTCAGTTAATCGGAAATACTCCTCTTCTCAAGCTGTCCCGCTATGGGGAACAGGAAGGGGTGAAGGGAGAGCTGGTGGCGAAGCTCGAAAGCTTCAATCCCCTTTCCTCGGTCAAGGACCGCTTGGGCTACGCCCTGATTGCCCACGCGGAGGCGAAGGGAATCTTGGGCCCCGGCTCCACCATCATCGAGCCTACCAGCGGGAATACCGGCATTGCCCTCTCTTTTGTGGCGGCAGCCAAGGGGTACCGCGTCATTCTCACCATGCCCGAAACCATGAGCCTGGAGCGGCGCAGCCTGCTCAAAGCTTTGGGCGCCGAGCTTGTGCTCACCGAAGGGGCCAAAGGAATCAAGGGCGCCATCGAAAAGGCCCAGGAGCTCAAAGAGGAAATCAGAGGCGCGGTGATTTTGGGCCAGTTTACCAATCCCGCCAATGTCCGCATGCACTATCATACCACCGGCCAGGAAATCTGGCGGGACACCGACGGCAAGGTGGACCTTTTCGTGGCGGGCGTCGGCACCGGCGGCACCATCACCGGTGTGGCTGAGGCCCTCAAGGAAAAGAACCCGGCGGTTAAGATCGTGGCGGTGGAGCCGGCTGCGTCGCCGGTACTGTCCGGCGGGCAGCCGGGTCCCCACAAGATTCAGGGCATCGGCACCGGCTTTGTCCCCGAGCTTCTGAGAAGGGATCTGCTCGATGAGATCCTTCCTGTAAGCAATGAGGACGCCTTTGCCACCGCCCGCAAGCTGGCGGCAGCGGAAGGCCTTCTGTGCGGCATTTCTTCGGGCGCGGCCCTGTTTGCGGCTACTCAGGTGGCAAAGCGGGAGGAAAACGCGGGCAAACGCATTGTAGTGCTCCTGCCCGATACCGGAGAGCGGTACCTTTCCACCGGCCTGTTCGGTGAATAATCCTACGGCGTTTTACCGCTTTGGCTGAAAGAAACAAGCCTCAAGCCCCCTGGTTTTGCATGGATATGCAAAACCAGGGGGCTTTTTGGTTGCTCTGCTGGAGCTCACGTTGCCTACCCGCAGAAAGGGGATTCAGGCGGCAAAACGGCTTTTTCCGGTTGCCGGAAGAATCCAGTCGTCCCGATGCGCCGCCGCTTAGAAGAACGGACAGCGCTCTGCGCCCGGAGAAATGAGCACTAGGGAGACGGAAGAGACCCGGACCGGGAAAGAGCCGGAGCCCGAAGTGCGTTATGTTGGTTTTTCCTCTTTTTTACGCATTTTTGGTGGATTTGCAGGAGGACGATTTTCTGTAAAATGGACGTTTTTTGGAACAAATGGGTTCCCTTGCGCATAAAATAGAGTACAAATGACCATTATGTAAACTTTTTCGAACAATTGCTTTTCCCGCATTGAGCTAAAAGAAAAAACATGGTAAAATAATAATAAATATCTGCATTTTCATACAGAATGGGAAGTGTGCGATTCGAAGAAAAACAGGTGAGGGAGGGACTGCGGTTTGATCACAATGATGTTGGTTGGGTCGTTGATTCTGCTGGTGTGTGTCACGTCCAGCAAGCTTTTGTACCGGTTCGGCGTACCGGCGCTGCTTATTTTCCTGGTGCTGGGTATGTTTTTTGGCTCGGACGGACCGGGCGGCATTTATTTTGACAATTTTGATCTGGCCCGGCAGCTTTGTTCCTTCGGCCTGGTTTTCATCATGTTCTACGGCGGCCTGGGTACCAATTGGAAGATGGCCAAGCCCGTGGCAGCGCCATCCATTCTGCTATCCACGGTGGGTGTGGTGGTTACGGCGGTGCTGACCGGGCTTTTCTGCCATTTCGTTCTGGGCACTACCCTCTTGGAAGGCCTTCTGGTGGGCTCGGTGGTGGGCTCCACCGACGCCGCGTCGGTCTTCTCCATCCTTCGTTCCCGCAAGCTCAACTTAAAGGGCGGCCTCGCCTCCATGCTCGAGGTGGAAAGCGGTAGCAACGACCCCATCGCTTATATGATGACGATGGTGGTTTTGTCCCTCATGTCCGCCGGGGGCGGAGACTCCATTGTGCGGATGGTGGTGTGCCAGCTGGTGTTCGGCCTGGGGTTGGGCTTCGGCCTTGCCAAGCTGGCGGTATTCATACTCAGACGGGTCAAATTTGAGATCGACAGCTATTATCTGATTTTTGTGGCCGCCGTGGCAATTCTGGCGTATTCTTTGTGTGAATTCATCGGCGGAAACGGATATTTGTGCGTGTATATTGTGGGCATCGTGGTGGGCAACAGCAAAATCGTCCACAAGCGCAGCCTGGTGCATTTCTTTGACGGGATTTCCTGGCTGATGCAGATCATGCTCTTCTTTACCCTGGGCCTTCTTTCTTTCCCGTCTCACCTGCCAAGTGTCCTGCTGCCCGGTATTCTGGTTTCTCTCTTTCTTATCCTGGTGGCGCGGCCGGTGGCGGTCTTCGGCATTCTGTGCTGGTTTAAGCGCCCGGTGAAGCAGCAGCTGTTTGTTTCCTGGGTGGGGCTGCGGGGCGCGGCGTCCATCGTATTTGCCATCTTTGCGGTGACGAATGCTTCCGGGATGGAGAACGACCTGTTCCATATGGTCTTTTTCGTCGCCCTGTTCTCGGTGGCCGTCCAGGGAACCCTGATCCCCTTCTTTGCCAAAAAGCTCGACTTAGTGGAGGAATCCTCCCCGGTTCTCAAGACCTTTACCGATTACCAGGAGGAAACCGGCGCCGTGCTCAAGGAATACCTCATTGAACCGGACAGCGTCTGGGCGGACAAAGCCATCGCCGAGGCGGACATTCCCGAGGAAATCCTGGTGGTGATGATCAAGCGGGGAGACGAGGTGGTGGTGCCCAAAGGCTCCACGGTGATTCTGCCCGGAGACCGGCTGGTTCTCAGCGCAAACGATTTCGACGGGCTGCCATCCTGACGGAAACGTACGTGGTGAGGAGCTTTTTTCCAGTTCGCACTCATAATTTGCCCTTCTTACGGGACAATAAGGAGAGGGCTGGAAGGTTTTTCTCCGAGGAAATGGCGGATGAGGTTGAATTCAGGGCTGCGATGTTGTATGATAAGGTTTATGGAATGCGCAAATATACAAATTATCCCAATTTTCTTCTTCTGCAAACCGGGACGTTTTATCACGATGGCACGCCATGAATCACGGCGGCCGGAATCTGTATAGTAGTGAGGACAACATGAGATTTCAGTTTAAACAGACGATCCGTACCATTATGGTGCTGTTCGATATCGTAATCTTGTCCGGCGCGTTTTATTTTCTGTGGATCAGCCTTTATAACAGCGATATTCCCAACCCTTTTTTCCGAAACGGGAACTATCTGCTGACCATCGTATACGCGCTTATCGTAACGGTGACGGTCATTCTGATGAAAGGCCATCAGGTGGGGCAGAACCGGATTACCGAAATTCTTTTGTCCCACGCCATTGCGCTGGGCCTTTGCAACACGATTATGTTTTTGCTCGCATCCCTGCTTTCCTATGAGTTCGTGGATTTTGTGGGCTTTATCTGGCTGACGGTAATTCAAATGATTATCGTTACCTTCTGGGCCTGCATTGCAAACCGGGTCTATTATCAGATTTATCCGCCTCACGATATGCTTCTCATCTACGACGACGAGATTAACCATACCATTAAGAAAAAGCTCAACCGGATTGTGGATAAGTACCGGATCTTAAAAGAAATCAACGTAAGCGAAGGCCGGGAGGCCATCGAGGCGGCGATGGAGCCGTTTGATTCCATCGTCCTCTCTGTCAACAGTACGGAGCTTCGGCAATGGATGATCAATTTGTGCTATCAGAAAGCCAAGCGGCTTTATGTGGTCCCTTCCATCACGAACATTCTGGTTAACGGCGCCACCGACATCCGGGTGGTGGATACCCCCATGCTCTTTTTGCGCAACCAGGGCCTGACCAACGAAAAGCGGCTGTATAAGCGGCTTTTGGACATTGTAGGTTCCTTTTGCGGCATTTTGGTGCTGTCGCCGGTTTTTTTGGTGACGGCTCTGGCCATCTGGGCTTACGACCACAAGAACGTGTTCTACACCCAGGAACGTCTGACCATTGATGGAAAGGTGTTTAAGGTGCTGAAGTTTCGCTCCATGATCGTGGACGCGGAGCGAAACGGCGCGCAGCTGGCTACGGTGGACGACGACCGGATTACGCCTGTGGGAAAAGTCATACGCAAGCTACGTATTGATGAAATTCCACAGCTTTTTAATGTCCTGAAAGGGGACATGTCTCTGGTGGGTCCCCGCCCGGAACGGCCGGAGATCGCCGCGGAATACGAAAAGTCCATGCCGGAGTTCGCCTACCGCCTCAAAGCCAAGGCAGGTCTGACCGGCTATGCCCAGGTTTATGGAAAATACAACACCACCGCCTACGACAAGCTCCTGATGGACCTGATCTATATTGAAAACTATTCCTTACTGCTGGATTTGAAGCTGATGATCTTGACCCTGCGCGTGGTGATGATGCCGGATAAAACCGAAGGCATCCAGCAAGGAGAACGGATGGCCCAGACGAAGAAAACCACCGAGGAATAGCCTTGCGCCGAAATTTGCGAGCAGGAGTGTGCCATGTGGACGTATCGGTAATCATCATCAATCACAATACGAAAGACCTGACGGCCCAGACGGTGGAATCGGTGTTTGCCGCCACCCATAAGGCGTCCTTTGAGGTGCTGGTGATGGATAACTCCAGCAACGAAGCACAGCGCTATCTGGGGCCAAAGGACGAGCGGGTGCGGGTGTTTTCCGGGGTGGAAAACCATGGATTCGGCCATGCCTGCAACTTGGGGGCGAAAGAGGCGAGGGGCGATCTCCTCTTATTTTTAAACTCGGATACCATTGTGCACGACGGAGCCATCGACACAGGCGCTGCCTATTTGAAGGACGACCCCTCTATCGGCGTGCTGGGCCTTCGTACCGTGCTGCCCGACGGGACGCTGGACAGCGGCTGCAAACGGGGATTTCCCACGCCGTCCGCTGCCCTTTATTACTTTATGGGGATGGACAAAAAGCACCCTGAGAACCCCAAATACGGCGCCTATCACCAAACGTTCATCGATCCTGAAAAGAACAGCGATGTGGACGCGGTTTCCGGCGCGTGCATGCTGGTGCCCAAAGCCGTATATGAGCAGGTGGGCGGGTTTGATGAGGACTTCTTTATGTACGGGGAGGACCTGGACCTTTGCTACCGCATCAAGGAAAAAGGGTACCGGGTGGTATACTTTGCCGACGGGACTATCACCCATTTGAAAGGGCAAAGCGGCCTGCACCAGAAGTCGAAACCCATCATTTATCACTTTCATCACGCCATGCTGCTTTTCTATCAAAAGCATTACCGAAAGCAATATAACCCCTTTGTCACCGGGCTTGTATATACCGGGATTTACGCGAAGTACGGGCTGACCCTTTTAAAAGGGAAAGTGAGCCGGGGGAAGGGAGGGGCGGCCGAAGCATGATTGACATTTTGATGGCGGTCTATCAAGGGGAAGCATACGTCGGCGAGCAAATCGAATCCATTCTAAAGCAGACGTATACCGATTGGACGCTGCTCATTGGGGACGACGGCTCCAAGGACCGCACCATGGAAATTCTTTTGGCATACGAAGCGAAATACCCGTCCAAAATACGGGTAATTCCAAATAAAGTCAATTCCGGGAGCGCCCAGGCGAACTTTTTCCGCCTGCTTTCTCTGAGTAAAAGTGCCTACGCCATGACCTGTGACCACGACGACGTGTGGCTGCCCGACAAGGTGGAAAAAACCATGGGGGAGATGGCGCACCTGGAGCGGGAGAACCCGCCGGGAACGCCGATTTTGGTCCATACCGACCTGGAGGTAGTGGACGAGAACCTGCGTACCATTGCACCCTCCATGTTCCGGCTGCAAAACCTGGACAGCCGCCGGGTTTCTCTTCCAAAGCTGCTGGCGCAGAACGTGGTTACCGGCTGCACGATGCTGGCAAACCGCCCGTTGCTCGACTTAGCCAAGGCCCCGCCCGACAGCGCCATCATGCACGACTGGTGGCTGGCGCTGGTGGCGGCGGCTTTTGGGAAGATCGGGTTTGTTCCCGAGTCCACCATCCGCTACCGGCAGCATGGGAACAATGAGGTGGGTGCCAAGAACGTCCGGGATCCCAAATATGTGGCGGCAAGGCTGTCGAAAACCGAACAGATTCACAAGGTGCTGACCGATACCTACCGGCAGGCGGCCGGTTTCTACGAGCGTTATCAGGGGAAGCTTTCCAAGGAACAGGCCGAGCTGGTGCTGGGATACGCGAGGATGCCGGAGTACGGCAAGCTTCACCGCATGGCGCATCTTCTGCGCAACGGACACGGTAAGAATGGGCTGGTCCGCAAGGCCGGGCAGCTCTTGTTTGCATAAAGAAACGATAGGAAATGAGGTTTTTGTATGAAAGGCATTATTCTTGCGGGCGGCGCGGGGACCCGGCTTTATCCGTCGACCATCGCCTGCTCCAAGCAGATTCTGACCGTCTACGATAAGCCGATGATTTATTATCCCCTGTCCACCCTGATGCTGGCCGGGATTCAGGAAATCCTGATTATCTCCACTCCGAGAGACCTGCCGGTGTTTCAAGCGCTTTTTGGGGACGGAAGCCATTTGGGGCTCACGTTCTCCTACGTGGTGCAGGAAGCGCCCCGCGGCTTGGCGGAAGCCTTTATCCTGGGGGCGGACTTCATCGGCGACGACAACGTCTGCCTGGTGCTGGGGGACAACATCTTCTACGGCTACGGCTTCTCCGGCCGGCTGGCCGCCGCAGCGGGCCGCAAGGAAGGCGCGACCATCTTCGGCTACCACGTCAGCGAACCGAGAGATTTCGGCGTGGTGGAGTTCGATAAGGACGGCACGGTTCTTTCCATCGAGGAAAAGCCGGAGCATCCCAAGTCCAACTACGCGGTGCCCGGCCTTTATTTCTATGATAACCAGGTGGTGGAGATCGCCAAGTCCATTAAGCCCTCCGCCCGAGGCGAGCTGGAAATCACCGCCGTCAACAACGCTTATCTTGAGCAAGGCAAGCTGAAGGTGGAGCTCTTCGGCAGAGGAATGGCGTGGCTGGATACGGGAACCCACCGGGCCATGCTGGACGCGGCCAATTTCGTCGAAGCGGTGCAGACGAGGCAGGGACTGTATATCTCCTGCATCGAGGAAATCGCCTACCGCCGCGGCTTTATCAACAAGGAGCAGCTTCTCGTGCAGGCCGAGCGGTTTAAAAAGAGCGAGTATGGCGATTACCTGTTCCATATCGCTAACACCATCGAGGTATAAGGAAGGACGGAGACGTTTTCGTGAAAATACTGATTACGGGCCGAAACGGTCAGCTTGGAAATGAGCTGGCGAAAATCTTACATGAGGGACGGTCGGAGCTGGGAGCCATCCCGGCATGTTATCAAAACGCCCAGGTCACCGGCGTGGACTTAGACGAGCTGGACATTGCGGACCAGGAGGCGGTCAGCCGTTTCTTTGAGGGGAATCCCTTTGATTTGCTGATCAACTGCGCCGCCATGACCAACGTGGAAGGCTGTGAGGACAATCAGGACGCGGCGTTTAAGGCAAACGCCCTGGGTGCTCGCAACATGGCCTTGGCCGCCGACAAGATGGATGCGAAGCTTGTACACGTGTCCACCGACTATGTGTTTTCCGGGGACGGAAGCGTTCCTTACGTGGAATGGGACCTGTGCGACCCGCAGAGCGTTTATGGAAAGAGCAAGTACCTTGGTGAGCAGTACGTGCGGGAATTCTGCAAAAAGTATTTCATCCTGCGCACCTCCTGGCTTTACGGTTATGTGGGGAAGAACTTTGTCAAGACCATCCTGCGCATCGCCAAGGCAAACGAGGAAATCACCGTGGTCAACGACCAGCGGGGCAATCCCACCAACGCCGCCGACCTTGCCCATCATATCTTAAAGGCTGCGGCTACCGAGCAGTACGGCGTGTACCACTGCACGGGGACGGGAGAATGCACCTGGTACGATTTCGCCTGCAAGATCGTGGAATATGCGGGGATCGACTGTAAGGTCCGTCCCGTCACCTCCCAGGAATACGTGCAAAAGGCCAAGCGGCCCGCCTTCTCGTCTTTAGACAACCGGATGCTGCGCTGCACGGTGGGGGACGAAATGCGCGACTGGCAGGAAGCTCTGGAATGCTATCTGAAAAACCTCAAGGACATGTAAGAAAGGCGGACAAGGATGATGAAAACCTATCTGGTAACCGGAGGCGCGGGCTTTATCGGCTCGAACTTTGTGCTGTATATGCTCAAAAAATACGACGACGTGAAAATCGTCAATATCGATAAGCTGACCTATGCGGGCAATCTCGAAAACCTCAAAGAGGTGGAGAACCACCCGAACTACGTGTTTCGGCAGGTGGACATCTGCGACCAGGCGGCGGTAGCGGCGTTGTTCCAAGAGTTTGACTTTGACTATGTGGTCAACTTTGCCGCGGAAAGCCATGTGGACCGCTCCATTGCCGATCCGGAGATCTTTGTTAAGACCAACGTCCTCGGTACTGTCAACCTGTTAAACAACGCAAAGCTCGCCTGGCAGACCGGCGACGACCAGTATAAGGACGGCTGTAAGTTCTTGCAGGTATCCACCGACGAGGTGTACGGCTCTTTGGGCGAGACCGGGTATTTCATGGAAACGACCCCGCTCGACCCCCACAGCCCCTATTCTTCCAGCAAAGCCAGCGCCGACCTGTTCGTGAAAGCGTATCACGATACTTATAAGTTCCCGGTGAACATCACCCGCTGCTCGAACAACTACGGCCCCTTCCAGTTCCCGGAGAAGCTCATTCCCCTCATCATCAACAATACCCTGGCCCATAAGGACCTGCCCATCTATGGCGACGGCATGCAGGTGCGCGACTGGCTGTATGTGGAGGACCATTGCAAGGCCATCGACATGGTGGTGCGCGGCGGCAAGGTGGGCGAGGTGTATAACGTGGGCGGCCACAACGAGCGGCCCAACATTTTCATCGTCAAGACCATCCTTGCCTACATCAAAGAGCATGTGGACCCGGCGGTGGGCGAGCACATGATGAAGCATGTGGAGGACCGCAAGGGCCACGACCGCCGTTACGGCATTGACCCGGAAAAGATCAAGAAGGACCTGGGCTGGTACCCGGAGACCTGCTTTGAGGACGGTATCAAGCTGACCATCCAGTGGTATCTGGACCATATGGACTGGATGAAGAACGTCACCAGCGGCGAATACCAGAAGTATTACCAGAAGATGTACGCGGATAAATAAGCGGTGTATTTGGTGTTTGGCTTTTGTATGCGAAGGCAGGCAGAAGCCAAACATATCCATATCACGGCAGTTTTGCCGCCAGGGCATGATTTCCATGGAAAGGTGAGAAAGAAAACATATGGGACAGTTTACCTTTATCAAAACCGACATTGAGGACTTATATATCATTGAGCCGAAGGTGTTCGGCGACAACCGGGGCTATTTTATGGAGACCTACAACTATAACGACTTCAAGGCCGCCGGTCTTGACATGGTCTTTGTGCAGGACAACCAGTCCCGCTCCAAGAAGGGCGTGCTGCGGGGCCTTCATTTCCAGAAGAAGAATCCCCAGGGAAAGCTGGTGCGGGTCATCGAAGGAGAGGTCTACGACGTGGCGGTGGACATCCGCCCGGGCAGCAAGACCTACGGCAAATGGCACGGCGTCCTTCTTTCCAAGGAGAACAAGCGCCAGTTTTACGTACCCGAAGGGTTTGCCCACGGGTTTTTGGTGCTGTCGGACGTGGCGGAGTTTGTGTACAAGTGCACCCGCTTCTATGACCCAACCGACGAAGGCGCTCTTTATTACGCGGACCCGGACATCGGCATCGATTGGCCGATTCCCGAGGGTATGGAAATCCTCTTAAGCGAGAAGGACAAAAAGAACGGGGCGTTCAAAGACTTGAATAGATGAGGGTGAAAACGATTTGAAAGCGTATTTGCAGACATTCACCCGGTACCGCCATCTGCTGATGGATTTGGTGGCCAGGGACTTGAAGGTAAAATACCGCCGGTCGGCTTTGGGGTTTTTGTGGAGCATCCTCAACCCGATTCTGATGGCACTGGTCATTGCGGTCGTGTTCAGCCAGATGTTTAAGTTTAAGCAGCCTTATTATGCTTCTTATTATCTCACCGGCGCGCTGATTTTCAATTTTATGTCGGAAGCCACCTCCAATTCTTTGACATCGGTGATCAGCGGAGCGTCGCTCATTAAGAAGGTGTATCTGCCCAAGTACATTTTCCCGCTGCAGAAAACCGTGTTTGCCTTTGTCAATATGCTGTTTTCTTTGGTAGCGGTAATCGTCATGATGCTCATTGACGGGGTGCCGTTCCACTGGACGATGCTGCTTTTCCCGATTCCGATGATCTATGTTTTTGTTTTTACCGTGGGCCTGAGCCTGCTGCTGGCTACCTTGAACGTGTTTTTCCGGGACGTAGGGCATCTCTATTCGGTTTTCATTACCGCGTGGATGTACCTGACCCCCCTCATTTACCCGGAGAGCCTGCTGACCGATACGAGGCTCGGGAGCTTTACGCTCATGTCCATTGTGCAGTTCAATCCCATGTATTACTATGTGACCTATTTCAGACGGGTCGTGATGGACGGCGTGATTCCGGGGCTTGAAGTGAACCTCATATGCGCCGCCTGTTCCCTGTTCTTTTTGGTGCTTGGCGTGTGGGCGTTCAAGCGCAAGCAGGACAAGTTTATTCTGTATGTGTAAAGAGGAGGGGATTCGGGGTGCCCAATGCGATTGAAGTGAACAATGTTACCATGAAGTTCAACATGTCCAAGGACAAGGTGGACTCCATTAAGGAATATTTTATTAAGATGTGCAAGCGCCAGCTGCGCTTCGAGGAATTCACGGCGCTTCAAAACGTCAGCGTCAACATTGAAAAGGGCGACGTGTTTGGAATCGTGGGTCTCAACGGCTCCGGAAAGAGTACGTTTTTGAAGGTGGTTTCCGGGATTTTAAAGCCCACCGAGGGCTGGGCGAAAACCTACGGGACAATTTCGCCGCTGATTGAGCTGGGCGCGGGCTTTGATATGGACCTGACTGCACGGGAGAATGTGCTCTTAAACGGCCTGGTGCTGGGATACACGAAAAAGCATATGAAGGAAAAGTTCGACGAAATTATTGAATTTGCTGAGCTGCAGGACTTTGTGGATGTGGCGCTCAAGAACTTTTCCTCCGGTATGGTGGCGCGCTTAGGGTTTGCGGTGGCGACCATTACAAAACCGGATATTCTGATTGTGGACGAGATTTTGTCGGTGGGCGATTTCCTGTTCCAGCAAAAGTGCGAAGAGCGCATCAAGGAATTGATGGCCAACGACACGACGGTGCTGATTGTGTCCCATTCGATTGAACAGATCGAACGGCTTTGCAAGCATGTTATGTGGCTCGACCACGGCAATGTCAAGATGCTCGGGGATATGAAAACCGTCTGTGACGCCTATAAGAGCATGTAGACGTAGAACAGAGGATGGCTCGGGAGGAATCATACACAGTTGAAAAGGGACGAACAGACATATAAGACAAAAAACCATACGCCCCATCCAGCGCCCGATTCGGGAATGGGGGAACCTGCGCGTGCAAAAAAGGGCGGTCTGAAAAACAGCCGGTATGGTAAAATCCTTTGCAAAGGGTTTTCCAGCATCCAGCACTATGGCATCCGTGCCACCTGGCAAAAGGTACGCCGGCGCAGATTTCGCCGGATGCGGGAACGGGAGTTTATGGCGCGCTATGTGTTTACCCCCGAGGAACGCCAAATGCAGGAGAAAGCGGTATTTGACCGGGACATTACTTTCAGCATCTTAGTCCCGCTTTACAATACCCCGGAAAATTTTCTCACCGAAATGATCGATTCGGTGAAGGCACAGACCTATGGGAAATGGGAGCTTTGCCTGGCGGACGGCAGTGACGGGGCTCACGCCTATGTGGGAGACATCTGCCGCCGGTATGCGCAGCAGGACGCGCGCGTGCGGTATCAGGTGCTTGCGGAGAACCTGGGGATTTCCGGGAACACGAACCAATGCATTGAGATGGCCACAGGCGATTACATTGGTTTGTTCGACCATGATGATTTGCTTCACCCGGCGGCGCTCTATGAGGCGATGAAAGCGATTACCGAGCAGAATGCCGATTTTATCTATACCGATGAAATGACCTTTTCCGGCACCATACAAAACCCGGTGGCAACCCATTTTAAGCCGGATTTTGCGTTGGATAATTTGCGTGCCAACAATTATATCTGTCATTTTTCGGTGTTCAGCCGGGCGCTGCTCGACCAGGTGGGTTATTTCTCCGGTGATTACGACGGCAGCCAGGATTTTGACATCATATTGCGCCTGACGCAAAAGGCAAAGCACGTGGTGCATATTCCAAAGCTTCTCTATTTCTGGCGCAGCCATGCAGGGTCTACGGCGGGAGACATCAGCGTTAAGCCCTATTGCATTACATCCGGGATTCGGGCGCTGGGCGACTATCTCAAGCGGGAAGGCATCGAAGGCAAAGCCATGGAGGCGCCCAATGCCCCGTTGCTTTACCGGATTGAATATGCGCTCAAAGAAACTCCCCTGATTTCCATTGTGATGCTCAGCGCCGGCAGCGCGGCAGTAAGACGGCGGTGTATCGATTCCATCTACCGAAATTCCACCTATCGAAATTTCGAGGTTCTCCTGGTGGGAACGGAGGCCGGAGAGGATGACAACCATCCCCATCTTCACCTGCTTCCCTGGGGGAACGCTTTTCATCGCGCGAAGATGCTCAATTTTGCCGCAAGTCAGGCAAAGGGCAAATACCTGCTCTTTTTGGATGACGATACGAAGGTGATTTCTCCGAAGTGGATAGAGGAAATGCTCATGTACGCCCAGCGTGACGACGTGGGCGCGGTGGGGGCTAAGCTCTATTTTCCGAACAATACCATCGAGCACGCGGGGCTTCTCATCGGCATCCGGGGAAGCGTCGGCCGCGTTCATTACCGGGCGGCCCGGGGAGACGCCGGGTATATGGGCCGGCTGATGTATGCGCAGAACTTCAGCGCCGTATCCGGTGCGTGTATGATGATTTCCAAGGAGAAATTTGAGCAAACGGGCGGCTTTTGCGAAGACTATGCGGTTGCCTTTCAGGATGTGGACCTTTGTCTGCGTCTGCGGGAACAGGGCCGGCTGGTGGTGTTTACCCCTTATGCGGAGCTCTACCATTACGTACCCAGGGCAAAAGGCAAGGCTGCCACAAAAGATTCAGCCCAAGCTCAGAAGGATGAAGCGCGGTTTGGGACCAAGTGGAAGACTGTCATCGAACAGGGCGATCCCTATTATAACCCGAACTTTTCCCTGGAACGGGATGATTTTACCTTATAGGAGATCTAGTCAAGGAAGCCGGCGCTGCTGCGCCGGCTTCCTTTTGATGTGTCGGACAATTGCTGTATCGATCGGGTTTGGGGCAGCTCCTTGCGAAATCTCTGTAAGGCTGCGAAAGCCGGAGAACGAACCCCTTTGTTTCGGTGAAAGCGCCGGGAAATATGGATATGGTGGGCAAAAGAAAGCCCCCGGTAAAACCGGGGGCTTTCTTTTGCATGGTGGAGGGTCGGACTGAGATAGAGGATACCATGTCCTTTGGACCGCCTAAACACAATCGAGAAAAAACCGCTCTGGATAGAGAGGCGGACCGCAGGGCAAGCGTCATACTTTTCCAGTGTAAAATGGCCTCAGCGGTTGAGCTCGCCGGTATCGTGGTCGGAATTGTGAATGTCGATCACCCGTTTGATTTCCCCAAACTCGCTGGCCGGCATGTCGCCCAGAATGGTGTTCTTGACCGCGGAGGAAGCGTTTCCGAATTCGATGGCTTCCACCACCGAGTTATACTTAACCAGCCCGAACAGCACCCCAGCCACATAGGCGTCGCCGCTGCCGATGCGGTCGATCACGTCAATGTCCTCATAGGGTTTGCCGGTGTAGCATTTGTCCTCCTCGGCCACATAAATGGTGGAATTGAAGGAATGACATTTGGGGCTCTTGACCACCCGGTGGGTGGACGCCACGATCTTGGTGCCGAATTCCGTGCAGTAGCTCTTCATCATTTCCTGAAGCGTGCCGGTTTTCTGCATCATGCGCCGGGAGGTTTCCTCGGAAACAAACAAAATGTCCACATAGGGCAGGATGGAGCGGATGGTTTCTCTCGCTTCCTTCTCATCCCAGAGGTTGGCCCGGTAATTGACGTCAAAGGAGATGAGGGCGCCCTGCTCTTTAAAGGCGCGGATCATCTTGATGGCGGTTTCCCGGGTGTTCTGCCCGAGAGCCAGGGTAATGCCGCTGGTGTGGAAGATGCGGGTGCTCGAAAAAATCCGCGGGTCGATTTCGTCAAAGGAAATGTGGTTGATGGAAGAATGGCGCCGGTCGTAAAGCACGGAGGGCTTTCTCGGATAAGCGCCGCTTTCATAGTAATAGATGCCTACCCGAGTATCCGGGGTGTTGTCATAAATCAGATAGTCGTCGCTGATGCCGTAAAACCGGATCTTGTTTTTGATGAACCGGCCCATATCGTTGTCCGGCACCTTGGTGACGATGGCGGTGCGCAGCCCCATAAGAGAGATGCCGGAGACCACATTCAGCTCCGACCCGCCCGGCCGTTTTTCCAGCACCTCGCATTGAGCCAGCCGCTCCTGCCCCATGGGGGACAGGCGAAGCATGATTTCACCCATGCTGATGACGTCGAATTCCTTATCGTGATTAAAAAAGTCCATAACCATTGCGCTCCTTTTGCAGCAGGATTGGCGGCAGACCACCGCCTGTTTGAACCCAAAGGGGAAGCCCCCGCAGGGCATCATTTTTCTCATGGTACCATAGCCACGAACCTCGTCTTTCGCTTTGCGGCTCGTACTCGCTAAGGGGCCGGGAAGCTCATGCTTCTTCTTAGGGCTCGCATACGCTAAGTGTCCCTATTATACCATATCTTTTGCAAACAAAAAAGAGCGCAGAATCAAGAGCCGCGAAAAAGGGCGAAATCCCGCAAAGTCCCTCTTGATTCTATACAAAATTGGTGGTAAAATAACCACACAGCCTGACGTCAAAGGGAGTTGCCTGCGAGGAAGGTCGAAACGAAAAGAGAACCCGCCCAAAAGTGGATTTGCAGCGGGTGTTTTCTGCCTTGTTTCCTCCCTTTGCGCATGCAGGCGCAAAGGGAGGATTTTTGTTTTGACTTAGCCGGAAGCTCCCGGCTTCCTTGAGAAAGAGGGGAGAACGAATATGGAAACCAGAATTGCCGTGATGGGCATCATCGTGGAGAACACACAGGTGACCGAGAAGCTCAACGGAATTTTGCACGAGTACGGCACGTATATCGTCGGGCGTATGGGGGTGCCCTACCGGGACCGGGGCATCTGCATCATCAGCGTGATTGTGGACGCGCCCGGGGACGTGATCAGTTCCCTGGCGGGAAAAATCGGCATGCTCGACGGGGTCAGCATCAAAACGGTGTATCAAAAGGCGGGGAACACCCATGCTGATTAGCACGCATCCCGGCATAGAGGAGCTGGCGGCGCTGCTGCGCCTGCCGGACTTTTCTGAGGTCTACGCCCAGGCCGACCGGGTGAGAGAACAGCACAAGGGCGACGTGGTCCAGATCCGCGCCATCCTGGAGTTTTCCAACGTCTGCCGCCGGGCCTGCCGGTACTGTGGGCTTAACTGCCATAACGAAAAGGTTGCCCGCTACCGGATGGAACCCGACGAGATGATCGAGGTGGCCTATGCCGCCCATGCGGCCGGATACCGCACCTTTGTCCTCCAATCGGGGGAGGATCCGCATTACACTCCGGAAATTTTAGGGGAAATTATACGAAAAATCAAGGAAACCGGCATGGCGGTCACCGTCAGCTGCGGGGAAATGCCCAAGGAGGACTATGCGTATCTGCGCCGGTGCGGCGCCGACCGGTATCTGCTCAAGCACGAAACGGCGGACGAGCAAAGTTACCACGCCCTTCATCCGGACGGCACGCTCAAAGAGCGGGTGGAATGCCTTCGCCATCTCAAGGCTTTGGGCTTTGAGACGGGAAGCGGGTTTATGATCGGCCTGCCCGGGCAGACGATGGAGATCATCGCCAGAGACCTGCTGCTTCTCAAGGAGATCGGGTGCGACATGGCGGGCATCGGCCCGTTTATCCCCCACCCGGACACGCCGCTGCTAGATCAGCCCTCCGGCAGCACCGAGCTCACCAAACGGGCGGTGGCCCTTGCCCGCATCCTCCTTCCCGAAGCAAACCTCCCCGCAACCACCTCCTTGGGGGTGCTCAACAACGGGGAAAAAAACGACGTGTTTTCCTGCGGGGCCAACGTGGTTATGCGCAAGGTCACGCCGGACCGGTATAAGCAGCTTTACGAAATCTATCCGGCGAAGCTTAGTCCTACCCATGTGAAAGAGGACCGCTTGGAGCTGGAAGAACAAATTCGCGCTTTAGGGCGGATTCCGCTTTAAGGCCGGCAGAAAAAGAAAGGGGACCCATCGTGTACAATCCCAAATCCAAAGTCGCAACCGAGTTTATCGACGACGCTGAAATTTTAGAAACTCTCGACTATGCCAAAAAGAATAAGGCAAACCGCGCGCTCATCGAGCAGATTTTAGAGAAGGCCAAGGAATGCAAGGGCTTGTCCCACAAGGAAGCGGCGGTGCTGCTGGAATGTGAGATTCCCGATTTGATTGAAAAGATCTTTACCTTGGCAAAGGAGATCAAGCAGCGCTTTTACGGAAACCGCATCGTTATGTTTGCGCCTTTGTATCTGTCCAACTACTGCGTCAACGAATGCCGGTACTGTCCTTACCACCATTCCAACTGCCACATTGCCCGCAAGCAGCTGACCCAGGAGGAGATCGTCCGGGAGGTTACGGCGCTGCAGGACATGGGCCACAAGCGCTTGGCGCTGGAAACCGGCGAGGACCCGGTCAATTGTCCCATCGACTATGTGCTCGAAAGCATCAAGACCATCTACAGCATCAAGCATAAAAACGGGGCCATCCGCCGGGTCAACGTAAACATTGCGGCCACCACGGTGGAGAACTACCGCAAGCTCAAGGAAGCGGGTATCGGCACCTACATCCTTTTCCAGGAAACCTACAACAAGGAAAGCTACGAATACCTTCATCCCAAGGGGCCCAAGAGCAATTACGCCTACCACACCGAGGCGATGGACCGGGCCATGGAAGGCGGCATTGATGACGTGGGCATCGGCGTGCTGTTCGGGTTGAACATGTATAAGTACGACTTTGTGGGCCTTCTGATGCACGCCGAGCATCTGGAGGCGGCCCAGGGGGTAGGCCCTCATACCATCAGCGTGCCCCGCATCCGCCCGGCGGACGATGTGGACCTGGACGAGTATTCCAACGCCATCCCAGACGAGATTTTTAAGAAGATTGTGGCGATCCTGCGGGTTGCCGTGCCCTATACCGGCATCATCATTTCCACCAGAGAGTCGGAAGAGACGAGAGCGAAGGTGCTGGAACTGGGCGTATCCCAGATTTCCGGGGCGTCTTCCACCAGTGTGGGCGGCTATGCCGAGCGGGAAGAGGAAAACTCCGCCCAGTTCGAGGTGAGCGACACCCGTACCCTGGATGAGGTGGTGGGCTGGCTACTGGACCTGGGGCACATCCCCAGCTTCTGCACCGCCTGTTACCGGGAAGGGCGCACCGGCGACCGGTTTATGCAGCTGGTCAAATCCGGCCAGATCGCCAACGTCTGTCTGCCAAACGCTCTGATGACCCTCAAGGAATACCTGGAGGACTACGCCTCTCCCGAGACGAGAGCCAAGGGTGAGGCTATGATCCAAAAGCAGATTCCCACCATTCCCAACGAGAAGGTCAAGGCTCTGGTCATGGCGCACTTGAGCGACCTGCACGAGGGCAAGCGGGACTTCCGATTCTAACCGACAAGGGGGAATCCATCATGGAGTTAGCCAACACACCCGCCGCCAACCGGCTGCACATCGGCATTTACGGCCGGCGAAACAGCGGCAAGTCCTCCTTAATCAACGCCATTACCGGGCATGACATCGCTTTGGTGTCCGACGTGGCGGGCACTACCACCGACCCGGTGTACAAGGCCATGGAGATTCACCCCATCGGCCCGTGCATGCTTATCGACACCGCCGGCTTCGACGACGAAGGCCGTTTAGGTGAGATGCGGGTGGAGAAAACCCGCAAGGCCATGGACAAAACCGATGTGGCCCTGCTTCTCTTTTCCGAGGGGGACTTTCAAAAGGAAGCAGAGTGGCTTTTGGAACTTAGAAAACGCAAGGTGCCGGTGATCCCGGTAATCAGCAAGGCGGACGTACGGGCGGGCCTAGAGGGATTGGCGGCCCGGGTGAAGGAAGCGACGGGGCTTCCCCCCGTTCTGGTCAGCGCCAAGGAGAAAACCGGGGTCAAGGAGCTGCTTTCCGCCTTGGTGCGGGTGATTCCTGAGGACTTTGAGGCCGAAAGCATCACCGGGCGGCTGGTGAAGGAAGACGACGTTGTGATACTGGTGATGCCTCAGGACATCCAGGCGCCGAAGGGACGGCTGATTCTGCCCCAGGTGCAGACCATCCGGGACCTTTTGGATCATAAGTGCATCGTCATGAGCGTCACCACCGACAAGCTGACGGGAGCACTTGGGGCCCTTGCAAAGCCTCCTAAGCTCATTATCACCGATTCCCAGGCCTTTTCCGCCGTGTATCCCCTCAAGCCGGAGGGAACCCTGCTCACCTCCTTTTCCGTCCTGTTCGCCCAGTATAAGGGGGACATCGGGGCCTTTACAGAGGGGGCGGCCGCCATCGACCGGCTGACCGAGCACTCCAAGGTGCTCATTGCGGAAGCCTGCACCCACGCGCCCTTATCTGAGGACATCGGCCGGGAGAAAATCCCCCGAATGCTCAAAAAGAAGGTGGGGCCGGGGCTGACGGTGGACATGGTCAGCGGCACGGACTTCCCCGACGATTTAAGCCCCTATTCTTTGGTGATTCACTGCGGGGCTTGCATGTTTAACCGCAAATACGTCCTCTCCCGCGTCCAGAAGGCCCGGGAGCAAGGAGTCCCCATCACCAACTATGGGGTGGCGCTCGCAAAACTCACCGGCATTCTCGATAAAATAACCTTCTGATCTTTGAGGCAAGGGCTTCGGATGCCCGGCATCTCATGCCGGATGTCCGAAGCCCTTAATGCAGGTAGGGTGGAGGTTTTTCGGTTCAAACCAGACAAATCCCGTTTTTAACGACAAAAAGAGGGCTTCGCACAACCGAAAAGCCCAGCGACATGCTATAATTCGAAAACCTTTGCGGATTTGTGCTGCAAACTTCTTTCTTTGTGGTAAAATAAACAAATACACCATGATGCATCGTTGGCGGCCCATTGGCCGCCGGTCAAACAGAAAGCAGGTACTATGCAACCCACTTTATTTCAAACCTTACCCTTGTCTGAAGCGGTCCTTCGCGCCGTGGCAGACATGCAGTACGCCCAGACCACGGAAATCCAGGCCAGGACCATCCCGCTTCTTTTGGAGGGCAAGGATGTGATCGGCCGTTCCAGCACCGGCACCGGCAAAACCGCTGCCTTCGGCATTCCGGCGGTGGAGCGCATCCGCGGCGACGCGGACGTGACGCCAAAGGTGCTGGTTTTGAGCCCCACCCGGGAGCTTGCCATGCAGATCAGCGACGAAATGCGCAAGTACGCCCGGTATAAGCCGGGGGTGCGCATCGCCACCGTGTACGGCGGCCAGCCCATGCCCATCCAGTTTCGCCAGCTCAAAACCGCCAACCTGGTCATCGGCACACCGGGCCGGGTGATGGACCACATGCGCAGGGGAACCCTGCAGCTGGGGGATTTGAGCATGGTGGTGCTCGACGAAGCGGACGAGATGCTCAACATGGGCTTTTATGAGGACATTCAGACCATTTTAAGCG
Source organism: uncultured Eubacteriales bacterium (assembly GCA_951801675.1). Taxonomy (GTDB): domain Bacteria; phylum Bacillota; class Clostridia; order Oscillospirales; family Acutalibacteraceae; genus Solibaculum_A. The sequence goes on along the minus strand of CATONX010000007.1, from coordinate 55,495 downwards.
AAGCGCCGGAAGAACGGCAGACGGTTCTCTTTTCCGCCACCATGCCGCCGGCGATTTTAAAGCTCACCAAGGAGTTTCAGAAGGACCCGGTCCTCGTTGCCGTGGACAAGGGCCAGCGCACGCTGGATACCATCGAGCAGTCCTTCTATCTGGTACCCCTGTCTCAAAAGATGGACGCGCTCAATCTTTTGCTGCAGCACAAGGCCCCCAACCGGTCGGTGGTGTTTTGCAACACCAAGAAGATGGTAGACGAGCTGGTGGAGTATCTCGACCGGCATGGGTTTGCCGCTCTGGGCCTGCATGGGGACATGAAGCAGGCGGTGCGCAGCAAAGTCATGCACGACTTCAAGACCGGCCGGGTGCGCATCCTGGTGGCCACCGACGTGGCAGCCAGGGGCATCGACGTGGAGGACGTGGACGCGGTCTTTAACTTTGATATTCCACAGGAGTTTGAATATTACATCCACCGCATCGGCCGCACCGGCCGGGCGGGCAAGACCGGCGCTTCCTACACCCTGGCCTGCAACCGGGCCCAGGTGCGCCGGGTCAAGGAGATCGAGCAGTTCGTCAAGGCTCCGATTGCCGAGCAGCCCCTTCCGTCCAGAGAGGATATTCTCAATAAACGCGGGGAAGCCTTCTTTGCAAAGATCGGCCGGGTGCTCGACGAAGGGGAGGAAAGCGCCTTTGAAGAGGCGCTCGAAACGCTCAACGCCCGTGGCTATACCGACCGGCAGGTGGCCCTTGCGCTGCTGGCCATGACGGCGGGGAAGGACCGCAGGCTCATCCCGGTGGTGGACGCGCCCAAGCCCCAGCCGCGGCTTGAAGACAGCTTTGGCAGCGGGCGAACCTATCTGCGGGTAAACGTGGGGCGCAACCAGAAGATCGCCCCCAACTTCATCGTGGGCGCCATTGTGGACGCCACCGGCATTCCCGCCAAATCCATCGGCAAGATCGACATTTTTAGCGATCATACCCAGGTGGAACTGAACCGGGACGACGCCCAGCGGGTGATGGACACCATGCAGAACAGCAAAATCCGCAGCTATAAGGTGAACTTCACTCCCATGAGCGGGGCAAAACCCCGTCCTTCCCGTTCCCGCCAGGAGGGGCGGCCTTATCCAGGGAAAAAGGCCCGGGACGGCCGGCGCAGAACCGCCGAGTACAAAAAAGGACAGGGCCGTTCCAATTAGGACGTTACGCCGGCGGGGATGTATCCCCCGCCGGCGTTTGGATGAAAGGAGAAACCCACATTATGTTTGAAGCAATTTTGGAAAACGTCCGCAAGAAAACGCCGTTGGTGCACGCCATTACCAACTATGTCACCGTCAACGACTGCGCGAACATAGCGCTGGCCTGCGGCGGTTCCCCCATCATGGCGGACGACGCGGGAGAGGTGGAGGACATCACCGCCATCTGTAGTGCTTTGGTTCTCAACATCGGCACCTTAAACGAGAGAACCGTCCAGTCCATGATCCTGGCGGGCAAAAAGGCCAACGAGCTGTGCCGCCCGGTGATTCTCGACCCGGTTGGAGCGGGCGCTTGTGCGCTGCGCACTAAGACCGTGCAGCGGCTGCTGGAAGAGATAAAGGTTTCCGTGATCCGGGGCAACATGTCCGAAATGAAGGCGGTGGCCGGGGCAGCGGCGGACACCAAAGGGGTGGATGCCGGCTTAAACGACGCGGTGACCGATGAAAACATCCACGAGGCCATCCGCTTTGCAAAAGATTTAAGCGCGAAAACCGGGGCGGTAATTGCCATTACCGGTGCAATCGACCTGGTGGCCGACCAAAGCAAGGTGTATCTGGTGCGAAACGGGCACCCGCTTATGGCGAAAATCACCGGTACCGGCTGCATGCTCAGCGAGGTGACGGGCTGTTACTGCGGGGCAAATCCGGATAAGCTCCTGGAAGCGACAGCGGCGGCCGTGTGCGCCATGGGCCTGTGCGGGGAGCTGGCGTTTGCCAAGATGCAAAAGACCGAAGGGGGTACGGGTACCCTGCGCACCTATTTGATCGACTATATGAGCAACATGAGCCCGTCGCTGCTCAATGGAGGTATGCGCGTTGAAACTCGATAAGAAAGCCATGCAGCTGTATGTGGTCACCGACCGGTCCTGGCTAGACGGCCGATCGCTGGAAGACCAGGTGGAGGAAATCGCCGCCTCAGGCGCTACCTTCTTGCAGCTGCGGGAGAAGCATCTCAGTGAGGAAGCGTTTTTGAAAGAGGCATTAAAGATCAAGGAAATCGCCGCTCGTCACAGCATTCCCTTTGTCATCAACGATAACATCGAAGTGGCCCTGCGCGCCGATGCCGACGGGGTGCACGTGGGCCAGTCGGACATGCAGGCGAAGGACGTGCGCCGGTTGATCGGGGAAGAGAAGATCCTGGGCGTGTCGGCGAACACGGTGGAGCAGGCGGTCAAGGCCCAGAAGAGCGGCGCGGATTACTTAGGGGTAGGTGCGGTGTTCTCCACCTCCACGAAGCTCGACGCCAACGACGTTTCCTTCGAAACCCTGCGCCGGATCTGTGAGGCGGTGACCATCCCGGTGGTGGCCATCGGCGGGATTGGCGAAGCAAACGTTTTAAAGCTAAGAGGCAGCGGTGTTCATGGGATTGCGGTCATCTCCGCCATCTTCGCAAGCCCCGACGTGGCTGCGGCCACCCGGCGGCTGCGGGCCCTGTCGGAGGAAATGACCGCATGAGCAGCGATCTGAAAGGCGCCGTCTTCGACATGGACGGCACCCTTCTCGATTCCATGACCGCCTGGGACGGGGTTGGGGAGGCCTTTTTGCAAAGCCAGGGGATCACGCCGCCCGACGGGCTTGGCCGGATTCTGGCACCCTTGAGCTTTACCCAGACCGCCCGGTATTTTCAGAGCCTGGGGGTTTCCTTGGACGAGGAAGCGATTCTGGCCCGGTTAAACGGCTGCGTGGAGCGAAAGTATCGGGAGAGCCTGCCCCTAAAACCAGGGGCGAAGGCGCTGGTGGAGTGGCTTTCCGGCAAAGGAGTGCGCCTTTGCGTGGCTACCGCCACCCATCCCCAGCTTGCAAAAGCGGCGTTGGCCCGCACCAGGATTCTGCCCTTCTTTGCCTTTGTGCTATCCTGCAAGGAAGCGGGGTGCCCCAAGGACCAGCCCGCCTTTTACGAGCGGGCGGCGGCAATGCTTGGGACAAAAAAGGAAGAAACGGTGGTTTTTGAGGATGCACTCTACTGTGTGAAGTCCGCCAAAGCGGCGGGATTTCGGGTGGTCGGCGTGTTCGACCCCTCGGAACCACAGGCGGACGAGGTGAAGAACCGAGCGGACGGTTATCTTGCCTCGCTTGAGCAGGTGCCGCAGACAATAAAAGCATGGTGGGAGGAATGGACATGACCGAAGTAAAAAAGGTATTGACCATCGCCGGGTCGGATCCCAGCGGCGGCGCCGGCATTCAGGCGGATATCAAGACCATCACGGTGCATGGTATGTATGCCATGAGCGTGATTACGTCGCTGACCGCGCAGAACACCACCGGGGTCTCTGGCGTACAGGATACGCCGCCGGAGTTTGTAAAAAAGCAGCTTGACTGCGTGCTGTCCGACATCCGGCCGGATGCGGTGAAGATTGGAATGGTGTCTTCTGCGGCCATCGTCCGGGCCATTGCCGGCAAGCTTAAAGAGTATTCCGTGAAGAGAATCGTGCTCGACCCGGTGATGGTGTCCACCAGCGGCAGCAGGCTGCTGGCGGCGGACGCGGTGGAGGCGCTCAGAACCGAGCTATTTCCCCTGGCGGACCTGCTTACGCCCAACCTGCCGGAGGCCCAGTGCCTCTGCGGCCGGGAAATCAAAACGGCAGGGGAGATGGAAGCTGCCGCAAACGAAATTGCCGGAGCCCTGCGTGGCGGCGTGCTCATTAAGGGTGGCCATCTCACGGATACGGCGGACGACCTTCTCTTTACGAATGGCGAGTATACCTGGTTTCACAGTCAGCGGGTCCAGAACCCCAACACCCACGGCACCGGCTGCACCCTTTCCTCTGCCATTGCCTGCAACCTGGCGGCGGGGTATTCCCTTGAAGAAAGTGTGCAAAAGGCCAAGGACTACTTGACCGGCGCGCTCAAAGCAGGCCTAGACCTGGGCGCGGGAAGCGGACCTCTCTACCACGCCTATGGGATCGGGAAAAAGCGTAGGCGCCACCTGTGAGAGGCGGTTTCCAGAGATTGTGCCGCAAAGCATTCCGTTCCCGGTGAGGCCTTGTTTTCCAAAACGGCGAAGGGAAGTCATAGATGAGAGGGATGCAACTGCCGTGAAGAACAAAAAAGCCGGACGCGGCAAATGAGCGCCAGCGGCTGGCGGTTTATGTGACGTATAGGTGCTTGCCTCTTCCATTGGCAGTGCCAGTCACATGGACGTTTTCGTGCGTAGCTCAACATATCAATCGACGCGAAAAGGCAGGGCGCAAAATTTTGCGCCCCGCCTTTTTCTTGTCATGGAACCCCCGGCTGCACCGGGGAAGACCGTATTACAGCATATCTTTTTTAAACAGCACAAAGCCGGTAATCAGCGTGGCGGCCAGCGCCAGGCCGGTCGGGAACCAAATGGACATATCGAAGGGCAGGCCCTGCACGTTCATCCCGTAGAAACTGAAGATGATGGTCGGGATAGCCATCAAGATGGTAATGGAGGTCAGCACCTTCATCACGATGTTCAGATTGTTTGAAATGACCGACGCGAACGCGTCCATGGTGCCGGAAAGAATGTTCAGATAAATGCTGGACATTTCAATGGCCTGCTTGATTTCGATCAGACAGTCCTCCAGCAGGTCCTGATCCTCTTCATACAGCTTCAGATACCGCCCGCGCATGAGCTTTTCCATGGTGATCTCGTCCGCTTTCAGGGAGGTGGAAAAGTACACCAGGGATTTTTCCAGATCCAAAAGCTGAATCAGCTCTTTGTTTCGCATGGATTTGCGCAGGTTGGTTTCCACCGACGAGCTGAGCTTATCGATCTGCTTGAGGTACTGCAGATACCGCAGCGCCATGCGCAGCATAATGTGCAGCACGAACTGAGTTTTCAAAGCCGTGTGGGTGTTCTTGACCACCCCGTTGGCAAGCTCGCTTAAAATAGGATTTTCATTGAGCGAAACGGTGATGACGTGCCTGGGCGTGATGACGATACCGATCGGAACGGTGGTATACACCACCGCGTCGTCCTGCTTTTCGGAAATCGGCACGTCGAGAATGATGAGCGTCACGCCGTCCTCGGTTTCGATACGGGAGGATTCCTCCTCGTCCAAAGCGGCGCGGATGAACTCCGGCTCCACCTCATACTCGCCCACCAACAGGTTTACTTCGTCCTCCGTTGGGTTGACGACGTTGATCCAGCAGCCCTCTTCGCTCTCGTTGACCGCGTGGATGCGGCCGTTGGTGCTCTTGAGATAGCTTATCATAGCGCAGTTCCCCCTTTAAGGGCGCGCCAGAACAGACGGGATGCGGCGTGCCCCGGTTATAAAATGGATTGTCTCACATCGGTGACTACCAGGGTCGGGACTCACCACACCCACCTCCTTTTAAAATCCAATTACATCCGGGATTTGTACCGGATGAAAACACAACGAATCGGCCGTGTCGCATTTGCCGTTTCGCAAAAACAAGAGGAAACGAACCTGCTTTCAAAAGCAGCAGGCGCCTTTCAGCTTCAAACGCACACAACCGCTATTATTATAACACAATAAAAGCCGATTGCAAGCGAAAACGAAACAAAAAGCGCAAAATGGGAACGCAGCGCGGGACAATCGCCTAAAACGGGTGTAAATCGCCTGGAAAGTGCCGCAATCGGCTTTTTTGGAGCCGGATGACCGGGAGTAAAAGGTGGGATTTGCCTTTAGCGTTCCCCTTTAAACGGAAAATACGCCTGCCGGCTCTCAGCCGGCAGGCGTATCCAATAAGCCAATGGCAAAATTACGCGTCCTTGCCGCAGCACTTCTTGTACTTCTTCCCGCTGCCGCAGGGGCACGGGTCGTTGCGGCCGGGCTTTTTCTTAACGGTGCGGGAGGTGGAATCGGTTTTATCCGACGCGGGCTCAATGGGCTTCGCCACCTGCTCGCGCTTAGGCTCTTCCTCCTTGCGGATCTGGATGGTCAGGCACAGCCGGACCGTATCTTCCTGGATGGAAGCGATCATCTCGTCGAACATGTCGAAGCCCTCGATGCGGTATTCCACCACCGGGTCCTTCTGGGCGTAAGCGCGCAGAGAAATGCCCTTTTTGAGCTCCTCCATGGCGTCGATGTGGTCCATCCACTTGGTATCCACCATCCGCAACAGCATGACCCGTTCGATTTCCCGCATCAGGTTGCTGCCGAACTCCTCTTCCCGTTTCTGGTAGAGCTCCTTGGCCCGTTCGGTAAGCATCTTGATGATGTAATCAACCTCGGTGTTCTCCAGCTCTATCCGGTCATACCGAAAATCGTCCGGTGTGGTCAGCCAGCCCATGTAGTGATCGCGCAGGCCCTCGAAGTTCCAGGAATCCTTGTCTTCTCCGGTGATGTAGGACTTGACATTCGCCTCGATGGTCTCTTCGAGCATCTTCTGGATGTAATCCTTCATATCCTCGCCGTTTAAGACCTTGTCGCGCTGGCTGTAAATGATCTCGCGCTGGCGGTTCATGACGTCGTCGTACTGCAGCACGTTTTTACGAATGGCGAAGTTGCGGCTTTCCAGCTTCTTCTGGGCGTTTTCGATGGTATTGGTGAGCATACTGTGCTCGATGGGGGTATTCTCGTCGATTCCAAGGCTGTCCATGATGTTGTAAATCCGGTCGCCGGCAAACAGGCGCATCAGATCGTCTTCCATGGAGAGGTAGAACCGGGTTTCACCGGGGTCCCCCTGACGGCCGGAACGGCCGCGCAGCTGGTTGTCGATCCGGCGGGATTCGTGCCGCTCGGTGCCGATGATGAACAGGCCTCCCGCTTCGCGGACTTCCTCCGCCTCGGGCTTGATTTCCGCCTTGAATTTCTTTTCCAGCTCCTGATAGGTTTTGCGTGCGTGGAGAAGCTCTTCGTCGTCGGTGTCTCCAAAGCCGGTGGCTTCGGAAATCATCTCCTCGGGGAACTCCATGCGGCGCATTTCGTGTTTTGCCAGATACTCGGGGTTACCGCCCAGCATAATGTCGGTTCCGCGGCCGGCCATGTTGGTGGCGATGGTGACCGCGCCCTTTTTGCCTGCCTGGGCGATGATCTCCGCTTCCTTCTCGTGGAACTTAGCGTTCAATACCTCATGCTGGACGCCCCGGCGCTTGAGCATGTTGGACAACAGCTCCGACTTTTCAATGGACACCGTGCCCACCAGCACTGGCTGGCCTTTTTCGTGGCATTTGATGATCTGCTCGATGACGGCGCCAAACTTGGCCTTCTCCGTCTTATAGACGGAATCGGCGTTGTCAATACGGATCACCGGACGGTTGGTGGGGATTTCCACCACGTCGAGCTTATAAATCTCCTGGAATTCGGTCTCCTCGGTCATGGCGGTACCGGTCATACCGGAGAGCTTGTCATACATACGGAAGTAGTTCTGGAAGGTGATGGTGGCCAGCGTCTTGGACTCCCGCTCCACTTTCACCCCTTCTTTGGCTTCAATGGCCTGGTGCAGGCCTTCGTTGTACCGGCGGCCGAACATGAGACGGCCGGTAAACTCGTCGACAATGATGACCTCGCCGTCCTTGACCACGTAATCCACGTCCAACTTCATGATGCCGTTGGCACGGATGGCCTGGTTGATGTGGTGCAAAAGGGTCATATTGTCCGCGTCCATCAGGTTTTCCACGTCGAAATACCGCTCCGCCTTGGCCACGCCCTCGGGAGTGAGGGTAGCGGTCTTGGCCTTCTCGTCCACCACGTAGTCGCCTTCGATGTCGTCCTGGCTTTCCTTGTCGTTGAGCTCCTTGACCTTATACATGGTCAGGGTTTTGGCGAACTTGTCGGCCTTGGTGTACAGGTCGGTGGACTTGTCCCCCTGGCCGGAGATAATCAGAGGAGTACGCGCTTCGTCGATTAAAATGGAGTCCACCTCGTCGACGATGGCGAAATGATGCCCGCGCTGCTGGACCTTATTCTGCTTATAGATAACCATATTGTCACGCAGGTAATCGAAGCCTAGCTCGTTGTTGGTGCCGTAGGTAATGTCCGCCCCGTAGGCTTCCCGGCGCTCATTGTTGTCCTGGTCGTGGCGGATGAGGCCGACCGTCAGGCCCATATACCGGTAGAGCTTGCCCATCCATTCGGAGTCGCGGCGGGCTAAGTATTCGTTGACTGTGACGATATGCACACCCTTGCCGGTCAAGCCGTTTAAGTAGGCGGGCAAGGTGGCCACCAGCGTCTTGCCTTCACCGGTTCTCATTTCCGCAATGCGGCCCTGGTGCAGGATGATGCCGCCGATGATCTGCACTTCGAAGTGGCGCATGCCCAGCACCCGGTCGGACGCTTCTCTGCAGGCGGCAAAGGCATCGGGCAGGATGTCGTCGGTGGTTTCGCCCGCCGCAAGACGCGCCTTCAAAGCAGGGGTCACCGCCTTGAGCTCTTCTTCGCTCATGGCCTTATACTTGTCCTCCAAGGCTAAAACCTGCTTGACAATGGGGTCGATGCGCTTGAGCTCCCGCTTGCTGTACGACCCGAAAAGGGATTTGAGTAAATTCATGTTGGCCTCCATTTCACCGTCCGGCACAAAACCCCATGCAACGTTTCACTCTCCCGAATGGATCCGGGACCTGCTTTACATGTGCCGCCGGCAACGGTAACAAAAGTAAAGTCCTCTCTGGGTAATAGGACACTCGTGCTATTATAGCACACAACCGAAAGAAAAGCATTAAAAATTCATGAAAAAATACCAAAAAGGCGGGAAGGACAAAAAATTAATTCGAAAAAAGCCCTTGTAATTCCATAGAATGTATGGTAAAATCGATTCACTAATGATATCGCTCGTGAAAGAGGTGAAGAGAAGTGAAAGAGAACATCCATCCCAAGTACGAAGAAACGACCATCCGCTGCGCTTGCGGCGAGGAGTTCGTGACCCGTTCTACCCGTAAGGACATCCGCGTTGATATTTGCTCGAAATGCCATCCTTTCTTCACGGGCAAGCAGAAGCTGGTGGACACCGGCGGACGCGTGGATCGCTTTAAGAAGCGTTTTGGCAAAGCGGGCCAGTAAGAGTCTGGTTTCATAGGAAAGCAAGGCGGCGTAGCAATTGCGCCGCCTATACTTTTGCCCGTATGTGCGCAAAAAGGAGGGGCACAAAATGGACGGTTACCGCACCCTGAAGGAAAGGGCGCAGGATGAATTCGTGGAGCGCCGTTCCCGGTTTATCGGGACGGCCCGCCCGGTGACCACCGCCGAGGAGGCGGTGGCCTTTGTTGACGAGATGCGCGCAAAATACTGGGACGCCACCCACAACGTCTACGCCTATATCCTGCGCGAGGGGCAATTAAGGCGGTATTCGGACGACGGGGAACCCCAGGGAACCGCAGGCGTGCCGGTGCTCGACGTGCTGCAAAAGGAGAACCTGACCGATTTGGCGGTGGTGGTCACCCGGTATTTCGGCGGGGTGCTTTTGGGCGCGGGCGGCCTGGTACGGGCCTATTCCCACGCGGCAAAGCTGGGAATCATGGCGGCGGGGATCCAGGTGATGCGCCTGTGCGTCACCGGTACCATCACCTGCGACTACAACCAGTACGGCCGGGTGGCGGCTCTGGTCCCCCAGCTGGGGGGCCGGGTGGAGGACGCCCAGTTCGGCATGGTGGTGGTTCTTTCCTTCTCGCTGCCCAAGGAAGCGGCGCCGGCCTTGGAGAAGCAGTTGGCGGACGTCACCTGCGGCAGCGTGGCCCCGGTCTTCACAGGGGAGTGCTACCTGCCCGATCCCGGCAGGGAAGGGTAACGAAAGGCCGCGGCCCGCGTTCTTTCCGAACGCGGGCCGTCCTGGGTAAAAAAGAACAGAATCCTCCATCCGAACATCCCTTTTCTTATCAAAACGCCAAAAGTAACGTTCTTTTGCCTCTTTTGAAAAAGAAAAGCAGGGAAAATGACTTTTTTGTCGTATATATAAGGTATACGAAAAATTGCCGGTTTGGAAGGAGGGATCGCCATGACGCCAAGAGAAGTGACCCAGGCGCTCGAACAAGAGCATTTAAGCCCGTTTGCGGCCCTGTCGCAGCAGACGAAGGGACGGGAGCGTCCGGAAGAGGAATGCCCCCTGCGCACGCCCTATCAGCGGGACCGGGACCGGATTTTACACTGTAAGTCCTTCCGGCGGCTCAAGCACAAGACCCAGGTGTTCCTTGCCCCGGAAGGGGACCATTACCGCACCCGGCTGACCCATACCCTGGAGGTGGCCCAGATTGCCCGGACCATTGCCAGGGCCCTGCAGCTCAACGAGGACCTGACGGAAGCCATTTCTCTGGGCCATGATTTGGGACATACTCCTTTCGGCCACGCGGGAGAACGGGCGCTTAACGAGGTGAGTCCTCTGGGCTTTCGCCACTATGAGCAGTCGGTTCGGGTGGTGGAACGGCTGGAAAAGGAAGGGGAAGGGCTCAACCTAACCTGGGAGGTGCGAAACGGCATTCTCTGCCATACCTGCGGGGAAGAGGCCGCTACCATGGAAGGCCGGATTGTCCGCCTTGCCGACCGGATTGCCTACATCAACCACGACATTGACGATGCCATCCGCGGCGGCGTGCTTACCGAGGAGGATATCCCGGAAGAAGTGCGCGCGGCTTTGGGCGAGCGGCATTCGGCACGCATCGGGACCTTGATCCAGTCGGTGGTGGAGCACAGCACTGGGGGCGTTTTGCAGATGCAGCCCCAGGTGGCCGACGCTTTTTCGAAATTACATACGTTTATGTACGACCGGGTGTATTTCAATTCCCGGGCAAAGGCGGAGGAAGGCAAGGCGGAGGATTTGATCAAGCGCCTGTATGAGTGCTTTACCAGCCGGCCCCAGAAGCTGCCCGGCGAGTTTGCCGCCATCTGCGAAACCGAGGGAAAGGACCGGGCCACCCTCGATTACATTGCCGGTATGTCCGACTATTATGCCATCGAAACCTTCCAGCGGCTTTTTGTGCCCAAGGGCTGGGGCCGATAGTATAGTTTTGGACTATTTTGGAAAAATAAAACGATTGTATTATGGAGAAAAGGAGGTGCGGCTTATGGCCCGTCTGCCGGAGAGCTTCTTAACCGAGCTCAAGGCGAGAAACGACATTGAAAGCGTGGTTTCCAGCTACGTGAATCTGCGGCGCAGAGGCCGCAACCTGGTGGGGTTATGCCCCTTCCACGGGGAGAAAACCCCTTCCTTTACCCTTTATCCGGAAACCAATTCCTTTTTCTGTTTCGGCTGCGGCGCGGCGGGGGACGCGGTCAATTTTGTCCGCCGCATCGAGAACTTGGACTATATCGAGGCCGTCCGGTTCCTGGCCGACCGGGCGGGCATGCATATGCCCGAGGAAACCCAGGACGACGGCCAGGCGAAGCTGCGCGCACGCATTCTGGAAATCAACCGGGAGGCCGCCCGCTTTTTCTACGCTACACTGGTTTCTCCGGCCGGACAAGCAGGCCTGCAATATTTTCACAGCCGTGGGCTTACCGACGCCGTCATCCGCCGGTTCGGCTTAGGATACGCCCCCGATTCCTGGGACGCTCTTTTAAAGCACCTCAAGGGGAAAGGCTTTCGCCCGGAAGAGCTGCAGCTGGCCGACGTGGCGATTGCAGGGCGCCGGGGCGGGTATTACGACAAGTTTCGAAACCGGGTGATCTACCCCATCATCGACCTGCGGGGCGGGGTCATCGGCTTTGGCGGCCGTGTGCTTGACGACAGCAAGCCCAAGTACCTCAACACCGCCGACACCCTTGTGTATAAAAAGACCCGCAACCTTTACGCCATGAATTTATCGAAGAACGATACAAGCGGAACGCTGATTTTAGCCGAAGGGTATATGGACGTCATCGCCATGCACCAGGCGGGGTTTTCCAATGCGGTGGCCGCTTTGGGCACCGCTTTGACGCCCGACCAGGCGAGGCTGATGGCGCGGTATGCGGGTGAGGTTATTGTAGCAGGAGACGCGGACGAAGCGGGTCGCAAAGCGGCGAACCGAGACATTGATATTTTGCGTTCGGCGGGGCTGAAGGTACGCATGCTCACCCTGCCTCAGGGCAAGGACCCGGACGAGTTTTTGCGCCGGTTCGGCCCGGAGCGGTTTTCGCTTTTGCTTGAGCAGTCGGGCAACGACATGGAATACCGGCTGGCCGGGTGCAGGGAAGGGCTCAACCTGGATTCCCCGGAGGGCAAATACGAATACGCCAAACGCGCGGTGCGGGTGCTTTTGGATTTGCACGACGTCATCGAGCGGGATTTATATGTAGGAAAGCTGGCAAGCGAGCTTTCCATCTCCAAGGACAGTATTTTGGAGCAGATGAAGCAGCTGTCCCGGAAAAAGGCCGCGGCCCAGTCGCGGGCCCAGTTTCGGGAGATTCAAAAGGAAGCCGCCGGTTTTGCTGACCGGATAAACCCCGAGCGGGCGAAGTTCCCAAGAGCCGCCAAGGCGGAGGAAGGAATCATCGCCGTGCTGCTGACGAACCCGGACTTTCTGCCGCGGGTGCAGGAAAAGCTGACGCCGGACCAGTTTTTGACCAGCTTTCACCGGCGGGTATACGAGGCGGTGGCCGCACGGATTCGCGGGGGCATGGCTGACTTGTCGGTAATCCTGGCGGACATGGGGGCCGAGTTTACAGCGGAGGAAATCAGTGCCGTCACGGCGGCGGCAGTCAAGCGCCAGTCGCTTCTGCCAAGCACCGGGGCGCTTCATTCCGCCCAGGAGCTCAACGAGGATATCGAGACCCTTCTCATTGAAGGGGAAAAGGCTAGGGCAAAGGACGTGGCGTCCATGACAAAGGAGGAGTTCGCGGCTTTTGGCGCGAAACTTTCGGAGCAAAAAAAGAAAGGGAGTATTTCGTAATTATGGGAGCCGTAGATAAAAAGACCGCGTACCGCGAACTCATTGAGATGGGCAAGAGCAAGGGTAAGCTCACCATGCAGGAGATTCTGGATGTGATCGACGATCTGGATTTTGACACCGAACAGCTCGAAAAGATGTACGAGATGTTTGAAAGCCAGAACATCGAGGTCATCGAGGACGACCCGGCTATGGTGGACCTGGATCTGACCAATCCCGAGCCCGCCCAGGAGGACCTGGAACAGGCCCTCTCCACGGAAGGCATCGCCATCGACGACCCGGTGAAGGTCTATTTAAAGGAAATCGGCCGGGTTCCCCTTCTGACTTCGGAGGAAGAGGTGGAGCTTGCTAAGCGCATCGCCCAGGGAGACGTGAGCGCCCGCAAGCGCCTGTCGGAAGCAAACCTGCGGCTGGTGGTCAGCATCGCCAAGCGCTACGTGGGCCGGGGCATGCAGTTTCTCGACCTGATCCAGGAGGGAAACCTGGGCCTTATCAAGGCGGTGGAAAAGTTCGACTACACCAAGGGCTTTAAGTTCTCCACCTATGCCACTTGGTGGATTCGCCAGGCCATCACCCGCGCCATCGCCGACCAGGCCAGAACCATCCGCATCCCGGTGCACATGGTGGAAACCATCAATAAAGTCAAAAAGGTCAGCAGCCAGCTTCTGCACAAAAACGGCCACGAGCCCACCGCCGACGAGATTGCCTTTGAGCTGGACATGCCGGTTGCAAAGGTCCGCGAGATCATGCGGGTGGCCCAGGAGCCGGTATCCCTGGAAACACCCATCGGCGAGGAGGAGGACAGCCACCTGGGCGACTTTATCCCCGACGACGATGCGCCCGCCCCGGCGGAGGCTGCGTCCCATACTTTGCTGCGTGAGCAGCTGGCGGACGTGCTGGGTACCCTGACCACCCGGGAGGAAAAGGTGCTGCGCCTTCGCTTCGGGCTGGAGGACGGCCGGTCGCGCACGCTCGAAGAAGTGGGCAAGGAATTTAACGTCACCCGTGAGCGCATCCGCCAAATTGAGGCAAAGGCCCTGCGCAAGCTGCGCCACCCCAGCCGCAGCAAAAAGCTCAAGGATTTTCTGGATTAAGGGGTTTGCTTTCATTTCCACTTGACAGCAATAGAAAAATGGGATACACTTAATGTATATTATTTTAGTATATATTGCTGTGAGGTGCCGCGTTATGCATATTACATTGGAGGCTGACTATGCAATTCGGATTGTGAATTGCTTGGTAGATGCTTCCCAGCGCATGGACGCGCAAAAAATTTCGGACGCGGCTTGCGTGTCGTTGCGGTTTTCGCTGAAGATTTTGCGCAAGCTGGTATCCAGCGGGATTGTCCAGTCCTTTAAGGGAGCCAAGGGCGGCTATGTGTTGGCAAAAGACCCTTCTGAGATTACCCTCAAGGATGTGATTGAAACGGTGGAAGGCCCGTACCAGTTCAGCCGCTGCCTGGATGAGGAGTATCCCTGCAGCCGGGTGCCGCATGGGGAATGTCCCTACCGTGGGGTATTCGGTGATATTTCCACTTTGGTGCAGGATAAATTGGCGTCGGTTACTTTTTCTGACATAAAAAATAGCAAAAAACAGAAATAAAATAACGAAAAACCGCTCTGTCCGAAGAGCTTTCGGACAGAGCGGTTTTTACAAGAGGCTGTTTTTTGGCTTAGGATTCCTCCTCTTCCACATACTCCAATATATCGCCGACTTGACAGTGGAGTACTTTGCATAAAATATCAATCTGCTGGATAGTTATGCGTTTATTTTCCTCATAACGCATCTTTGAAATGGTAGCCGCTCGAATATTTGTCAATTCGGAAAGCTGCTTTTGGGTCATTTTGTTTTTCGCCAGCAATTCGGCAATTTTGATACGAATCATATTTTTTCACCTCCTTTTCTTTTGGAATTGTAGCGGCTTCGGAGATGAAAATATACTTATTCAGGGCAATATTACGCTAGGCGTAATTTAATGTTGCGTAGGGGTAATTCGTGTGATATAATTCCACTGGTAATAAAATATGGTATTTATGAGTGATCATTAAGAATAAAAATGAGCTTTTGTTCATTTTTTTAGAACAAAAGCTCATGAATTCCGAAAAAAGGTTTGTTTTTTCTGTACTTCAAAAAACGGGAGATTATGGTTTTGTCTCGATTTCGCAGTTGTTGACTGCATATTCCAACAGAATTCCGATGATTTCATTTCGGGATCGATTGGTATTAGCCGCGAGTGATTCCAGCCGGCAGTACAGCTCGTCTGTGATTCGAATGGAGAAAACCCGATGCCCGTCGTCGCCCTTAGGCGGTTTGGAGGTGATCTTCAGCTTTTTATTATTATTCATCATAGTCACCCGCTTTCCTATTTGAATTTTACCTTAACATAAAACATGTTTATATATTATGATTTATGTTATAATTTGTGTTCAAGGGGGTGAGTTTATGACGGAAAAAACCGCCTTAATTCTGGCCAAACGCGAATTCAAGCGGGAAAATGTAGGTTATATTGAGGGCAGGCTGCGGGAAGAGATCACTGCGGCGGTCCAAAACGGATACCGGCGTTTCTTAATTGGGTTTGATTTTGAAATCGACCGGATGGCGGCGGAGATCGTCATTGAACAGAAAACACAGCAAGAAAACATAATTTTGGATGCGGTGCTGGCTTTTGCCCACCGCGATATGAAAGACGATAAATATTTACAGGAACTGCTCAGTCAATGTGAACAGGTGCGCGTGTTCAGCAACCGCTATTTTACCGGATGCTATCGGCGGCGAAACGAAGCGTGTATCCGGCAGGCAGACCGGTTGATTGCCGTAACGAGCCCTACGGAAAAAGGCGACCTTCTCTGTGCGATTGAAACGGCGCAGACCCTGAAAAAAGAAGTTCTCGCCATTTGTATTGGATAAACAGAGCCGGACAAGCGATTTGCGCACTGTCCGGCTTTTCTTGTATACCTATATAATATACAACGGATCCCGAACCAGGAAATCCATTGAAATGGTTCCTGCCGGATCCGGAGAGATCAAAGGAAAATATCCGCAGGCTTTATTCAAATGGATAACGCAGCCCCCACTTTGCGCGTATAGCGTCGGTCAGTTCAAGCATGGCCACCGATTCCGACCAAGGCATTTGAGGCGACTGCAAAAGCCCTTGCCGGATGCAACGGTTTGCTTCCTTGATTTCGAAGGTGTAGCCGTAACGGTTTTGGTACCGCTCCACTAGGCGGCACTGCGGGTTCTCCTTGGAGTCTCCGTAATCGTCAAAGGAGGAGACGGAAAAGGAGTGCGTCTGAGCCAGATTGGAATCCGCCTGACACAGGCGGTAGGAGTCCGCCGCCCAGAACCGGGGAATTTGAATATATCCGTCGCTGCCCAGGATAAACCCATCGTTGGGACTCGACAAAGACAGACCGCTTGTCAGCGAAGCCAAACGCCCATCCCCGTAATCTAAGGTGATAACGCTTTGCTCATCCACTCCCTGAGGGGTCATGGAAGCAGCCGTATGGATCGCCTTTGGCCTGCTGCCGAACACCATCGCCGCCAGAGTCAGGGGGTATATCCCCACGTCCAGAAGAGCGCCGCCTGCAAGAGCGGGGTTATACAGACGGTGAGCTGGGTCGGCGGGCTGCCGGATGGAAAAGTTCGCCCGGACCATCCTGATTTCGCCGATGGCGTCTGTCTCCAGAAGCCGCTTGATATCTCCGTAGACCGGCAGAAACCGGGTCCACATGGCTTCCATGAGAAAAAGCCCCTGCTTTTTGGCTTCGGCAATCATTTCCCGTGCTTGTCCGGCATTCACGGCAAACGCCTTTTCGCACAGCACATGTTTGCCTGCCCGAAGAGCCAAGAGGGTATGCGTCCTGTGCTCGGAATGAGGACTTGCCACGTAGATCGCGTCTATATTCGGATCGGCCGCCAGTTCTTCATAACTGCCGTAAGCCCGGCAAATACCGTACTGAGCGGCGAAGGCTTCGGCTTTCGAAAGCGTGCGGGAGCCTACCGCCCCGACAACACAATCCGGCACCAAAACAGAAGCCTCCGCAAAAGCGTGGGCAATGGTGCCGCAGGCCAGAATTCCCCATCGGATGGGTTTCATGTGTATTCCTTCTTTCTTTTGGCGCCGAATGGAAAACGGCGCCGGAAATGAATCTCCGGTCCGGGCAGATGTTTTGCAGACGCAGTGTCCAATACCGGAAAATCAGGCGCATGCAGGCGACCAGTTTTTCTTAAGTATACCATAAATGTTGCTGTGTGGGAAAAGGGAAATAGGCGGTTGCGAAAGGATCGCATTGTATGGTACTATATCATAATCATATAGTTGCTGCCGGACGCAGGCGGCAGAACAAGAAAAACGAAAGGAGGAGCGCGGTATGCAGGAAGAAGCACAGCTGGATACCTTAGTAAAACGGTATGCGGTGGGTGATTGGGAGCGGGGAGATCTGCAAGTCTACCTTCACAAGCAGACGCTTAAGAAGCTGATGAAGGCTTTTGCAAAGTCCGCGCTCCCAATGGTGTTATACGGCAGCCGCCAGGAAGGCCGGGTGGTGGTCAGCGAGGCGAAACGGGCGAAAAAGGCCAAGTGGCATTTCGGGACCATCACGATGCCGGCAAAAGCCTGGAGGGCGGTGCTGGAAGAGGAAAAGAGCTTTTCGAGGCCGCTTGTCCGGGTTGGCTTTTGCTGCGCCTGCCCCGACGGGTGCGACACGCTGCCCCCGGGTGCTGAGGAGATCGCAACCTCCCGTTTTTCAGAGGGCGGACAAGTCCTGCTCGCGCTGGACCCAAACCTGTGGCGCTGCCGGCTTTACCGGTGCGGCCGGGAAGGGCTGGAGCCTCTGCCGGGTTTCTGCCTGTTGGCGGACAAGGTGCATTTGGCGGTCCCGGTCAACAGGGAGGAGCCAAAAGAACGCCCCATTCCGCCGGAGCTGGTGGAACAGGTGGCAAAAAGCCGCAGGCAGGTGGGGCAGCTTCGGGTTTTGTGCCTGGCTCTCTGCGTGGCGGCAGTGGGGCTTGCGGGGTGGAACACGGCGGACCTGTTTCGAGAGCCTGCCCAGCCGGTGGCGCTGGCGGACTGGCAGGTGCAGCGCAGTGCGCTGGAAAGCCGCCTTTCTGAGCTTGAGCAGCAGATGGACGCCCTAAAAGAGGAAAACCGTTTGCTTGGGGAGGAACGGTCCCGCCAGGAGGAAGCAATCGGCGCCCTGCAAAACGCTTTGGAGCAAAAGGAAGAAGCGCCGGCAGGCATCTTCCATCGGGTTGCCCCCGGCGAGACGCTGCGGGACATTTCCAAACAATACTATGGTTCGTCCAACCGGGCGGATCTGCTGGCAAGGGTCAATGGCATTGAGAACCCCGATGTGATTCATGCGGGGATGGAGCTGTGGATTCCGCCGCAAACAGAAACATAAAAAGGAGTTAAGAAACGTTGGTTCGGGAAAAAGGATTTTATCGGATGGTGTTTTCGCTGGTGGTGCCCATGGCCCTGCAAAACCTGGTGAACGTGGGCGTGGGCATGACCGACACCATGATGACCGGCTGGCTGGGAGAGACATCTCTTTCGGGGGCGTCCCTCGCCAACCAGCTGATGTTTATATTGACCATTATCGTCTTCGGCCTGGCGTCCGGCGCGTCGGTGCTCACCGCCCAGTATTGGGGAAAAGGGGACAAGGACGCCATCAGCCGGGTCATCGGCATCGCCATGCGCTTTTCCTTATTGGTAGCCGCCTTATTTACCGTGCTGGCGGTAGGGTTCCCGGAGTATGTGCTGCGGGTCTTTACACCGGATGAAGCGGTCATTGCCGAAGGGGTGCGCTACCTGCGCATCGTGGGCATTTCCTACCTGTTCGCCGGGTTCTCCATGCTCTACCTCAATGTCATCCGCAGCGTGGAGAAGGTGGCGGTGTCCCTGGTGATCTACTCCATCTCCTTCGTGCTCAATATCTTCTTAAACTGGATGCTGGTCTTTGGAAACTTAGGCGCTCCTCGCATGGGCATCGCGGGAGCTGCCACCGCCACTTTGACCGTCAAGGTCCTTGAAGCGGTGCTGACCCTGCTCTACGCCATTTTCATCAACAAAGCGGTGCGGCTCAAGTTTTCTTATTTGTTCGCCCGGAGCCGGGTGCTTATGAAGGACTTTCGCCGGTATGCGGCCCCGGTGCTGCTCAACGAGCTGTTCTGGGGAGTGGGAATCTCCATGCAGTCGGTGATTTTAGGGCATATGGGCAGCGAGGCGGTGGCGGCCAACTCCATTGCCAAGGTAGCCCAGCAGCTGGCTACGGTGGTGATGTTCGGCATTGCAAACTCCACGGCGGTCATTGTAGGAAAGGCCATCGGCGCCGGTAATCAGGACTATGCGAAAAAGGCGGCTGGTTCCTTAATGCGCCTGGGCGTGATTGCCGGAGTTGGGGCCATGGGCATCATTTTGCTTTGCCGGCCGCTGATTGCAAGCATGTATGACTTATCCGACACGGCCATGGCCTATACCATGACCATGATGCTCATTCTCGCCTTCTACACGCCGATTCAGTCCTTTAACACCACCGCGATTATCGGCGTTATGCGGGGCGGAGGCGATTCCAAGTTCGGCATGTATTTGGACGCTATCACCCTCTGGGGCGTGGCGCTGGTGCTGGGAAGCATGGGCGCGTTTGTGTTCCACTTGAGCGTACCGGTGGTGTACTTCCTTCTGATCTCCGACGAGCTTGCAAAGATCTTTTTCGGCATCAGACGGGTGCGCAGCGGAAAATGGCTGATGAACGTCACCCGTGAGCATGCAGCGCTGGAGGGGTAGCGCCGCGTTAACATAATGTTTATTTTTTCTTTGCACCAATTCTGCTTGACTTTCCGAAACTTGTAGGATATACTTAGACAAAATACAGAATCTGTATTTTTGAAATTGGCTCTTTGGGAGCGGCGCTATGGCAGAAGAACCTCGGTTGGAGGAATATACGGCGTTTGATGACGCCCGCCTGGTGAACCTGGTCCGCGACGGGGACGAAATGGCCCTGTCGGTTTTGTTCGACCGGTATACCCCTACGGTCCGGAGATTTTCCAGGACCAATGGAGTAGCGGGAATCGAACCGGAGGATTTGATGCAGGAAGGCATGCTCGGCTTGTTTTCTGCGGTTCTTACCTTTGATCCCCAGCAGGCGGCCTCTTTTGAGACGTATGCCAATGTGTGCATCCGGCGGCGGATTTCCTCGGCGAGGCGCTTAGCCTCCGGGAAAAAGCATCTGCCGTTGAGCGGGTATCTCTCTTTAAGCGGAGATTCTCCCGCCTGTACATTAGTAAACGTGCAGGATAACCCGGAAGAGCAGACCATCAGCAGCGAAGATATATCCCAGATCCAAAGGCTGATTGAAGAAAAGCTGTCGGAATTGGAACGCAAGGTTCTGGAGAGATATCTCAACGGCGAAACATACGAGGCCATCGCTTGGAAGCTCGGTATCACCCCCAAGGCGGTCGACAACGCGTTGCAACGTATCCGGCGCAAGCTGCAAACAGTTCATTTCACCTAAAACGGAAGCGATTCCGTTTCATATGCCCTAGTAGCTCAACAAAGAGCGTTGGTTAACAAAGGTGTCGGTTTGAATCCGTCCGCGGGCAAATACTATTATCCAAAGCGAGGTAACAATTATGTACGAAGACAAGACTCTCATCTGCAAAGACTGCGGCGCTGAATTCGTTTTCACTGCCGGCGAGCAGGAGTTCTATGCCTCTAAGGGTTTCGTGAACGAGCCCCAGAGATGCAAGGCCTGCCGCGATGCGCGCAAGAATGCCAACAAGCCGGAGCGCGAAATGTACACGGCTATTTGTGCTTCCTGCGGCAAGGAAGCCAAGGTTCCCTTTAAGCCCCGTGAAGATCGCCCGGTTTACTGCAGCGAGTGCTTTGCACGCATGAGAGAAGAATAATAATTTCGTTCGCGACAAAGGCGGCAACCATTTGGTTGCCGCCTTTTTGCGTTGCTTAAAAGGAAAAGAAACCGATTGGGTTTTGCCGCGGCTTTCTTACGGCTCATGGGCGGATTCGTTGGAACCGCACCGCAGGAGGCAGAATCCACAGTCACATAAGGCCGGCGTAACGCATTTCGTATGCAAACCCGCCTGCCGTCTCGGTTTGTGGGGACACGAAAGCGGAGCACCTTGTAACGAAGGCGCTTCGTTTTTTCTGCATTCGGCTGCTTCAGGTATCCTTGTCGTCCTGCTTGTATGTTTCGGCCGCCGCCCGTTTGGAGTTTGCCGGGAACCAACCCTTTTCTACCCGCTCCTTTTGTTCTTTGAGTTCTCCGATGCTCCAAAGGCAGGTAAAGCCTAAGACGCTCAGCAAAGAGGAGAACAAAACGTCCGCCAAAAACAGGGAGAAAAGCATACAGATAAGCCCAGCCGCCAGGAAAACCGGCCAGATTTTCCACGTGAAGTGATACTCGCACCGAATCACGATAGGGTGAAACACGCCGATGATGACAAACGAAAAGATTCCGATCAAAAGCCCGGTAAGATACATGGAATCCCCTCCTGTTTTTAGGCTTGCCGCATAGCAGACTTGACCTGCTCACAGAAGGTTTCGTCTGCTTTTTGCAGGTAGCCGAGAACGCAGGTCTGGTCCTTTTGAGAGGCGTTTTTCAGGTCGGCGGCGATGTTTTCTACCAAATGAGACCGCGCTTCTTCGGATAAGCACCGGTACCGTTCTCCCGCCTGGGTAAAGTCGTCGCCTTTTTCAATATCCGTACGGATCTGCTCGCCGCAGGCGGATTCGCCCAAGCCGGTTTTGCTGAACGCGTCGGCGGGCTTCCAATGCTCCATGCGGTTGACCGGGATGCTGCGAAAATCCGGACCCAGCCGCCGGCGCTGGGCGTCCCAGTAGATAAAGGAACGCCCTTGAAGCATCTTATCGTTTGAAAGCTCGATGCCGTCGACCAGGTTTGCCGGGGAAAAGGCCAGCTTCTCCACCTGGGATGTATAATTCTCAGGGTTTCGTTCCAGCGTCAGCTTGCCCACCGGCATCAGAGGAAACTGTTCCTCGCTCCAGACCTTGGTGTCGTCTAAGGGATCGTAGGGAAGCGTGTGTTCCATTTGCGGGTCCATCAGCTGCACGTTGAGCTCATATTCCACCGTGCCGCCGCCTGCAAGGGTGTCCCACAGGTCCTGCCCGGCCACATTGGGATTCTCACAGGCAAGGCGGTTTGCGGCGGCCGCGTCGATGCACGTTTCGCCGGCCGCGGGAATCCAGTGGTATTTCACATACCGGCGTTTCCCGGCCGCGTTTCTCCAGATGTAGGTATTGACGCCGTAGCCCCGCATGGTGCGAAAGCTTGCCACCGTACCCGCGTCGGAATAAAGCCAGGTGAGGAAATGGGTGGCTTCCGGCGTGTGCGCCATGAAGT
Source organism: uncultured Eubacteriales bacterium (assembly GCA_951801675.1). Lineage (GTDB taxonomy): Bacteria > Bacillota > Clostridia > Oscillospirales > Acutalibacteraceae > Solibaculum_A. The sequence continues at coordinate 33,149 of CATONX010000007.1, read as the reverse complement.
CCCAGAATAGATTGCCGTCGGGTAGGTTATTAATCGGCGACGGGGAAAGGGAGGCGATGGCCTGGGGAAAACGCATGGCGTCACGGATGAGAAACACCGGAATGTGGTTGCAAAGCAGGTCGAACACGCCGTTTTGCAGGTAGAACTTGGTGGAAAATCCCCGCACATTGCGGGCGGTATCCGGCGTGCCCTTGTTGCTTACGGCGAAGGAAAAACGGGTTGCAGTGGGAATGGAACGAGATGGGTCCTGCAGAAAGCTTGCGGTGGTGTACTCAGCCATGCAGCGATAGAGCTGGAAATGCCCAAACGCGCCGTACCCTTTGGTATGCACCGCCCGCTCAATGGGCTTTTGGTGGACGAAGGTTTCCAGTGTCTCATGCAAAAGGGTGTCTTGCAGCAAAACCGGGCCTTGAGGCCCCACAGTCAGAGAATGGTCCTCTGGCTGATTTGTCCGGCAAATCTGCGTGTGTCCGGATTCTACTTTGCCGGGAAATGCGATCTTCGCTTCCGTTTCCTCTTTAGCCGGACGCGCCGGTGCGGGCTCTTGTTTGAAGGATGCCTCCTTGGCGGCGTGCGCCTGCTGGCGCATCCGCAGAAGCTCCTGGTTGTAGCGCTGCATCATTTCGTGAAACGTTCGTTCTTCTCGCATGGCCTATCTCCTCTCATTGGTTCCAGTTTCAGGCATGTTTTTTTCCATTCTATGCGAAAAAGGTGGAAAAAGTGCCTGTCACAAGGACAGCAAAACAGAAAAAAGCGTATTTGCGTCGGTTTGTGCTCCCGCTACAATTGACATCAGGCCGGCGGGACGTTACACTAAACAAATAGCACGCCATTAGTTGCACAGGGAACTTTCCCATTGGAGAGAGCAGCCTTTCTTGTTCCAACTGAAGCCGGCGCTGCGGCCCGTATGATTGCACCTTGCCGGAGCAAGATAAGGAAGAGTTCCCGCCCTGTTTGCAAATGTTTGAAAAGAGGGCGGATAAGAAGACAGAAGCCGCGAGCCTGGAAAAGAAGAGCGAAACGATGACCGGCTTTGAATAGCAGCCCTTTGGGCAGAGAGAAGGAACAACATGAAACAAATGAAAATTCTGGCCTTTGTTTTGACCATCCTGCTTATTTTGTCCGCCTGTTCAGGCGGGGAAGGCGTTTCCTCCGGGCAGGATGAGACCGGGTTCTTATCTCAGTTAACCTCCTCTGAGCCGTCCTTTTCCCAGCCGGTTTCTTCCCAAGCCTCCTCCTCCCAAGTATCCTCTTCCCAAGCCTCCTCCCAGACGTCTTCCTCCCAGTCGTCCTCCTCTCAGCCGGTGAGCATAGTTCCTTCTTCCATCGCGCCGGTTTTCTCGGAAGAAGTCTTCACGCTGCAATATACCACTTCGGATGTGAACCTGCGGGCGGGACCAGGGACCACGTATGCCGTCCTCGCCATGGTGCCTTCTGGGGAAGCCGTAAAGGCCTATGAGACGCAAAACGGATGGACGCGGGTGATCTACAAGAACCTGAACGGCTACATGAACACAACGTACCTGGCCGCCCAACCTCCTCTTTCCACCGAAGACCGGATCAATGCCATCCTCAATGGGATGACGCTGGAAGAAAAGGTAGGGCAGATGTTCTTTGTCCGCTGCCGGAAAAACACGGCGGTGGCGGATATAAAGCAGTATCACCCGGCCGGCTATATTTTGTTCGCAAACGATGTGGAGGGGGAAACACCTAATTCTCTGAAAGCGAAAATCGAACGCTATCAGACGGCAGCAAACGTCCCCCTTCTCATCGGCGTGGACGAAGAGGGCGGCACGGTTACCCGTGTCAGCCGGTTTGCGGCCTTTCGCAGCGAACGGTTTGCCTCCCCGCAGGATCTGTTCGCCCAGGGCGGGCTGGACAATGTGGCTAGGGACGCCAGGGAAAAGAGCATCTTTCTCAAGAACCTGGGCTTTAACGTAAATCTGGCGCCGGTGTGCGATCTGTCCACCGACCCCGGCGACTTTATCTATCCCCGTGCCTTCGGTCAGGACGCGGCGGCAACCAGCGCCTATGTTAAGACGGTAGTTTCTGCCATGAAAGGAAGCGGCATGGGCAGCACCCTCAAGCATTTCCCCGGCTATGGCAACAATGTGGACACCCACACCGGCATCGCTCAAGACCAACGCAGCTATGAAACCTTTGTAACGGCCGATTTTCTGCCCTTTGAGGCAGGGATCGCCGCCGGGGCGGACAGCGTTCTCGTTAGTCATAACGTAGTCGCCAGCATGGACCCCAACCTCCCTGCTTCCCTGTCCCCGAAGGTGCATGAGATTCTTCGCCGGGAGCTGGGCTTTCACGGTGTGGTCATGACCGACGATCTGGTGATGGACGCCATCCGCCAGTATACCGGCAACGAGCAGGCGGCGGTGCAGGCCGCCCAGGCGGGAAACGACCTATTGATTGCCACCGATTTCAACGTGCAGATTCCGGCGGTGGTGCAGGCGGTAAAGGAAGGGCGGATTCCCCTCGATCAGGTGGAGCAGTCGGTGCGCCGGGTACTTCGCTGGAAAATGCGGATGGGGCTGCTCGGATAACGAAAGGAGCGATACGGATGAAAGCATTCCGGTTTCATGGAAATACGGTGGTAGCCGGCCCTGGTTCCCTGTCTCATTTGAAGACCCTGTCCTTCCGGCGGGCGATGATCGTCACCGGAGGGCGCAGCATGTTTGAGACCGGGGTCATCGACCAGGTGAAAACGCTGCTGGCCCCGGCGAATGGGGAAGTCAAGGTGGTAAGCGGCATTGAAAAGAATCCCACTACCCAGGACGTAACAAAAGGAGCGGCCGCTTTTTCGGACTTTGCGCCCGACCTGGTGGTAGCGGTGGGCGGCGGCTCCGCCATTGACGCGGCCAAGGCCATGACCCTGCTCTACGAATTTCCCCTATTGAAAGCGGAGGAGCTGGCGGACGTTTCCCTGCCGCCTCATAGGGAAAAGACCACCTTTGTGGCGGTCCCTTCCACCTCCGGCACTGCCACCGAGGTTACCCACGTTTCGGTCCTCACCTTTCCCCAGCAGGGCATCAAGCGGGGCGTAAAGGCCCAGAGCCTGCGCCCGGACCTGGCCATTCTCGATGGAAACCTTCCCATGACCATGCCTGCCGACGTGGCGGCTCAAACGGGGATGGACGCGCTGACCCATGCCCTCGAATGTGCCATCAGCCCTTTGGGAGACGAGTTCACCGATACCCTGAGCATGGGCGCGGCGGCGGGATTGCTGCGGTATTTGCCGGTTTCCTGCGAGCAAGGGGATTTGGACAGCCGCCAGAAGGTACATAACTACCAGTGTATGGCGGGCATGGCTTTCTCCAATGCGGGGCTTGGCATGGTGCACGGCATCGCCCATGCCTTCGGCGGCCGGTATAACCTGGGACACGGGCTCTTAAACGCCATTTTGCTCCCTTATGTCCTAGCATTCAACTGCCGCGACGAGCGGGTCAAACAGCGTCTTACCTTTCTGACGGCCATGACTGGGGAAGGGGAAATCGTCAGTCAGGTTAAGCGGTTAAAAGCCCGCATCGGCATTCCCGAAACCTTGGCCGGGGCCGGAATTTCACAAGAGGTCTTTCAAAAGGATTTCGATTGGCTGGCGGAAAATTCCTTGGGCGGTTCTACCCGGGTCAATCCCGTCAAGGTGAGCAAGGAGGAAATGAAAGCGCTTCTCAAGGCCGCGTATTACGGAGAATAGAAAGAAAAAGAGCCGGGGCACGCCCCGGCTCTTTTTTATGCAAAAACAAAAAGTTCATAGATTGTTTCTTGACTGAAAGTCCACTCTAAATGTTATTCTAGATGAGAACCAGCTGGCACAAAACGAAAAATATGTAGAAAAGGGAGAGAGGTTTTGGAAATATACGACTATTTTTCATTATAAGATGTCGAATTTTTTGATTGTGGATACAAGATTGCCGTGCTATGATAAATGCAATTATAACACACTAAAATTCACTAGAAATGGGAAGTGATGTAATGGAAACACAAGTGACGGGAACGGTATTTCGCACAGCATACGACCATGCGCGCCAGATCATCGAAGAGGTACGCAAGGTCATTATCGACAAGGATGAAGTCGTTGTCAAGATGCTTATGGCGATTTTGGCAGGCGGCCATATTTTGATTGAGGATGTACCCGGCGTGGGAAAGACTACCCTGGCCCTGGCATTTTCCAGGGCGATGGATCTTGCCTGCAAACGGCTGCAGTTTACCCCTGACGTGATGCCAAGCGACGTGGTGGGCTTTACCATGTACAATAAGCTCACCCAGTCCTTTGTGTTTAAGCAGGGAGCCGCCTTCTGCAATCTCTTTTTGGCGGACGAAATCAACCGCACCTCCACGAAAACCCAGTCTGCGCTGCTTGAGCTGATGGAGGAGCGGCGGGTGACGGTGGACGGCGTTGCGCACGAGCTGCCGCGGCCCTATATCGTCATCGCCACCCAGAACCCCATCGGTTCGGTGGGAACTCAGCCCCTGCCCGACTCCCAGCTCGACCGCTTTATGGTCTGTTTAAGCATGGGCTACCCCGACCCAAAAAGCGAGATCGACATTCTCAAAGGCCGGCAGACCGGCAATCCCCTTTCCTCGGTGCAGCAAATCGTGCAGGCGGATGTGATTTTGCAGATGCAAAGCGCCATCGAGCAAATCCACGTGGAGCATACGGTGTACGAGTACATTGTCAATCTGGTCACGGCTACCCGCCGCCATCCGCTCATCAAGCTGGGTATCAGCCCCCGCGGCTCCCTGGCGGTGATGCGCATGTCCAAGGCCTGTGCCTTTTTGCATAACCGTCTCTATGTCACCCCTAACGACGTAAAGTACGTGTTTTTGAATACCTGCGCCCACCGTCTGGTACTCAGCACCAAGGCAAAGGCCGCCCATACGTCGTCGTCCCTGCTAGAGGAGCTGTTAAACGAAACGGCCATGCCCTTTGTGCTGGAAGAAAGGAACCGGTTTTATGGTGCGCGTTAAGCTCTTGTATGTGGCGGCGCTTATTGGGCTGGGCGTCTTTGTGATCGCCTTTCGGGGCCCGATTGCGGTGGTGCTGTTTCTGGCCTTTCTGGCATTGCCGGTCTTTTTGAAGGCCGCGACCCTTTGGATGCGCAAAAGCCTGACGATTACCGTGTCCACCGCATTTGCCGACGAGCAGACCAAGCGGGAGGTGCGCTACCAGATTTCCGCGCACAATCGTTCCTTTCTGCCCATTACCGCCTGTCAGGTCACCCTTACCTGCAAGAACCAAATGATTGGCGGCCAAGAGAGCCAAACCATCCGCTTCTCCATACCCGCCCGCGGCCGAAGGCTGGTACAGGGGGCGGTTACCTCCGCCCATTACGGAAGCTTTCGGCTGTCTGCTTTTCGCATCCGGGTATACGATTGGTTTTGGCTTTTTCACAGCAATTTAAAGCCGCTGCCGCCGGTTTCCTTCCTTCTCTGGCCGCCGGCGGAGGAAGTCAGCGCCCAGCTTCTTTGCAACGTACATAGCAGCACCGACGTGCAGCGGTACTCCGCCGAGCGCAAGGGGGACGATCCCTCCGAGCTGTTCGGCGTGCGCGAGTATCAGGAGGGGGACCGGCAGCAGCGGATTCACTGGAAGCTCAGCAGCAAGACGGGGAGCCTTATGGTCAAGGAATTCGGGCTTCCCATCGCAAACGCCGTTACCATGGTGATAGAACTGAGCGTGGAGGAAGACGCCTCTCTTTTGGACGGGCTTTTGGAGCTTGTGAACACGCTCTCCACCGACCTAGTCGGCCGGCGGATTCCCCACCGGGTCTGTTGGTACCGGCAAAAGGAGGGGCAGGACGTGTGCTTTGACGTGGCAAACGACGAAGAGCACGATTACATGATGAGCGAACTGCTGCAAAGTGAAATTCCGTCGAGTGGCCCCCTATTTTCCCTCATCCATTGCGAACCATTGGTACAAGGGCGGCTGGTTTATCTCACCAGCCGGGAAAACGCCGCCCGGCAGGAGGTCCTGCATGGGCAGGCGCAGCCGGTTACCCTGTTTGAGGTAACCCGGAAGGAAGGGCTCCCGCAGATTCTGGAGCCGGATTTCCGGAGAATTCCGGTAATGGCGCACAACGTGCCCGAAAGCCTTGCCGGCGTGGAATGGTAGGTGATGGCGATGAAAGAAAAACAAAAAAAGAAACCGGCGGCCGGCATTTCCTTTTCCACCGCCGTGACGGCAAAGGCCTTCACAAAGCAGCCCTCTGCCTGGATGACGGCGGTAATGCCCGCGCTTTTGCTGTTCGCCGGCGTCAGCGGCGCTCTCTTTTGCTTGATCACCGCTTATGACCTTTCCTGTGACTATATGGCGGTCCTTTTCTGCGCCGCGATTGGTTCGATGGGGTTTACCCTGCTCTATCGCCTCAAACGGATGGGAACATGGGTTTTTCCCATCTCTTTCGGGCTGTTTTTGGCGATCTTAACCTTGTGCAAGGATACGCTGGTGGGAATGGCTATAAACGTGTACGATACGGTGCTGGTCACGCTGAGAAACGCCAACGTTCCAAACCTGCCGCAGCCGGTTTATCGGTTCGAGGAATACTATCCGTCTTTGACGCTGCTGTGGGCGGTGGTGGTGCTTTTTTTGTGCATTACCCTGGGCTACTGCATCGTACGCCGTTCGCTGTTTTTGCCCGCGGTGCTGGTGACCTTTCCGTTTCTGGAAGTGGGCCTTTTCTATGGAAGGGCTCCGGCCTTGTGGGCGCTGCTGTTTTTGCTGTGCTGCCTTTTGTCCCAGCTGGCGGCGGCATTGGCGGTGGGGCGGTTTCGGGGAAGCAGGCGGAGAAACCGGGTGTGTGCTCCCTACAGCCGGCAGCTGACCGCGCCGGTGAGCTTCGTACTCTGCTTGGTGATGACGGTATGCCTATTAGGCAGCCAGGCGGCGCTCAGCTTGACTGATTACCAGCGTCCGCAGGCATTTGAGACCCTTCGCACGAATTACCAGGACTTTGACTGGCTTTCCTTTTTAAACCCAGCTAAGACCAACCGGATCGGGGAAGGAAACCTCTGGGCCGCAGGAAATCTGAAATACGATTATCAGACCGACTTGCTGATTGACATGCCGTATACCCAGAGCACTCTTTATTTCAAAGGGTACACCGGCAGTGTGTACACCGGGACCAACTGGGAGCAGATTCCCGATTCCGCCTATGAAACCTTTCCTCTTTTCCGGAAGGGCGGGCAAAACGACATCAACGCGTATGAACTGCTAAACGCCTACTATGGCCAGTACGGAGGCACACAGATTGCTCCCATCCAGATTACATCCGTTCGGGCGGGCACAAAATACGCATTTGTTCCCTATTTTTCTATGGAAAGCAAGGAAACCCTGCTGGAATACGACCGATATGCGCCCCTCCTTACAACGGGCAACACCTACAGCGTTTACTATGGGTATAGTTTGGACGAGAGCAGCGCTGATTTGGCGCAATTGAGCCGTCCTCCCGTTTTTGAGCGCCATCCCTATTATTGGGACTATCAACAATTTGCAAGCGAAGCCTATACCCAGTTTCCGGCGGATATGGGCTGGCTTTATGATCTGACATGGCAGATATGCTCCGGCAGCACGAGCATGGAAGAAATGATTGGCCGCCTTAAGCGTTATTTTACCGAGAATACCGTTTATTCCACCTCGCCGGGCCGCGCGCCCAGCAATATGGATTTTACGGAATATTTCCTTTTGGAGAACAAGAAAGGATACTGCGTCCATTACGCCACCGCCGGAGCCCTGATGCTGCAGTCGCTGGGTGTGCCGGCGCGGTACGTGGAAGGATATTTGGTGGGGCCGGACGAGTTTTTAAACGCGCCCGCAGAGGACAAGACGGTTTTCGCCAGCCGGCTGACCGAGGAAGGCTTCTGGATTACGGACAGTACAGGCGTCGAAACATATTACACGCTGGACATCGACGACTCCAAGCGCCATGCCTGGGTAGAGGTGTATGACGCCCAACAGGGATGGATCCCGGTGGAGTTTACCCCCGGCTACGGCGCCAGCGCACCCGTAAGGGAGCCGGAGGATTCCTCCTCTTCCGAGGAGCCTTCCGTGCCGTCGAGCAGCCGTTCGCCTATTTCGAGCGCCTCGTCTTCGTCCTCAATGAGCCCCGTTTCTCCGGGCGATTCTTTCTCTGGTCCTTCCGAAGGCGGCACGGCGGGACCGGGCGGTCCTATGACGGTGATGCTGGTCATCTTCGCCGCGGTTTTGACCTTGATGCTTTTGCTGTTGGTGATACTCGCACGGCAGGCCATTGTGCAAAAGCGAAGGCAGAATTCTTTCCAGACCCAGGACGAAAACCAGAATGTGCTTGCCCTTTACCGGTATTTATGTATGCTTCTTTCTTTTGCAGGCTGTAAAACCGCGTCCATCGTCTGCTATGAGCCAGCGCTTTTGCAAAGCCGTTTCCCCTTCCTGTCCCAGGAAGAATGCGACCGCTGCATGGAGCTGGTGCTCAAAGCACGGTTCAGCGGGCAGCCGGTGAAGAAGGAGGAGGTCAAGGAAGTGTCCCGCCTGGTGTTTGCCATACGAAAGCAGCTTTACGAGGAGAAGAACTGGCTTTGGCGGCTGTGGATGCGGTATGGGCGCTGCCTGTAACCGGAGAGCACGTTTCCAAACGGCGAGGGAGAGACGCCGATGCCAAGTGAAAAAATGAATTGCGGCAGCCAAAAAAAGCCGCCGCGAGAGGCAAAAGGCGAACCGCCAAAAGCGGTTGGCCTTTTTTGATAAGAGGGAGCCCATCTTGCCGGTATATAGGCAACGAACTGCCAAACCACCTTGGCCCGGCCAAGACGGACACCAAAATGACAGGAAAGAAAAACGACGAAGCCTTCCATCTATCTGATCTACTACCCCGTTCACCGTACCCTGCCATCGGGCGGAAATGGGAGAATCCGTTCGGGTATGCGTCAATAAAGGAAAGGCCAATCCTCTTTCTTATTCCCAGCAGATTTCCCCAATCACCTTTTTCATCTGGGCAGCGCTTTTTTGCAGCCGGTCCCATTCGTCCGAATCCAGCGGCACGTCCAGCACCTTTTCAATGCCGCCCTGGCCCACAATGGCGGGCAGACCGATGCACAGGTCGTTTAGCTCGTAATGCCCCTCGGGGAGAACCGACACCGTCAGCACCGAATGTTCGTCGCGCATGAGCGCCTCCACAATGCGCAGCACCGCCAGCGCGATGGCGTAATAGGTGGCGCCCTTGTTTTCGATTACTTCATAGGCGCTGTTTTTGACTTCCTCGTAGATGGTGCGCAGTACCTCCTGGTCGCAGTGGCGCTGACAGCTTTGACAGAAATGGTCAAAGTCGATGCCGGACACGTTGGCCGAGCTGTAAACAGGAAGCTCGGTGTCCCCGTGCTCCCCGATCATAAAGGCGTGAACGTTGCGCGGATCCACCTCGAAATGGGCGCCCAACAGGAATTTCAGCCGCGCCGTGTCAAGGACCGTGCCCGAACCGATCACGCGATTGGCCGGAAAGCCGGACAGCTTGAGGGTCACATAAGTGAGAATATCCACCGGGTTTGATACCACCAGAAGAATGCATTCCTGATTATAGCGGGTGATCTGGGGAATAATGGACTGAAAGATTTTTACGTTTTTGTGCACCAGGTCCAGCCGGGTTTCCCCGGGCGCCTGCCCCGCGCCGGCAGTGATGATGACCAAAGCGCAGTCCGCAAGGTCGGGGTAATCCCCGGCCACTACCTCCACTGGCTTCACGAAGGGGACCGAATGGCTCAGATCCATCGCCTCGCCCAACGCTTTTTTGCGGTTCTGGTCAATGAGAACGAGCTCGGAGAAAAGGCCGCTTTGGGTGAGGGCAAAGGCGGTGGTCGCTCCCACATAGCCGCAGCCGATGATGGCGCATTTCCGTAGATTCATGAGGTTGCCTCCTTGTATTGCGCAAACATGCGCGTCTAACAAAAGTGTGCGCCGCAAAGGGGAGAAATATCCAAAGAAGGCCGGAAAAAACACGAAGAGCTGCGCCACCGCCGCAGCATCTGGGGAGATTTTGAGGTTGTACTTTCCTGGCGGATGCGATATAATGAAACAAATACGGCAAGGGAGGTATGCGAATGGAAAACCGGAATTTCTCCGACATTGGCCGCGACATCGGGAAAGCAGTGAAGGACGCAATTCATTCCAACGAATTTTCCGAGTTGAAGCATACCGTCAAGGACGCGGTGAATACCGCCAAGCAAACGGTAAAAGAGGCGACGGCCCCTCAAAAGGGCAGATATACAAGCAGCCAAAGCGGGCCGGCTTACCAGAAGTCCGCCCAGCCGGCTTATTCCTATTCAGCCCCCGTGATGCAGCGGGGCAAAATGCCGGCGGGATCGGTGTCGGGGATTCTGTTTTTGGTGTTCGGGCTGGTGTTCGGTATTCCCTTCGCCATTGCTACGCTGGTGTTCGCCATTTTGACCGCCGCGCTTTCCAGCATCCCGGTCTTTCCGATTCTGACCGCCTGCTTCTTCCCGCTGACGGTTGCCTGCGCCGCTATGGTGGGCGTGGGGGCAAGGCAGCGGGGACGGGTCAAGCGGTTTAAATGCTATCAAAAGGTGCTGGCCGGGCGGACCTTCTGCGAAATCCGGGAGCTTGCGGCTGCGGTGGGGAAGGACAATGCCTTTGTCGCCAAGGACCTGCAGAAAATGATCCGGCTTCGTATGTTCCCGGACGGGCACATCGACGACCAGAAAACCTGCCTGATGACCGATGAGGATACCTACGAGCAGTATCTGCAGCTGCAGGAAAGCATGAAGCAGCGTCAGATTGAAGAGCAGCGGCGCAAGGAGATGGAGGAAAAGGACCCCAACGCCGCCACCCTTCACAAAACCATCGACGAGGGCCGCGCGTACCTGCGCCAGATCCGGGAAGCGAACGACGCCATGCCCGGGGAGGACATTTCCAACAAGCTGTTCCGCTTGGAGGAGGTCACCTCGAAAATCTTTGAGCAGGTGGAGCAGCATCCGGAAAAGCTGCCGGACATCCGCAAGTTCATGAGCTATTACCTGCCCACCACCCTAAAGCTTGTCAACACCTACCGGGAGTTTGAAGAGCAGCCGGTGCAGGGGGAAAACATTATGGCCGCCAAGCGGGAAATCCGTGACACCCTGGATACCATCAGCGTCGCCTTTGAGAATCTGCTCGACCGGCTCTTTGAAGACGATGCGCTGGATATTTCCACCGATATTTCGGTGCTCCAGACGATGCTTGCCCAGGAAGGCCTGACCGGGCACCGGTTTGAAAAGCCCCAGGAGAAAGGCCCGCAGGGCCCGGTATCCTGATTTGACGCATGTTTGATTGCGCGGCCGATGGCCGCAATTTAGGAGGTACGACTGGAAATGAACGAAGAGAAAATGGAAGTCCCGACCCTGACCTTTGAGCCCTTTTCCGAGGAAGCGCCTGCCGCCCAGCTGCAGACTGCGCCCAACCAGCCGCCTGCCCCGGTGTTTGAGGAGAGCACGCTGACGGCGGAGGAAAAAAGAATGGTGGACGATTTCGCGTCCAAAATCCAGCTGAACAATTCCGCCATGATTCTGCAGTACGGTTCGGGCGCACAGAAAAAAATCGCGGACTTTTCGGAAACCGCCCTTGATAACGTTCGCACCAAGGACTTGGGCGAGGTGGGGGAAATGCTTTCGAGCGTGGTCACCGAGCTCAAGAGCTTCGACGTGGACGAGAACGAGAAAGGTCTCTTCGGTTTCTTCAAGCGCAGCTCCAATAAAATCGTCGCCATGAAGGCCAAGTACGACAAGGCGGAGGCCAACATCGACAAAATCTGCACCGCCCTGGAAAACCACCAGATTCAGCTGCTCAAGGACATTGCCATGCTCGATAAAATGTACGAGCTCAACAAGGTGTATTTCAAAGAGCTGTCCATGTACATCATGGCGGGCAAAAAGAAGCTCCAGGAAGTGCAGCAAACAGAACTTCCCGCCCTTCAGGAGAGGGCCAGCCAGTCCGGCCTTCCGGAGGACGCCCAGGCGGTCAACGACCTTTCGGGGCTGTGCAACCGGTTTGAAAAGAAGCTCCATGACCTGGAGCTGACCCGGATGATCTCCATCCAGATGGCGCCCCAGATCCGCCTGGTCCAGGGAAACGACACCCTGATGACCGACAAAATCCAGTCCACCCTGGTCAACACCATTCCGCTGTGGAAGAGCCAGATGGTTCTGGCCCTGGGGGTGGCCCATTCTCAGCAGGCGGCCCAGGCGCAGCACGAGGTGTCCAACATGACAAACGAGCTGCTGCGCAAGAACGCCGACACTCTCAAGATGGCCACCATCGAGACGGCCAAAGAGTCCGAGCGAGGCATTGTGGACATCGAGACTCTCAAGCACACCAACGAAAGCCTCATTTCGACCCTCGACGAGGTTCTGCGCATTCAGGAGGAAGGCCGGCAGAAGCGTCAGGAAGCGGAGGCGGAGCTCGGCCGCATTGAAGGAGAGCTCAAGCAGAAGCTGCTGCAAGTCCGTTCTTAATGGCAATATAAAGGCCGGAAACCAATTGGTTCCCGGCCTTTTTTGCCGCCTGCCTTCCTAGGAGGTTTGAAGGAAAAAGGCGGACGGACAACAAAAAGAAAGTCCAGGCAAAAAGCCGTCAGCAATCCTCTTGGATGTATTCGAGGAACAGGCGGTTAAATTTGGAAAGCTCGTCGTAGAAGACCCCGTGGCCGCTGTACTCCATGGGAAACAGGGTGGAATTGCAGATGCACTCCTTCTGCACCAAAGCCAGTTCAAAAGGAACCACCCGGTCCTTTACCCCATGGAAAATGCCGGTGGGAACCTTGATTTTCTGAATGTCCTCGCGCATGTCCTCGGTACCCAGGGCATAGGCGGTTTGCAGGGTGCCGATGCCGGAGGCTTCGTCCGCAAGGCTGCGAAACCAGTTGACGATGGCGTTGGAATGGGAGCTGTATAAGAGCATCCGGCTGAAATTCTCATTGAGCTGGGCCCGGTCGGTAATCGTCTGCTGGGCCCACTGCTCGACCGATTCGGGACTGACGCCGTAGGGAAAGTCCGACCGCTTGACAAGGCTGGGGGTGGCCGCGCCCAGCAGCACCAGCTTTTTGACGCCGTAGCCGTTGTGTCGGGCCATGTAACGGGTTACGATGCCGCCGCCCATGGAGAAGCCCACCAGGATGAAATGATGCAGCCGCAGAGCGCGTACCACGGTATAGATATCGTCCGCCATCTGGCTGTATCCATAGCGGCAGGAGGGGGCGTCGGAGTTTCCAAAACCGCGCAGGTCAAGGAGCACCACCCGGTACCCAAGGCTAGTGAGCAGTTCGGTCTGGTATTCGTACATTTTATGGGATAAGGGCCAGCCGTGCACCAGGAATACGGTCTGCTTGCCCCTTGGATTGAGATCGTACACGGCGATTTTCACGCCGTCGCCGGTTCGGACAAAAAACATTGGCAACACTCCTTTTGTTCCAATCTATGCAAAGTCCGCGATACGGGTTCCGGTCGAGCGGGAGATATAAATGGAGGAATACCAGGATTTCTGCCAAATCCACCCGGCTGCAAGGAAATCTGCTATCATAGACGGCAGAGGTGATGCCGTTATGAAATACGAGCGGGTGCGGAAAGGGCGCGAAGAGCTGGGCTGGACGCAGCAGAAAATGGCGGCGGTTCTTTTTGTCAACCAGAAAACCGTCAGTGCCTATGAAAATGGTGTCAATGCCATGTCGCCGGAAATTCTGTGCAAGCTTGCGGACCTGTTTGATACCAGCGTCGATTTCCTCTTAAACCGTACCGACGATCCCAAGCCGCTCCCTCGCCCCAAGCGCCGCGGGTAAAAAAGCATAGATGTCCCGCCCCTGGTGAGCACAGGAGAGTCCTTTGCCCGTAAACGGTTTTGCTGGGCGGGGTGAGCCTCCGTGAGACGTCCCACAGGATAGAGAAAAAGAAGCCCGGAGGGAATTTCCCTCCGGGCTTCTTCGCTCTTTTTTATGGGATCAGCTGAGCTGTTCGTTTAAAAGCTCGTTGATGAGCTTGGTGTCGGCCTTGCCTTTCGCCTGCTTCATGATCTGGCCGAAAAGGAACCCTCTTGCCTGGGTTTTGCCGCTCTTGTAGTCCGCGACCACCTTTTCGTTGGCTGCCAGCACGTCCTTGACCATCTGCTCGATGGCCCCTTTGTCGGACACCATGGCAAGCCCGTTTGCATTGACGTATTCCTCCGGGTCCACGTCCTTGTGATACACCTCCGCCAGCACCTTCTTGGCGGTGTTGCGGTTGATGACGTTCTTTTCCACCAGGCCGATGAGCTTTGCCAGGCTCTCCTTGCGAAGCACCAGGTCGTCCGCCAGCTTGCCGTCGTTCTTTGCCAGGTTCATCACCTCGCCGGTGATCCAGTTGGCCGCCGTCTGAGGCGCGATGCCCGCTTGGATGCAGTGGTCGCACAGGTCGGAAAGCACCTTGCTGCCCGTAAGCAGGCGGCTGTCTCCCTCGCTTAAGCCCAGAACCTGCGTGTACCGTGCAAACTTCGCTTCCGGAAGCTCCGGCAGGCTCTGGCGGACCCGCTCAATCCACTCGTCGCTGATAACGATGGGAGGCAGGTCGGGGTTGGGGAAATACCGGTAGTCCTGCGCGTTTTCTTTGGAACGCATGGCGTAGGTTTTGCCCTTTTCATCGTCCCACCGCCGGGTCTCCTGCTTGAGCTTGTGGGCGTTGCCCGACTCGATTAAATCGATGTGCCGGGCGGTCTCGTACTCAATGGCCCGGGTGATGGACTTTAACGAGTTCATATTCTTCATTTCCGCCCGCACGCCAAGCTTCGTACTTCCAAGCGGCCGCACCGACAGGTTGATGTCCGCCCGCATGGAGCCTTCCTGCATCTTGCAGTCGGACACGCCGATGGCTTTGAGCATGGAGCGCAGCTTTTCCAAGTACGCCACCACTTCCTCCGCCGAGCGGAAATCCGGCTTGCTGACGATTTCCAGAAGCGGCATGCTGGAGCGATTATAGTCCACCAGGGAGCTGTCGGTAAACGGGTCATGCTTGAGCTTGCCCGCGTCTTCCTCCATGTGGATCTGTTTGAGCCCGATGGTCTTCTTTCCCTGGGACGTTTCAATCTCCACGCTGCCGTCTACGCAGATGGGGTGGAACAGCTGGGTGATCTGATAGGAACAGGCCAGGTCCGGGTAGAAATAGTTTTTCTTATCGAAGGTGGTGTATTGATTGATCTTGCTGTTGGTGACCAAAGCCGCCGCGATGCCGAACTCGATGACCTTCTTGTTCACCACCGGCAGGGTGCCCGGCATACCCGCGCAGCCGGGGCAGATGTGGGTGTTGGCCCCGCCGCCGAACTGAGTGGAGCAGGAGCAGAAAATTTTCGTCTTGGTCGCAAGCTCGGTGTGGACTTCCAGGCCGATAACAACCTCGTATTCCATGTTACACTCCGCTCCTTTCCGGCGCCGCTGCCCGCCCGAAGGCCAGCAGCGTCAAATCCTCCATGTACCTGCCGATGAGCTGCACGCCGTTTTGGGCTTCCGCCGGGATGACTAGGCTGGGCCGCCCGGTCAGGCTGGCGGCGGTCAAAAGGCGGTTATTTTTCTCCGCGCCCAAAAGAGTAGCGGCGTCAAAATCCGCATTCGCGGGGAACACCGGGGTCAGCAGACAGTCCACCTGATCGAAAGCCGCCTTCACGGCAGCGGCAATCTGCCCGCGCACCCGCATGGCCTTGTCGTAATAGTCGTCGTAATATCCTTCCGAAAGCATCAAAGAACCGAGCCCCAGCCGCTCTTTCATTTTCCGGCCGAAGCCTTCGCTGCGCGACTTCAGGTACAAATCAAACAGGTTCTCATAATGGGGCGTCTGATAGCCGTACTTGATGCCGTCGAACCGGGCCATGTTGCCGCTCGCTTCGGCGGTGGCGATAATCAGGTAAGCAGCCAGGGCGTTTTTGACCTGCGGGATGGAAAGCTCCATCACTTGGGCGCCCGCCGCCGCAAAAGCGTCCGCCGCGGCTTTTACCGCAGCCTTGCCCGCTTCGTCCGTTTCCTCCAGAGCTTCCTTGAGAATGCCCACCTTGCGCCCCGAAACGGAGAACCCGCCGGCCGGGGGGAGGGGCGTTTCCAAAGAGGTGCTGTCCGCCGGGTCATGCCCCGCCACCGCCATAAGCCCCGCCTCGCACAAGGCAAGGTCAGGCGCAAAGACGGACACCTGGTCCATCGAAGAAGCGTAAGCAATCAATCCCGCACGGGACACCGCGCCGTAGGTGGGCTTTACGCAGTACACCCCGTTTTGCACCGCCGGCGCCCGCAAAGACCCGCCCGTGTCGCACCCGAAGCCCAGAAGGACCTGGCCCTTCTTTATCGCCAAAGGAGCCGTACAGCCAAGGCCGTCGCAGCCGAACTCGTCGGTTTTCAGCTTCCCTAAGACGATCATGCCCGCTTCCTTGAGCTTTGTTACCGCCATCGCCTCAAAGGGCGGCTTAAAACCGGCCAGCATCTTGGAACCGGCGGCCGTTTCTTCCCCTTGGGTGCAGATGGTCTCTGTAACCGCAACCGGCATCCCGGCCAGGGGAGAGAGGGCCTCTCCCGCACGAAGCCGCGCTTGCACCGCGTCTATCTGGGCGGCTGCCGCCTCCCGGTCAAAGGAAGAAAACAAGCTGCCGTCCTGCTCGATTTTCTCTATGTAAGGCGCGATCGCTTCGGCCACCGTGCAGGTTCCCGCACGAATGGCTTGTGCCAGCGCCAATGGGTTTTGATTCGTCATCGTCTTTCTCTCCTATGCCCGTTTAGTCGAAGGTGGGGGGCGCAACGAACTGGTGTTCCATTTCGTCGGGCGCGTTTTCGAGAATGTCGTCGATCCTCGGGAATTCGTGCACCTCGTCCTCCCGGAACACGTTCTCCAGCGCCTGCACGTAAATCATGGGCTCGGCACCCTCTGCGTCGGCCGCCTTGATCGCGTCGAGGCAGGCCATCACTTCGGCCATCTCAGTAAGGACGGACTCCCGCTCCGCCTCGTCAAAGCTCACAAGCGCCAGATCTTCCATCTTCGCCAGCACTTCGTTGTTCATATCCCTTTCTCCCATCTATCCTCAGCGGATTTTGATGTGCACTTCCCGAAGCTGCTGCTCGGTAACTTGGCCGGGCGCGCCCAGCAGCAGATCCTGCGCAGAGGCGTTCATCGGGAAGGCGATAACCTCGCGGATGCTCTCTTCCTCGGTGAGCAGCATAATCATCCGGTCGACGCCCGGGGCCATGCCCGCGTGGGGCGGCGCACCGTACTGGAAGGCGTTATACAAAGCGCCGAATCGCTTCTCCACCTCGTCCTTGGAGTACCCGGCCAGCTCAAAGGCTTTGACCATGATATCCGGCCGATGGTTTCGCACCGCGCCCGAGGAAAGCTCCACGCCGTTGCAGACAATGTCGTACTGATAGGCTTTGATGGTGAGCGGATCCTGGTTTAAAAGCGCGTCCATGCCGCCCTGGGGCATGGAGAAGGGGTTGTGGGTAAAGTCCAGATGCCCTTCCTCGTTCTTCTCGTACATGGGGAAATCGGTGATGTAGCAGAATTCGAACCGGTCCTTGTCGATGATGCCCTTGCGCTCGGCAAGCTCGGTGCGGATGAGCCCCGCCAGCTTGTCGACCACCGTCTTCGCGTCGCTGATGAAGAACAGCGTGTCGTCCTTTTTGAGAGACAGACGCTCCACCAGTTCCTTCTGTTTGTCCTCGGTCAGGAACTTGGCGATGGGGCCCTTGAACTGCATGCCTTCCAACATGGTCAGGTATCCAAGCCCCTTCATGCCGATGGAGGTGGCGTATTTGAGCATGTTTTCAAAGAAGGACTTGGGCATTTTCGCGCAGTCTTCCACCACGATGCCCCGCACGGGCTTATTCTTAAAGGGCATGAAGTCCACGTCCATAAAGAAATCGGACAGGTCGGTAATCACCAGGGGATTGCGCAGGTCGGGCTTGTCGGTGCCGTATTTGAGCATGGCCTCTTCGAACGGAATACGAACGAAGGGCTTCGGGGAAACCTTCTTGTCGCTGAAGGTGGTAAAGGTATCGTAAAGCACTTCCTCGGCCACCTCGAACACGTCCTCCTGGGTAGCGAAGGCCATCTCAAAGTCCAGCTGATAGAACTCGCCCGGAGACCGGTCGGCTCTGGCGTCCTCGTCCCGGAAGCACGGGGCGATCTGGAAATACTTATCAAAGCCCGCCACCATCAGAAGCTGCTTAAACTGCTGGGGCGCCTGGGGCAGGGCGTAGAACTTGCCCTCGTACTTGCGCGACGGAATGATATAGTCTCTGGCCCCCTCCGGCGACGAGCAGGTGAGGATGGGAGTATTGATCTCGTCAAAGCCCAGGTCCTCCATCTTCCGGCGCAAAAAGCGCACAATCTTCGAGCGGAGCAAAATGTTCCCATGTACCTTCGGATTGCGCAGGTCCAAAAAGCGGTACTTGAGCCGCACATCCTCGCGGGTTTCGGTGGAGTTCTCAATGTCAAAGGGGAGATTGGGGTTCGACCCGCCCAAAATCTCCAAAGAGTCCACCATGACCTCCAGCGTACCGGTGGGAATCTTCGGGTTGACGGTTTCCTCGTCCCGCTTGACTACCTTGCCATGGACGCTGACCACCGTTTCCCGGTGCACGTTTTGCAGAAGGCTGTCGTCATGGACGACCACCTGGGTCACGCCGTGCTGGTCGCGCAGATCCACAAAGGCCACGCCGCCATGGTCACGGATGGTATCCACCCAGCCGGCCAGACGCACCTCTTCGTTTAAGTTCTGCTCCGTCAATTCGGCGCAGTGATGGGTTTTATACTGGTTTACTGCCATAGAATCAGACATTCCCTTCCTCGTCCCGTCTTCGTTGCGGCGGGAATATTCCATCGGCGTACCTTCGCCGACTTTCCTACCAATATCCTGAAAATTATACCACACCTTTTTCCCGGTGTACAGGGCTTTCCTTCGGTTTTTGCCCTCCTTTTGAAGAGGGGTGGTACTGCGTTTTTTCTGCCGTGGCTGCGGCGGTTTCTTTTGGATGCGAGATTGAGCGGACGTTGCTGCTTCCCTGAACGCTTCCAGGAGGAAAAGACATCGGTTTGTCTTTTCTAGTCATCCCGTCAAAGGCAACTTTCTTCCGGTATCTCTTTTTCGTTTCCTGTATCCGGGCCGTGTAAAGGAAAAAGGGGTTTTCCCATAGATTGTCCCGCTGAGGCTTGCGGCATGTAAGGAAAACAAAGAAAATGGCCGGCGTCAAAAAGACGCCGGCCATGCGTGTCAGGATTCAAAAAGGGAAAATCGACTTCTGTTTTTATGCTCTCTCTGCCTTACGCCGCAGGGCCACCACAGCCGCTGCAGATGCAGCCAGAATCACAACGGTAGGTACCGCCAGACCGGCGACACCAGTATCCGGGGACGGGATCGGATCTTCCGTATCGCCCGGGTTGGGACCGGGCATGGGAGAAGGATCCAGTTCTTCGTCGGCCACATAGTAGGCAATCGTTACAGTGTCAAGGTCCTCTACCGTGATTTCGGCCCGGCCACCCGTCACCTGAACCGGCTGTCCGTTTACATAGAGGAGCCCATCTTCCATACCCTCGGCTGGAATGGATATCGTTACCCTTCCCACATAAGGCGCGTAGCTGCCTGTATAGTAGACGTTGGACGCGCCCAAGGCGTTGGTCTGATTGGTCTTGAGCACCTGGGTGGTGTGGATGGAGGAAAGATCGATGTCATAGCTGCGGCTATCGGCCACCAGATATCCCTCCAGGGAAGCGGGCGTATAGACCGCCGGCTTCACCGTCATCGCAACCCCGTCGGCAAACCGGCTGGAAAGCTGGATGCCGCTTTGCGCGTCGGTGAGTACCGTGTCTTCCAGGCCAATGCCGTAGGTGTCGTAGAAGAGCTCGGAATACCACTGGTAGTACAGGTCCGGGCGGTAATCAAAGGGGTTTTCGTTATAGAACTTTTCCAGCGTCGCCAGCGACAGGTCGAAATCCGCCGCGTAGAAAACGTTAAAGGTATCCGTGGTATAGCTTAGATACGGGCTTTTTCCGTCTCCGTCCTTGTCAAGGTAAGGGCCTAAGTCGCTGCCATAGGAAAGGATAGCGGCACTGTCCGTCGTGTTTCCATAGGCGGTAACGCCGGTGGGAGAATCGGGGTCCAGCGCGATGCACAGGCTCGAGCCGGGGAAGATGCAGGCACGGCTGTTGAGCAGAGAACCGTCGGCGTTGCGAAGCAGGTTATAAAGGTCCGTATTACCACGATAGAGCCAGCTGCTGGTGATGTCGTCCTGGTCATAGCCCGCATCCGCCAGCGCCTGCTTTACCTCGCCGGTCAGCTTTGGCCCCTCGTAGCCCACCAGGTTGGAGGTGATCATGAAATTGTCGTCACGCAGCATAAAGCTTTCCAGACGGTTCTGGTAGGTCAGCTGCCAGCCGCCGTTTTCCACCGTGGTATTGTTGGCGGCGCCCGCCGTGCAGTTAATGACAATGCGGCAGCCCATCTGAGCATAGGTGCGCTGTAATTCCTGATAATTGTAAATGTCCGCGCAGATTGCCACGCCCACCAGACCGAATGGTGTTTCAAAGACGCCGTCGTTCTCGGTGCCGAAGGCGGACCAGTTGGGCTCCGGGTTTGCCAGGTTTACTTTGCGGTAGGACTGGATCAGGTCAGGACCCAGGATGGCCACCGAGTTCCAATAGGTGTTGGGGTCTAGCTCGTCCTTTTCCGGCGTACCGATGAGCACATACATGCCGTAGGACTCGGCCAAAGCCTGCAGGTCGGTAATAACCGGGCTGGGGTTATCCCCACGGATGACCGGCGCCAGCACTCGCTGCATATATTCATCGCCGTAGAGCGCCTTTTGCTCCTCGGTATAATCTTTTGGAAGAACCACGCTGTACGCAGTCAGCGCCATTTCCGGGAAGACCAACAGCTCCACACCGTCTTCATGGGCTTTCTGCATCAGCTCTTTGATCTTGGCCACGTTTGCGTCCACATCCCCCCACACCGGGTGGAAGTTGACCGAGGCCACACGCACGTTGTCCTTATAGGCGCTTCCCTGGCCGTAAACCGGCAGGGTATAATCCGTTCGTTCGCCATACCAGTCGGCCAGCAGGTTGAGCCGGCGGCTGCTCATACCGGCGGAGGTGTCGCGGGAGCTGCCATCCACCTGAGCGGTGGCAATTCCCGCCTGGGTGGTCATGGCGGGTGCAGTCTGCGTATCGTTGCCGCCGGCGATAAAGTTACCGGTAAAGACAAAGCTTTCTCCAAAATAGGTCAGGCCGTCTGCTTCGGTCAGCAGGTTCGCCACCGCAACGCCGCGGGAATACATCCGGTAATAGGCGTAGGCAGAGGTATATACGTCGTACTGGGCCTGGGACAGACCGTTTGCATCAGTGGGGTCGTATCCGTAAGACTGGCCAACCAGCACCATCCGGCAGGCTGTGCCGTAATAGTATTTTCCAAGCTCGGCCGCATCCGCGAATTCATTGCCCAGAGCTAGGCCAAAGCTTCCATATTCTGTTTTGAGCACGTAAGGAGCAATGCCCGCCCCATATCCAGCCTGCCATTCCAGGTCGGTGAGATGGACTTTTTTATATAGATCGGTGGTTCCGTCCGGCCTGCAGATTACCATGGCCGAATAGAGGGTTCCTTCTTCCTCTACCAGCGCCCCAAACAGCAGATACAGGTCCTGCTGGTCGGCGATTCCGGCAAGCTTCGCAATCGAGGCATCGGATGCCGGATTTACAGCGTTTTCCGCCACCTGACCGGTCAGGGAATATTCCGGGAATAGGACGATGTTCGCACCCTTTCCGGCCGCTTCGAGAAGATAGGCTTCCATCTTTGCCGCGTTTTCCTCGTTGACCCCGGGTTTATCCAAAACGGCGTCGAAATTGACGACCGACAGCACGAATCCGGCCTCTGCTGCAGAAGCAGGAATGATCAACTGGGCCAGTACGGTGACGCACACGACCAGCAAAACTACCATCTGTTTCATCCGTTTTCGCATGACGATTCCCTCCAAAAAAACAAAACGGCAATGAAACCAAAGTCGGCTCCATTGCCTGCATAAAAACGAACGGACCGGGAAGAATCCTCCTTTCAATACTTGCGTAGGGTACCCTGTAAAAAACAAAGGGCGCTGCTTCTTCGCAGCGCCCTTGCTTCTTGCCTTCATCATACGCTTATGGAAAAGTTCTGTCAAGCTGTAAAAATGCTTTCTAATTTTGTATGCATAATCCTCGAAAAAGTGAGCAAAAATTAGAATATTTTTCTAAACAAAGCCACAGAAAGAAGTGTTACAAGCATCCGGCTTCTTCGAAATCAGAGCCTTGCTATCGTTTTTCCGTCAAATCCGTGCGCCGAGACGGAACCTTTTCACCTTTGCGCTTTGGTTTTGAGGCGTATCCTCTCAACTGCAAAAGGTCCACTGGATCCTTTATTATCCTTCCTCTGCCGAATAGACCGTCTCGCCTTCCTTGATGGTTTTTACCACCCGGATATCCCGGATATCCATGGGATTCACGGTCAAGGGATTTCGGTCGAGAATGACCAGATCTGCCAGCTTCCCTTCGCGGATAGAACCCTTGCGGTCCTCTTCAAAATACTGGTACGCCGCGTTTATCGTCACCGCTTTGAGAGCGGCCAATGGCGTGACCCGTTCGCATTCGCCCAAGGTCACGCCGCTTTTCGTCACCCGGTTGACCGCGCACCACACGGTGTCGATCATGTTGGGCGGCAGAACCGGCGTGTCCTGATGGAAGGTGTAGGTGACGCCCAGTTTCCCCGCGGTCCGGGCGGGACTGATGCGGTTTGTCCGCTTGAGGCCTAGGTTTTGAAGATGCACATCTCCCCAGTAATGGGTGTGAGCCACAAAGAAGGAGGCGATCATCGAGAGAGAAGCCATCTTTTGGAGCTGGTCGGGCCGTACCGTCTGGGCATGGATCATCACAGGACGGGTAGAGGGTGCGTTCGGATAAGAGGAAAGCGCCTTTTCAAAGCCGTCAATCAGCTGCTGGGCCGCCGCGTCCCCGTTGCAGTGGGTGAGCAGCTGGACGCCGTCCTGAAGTGCCTGGCAAATAAGCGCGTTCACCTGTTCGTCCGTGTAAATCGGATAGCCCCGGTACCCGTCGGGTGAGGTAGTGTAGGGTTCGGACAGCCAGGCCGTCTTTCCCTGGGGCGAGCCGTCCAGGAACATCTTGTATCCGCCGATTCTCAGCCGGTTTTGATACGCCTTGCAATAAGCGGGATTCTCCGTTCGCAGAGATCGGTGGTCGGCCAGCGCCGCATAGCCCACCACGTCCACCAGAAAGCGGCCCGCCTTTGCCATCGCTTTGAGCATGGCCCACTCTCCGGGCCGGGTAAACCCGTCCTGCACGGTGGTGATGCCGTTTTGCAGGTAGACCTTTTGGGCCGCATCCAGCTGGTCCAGAAGCTGCTCTAAGGTAGGCTGAGGGAGCTTGGAGGAAAGGGTCGTAAAAGCGGTTTCCTCCAAATAGCCGTTAGGCTCCATGGTGCCGTCCGTCCGTCCGATTTTTCCTCCCTCCGGGTCGGGCGTCTTGCTGGTGATGCCAAGGGCGGCGAGAGCCGCGGAGTTGACTACACCCATGTGCCCGGATGCGTGGGTAATGAGCACCGGTGTATCCGGGAAAGCCCGATCCAGCACCTCTTTGGTGGGATGGGCTTTCTCTTTGAGAAAGTTATGGTCATACCCAAAGCCGGTGAGCCATTGTCCGGCCGGGATGGTTCGTTTCTGCTGGAATTCCTCAAGGCGCGAAACCATGTCGTCAAAGCTCTCCGCGCCGTCCAAAGGCGCCAGGCCCATGGTGCTGGCCAAAGCGGTGATATGGCTGTGCGGATCGAGGAAGGCGGGCAGCAGGGTTTTTCCATGAAGATGCTCTAGTACGGTTTCCTCATCCTTTTGAGCCAGGATATCCCGAAGGCTTCCCGCCTGGGCGATTACCCCGTCTTTCACCAGAATGGCTTCCACCGTAATGGGCTCTTCCATGGTCAAAATGTCGCCGCCGTAATAGATGGTCTGCTTCATATTCCGTTACCCCTTTCCAAAGGTGCCTCTACCGGTTAGTATAGGCTGGATTTCGCAAACATGCAACCAGGTTGCAGTTCTTGTGAAAAAATCCAGAATGTTCCTGGATAAGTGGGAGAATCAGCAGCAGTTTTAGGGGGGGCGCCGGCTTTCCCGCAAATGAAGAACGGCATCTGCAAAGTGGCGCTGCCCTGCCGTCAAAGTTTCATCGAGCCCCGGGTCAAAACCACGAAACGGCGAACAAAGCATTCGCAAAGGCCGTTGGAAAGCGTCGTACAAACAGCGTGAACATAAAAAACAGCCGTTCTCTGGAGACGTTTCCAGAGAACGGCTGGCTGCCGCAACGCGGTTTTGATTCGTTATTTGAGCTGAGCGATGGTGACGCCTTGTTCTCCCTCGCCATAGACCCCCGAACGGAAGGTGAGAATGCTCGGATGGGTGCGCAGGTGCTTTTGCACGGCGGTGCGCAGCACGCCGGTCCCTTTGCCGTGGATGATGGTGATTTCCTCGATGCCGTTTAATAGGCATTGGTCGATGAACTGGTCTAAGTCCATCAGCGCTTCGTCCGCCGCCTTGCCCCGCAGATCCACAGAGGTTTCCGCTCGGGCGGTGGCGCGGCTGGTCACGCTTCGGGTGGCCGCCCGGGCAGGCTTCGCCTTTTTCGCCGCGGTCAGCCGCACCGACTTAAGCGGCACCCTTGTTTTGATAATCCCGGCCTGAACTTCCACGTTCCCCTTGCTGTCGGGCAGGCTGATGACGGTGCCGGCCGTGCCCAGCGACGTGATGAGCACCGTGTCTCCTACCTTCAGCGGCCGGGGCAGCACATAGTCCTCATCCGACTGTTCCTTAACCGGGTCCGCAAGGTCGTCCAGGCGCCGCAGCTTGGCCTTAAGCTCCGCCTTGGCCTGGGCGGCTTTGAGGCTGAACTGGGCCGCGTCCTTTTGCTTACGCAGAGCGTCCAGCTCATCCATCAGCTGATGCGCCTGGCGTTTCGCCTGCTCGACAATGTCCCGTGCCCGTACCCGGGCCGCTTCCAATTCCCGGTCCTGGTCCCGTTCCATCCGCGCAAGCCGGTCGTTTGCTTCCTTTGCCGCCCGTTCGGCAGCCAGGCGCATGGCCTCCGCCTCCTGCCGGCGCTCCTCCATGGACTGGCGGCTTTGCTCGAGCTTGTCCACCACGTCCTCAAATTTGGTGCTTTCCGCGCTTACCAGCGCTCTCGCCCGCTCCACCACCGGCGCGGGCATCCCCAGCCGTTCGCTGATGGCGAACGCGTTGGAACGCCCCGGAATGCCGATGAGCAGCCGGTAGGTGGGGCGCAGGGTCTTTACGTCGAATTCGCAGCATCCGTTTTCCACTCCCGGCGTCTGCAGCGCGTAGGCCTTGAGCTCCGCATAATGGGTGGTGGCGCACAGGCGCGCCCCCTTTGCCCGCAAGTTTTCCAAAATCGCCATCGCCAGGGCCGCGCCCTCAATGGGATCGGTGCCCGCGCCCAGCTCGTCCAAGAGGACCAGGGAACGGTCGTCCGCCTCGTCAAGAATGGCGATGATGTTGGTCATGTGGGCCGAGAAGGTGGACAAGGACTGCTCGATGCTCTGCTCGTCCCCGATGTCCGCCAGCACATGGTCGAACAAGGACACCGCGCTCCCGTCCGACACCGGGATCATCAGGCCGCACATGGTCATCAGGGTCAAAAGTCCCACCGTTTTCAGCGCCACCGTCTTGCCGCCCGTGTTGGGACCGGTGATGACCAGGGTGTCGAACTGGTAGCCCAGCTGAATGTCGGTCGCCACCACCTGCTTGGGGTCAATGAGAGGATGGCGGGCTTTTTTCAGGTTGATTTTCCCCGCCTCGTTGACGGCGGGGACCGAAGCCTTCATGGTATAGGCGAGCCGGGCTTTGCTGAAAATGAGCCCCAACTCCACCGCCAGCGCGTAGCTGCGGTTTAAGCTTTCCGAGAAGGAACCCACCTCGGCGGACAGCTCAAAGAGAATCCGCTCGATTTCGGCCGCTTCCTTTGCCTTGAGCACCTTGAGCTCATTGTTGGCCTGCACCGCGCCGATGGGCTCGACAAACACCGTCGCCCCGCTCGACGACGTGTCGTGTACCAAGCCCGGCACGTCCGCCCGGTGCTCCGCCTTCACCGGCACCACGAACCGGTCGGACCGGATGGTGACGATGGGGTCCTGCAAATACCGCTGGTAAGCGGGGGAGCGCACCAGCTTGTCCAGCTGTTCGCGCACTTTCGAGGAAGCCGCCCGCATCTTGCGCCGGATGTCGTGCAGGGTAGGGGAGGCGGCGTCCGCCATCTCCTCTTCGGATAAAATGCAGGCGTGAATGCGGTTTTCCAGGTATTTGTTGGGGAAAATCGCCCCGAATATGTCGTCTAAGCAGCTTTCGACCCCTTCGCAGTGGGCCCGCCAGTCGGTCAGAGAACGCATGACCCGCAGGTTTTCCGCAATGTCCAAAAGCTCGCGCATGCTTAAGCTTCCGCCGGCGTTGGCCCTGGCCATGGCGTTCGCCATGTTTTTGAGCCCGCCGAAGGAAGGGCTTCCGAACCGGCCGATGAGCATATGGGCGTCCTGCGTCTGGGCCAGAAGATGCTCTACCTCGTGAAGCTCGCTGGAAGGCTTTAATTCCAGTGCAAGTCTGGCGCAGTCCTCACAAGGGGCTTCCTTTGCCAGCATGGCGAGCACCTTGGGAAGCTCCAGCGCCCGCTGATGATGAGAAAGTGTTTTATCACTCATATATGTAATCTCCATTTCTGTGACGAATTCAAAAACAAAAGGCCCTATCCCGCGAAATCCACTAAGCCGTGGTAAAACTGCAGCGTGGGAAATCCCCGGTCGATCTGCGCCAGCAGATAGCGTTCGCAGGCGTCCGACAGGATCTTAAGGCTTTTCTCCGGCAGGGAAAAGGAGAAAAGCTTTTCCGGCTCGGCATAGACGATGTGCCGCATGGCAAAGAGCACGCCCTTGGGAAGCCGTGCCGAGGGTTCCGCTACCGGCCCACAGGCCATGCAGCGAAGCCGTCCGCTTCGCAAGAGCAGCTGCATCTCCGCCGCCTCATAGCAGCCGCAGGCTTCGCACATAGTTAGGTCCGGCATGTACCCCGCCATGGACAAAAGCCGCAGCTCAAACACCGGCTTTAGAAAAGCCGGCGGCCGCTTCTCCCTTGCCAGCATGGAAAGGGTGTTGAGAACAAAGCGAAGCGTTTCCTCCGCGTCCTCCTCCTTGGGCGCCAGGTTCAAGCACAGCTCGCAGAAATACTGGGCCAGCGACAATAATACCAAATCCTCGCGCAAATGAAAAAACACCTCGATGGGCTCCGCCTCGTTCACCGTGTATTTGTCCCGGCCGAAGTAAAGGGTCAGCCGGGAATACGAAAGCAGAGAGGTCGCCGAGGTGTTTTTGCTTTTGATCCGCCGCGCTTTGTTGGCAAACGCCCGGATCACGCCGCGTTCCTTGGTCAGTATGGTAATGATCCGGTCGTCCTCACCGGTATTCTGTTCTCTGAGTATCAGGCCGTTGGTGCTCAGAAGCATGGCGAAAATCCCCCTGTGCCGATTTAGCCGCCGGGATGCCGCGGTAATTGAGATAGTCCCGCACACTGCCGGTTTTTTCAAACGCAGACCACAAATCGTTTCGTTCCATTTTCCCAGTGCCTCCCTGTCCGAATATTCAAGTTCTGTTTTCATTGTAACCGTTCTCTACTAGGATATTATAGGGAAATGGTGGGGAATATGTGAAACCTTTTTAAAAAAATCGATTTTGGTCTTGAAAAATTATTCGTTATACCCGAAACTGCGCAAAAGTCCCTGCCGGTTGCGCCAGTCCTCCTTGACCTTTACCCAGCATTGCAGGTTGATTTTGCAGTCAAAAAAGCGCTCCATGTCTGCCCGGGCCTTCGAGCCCACCGCCTTTAACATAGCGCCCTGCTTGCCAATGATGATGCCCTTGTGGCTCTGCTTTTCGCAGTAGATGATCGCCTCTATGTCGGTGATACCGCTTTCGTCCTCCCGTTCCCGCATGGTTTCCACCGAAACGGCGACCCCGTGGGGAATCTCCTTGTCCAGCAGCTCCAGAAGCTTTTCCCGGATGATCTCGCCCGCCAGTACCTTTTCCGGCATGTCGGTCAGAGCGTCGTCGTCGAAAAAGTGCGGCCCGGGCGCGGCATGCTTCTTGAGCTCGGCAATGAGCTCGTCCATCCCGCTGCCCTTCAGGGCGGACACCGGCACCACCGCATCAAACTCGTAGAGGGAGGAAAACTGCAAAATCCGCGACAGGAGGGCTTCCTTGTTCGCAAGCAGATCGATTTTATTGATGGCCAGGATGGCCGGCATATGGTTTTTCTTAAAATTTTGGATGAGGGACAGCTCCGATTCCGTCAGCTCCCCCTCCGGCTCCACCACCAGCAGGCAGGCGTCCACTCCCGACACCGACTCGCTCACCGTCTTGACCATGTAATCGCCCAAACGGGTGCGAGGCTTGTGAAGGCCGGGCGTGTCGATAAACACCAGCTGGGTTTCTCCCTGGGTGAGCACCCCCATGATGCGGGTGCGGGTGGTCTGAGGCTTCGGGGAGACGATGGCCACCTTCTGCCCGAGCATCGCGTTCATGATGGAGGACTTGCCCACGTTGGGCTTGCCCACAATGGAAAGAAAGGCAGACTTGGTTTTTGGTTGAGAGTTGGCTTGCTTTTTCATAAAACTCCTTTGTATAACCGCCGCGAACGCGGCCAACGTTTGTTTGATGTAAGCCCCTTACCGGGACAGATTGTCAAGTTAGCGCTTTGCCAGGGAAACCAGCATCGAAAGGATGACCGCCAGCATGGCCGCCGCCACGGCTATGGATAGAACCAGAGCGGCCACTGGGACCGGGATCAAGAACAGATAAACAATCATTCCGATGTAATAGGCCGCTTCCAGACATAAGCAGAACTGAAGTCCCGCTTTTGCGAAGGAAAACCGCTGCAGCCCCAGCAGAAAGAGAAGCGAAAGAACGCCGATTGCGCCGCCCGCAAGAAACAGAGCCGTCATGACCGAGGCGGACAAGACATTGGCGGCGGGCGGGGAAACAAGGCCCGAAACTGCTTCCGCGATTAAGAGCAGCGACACCAGCAGACCCCGCACCCATGGAGTGCGTTTTCTGGCATACGAACGTCTTCGTAAACGGGTCATCTGAATAACCTCCTTTATTCCGTCGGCTGGTTCCCTAAGCGCAAGCGAACGGTGCCTATCGGCCTTTTTGCAATCGTAAGCCTCGGTTGATCCTTTTAAAAAGGACCTGCGGCCTCCCGGATAAGCGCGACTGCGTTTTCCAGTCCGTTCTCCGCCTTCATTTTCCGGGACAAATCCGTAACCTGCCCCAGTATCTCATCATACCGCTCCTTTAATTCCTCAATGGAACGGATCAACATTTCTTCCGTCAATTCGCTTGCCTTGATCGGTTTTACTCCCGCGTTCAACTCATACAGGCGCTTTGCAAACGCGAACTGGTCCAAAACATGGGGGATTGGAATGGAAGGAATGGCGTAAAGCAGCGAGGAAGCCGTGGTTCCGAACCCGCAATGGTGTATTACGCAAAAGCCCTGCTGAAAGAGCCAGCTGTGCGGGACCGAGCCAATGGAAAGCATCGTTTCCGGAAGAGGATAGTCCACAAGCGTTTTGTGGAAGCCCTGAATGACCGCACGCATTCCTGTTTTTTGAAACGCGTGCACAAAGAGATCCAGCTTGTCCCGTTCCTGCCTGCTTTCAAACGACATCGCTCCAAGCGCCAGGATCACCGGTTTTTCGCCCGCGTCCAGAAAGGAACGCAGCGATTCCTCCGGCTGGTAGCCCTCCGCCTCCTTGTACCAATAGCCTACCACTTTGTTTCTCTCATCCCAAAATGGATTTTGCTCGGCCATATAACGGCTGATGGGAATCAGGTTCAGCTTTTTGGACATAACCCCGTCCATGGACTTTACCGGAGGCAGCCGGTAGAGTTTCCTGATTTTGTTGTAGGGCTTCGCCATCTGCGGATTGACAAGCGCGGCGACCATGCGGTCGCGTATGGTTTTCGGCTTGTTTGTCTGAGGGATCATTTCGGTCTGCAGTGTTACATTCACCGTTTGGATTTCCAGCGCTTGCGCTTCCGTTGCACCCATCTGGCTGTGAGACACAATTACAAGGTCTTTTCCCTTGCAGGCCTCGTAAATATCACTAGAAGAGTGCTCGATGATGTTGAACACAAACTTCATGGTCTTAAACATGCTTAGCATGGGGTTTTTGGTTTTTCCGCGGATGACGGAGGCCTCAAATTCAATATCCACGTCCGGCCCGATCGGAACAAAATCAATCCCGGCGTCCCTCACGAGGGCGTTCCAGCAGGGGTGGGTCCCGATTGTCACGCTAAGACCGGCTTCCTTCAGAGCTTGTGCAAGGAAAATATATGGCTGCACGTCTCCCCGGGTTCCCATTGTGAAAATAACCGCTCGATTCATGGTCGTCCATCCTTTGTTTTTTCTCAAAACCGCGTATGCGGCACACGTTTCTCGCTTGTCATCTTGTCCATTTGTTTTCTATAGCAAATTTCAGGGAATCGTTCAAACTCCCCATCTCAAAACGCGGTGTTGAGAGAAAAAAGAAAACGACACACTCCTCCTTTTGCATCCGAAGAACCGGCGAAACCAGCTTTGCCGCAGGCACCCAATCATACATCCGTGCTGTATGGCGGCTCCCGCATGTTGCGGCTGACCGGTGCATTCCCATGGTCCTCTTTATAAAGAACAACCGACCTATGTCTATTTCTTATGTTCGTTTGATTTGCGGTTGGTTTTTACCACCGTGCGCATCCGGTTGGGCCCGGCAAAGATGAAAATGAGAGCCAGCACCGTAAAGACGCCGGCGACGATGAGCATGGACGGGTTATCGGTGAAATACCGCCCGATGTTGCAAAAGCCCTCCGGCTTCCAGAAAATGCACAGCGCCACTCCCACCGCCCCTACTGCCGTGACGAATACCGCACCTGCCGCCGTATCCTTGGCGATTCGGGCTAAGGGGTCAAAGCTGGGAGAGGAAATGTCCACGAATTCTTCGATTGCCGTGTTGATGATTTCGGCCGCGATGACCATTACGATGCTGATGATCAGCACCGCGTATTCCACATTGGACAGCGGGAAGAAATGAGACAGGGTGAACACATAAACGGCCACCACCAGATGAATCCTCATGTTCCGCTCGTTGCAGATGCAAAACAGGATGCCCCGCAGCGCAAAACGGAAGCTTCGCAGCAGACTTCTCATAGCGCTCCTTAGATTTCGTCCTCGTCCTGGAATGCATAGCTGGCATTCCGGGGCAGGCCCAGCATAATCAGAACCGCTTCTTCCTTCTCGCGCATCTTCACCGCTTCCAGGCCCCCGTCCTCATGGTCGTAGCCCAGCAGGTGGAGCATGGAATGGGCGGTCAAAAAGCCTACCTCCCGCTGCAGCGAATGGCCGTAACGGCTGGCCTGGTCTACTGCGTGCTCCATGGAGATGATGATGTCTCCCAGGATTTTCGCGCCGGTAGCGGGATCGATCTCATAATCGTCCCCTTCCCCCATGGGGAAGGACAGCACGTCGGTGGAAATGTCCTTTCCGCGGAACTTTGCGTTAAGCTCGCGGATCTGCTGGTCGTTGACAAAGCTGACGCTGATTTCCGCGGAACCTTGGAACTGTTCCAGGGTCAGCACGGCGTTGCAGGTGCGGCGCACCAGCAGGCGAAGGCCGGTGGGAATTTTGACTTCCTTCTGGCGGTTTTCAATCATGACCTTGATCTTATCCATGGCTGTTCCTCCGTTTTGCATCCTCGCGGCGTTCGTTGGCCCGCTCATAGGCTTTGATGATTTCCTGCACGAGCTTGTGAC
Source organism: uncultured Eubacteriales bacterium (assembly GCA_951801675.1). Lineage (GTDB taxonomy): Bacteria > Bacillota > Clostridia > Oscillospirales > Acutalibacteraceae > Solibaculum_A. Next base: position 1,255 of record CATONX010000007.1, on the reverse strand, counting down.
GCACCACGTCTTTTTCGTTAAACTGGCAGATGGCGATGTCGTCGATCCCTTTGAGAATCCGCATGACCTCCACGAGACCCGACCGTTTCCCTTCGCCCAAATCCACCTGGGTAATGTCGCCGGTGACGACGATCTTCGAATTGAACCCTAAGCGGGTCAAAAACATTTTCATCTGCTCGGGAGTGGTGTTCTGCGCTTCGTCGAGGATAATAAAGCTGTCGTCCAGCGTGCGCCCGCGCATGTAGGCGAGCGGCGCTACTTCGATGTTTCCCCGTTCCAGGTACTTCTGGTAGGTTTCCGCTCCCAGCATGTCGAAAAGCGCGTCGTACAAAGGCCGCAGGTAGGGGTCTACCTTGCTTTGCAGGTCCCCGGGCAGGAAGCCCAGCTTTTCCCCCGCTTCCACCGCCGGCCGGGTGAGAATGATGCGGTTGACCGACCGGGCCCGAAAGGCGTTGACCGCCATGGCCACCGCCAGATAGGTCTTGCCGGTGCCGGCAGGGCCGATACCCAGGGTGATGGTGTTGTGCGCAATGGCCTCCACATACCGCTTCTGCCCTAAGGTCTTGGGCTTGATGGGTTTTCCCTTGGCGGTGATGCAGATGCAGTCGCTGGCAATGGAGGTGATTTTGTCCTCACACCCGTCCTTGACCAAAGAAATCACGTACCGCACGCTTTGGTCGGTCAGGCTTTCGCCCTTGTTGATCATGGCAAGTAAAGCGCCGATGGCCCGGGCCGCCCGCCCCACGTTCTCCGGCTCGCCGGTCAGCTTTAGGTCCGACCCGCGGCTTAAAATGGTGACGCCGTATTCGTTTTCGATCAGCTTGATGTTTTCGTCAAAGCTGCCGAACAAGGCGACCGCATGCTCCATGCGGTCGATGTTGATGGTTTGTTCAAACATGCATTTCCCTGCCTTTTATTTCGTCGAAAACCCACAAGTTTCCACGGATATTTTATCCAATCCGCCTTTTGTGAGTGAACTTGACAGAATTTACATCCGTATTTTGTAGTATTATACCATATTCTTTGGCTAAAGTCATCCCTTATCCTAAATTAGTTTAACAAAATTTCTTCCTCGTACCCAATATTTTCATGGCAAATATACACAATTGTATAGGTCAGAGCCGTATCGCTTTGGACGCTGCTTTCCTGGCGCTCCACAATTTCGATGCCGTCGAGCTGTTCGGTTTCCATGACAGCGATCTGATCCTTGGCCTTGGCGAGCGCTTCCTCCGGCGAGAGAGTGACGGTGGTTTCC
>CATONX010000006.1 GCA_951801675.1 uncultured Eubacteriales bacterium | reverse complement strand
AGTGGAACGAAAATTGCCTTCCATGACATTTTCCTTGATAAAATCCGCCGAATATACTATAATGAACATTCATGAGGACGGTGTTATAAAAATGGATCGAATGTACGGGTTTATCGGCTGCGGAAATATGGCCGGCGCCATTCTTGGCGGAATGCTGGCGGGCGGTGTTTGTGCCCCAGAGCAGCTGATGGTCTATGATATTTCGGCGGAAAAATGCGAAAGTTTCCGGCAAAAAGGCGTTTTTGTCGCCAAAGACGCGGCGGAGCTGGTGCGCCGCTGCGACGTGGTGGTGCTGGCGGTGAAACCCCAGGTTTACGGCCCGGTGCTGGAAGGAATCAAGGACGCGGTTGACGAAACAAAGATTCTCGTAAGCATCGCGGCGGGCATTTCCACCGATTATGTCAAAAAAGCCATCGGCTTTCCCTGTAAGGTGGTGCGTGCCATGCCCAATACCCCGCTGCTGCTGGGCTGCGGCGCTACCGCTCTTTCCAGGTGTCCTTCGGTGACGGACAGCGAATTTGAAGAGGTTTCCCGTCTTTTTTCCGCCTCTGGAATCGTGGAAAACCTGCCGGAGGAATCCATGAACGCGGTGATTTCGGTCAACGGAAGCAGTCCGGCCTATGTGTATCTATTTGCCAAGGCGGTGATCGATTCGGCGGTTGCCCAAGGGATAGAACGGGAGGCAGCCAAGCGCCTGATTATTCAAACCATCAAGGGAAGCGCCAAAATGCTCGACGAAAGCGGTATGGAGCCCGACGAGCTGATTAAGATGGTGGCTTCTCCGGGAGGCACCACCCTGGCGGCGCTCAATTCCTTTTCCGACGACGATTTTGAAAAGGTGATCGACAACGCCATGATGGCCTGTACCACCAGAGCCGGCGAGCTGGCAAAATAGGAATATTGCCGCTTATAAAAGCATACCTATCCTTCAGACGGAGAATTTTCGGCTGGAGGACTGCATATGAACTGGACAACCAATATACATACCTTTCCCAAACGGGCGTGGGAAGCCCTGTCCCAGAACCGGATGCTGCTTTTTTTCACCTCGCTGTTGGTGTGCGGCCTCTTTTTTGGGGTACTCATTTCCAAGAACATCACAGAGGAAAACGCCCAGACGCTGGTAAGCCTGCTGGGCGGCTTTGCTATCAACCGCACGGCGCAGCCGGTGCTGACTACGTTTCTCAATTCGCTTTTGTCGGTGCTTCCCTTTGTGCTGGTGCCGTTTTTCCTGGGAGTCAGTGCGGTGGGGGTACCGCTGATTCCCTGCGTGCTGGTGTTTCGCGGGCTTGGACTCGGCACGGCGCTTGGATATCTGTACGGAGTAAACGGCCTCAAGGGTATCGCGTTTTCCGTTTTGCTGATTATCCCGCCCGCCATTGTATCTTCCATTCTGATCATTCTATCCTGTAAGGAAGCGTTCCGTTTTTCCATGCTGCTGTGCCGCCGGTTTTTACCAAAGGCGGACGGGCAGGAGGGCTTATGGCCTCAACTGAAGATTTATCTGGTTCGCTTTCTGGCGCTGCTGATCCTGTTGTTCCTTGCGGCATTTGTGGACACGATTTGTTCGGCGGCTTTTTCCCAGTTTTTTGTGACTTAAATTCCGGCAAGATGAGGGGACAAGAAGATGGACTATCTCGCACTGTTTGAGAGATACTTGACAGACAACAAATCGGTTTCCGCCAACACCCTGTCGTCCTACAAACGGGACGTGGAGCGGTATCTTTCCTTTCTGCAAAAGCAGGGGATCTCTTCGCCCTGCGACGTGGAGGAACCGGTGATGAAGCGGTTTGTCAGTTTTCTCGAGCTGTCGGGAAAGAGCGCTGCTACGGTGACACGGTGTGTGGCGTCGCTGCGCTGCTTTTATCAGTTTCTGGCGGCGGCGGGCTATTCCCACACCAACCCCGCCCGGGACATTAAGCTCAAAAAGGTAGAAAAAAAGCTGCCGCAGATTTTGACCGGCAAGGAAATCGAACTATTTTTGTCCCAGCCGGACCCCTCCGACGCGAAGGGCTGCCGGGACAAGGCTATGCTGGAGCTTTTGTACGCCACGGGAATCCGGGTATCCGAGCTCATCAGCCTCAACGTGGAGGACGTAAACCTCCAGGTGGGGGTGCTGCACTGCCACAACGAAAAAAGTGACCGGATTATCCCTATCTATCCCACGGCGATTACCGCGGTGTCCGACTATCTGTGCCGGTTTCGCGGGGTGATCGCGTCGAGCGAATGCGGCCGGGCGCTTTTTACCAATTTAAACGGCCAGCGTATGACCCGCCAGGGCTTCTGGAAGATCGTCAAGGGGTATACCGCGCAGGCTCACATCGAAAAGGACATCACGCCGCACACGCTTCGCCATTCGTTTGCCGCACACCTGCTGGAAAACGGGGCGCAGCTGAAGGATATACAGGAAATGCTGGGACACGCGGATATTTCCTCCACCCAGATCTATGCGCAGGTTTTGCAGGAGCGGTTTAAGGAAGTGTATAAAAACTGCCATCCGCGCGCAAAGCACGCATAGCAAGGGACAGGAAACGCCTGGGTCCCGGACGTTTGAATGACAAAGGAGTTGTAACGCATTGGCAGGATTTTTTGGTTTGCTCGACTACAACAAGCCTGGAAAAGGAGTGGAGAAGGGGGGCCCCCAGAAACAGCCGTTTTTCGTATTCTTTGAGGTGCTGTTCCGCAAGTTCTGGAAGCTTGTTTTGCTCAACTTGGTATACTGCCTGTTCTGGATGCCCATTCCGATCATCGGCCTGCTGCTGGCGCTGTATGCTTTGCCGCAGCCGCAGCCGCTGTTTTTCCTGGGTTCCCTTGCGCTGACCCTGCTGATCTGCGGTCCCATTACCTGCGGGCTTACCTATGTTACCCGCAACTTTGCCCGGCAGGAACAGGCGTTTGTCTGGCATGATTTTATCGGCGCCACCAAGGCCAACTGGAAGCAGGGCCTTGCCGCCTCGCTTATAAACGGCTTGGTCTACGGAATTCTCGGCTTTGCGGCTTATTTCTATATCATGAATAAGGACATTACCAATTTTCAGCCGGTTTTTTACCTTGCCATTGTGGTTGCGGTGATCGCGCTGCTGATCTTCACGTTCATGCAATATTATATTTATTTGTCCATTGTGTCCTGTAAGCTGACGCTCAAGAAAATCTACCAGAACGCATTCCGTCTGGCTCTGGCCGGCGTACCGCGCAACCTCCTTATCTCCATCGTTGTGGTGCCGTGCGTGGCGGTGCTGCTGCTGCTGGCGGTGGACTATCAGCCGCTTTTGTTCTTCGCGTTCCCGATTTCGCTGATCTTCACCTTTGCCTTCGGCAGCTTTTTCATCAACTTCATCGCTTATCCCTTCTTCCAGAAAAACGTCATCGATCCCTATTACCGCGAGCATCCGGATCAAATCTCGGATACCATGCGAACCTGGGGATACCTTGCCGAACAGGAGCAAGCGCAAGAGGAAGACGAGGAAAATGCGGATGGGGAAGAGCAGGCGGCCCCTTCCGAGCCCATCGGCAAGCCGGACCCGTCCAAGTCTTAATTCGAATCATTTAAGGGGTGTTTTGTGCCTTGGGCATAAAATGCCCCTTTTTGTTTCCCTCGGATGGGCGGGCTGCGATTTTCTCAGTAGAGAAAACACGGTTTTGACTTTACACCGAAGGTTAAATATAGTAAAATAAACAAAACAAAAGAACAAAGTAAAGGATGTTTTCAATGCAGCCAATTTATAAGCGGATGCTTTTGAAGCTCAGCGGCGAAGCGCTGGCGGGCCAGCAGAAGTTCGGTCTGGATTATGACGTGGTGCTCAATATCTGCCGTTCCATCAAGAAATGCGCGGATATGGGGGTGGAAATCGGAATTGTCGTAGGCGGCGGCAACTTCTGGAGAGGCCGGTCCAGCGGCAAGATGGACCGCACCCGGGCCGACCATATGGGAATGCTCGCCACGGCCATCAACGCTCTGGCTTTGGCTGACGCCCTCGAACAGCTGGGCGTGCCGGTACGGGTACAGACGGCCATTTCCATGCAGCAGGTGGCTGAGCCATATATCCGCAACCGGGCGGTGCGGCATCTGGAAAAGGGCCGGGTGGTCATTTTCGGCTGCGGCACAGGAAACCCCTTCTTTTCCACCGATACGGCAGCAGCTCTGCGTGCGGCGGAAATCGACGCGGATATCATCATGAAGGCTACCAATGTGGACGGCGTGTACGACGCCGACCCCAACAAGAACCCCGACGCCAATAAGCTGGATTCCCTGACCTTCCTGGAGGTGCTCAGCAAGGAGCTGCAGGTGATGGATTCCACAGCCGCTTCCCTTTGTAAGGACAACAAGATCCCGATTTTGGTCTTTAACCTGGACAATCCCGACAACATTGTATCCGCTCTTTTGGGCGAGAATATCGGTACCATCGTGAAGGAGGACTAAGCTGTGAAAGAAGTATTCGAGAAAACAGAACTACACATGAAAAAAACCGTCCATGTGCTTAAAGAGGAATATGCGGAAATCCGCGCCGGCCGCGCCAATCCCGCGGTGCTCGACAAGGTGCGGGTGGACTATTACGGCACCCCCACTCCCATCAACCAGATGGCGGCGGTATCGGTGACCGAAGCACGCACCCTGACCATTCAGCCCTGGGACGTTTCCACAGTTCGTTCCATTGAAAAGGCCATCCAGGCTTCCGACATCGGCATCAATCCCCAGTCTGACGGCAAGATCATCCGGCTTATCTTCCCGCCGCTGACCGAGGAACGCCGCAAGGAAATCGTCAAGGACATCAGCAAGATGGGCGAGGACGCGAAGGTCGCCATTCGTTCGGTGCGCCGGGACGCCATTGAAAAGCTCAAGGCTCTTAAGAAGTCTTCGGAAATCACCGAGGACGATCTCAAGCAGGGTGAAAAGAAAATCCAGGATTTGACGGATAAATTCTGCAAGGAAATTGATCAGATTGCCCAGGATAAGGACAAGGAGATCATGGAAATCTAACCTGAGATAGAACAAAACGCGCGCAGTGCCCCGGAACTCCGGGGCATTTGCACATCGTATGCCGCATACCGGCGAACCCGATGGATACGGAGGTCGAAACATGTTTGAAAAGAAAAGCGGACTGCCGCAGGATACGCCGCTTCCCAGGCACATCGCCATCATTATGGACGGCAACGGCCGGTGGGCAAAGAAGCGGTTTCTGCCAAGAAAGGCCGGGCATCAGGCGGGCGGGCAGACGTTCCGAAAGATCGCCCGGTACTGCAATCAGATCGGCATCGGCTATCTGACGGTATACGCCTTTTCCACGGAGAACTGGAAGCGGCCTCAGGACGAGATCGACGCGCTGATGAAGCTCTTTCACGACTATCTGGAGGAAGCGTTGCGGGACTTTGCGGACGAAACCATCGTGACCCGTTTTATCGGGGACCGGTCGGTGCTCTCGCAGGATTTGCAGCAGCTCATGGCCCGGGCGGAGGAAGCCACGAAAGAGAAGCCCGGCATGGTGCTCAACATTGCCATCAACTACGGCGGTCGCATGGAAATCCTCCATGCCGCCAAGCAGCTTGCCAGAGAATGCGCCGACGGAACGCTGGACCCGCAGGCTCTCACCGAAGCGGATTTAGAGCGTCATCTGTACACCGCCGGCCAGCCGGACCCGGATTTGATCATCCGTCCCAGCGGCGAGCAGCGTATTTCGAATTTTTTGCTTTGGCAGTCGGCATATTCCGAGTTTTTGTTCGATAACATATTATGGCCGGACTTTAAGCCGGAGCACATCGACCAGGCGATTGCGGTATTCGCCAAACGAAACCGCCGGTTCGGCGGTGTGGTGGAAGAAGAGACTGCAAAATAAACGGGGCAACCTTGGGTTGGAGAGAGTCATATGAAACAACGTATCATTACAGGAGCGCTGTGCGCCGTTCTACTTTTGCCGGTGTTGTTTTTTTACAATACGCTGATCTTCAATTTGGTCATCGCCATTATTTCAGCCGTCTCGGTATTTGAGGTGCTGCAGGCGGCGGGGCTTCATAAAAACCCGGCGTTTCTGGCGGTATGTATTCTTTTTGCCGCCGGCGTTCCCTTTGTCAGCTTTACCTACTTCTCCTTCTTGAGCTTTTTCTTTATGGCCCTGATTTTTGTGGTGTTGATTTTTACCAAGAACAGCCTGAATTTCGAGAAGGTGGGCACGGTATTCCCTATGCTTGTGTTCGTGCCCTTCGGCATGGCGGCGACCGTGTATCTGCGGGACTTTAACGAGCACGGGCTTTTCTACCTGTTTTTGGCTATGATCGGCTCTTGGGTCACCGACATCGGCGCCTATTTCATCGGCAGCTTCTGGGGAAAGCACAAGCTCATCGAACGCATCAGCCCGAAAAAGACGGTGGAGGGAGCGATCGGCGGCTTTGTCAGCTGCATCGTGTTTTTCGCGCTGGCCGCTTGGATTTATCAGCACTTCTTCTTGGGTGATACGGCTACCGTCTCCATCTGGATGCTGGTGCTGTTGTCCATTCCCTGTTCTTTGGTGGGGATGGTGGGTGACCTGGCTGCTTCCTTGGTTAAGCGCAACTGCCACGTCAAAGACTATGGCAACATCCTGCCGGGACACGGCGGCATGCTCGATCGGTTTGACAGCTTTGTGTTCGTCACGCCGCTGATTTATTGTGCGGTGTATTTTATCCCGTTTATCTCTTAACTTTCCGGAAATGCTAAACTATCGGAGGAAGCTATGCGACGGATTTCCATATTAGGTTCGACCGGATCCATCGGCACACAGGCCCTCGACGTGGCCGACTGCACGGGAGCGCAGGTAGCGGCGCTGACGGCTAACCGCAGTGTTAAGCGCCTAGAGGAACAGATTCGCCGGTACCGGCCCCGGTACGCGGCCCTCTCGGATGAGGAGGCGGCTCGGGACTTAAAGGTGCGGGTGGCCGACACCGGCTGCCGCATCGGCGCGGGACAGGAAGGAGTCTGCGAGGCGGCGAGGATTGCGGATGTGGATACGGTGCTCAATTCCGTCGTGGGCATCGCGGGGCTTTTGCCCACCATGGCCGCCATTGAGGCGGGAAACCGGCGGCTTGCGCTGGCAAACAAGGAAACGCTGGTGGCGGGCGGGCGCATCGTGATGGATGCCGCGAAACAGGCCGGGGTGGACATTCTCCCGGTGGACAGCGAGCATTCCGCCATTTTCCAATGCCTGCAGGGAAAGGCGCCAAACGGCGCTCTCAAACGCATTTTGCTGACCGCCTCGGGCGGTCCGTTTTTCGGCAAAACCAGGGAAGAGCTCAAAGCCATCACGCCCGCCCAGGCCCTCAAGCATCCCAACTGGGACATGGGCGCAAAGATCACCATTGACTCGGCTACCCTAATGAACAAAGGGCTTGAGCTGATTGAAGCGGTCTGGCTCTTTGGGGTCAAACCAGAGCAGGTGCACATTGTGGTGCATCGGGAAAGCGTGGTGCATTCCATGGTGGAATACGACGACCATTCGGTCATCGCCCAGATGGGGGTACCGGATATGCGTATTCCCATTCAGTACGCGCTGACCTACCCGGACCGGGTAAAAAGCCCGGTAAAGGAACTCAATTTTGACGACTACCCGGCTCTGACTTTTTCAAAGCCGGATGAAGATACCTTTCGCTGCTTAGCGTTATGCCGGGAGGCCATCCGCCGGGGTGGACTGTATCCGGCGGCGGCCAACGGCGCCAACGAACAGGCGGTGGCGCTTTTCTTGGAAGGAAAAATCGGGTTTTTAGAGATTGCGGAGCTGGTGGAACGGGCGATGGAAGCCCAGTCTCGGGTGGAGGAACCGACGCTTGAGGAGGTCCTCGCCGCAGACCAAGCCGCCCGCGCACAGGTACGCTCATCTATCTGACTCAAACGGAGGGATTGCTATCAACGTTGTACTCACCATTGTCATCGCTGTTTTGGTATTCGGTTTTCTGATTTTCTTTCATGAACTGGGGCATTTTCTCGTGGCTAAGGCCATGAAGGTAAAGGTCAATGAATTTGCCATCGGCATGGGGCCGACTTTGCTCAAAAAGAAGCATGGAGAAACCACTTATGCGCTGCGTGCATTCCCCGTCGGTGGCTTTGTGGCCATGGAAGGGGAGAACGAGGAAAGCGACGACGACCGGGCGTTCAACCGCAAGCCGGTTTGGCGCCGGGTCCTCATCTGCATTGCCGGCGCATTTATGAATATACTGCTGGGCGTCATCCTTCTGTGTATAATGAACGGGTGCTTTGGCGGACAATTTCTGGCCTCCACCACCGTGGCACAGGTGGACGTGACCTTTGCGTCGGAGAATAAGCTGGAGGTGGGGGATGAAATCACCTCCATTAACGGCGCGCCCGTTTATGTGGATTACGACATTCAATTCAACCTGTTGCGGGATAACGACGGTGTGATGAATATCGGCGTGATTCGTAATGGCCAGGCTATGACATTAACCGATGTGGAGTTTCCTACTGAGGTAGGAACAGACGGCAAACGGTACGTCATGGGCATGGGACAAAGCTTCAAGGTCTATCCGGAAGAGAAGAACTTCTTTTCCGTTATCAAGCACGGGGCTCTGCAAACCCTGTCGGTGGCCCGGCTGGTGTGGGCCAGCCTCATCGACCTGATTACCGGCAACGTGGGGCTCGAGCAGCTGTCCGGCCCGGTGGGTACGGCAGGCGCCATCAGCCAGGCGGCCTTTATGGGCTGGGACCAGTTCTTGTTCGTCGTGGCGCTCATTACGGTAAACTTAGGCGTATTCAATCTCCTGCCCATCCCGGCTCTGGACGGGGGACGGCTGGTCTTCTTAATCATCGAAGCGATCCGCCGCAAGCCGTTAAACCCCAAGTACGAGGGCTATGTCAACGCGGCCAGCTTCCTGCTTTTGATTTTGCTGATGGTGGCGGTCACCTTCAACGACATTGTGCGCATTGCAACCGGAGGATAGCATGAAACGAAGGAATTCGAAACAGGTCCGGGTAGGGAACCTGGCGATTGGCGGCGGCGCGCCGGTATCCATCCAGTCCATGCTCAACACGCCCGCCCACGACATCGAGGGAAGCGTGCGCCAGGCGAAGGAGCTGGAGGCGGCCGGATGTGAGATCATCCGGGCAGCGGTACCGGACAAAGAGGCGGTCCGGCTGATTGCTGCTTTGAAGGAAGCGGTTTCCACCCCGATCGTGGCGGACATTCATTTTGACTACCGGCTGGCTTTGGAAGCGGTGGCGGCCGGGGTGGATAAAATCCGGTTAAATCCCGGCAACATCGGTGGGGAAGACCGGGTCAAGGCAGTGGCGAAGGCCTGCGCGAACGCGTCGGTCCCCATCCGCATCGGGGTCAATTCCGGGTCGCTGGAAAAGGACATTTTGGCCCGGTACGGCGGGGTGACCGCCGAAGGCATGCGCGACAGCGCCCTTTACCACGTCTCCCTGCTGGAAAAGAACGATTTTACCGATATTGTTTTGTCCATCAAGTCTTCCGACGTGGCCACCATGATAGAAGCCTATGAGCTGACGGCTGAGGCATGCGCTTATCCGCTTCACCTGGGAGTGACCGAGGCGGGGACCGAACGCATGGGGCTCATCAAGTCCTCCGCTGGAATCGGTTCTTTGCTGCTTCACGGGATCGGGGACACCATCCGGGTGTCCTTGACGGCGGACCCGGTTCGGGAGGTATACGCCGCGAAGGACTTGCTTAAGGGCCTTGGAATCCGTAAGGGCGGAATCCGGTTTGTGTCCTGCCCCACCTGCGGACGGACAAAGATCGATTTGATCGCGCTGGCCAGCGCCGCTGAGGAACGGCTGCGCGGCTGCGAAAAGGATATTAAGGTGGCGATTATGGGCTGCGCCGTCAACGGGCCGGGAGAAGCCAAGGACGCGGACATCGGCATTGCCGGCGGAGACGGGTGCGGTCTGCTCTTTCAGAAGGGCGAAATCATCCGCAAGGTGCCCGAGGAGGCGCTTTTGGAGGAACTGGTCAAGGAAATCGAACGGATGTAAGAGAATTTGGGTGGTATACATTGAGCAATACATTTGCCGAAGTCTTCGGCGGTTACATAACGAAGGAAGCGAGCAGAGAACTGCTTGCTTGCGGAGAAATCCAAAAAATCAAATACCGGGAAAAGAACAAAAGCATGGAAATCCAAACGGCATTTCCATGCTTTGTTGCGCATTCTGTTCTCTGTGAAGCGGAGGAGGACATTAGAAAGGGGTTAGGCGCAGCGGTGCAGATTGCGCCGAGCTTTCCAGGGGAAGCGCTGTGTCCGGAGGTGCTCGACAGCGTGGTATTCTACCTAAAGCGCAAGAACGCCGCGGTAAACGGTACCTTTGAAGGGGCTGCCATGGCGGTGGAAGGGGAGATGGTCACCATTACCCTGACCCACGGGGGGCTCAATATCCTGGAGTCCACCGGGTGCGACAAGGCGCTGGCATCCTTGATCTATGAACAGTACGGCAAACGGGTGAAGGTGGCCTTTGCCGGTGTGACCGAAACCGACGAGGTCATCCCCGCGCCGCCGCGGGCGGAGGAGCGGGTCCCGTTCCCCATGGACACGGACGTGCCTCCGGAAAAAGAACCGTCCTTTGCCGCGCCGTCTAATATGCCGGTCCCTGCCGAGAGGCAGGCGCCAAAGCGCCGCGCTCCCGTGCGGCGGATACCCGGCAACCTGCCTAGAAACCTTCCCATCCTCATGGAAACCGCCCAGGTGGTGTACGGCAAGCCCATCAACGACCCGCCCATTTCCCTCAAAGACCTGCCGCCTGAGCCGGGAGAATACACCGTCTGGGGTGAAATCTTCGACTTTGAGTCGCGAGACACCAAGTCCGGCAAAGCCCGCATCACCTCTTTTAACATCACCGACCTGACTTCTTCCACGTCTGTGAAGATCGTGCAGTTTACCGGCCGGGTCAAGAATCTCCAGGAATTCGAGGACCTGAAAAACGGGGTCTGCGTGCTGCTCAAAGGGCAGTACACCTATGACACCTATGTGCACGAATATACCTTTGACGCGAAACACATTTCCATTGTCAAGCGCCGCAAAAAAGAGGACAAAGCGGAGAAAAAGCGGGTCGAGCTGCATATGCATACCAACATGTCCGCTATGGACGGCATGACCCCGGCGGAAAAGCTCATTAAGTTCGCCGCCAGTCTGGGGCATAAGGCGGTGGCGGTGACCGACCACGGGGTGGCCCAGGCGTTCCCTGAGGCTATGAACGCGGCTGCCGCGGTGGGGAACGACTTCAAGGTTCTCTACGGCGTGGAGGCTTACTACGTCAACGACGAGGTTCCCGCCGTATCCGGCAGTGCGGACACGCCCTTTGACGGGGAGTTTATCGTGTTTGACTTAGAGACCACCGGCCTCAACGCCCAGAATGAACGGATTACGGAAATCGGCGCGGTGAAGATGGTGAAGGGGGAAAAGAAGGCGGAGTTTAACACCTTCGTCAACCCTCAGATTCCCATTCCCCCAAAAATTACGGAGCTTACCGGCATCACCAACGACATGGTCAAGGACGCGCCGCTGGAAGAGGAGGCGTTAAAACAGTTTCTCGACTTTTGCGGCGATGCGCCCTTGGTGGCCCACAATGCACCCTTTGACACGTCCTTTGTCAAAGCGGCGGCCAAGCGGTGCAAGCTTTCCTTTGCCAATACCTCCATCGATACGGTTCCCATCTGCCGAAAGCTGCTGCCGAACATTAAAAACCACAAGCTCAACACGGTAGCCGATCATTTGAAGCTAGGAAAGTTCAACCATCACCGGGCCTGCGACGACGCGGCAATGCTGGCCGCCATCTTTCAGAAGCTTCTTTTGATGATGCAAGGGGAGTCGAAGATCCAGTCGGTTTCCCAGATTAACTCCGCCCTGGCGGGCGGGGATATTAAGAAGCTGCGCCCTTACCACATGATTATCTTGGCGAAGAATTACGTGGGGCTTAAAAATCTTTATAAGCTCATCTCGTTATCGAACCTCAAGTATTACTATAAAAAGCCCCGCATTCCCAGAAGCGAGCTGACCCGGTACCGGGAAGGGCTCATCATTGGCAGCGCCTGCGAGGCGGGCGAGCTGTACGAGGCGGTGAGCCTGGGGCGGCAGTGGGGCGAGCTTTGCGACATTGCTAGGTTTTACGACTATCTGGAAATCCAGCCCATCGCCAACAACGAGTTCATGATCCGCACCGGTAAAGCGGCGGACGAGGAAGAGCTTCGAAAGCACAACCGCACCATTGTCTCCTTAGGCGAAAAGCTGCACATCCCGGTGGTGGCCACCTGTGACGTGCATTTCCAGAACAAGGAGGACGAGGTGTTCCGCCGGATTCTGATGGCGGGCCAAGGCTTTCAGGACGCGGATAACCAGCCGCCTTTGTATTTTCGCACCACCGACGAAATGCTCAAGGAATTCCAGTACCTGGGCGAGAAAAAAGCCTATGAGGTAGTGGTGGAGAACACCAACAAGATTGCCGACCTGTGCGAGCCCATGCGCCCCATCCCGGAAGGAACCTTCCCTCCGTCCATCGAAGGGTCGGACGAGGAGCTGCAGCGCATCTGCTGGGCGAAGGCCAAGGAGGTCTACGGAGATCCGCTGCCGGGCCTTGTGGAGGACCGGCTCAAACGGGAGCTCGACTCCATCATCAAGCACGGGTTCTCGGTAATGTACATCACCGCCCAAAAGCTGGTGGCCGACTCGGAGGCCCATGGGTACCTGGTCGGTTCCCGTGGTTCGGTGGGCTCTTCCTTTGCCGCCACCATGGCGGGCATTTCGGAGGTAAATCCCCTGTCACCCCACTATGTCTGCCCGAACTGCAAAAAGAGCGAGTTCATCACCGACGGCTCCATCGGCTCCGGGTTCGACCTGCCGCCCAAAACTTGTCCGAGCTGCGGCACGCAGTATAACCGGGACGGGCACGAAATCCCATTCGAGACCTTCCTGGGGTTTAAGGGGGACAAGTCCCCCGATATCGACTTAAACTTCTCCGGTGAATACCAGCCCTATGCCCATAAATACACCGAAGAGCTGTTCGGCAGCGAAAACGTGTTCAAGGCCGGCACCATCTCCACGGTGGCGGAAAAAACAGCCTTCGGTTATGTGCGCAAATACTTGGATGAACGGGAAATGACGGTGCATAAGGCGGAAATTGCCCGGCTTACCAACGGCTGCACCGGCGTCAAGCGCACCACCGGCCAGCACCCCGGCGGTATGGTGGTCGTGCCGCGCAACAAGGTGGTGGAGGACTTTACTCCGGTCCAGCACCCGGCGGACGCGGCGGACTCGGACATTGTCACCACCCACTTCGACTTCCACGCCATCCACGATACCATTTTAAAGCTGGACATTCTTGGGCACGATGTTCCGACCATCTATAAATATCTGGAGGAATTCACCGGCATCCCGGTTATGGAGGTTTCCACCAGCGACGAAGAGGTCATCAAGCTCTTTACGTCGCCGGAGCCCTTGGGGGTGACGGCGGAGGAAATCGACTGCAACACCGGCACCCTCTCTTTGCCGGAGATGGGCACGAATTTCGTGCGCCAGATGCTCATTGACTCTCAGCCCAAAAGCTTTGCGGACCTTTTGCAGATTTCCGGTTTGTCCCACGGTACCGACGTGTGGCTGGGAAACGCCCAGGAGCTTATCAAAAACGGCACCTGCACCATTTCCGAAGTCATCGGTACCCGTGACAGCATCATGACCTACCTGATGCACAAGGGACTCGATCCCAGCATGGCCTTTAAGATCATGGAAATCGTGCGAAAGGGCAAGGCCACAAAGCTTCTCACCGAGGAGCATTTCGCCGCCATGCGCGAGCACAACGTCCCCCAGTGGTACATCGATTCCTGTATGAAGATCAAGTACATGTTCCCGAAAGCCCATGCGGCGGCCTATGTCATTGCGGCGCTGCGCCTGGGCTGGTACAAGGTGCATAAGCCGGTGGCTTATTACGCGGCTTACTTTACCGTGCGCGGCGGGGATTTTGACGCCGAGGCGGCGGTCAGCGGTGCGGCCATGGTCCGCAGGCGGATGGACGCCATTAAAGCAAAGGGCAAGGAAGCCACCGCCAAGGACCAGGACCTGTTCTCCAATTTGCAGATCATCATGGAAATGCTGGCCAGGGGGATCACCTTCCTGCCGGTGGATTTATACAAGTCCGACTCGCATAAGTACCTCATCGAGGACGAGAAAATCCGGCTTCCCTTCGGCGCGGTCAAGGGCATCGGCGGCTCGGCGGCGGAATCGCTGGCGGCGGCCAAGGATTCGGGCGGCAAATACATCTCGGTGGACGACCTGCAAAACCGGGCGGGCGTGTCCAAATCGGTGATCGAATCGCTGGCGGCGCTGCACGTGCTCGACGGCTTGCCCGCCACCAGCCAGATGACCCTGTTTTAATGGGAAAAATCCCTTGACAGTGTTTTGCTACTATGCTATCATATTAGCACGTTAAAGTGAATGGAGAGAACCACATGCGCAACTATGCCAAAATTACCCCGGAAGGAACCCGGGACCTGCTGTTTGAAGAGTGCAAGGCCCACCGCCGGGTGGGAACGCTGCTGACAAAGCTCTTTGAGGAGCGGGGATACAACGAAGTGGAAACCCCCAGCCTGGAATTTTCCGACGTGTTCGACTGCGATTCGGTTTCCATGCCGCTGGAATGGATGTATAAGCTGTCGGACCAGAAGGGGCGGCTGATGGTGCTGCGGCCTGACTGCACCATGCCCATCGCCCGCCTGGCGGCGACCCGTCTCAAAGACGAAACGCTGCCTCTCCGGCTTTTTTATCAGCAGAACGTGTACCGGGTCAACCCCAGCTTAAAAGGGCGAAACGACCAGTTCTCCCAGGCGGGGATTGAATTGATCGGTGCTTGCGGGCGCCGGGCGGACCTGGAGGTCATCGTCACCGCCATCGACGCGCTGGAAGCCTGCGGCGCGCCTGAGTACATTGTAGAGCTGGGGCACGCGGGATTTTTCAAAAGTCTCGCTTTGGGCCTGCCGGTGGACGAGGACGGGGTCGAGCAGGTGCGTAGCCTCATTGAAGCGAAGAACTACGCGGCATTAAACGATTTGCTGGACACCATGGAGGATTCCCCGGCGGTGCGGGCCATCCGCGCACTCCCGAGGCTTTTCGGCGGGGAAGAGATATTCGAAAAAGCGGCCGAGCTTTGCGGCAAGGAAGTGGAAGCGCCGCTTACCTACTTAAAGGAAGTTTACCGGGATTTATGCAAACTGGGCTTAAACGGAAGAATCCGCATTGATTTGGGTCTTGTTCATCAAAATAACTACTACACCGGCGTCATTTTCCGCGGCTATATGCGCGGGTATGGAGACACGGTGCTTTCCGGCGGCCGGTATGACCGGCTGCTGTCGGAGTTCGGCTGCCCTCAGCCGGCTACCGGCTTCGGCGTCAACGTGGATTCCCTGGTGCGTGCCATGCTCGAGCGGGGCGAGGTCACCCCTCCTAAAGCGGCCCAGGTGCTGGTCTTTGGGGAGGACGGGTTTGAAATGGAAGCGCTGTGCCACATGCGAGACTTAATGGAAGAGGGTGTTCGCTGTGAAAGCAGCGTGTTCGATACCCTTGCCGATACGCTCACGTATGCGAAAGCCCACGGCATCCAAAGGGTGGACGTGGTGGAAGAGGGGTGCCGCACCATCGAAACCAGAGAGGGGGACACAAAATGAAACCGCTTCGTATCGCTCTAACCAAGGGCCGATTGGAAAAGGACACAGTTGGGCTTTTTGAGCTAATGGGAAAAGACTGCGAGGCCCTGCACAACAAAGGCCGCCGGCTGATTCTGCCGGTGGGGGATGGAAGCGTAGAGGCCGTCCTTTGTAAGGCGGCGGACGTGATTACCTACGTAGAGCACGGTGTGTGCGACTTAGGGGTAGTCGGCCGGGACACCATTCTCGAATACTCCGGCAGCTTTTACGAGGTGATGGACTTAGGGTTCGGCCGGTGCCGGTTTGCCCTGGCGGGCCCGAAGGACAAGGACTTTTATTCCGGCTACCGGGAAAAGACCATCGCCACCAAATACCCCAATGTGGCCCGCGCCTTCTTTGAAAGCAAGGCGATGGACGTAAACGTGATCAAAATCGAAGGCTCGGTGGAGCTGGCCCCGCTGTTGGGGCTCTCGGACGCCATTGTGGACATTGTGGAGACCGGGTCCACCTTAAAGGAAAACGGGCTTAGAGTGATCGAAGAGATCACCCCTATTTCCGCCCGACTGATTGTCAACACCGCCAGCATGAAGCTGCGCAAGGAAGAAATCGAGGCGCTTCTTTCCCAGATGGAAGCAGCGCTTTCTGAAAAAGGACGGTGAATCCCATGCTGAAGATTACTATGGCGGACGGGATCATGGAGCAGCAGCTCATTGACGATCTGAAAACCCGCAGCCGGGAGACGGCTCCCGAAATCATGGAGATCGTCAACGAAATTCTTAGAGAAGTCAAAGAACGCGGCGACGAAGCCGTGAAGGAATATACCGTCAAGTTTGACGGCCAGGCGCCCGAGCACTTGGAAATCCCCCACTCCGTCCTGGAGGACGCGGTGGGCGAGTGCGACGGGGAGTTTGTGGAAGCCTTGTACCGGGCGGCGGAGAACATTGAGGATTTCCATACCCGTCAAAAGCAGCAAAGCTGGCTTCAAACGAAACCGGACGGCGTGATTCTGGGCCAGCGCATCCGCGGCCTTTCCCGGGTGGGCATCTATGTGCCCGGCGGCACGGCCGCGTATCCCTCCTCGGTGCTGATGAACGCCATTCCCGCCCGCATCGCCGGGGTGGAGGAGATCATCATGGTCACCCCGCCCGGCAAGGACGGCCGCCCGAACCCCGACATTCTGGCCGCCGCGGCCATCGCCGGGGTGGACCGGGTGTTTCTGGTGGGCGGCGCCCAGGCGGTGGCGGCCCTGGCTTATGGGACGGAGAAAATCCCGAAGGTGGACAAAATCGTCGGCCCGGGGAACATCTTTGTGGCCACCGCCAAGCGTCTGTTATATGGTGTAGTCGACATCGACATGGTGGCCGGGCCCAGCGAAATTCTGGTGGTGGCGGACGATTCCGCCAACCCCAAATTCGTGGCGGCGGACCTGATGAGCCAGGCCGAGCACGACGTGATGGCGTCGGCCATTCTGCTGACCACCTCAAAACGGGTAGCCGAAGAGACAGTAAAGGAAATTGAGAGGCAGATCCAAACCCTGTCGAGAAAAGAGATCATCGAAAAGTCTCTGACCGACTACGGCGCTATTTTGGTGTGCCACGATTTGGACGAAGCGGTGGACTTCGCCAACGACCTGGCCCCCGAGCATCTGGAATTCTGCGTGGAGAACCCCATGGAGTACATTGGACGTTTGGATAACGCGGGCTCGGTCTTTCTTGGAAACTACAGCCCTGAGCCGCTGGGCGATTATTACGCCGGTCCCAACCATGTGCTGCCCACTTCTGGTACGGCCCGGTTTTTCTCGCCCTTGTCGGTGGACAGCTTTGTGAAAAAATCCAGCTTTATCTATTACACGGAAAAGGCCCTCCAGGACGCGAAGGACAACATTACCGCCATCGCGCGGACCGAGGGGCTGACCGCCCATGCCAATTCCATTGAGGTGCGGTTTTGAATCTGAAATGAAGGGGCGGTGTGTCCGTTGTCCTATACCTTGCACGAAAAGCTTGCGGGGCTGACCCCCTATGAGCCGGTGGCCGGGACCTTTTCGGTCCGCCTGGACGCCAACGAATCCTATTTGAACTTTCCCGACTGGCTTCGCATGGAGCTTTACGAGATCATCAGTACCTTTGATTTTAACCGTTACCCGGATGTGACCGCCAAAACGGTGCGGGAACGGTACGCCTCCTTTTACGGGATTGACCCGGACCTTCTGACCGCGGGCAACGGCTCGGATGAGCTGATTATGCTCATCGTGTCCGCCCTCCTAGGCAAGGGAGAGCGGGTCCTGGTGATCGCACCCGACTTTTCCATGTACGGCTTTTACAGCCGCATTTGTGAAAACCCGGTGCTGGTCCTGCCAAAGGGGGAGGACCTGACCATCGATGTAGATGAAGTCATCCGTAAAGCGAAGGAAGAAAAGGTGCGGGCCGTTTTCTTCTCGAACCCCTGCAACCCGACCGGCCAGGGTCTTAAACGAGAGGATGTCCGCCGGCTCATCCGCTCAGTGGAAGCGCTTGTGGTGTTGGACGAAGCTTATATGGACTTTTGGGATCAATCCCTTTTGTCTGAGGTCTGCGATTACGATAATCTGATCATCCTGCGCACCTGCTCAAAGGCCTTCGGCATGGCCGCTCTGCGGCTGGGCTTTGCCGTGGCAAACCACACGATTACCAACGCTCTGCGGGCGGTCAAGTCCCCCTATAACGTCAACGCCTTGACCCAGGAGATCGCGGCGGCGGTTCTCAAATACCCGGACTATATCCGTGAATGCATCCGCCGGATTTTGCAGTCTCGCGACCAGCTTGAGGAAAGGCTCACCGAGCTCTTTGCGGGCAAATCGGATACCCGGGTTTACCCCACCTGCACAAATTTTGTGCTGATAAAAACGCCGCTCTCCCGTTCGCTCTTTGAATCGCTGGGAGAAAAAGGCGTGGCCATTCGGGAGCTAAACGGCTGCCTGCGGATTTCCGCCGGCAGCGAAGCGGAGAATGAGGCGGTACTGACGGCGCTTTCGGAGAGCTTAAAGGAAGGGGAGAAGATAGGATGCGAACCGCAGAAGTGAAACGCAGCACCAAAGAAACCCAGATCTCGGTGGAAGTGAATCTGGACGGAGGAGACTCCTCTATTGTCACTGGTGTTGGCTTCTTTGACCATATGTTAAACGCCCTCGCCACCCACGGCGGCTTCGGCCTTAAGGTGAATACGGTGGGCGACTTAGAGGTGGACTGCCACCACACGGTGGAGGATACCGGTATCGTGCTGGGCCAGGCGTTTGCCAAAGCTTTGGGGGACAAGTCCGGCATCGCCCGGTACGGAAGCTTCTTTGTACCCATGGACGAGGCGCTGGCTTTCGCGTCGGTGGATGTAAGCGGCCGGCCCTTTCTGGTGTTTGACGGGAGCTTCCCGGAAGAGCAGGTGGGCGGGTTCGACACCTGCATGTGCAAAGAGTTTTTCCGCGCGTTTGCCTTTGCCGCCGGGCTGACCCTGCATGTAAAGGTGCTCTACGGGGAAAATTCCCATCATATGATCGAGGCGGCGTTTAAAGCGGTCGCCCATGCTCTGAAAGCAGCCTGTGCGGTGACGGACGGGAAAACCGTTTTGTCCACCAAGGGTTCGCTTGACTGATAAGGAGGCGGCAAGATGCTGATTTTTCCGGCAATCGATATTCACAATCAGACCTGTGTGCGGCTTTATAAAGGCGATTTTGCCACCGCCCAGAAGGTGGCGGAGGATCCGCTTAAAACCGCAAATTCCTTCCGGGAGGCGGGCGCTCATTGGCTTCACATGGTGGATCTGGACGGGGCGAAAAACGGCAGCCCCCAAAACCGGGAGATTTTCGTCACCGTGGCCAAGGAAAGCGGTCTCAAGCTGGAGCTGGGCGGCGGTATCCGGGATATGCAGACGGTTTCTTATTATTTGGAGCAGGGGATTTCCCGGGTCATCTTAGGTTCGGCTGCGGTTAAAAACCCTTCCTTTGTCAAGGAAGCGGTGAAGGAATATGGGGAGCGCATCGCGGTAGGCATCGACGCGAAAAACGGCATGGTAGCGGCGGAAGGATGGCTTTCCACCTCGGACGTGCACTTTTTGGATCTCGCAAAGCAGATGGAAGCCATCGGCGTTTCCTGTCTGATCTTTACCGATATTTCCAAGGACGGAACCTTATCCGGCCCGAATCTCGAGCAGCTTGCCGCCATCAATGAAGCGGTGTCCTGCGATGTGATTGCAAGCGGCGGAGTGACAAACCTGTCCGACATTAAGGCGCTCAAAGAGCTGGGGCTGTACGGCGCTATTTGCGGCAAGTCGATCTACCAAGGGACCCTATCTTTGAAGGAAGCCATTCTTGAGGCGAGCCGGTAAAGGAGAAACGCAGAAATGAATTTGGAGAACTATTTTCTAAAAGGGGAATTGATCCCGGCCATCGTTCAGGAAAAAGGGACCGGGGAGGTCTTGATGCTCGCGTATATGAACCGGGAATCCCTGCAAAAAACGCTGGAAACCGGGTATACCTGGTTTTACAGCCGCTCAAGGCAGGAGCTTTGGAACAAGGGCGCTACCTCCGGCCATCTGCAAAAGGTGGTTTCCATTTCCGGGGACTGCGACGACGACACCCTGCTTGTGATCGTAGAACAGACGGGTCCCGCCTGTCATACGGGTTCTCATTCCTGCTTTTTTAAGAAGATCAAGGACTTTACCGAATAAAAGCCGCCGGCTATTTTGCCGCAGCGGCTCATAATCATAGGAGGAAAAAGCGATGAGCGACGTCATCAAGGGCCTTTACGAGGTCATCGAAAACCGAAAGGAAAATCCCCAGGAGGGATCTTATACCTGTTACCTGTTCGAAAAAGGGACGGATAAGATTCTAAAGAAGGTAGGGGAGGAAGCCGCAGAAGTCATCATTGCGGCAAAGAACGGGGAAAAGGTGGACACGGTCAATGAAATCTGTGATCTCACCTATCATTTGCTGGTTTTGATGGCCCAGGAGGGGATTTCGGTGGAGGATGTGTCGGCGGTGTTGGAAGAACGGCGTAAAAAGATTGGAAATTTAAAAAAATTTCATAAAACGGACCGAAATTCGTAGTAGAATAGAGACATGTCGGAAACATCGACGGTGTTTCAAGTGGGAAAGGACGTGCTCTATTTGAATAAAAGCATCCCAAGGCAGGGCGCTCAGCTGATGCTTAGCTGTCTCCTGGCTTCTTTTTTCTCTCTGCTATGCTGGGTTTTGGCGCTCACCGCAGAGGGAACCGCCTTCATTGTGCTGACCCAAATCCTGCTGATTCTCGTTTATTTCGGTTCTCTTTACGGAACCATCTGGCAGATGGGCCATGAGGACCAGATCCTTGTGGACATCCATCAAATGAAATACGACAAGTTCCGCGGTGTAAAAATCGGCCTGTTTGCTCTGATTCCTTATGCCATCTTCGCAGTGATGCTGGTGCTCGGAAAGGTGATGGACATTCCGTTTCTCGCCGTGGCTTACCGGGTGCTTAACCCCCAATATCTGCATATCTTTAACGCGCTGATGGCGCCTGGCATGTCGGCGGAGCCTTCTTCCATGTTCCTGTCCATTGCCAACGTATCGTTTCTTTCCATTATAGCAGTGGTGGCCCTCAACCTGTTTCTTCCTATCTATGCAGGGGCGGTATATAACATGGGATACCGGAAGGTTTCCGTTCTTCATTCCATCGTCTACAAAAAAACAAATTCCAAGTCTTCCAAATGATTTTTTTCGCCCCTGCGCATATACATGTGTGGGGGTGATCTTTTTTGCTGACAAAAAAACGAATTTGCATTCTCATCAGCTGCCTGGCGCTGGTGTTTGTGTCCATGGTGTACGTCTCCAGTGACGTGCTGCTGGCCCAACCCACGGCGGCGGGCCCGGTAGTAAACGGCAAGGTCATCGTGCTGGACGCGGGCCACGGGGGAATGGACGGCGGCGCGGTAGGGAAAAGCGGCATTCTGGAAAAGGACCTGAATCTCTCCATTACCTTAAAGCTGCGGGATGCCCTGCGGGCTATGGGCTATCAGGTGGTTTTAACAAGGGACAGCGACATTTCCTTAAACGACCCGAACCTTTCCACCGTCCGATCCCAGAAGGTGGCCGATATGCATGCGCGTCTCGCGATTATCGAACAATATCCCCAAGGAATTTTCTTGAGCATCCATCAGAATAAATTCGAGCAGTCCCAATACCACGGTACTCAGGTTTTTTATTCCAAAAACCACGCTGACAGCGAGCTCATCGCCAAATCGGTGCAAAGCGCGGTGGTGGAGACGCTCCAGCCGGATAATAACCGGGTGGCAAAGCCGCTGGGAAGCGAATCTTATCTTTTAAGTAAGGCGAAGATCCCAGCGGTCATCGTCGAGTGCGGCTTTTTGTCGAACCCTGAGGAGGAAGCAAAGCTGCAAAACGAGGACTATCAAAACCAGCTTACCATGAGCATCCTGTGCGGGCTTTTGAACAGCGGATGCTTTTGACGGGTTATCTTTTGGGAGGAAGTAGAACATGGCAAAGTCCAAATCCATTTATGTATGCAGCGAATGCGGCTATGAATCGGCCAAGTGGTACGGAAAATGCCCCGGCTGCGGGGAATGGAACACCATGAACGAGGAAGTTCCTGTCGCGGTTTCGGCAGGGACGGCGGCGCGCAGCAGAGGCGTTTCCAGGGCGGTGGCGGTGAAGGACGTGGTGTTCGAGGATGAACAGCGCTACCACACCGGCCTTGGGGAACTGGACCGGGTGCTGGGCGGCGGCATCGTCAAGGGCTCCATCGTCCTTTTGGGAGGCGATCCCGGCATCGGCAAATCCACCATTCTTTTGCAGGTGTGTCAGTTTATCGGCGAGACCTGCACGATTCTCTATGTATCGGGCGAAGAATCAGTCAGGCAGATTAAGCTGCGGGCGGACCGGCTTGGGGTAACCAGCGAAAACCTGCTGCTGCTTTCGGAAACCCATCTGGAAAACGTTTTGGAACAAATAAACGCCATCCGGCCGGATATCGTGATTGTCGACTCCATCCAGACCATGAACTCGGAACTAACCCAGTCCTCGCCCGGCAGCATCACCCAGGTGCGCGAATGCACCAACGCCCTGATGCATACCGCCAAGGACATGGAAATTCCCATTCTCCTGGTGGGGCATGTCAACAAAGACGGAGCCATTGCCGGGCCGAAGGTGCTCGAGCACATTGTGGACGCGGTGCTTTTCTTTGAGGGGGACCGCAATATGTCCTACCGGATTTTGCGGGCGGTTAAGAACCGCTACGGCTCCACTAACGAAATCGGGGTCTTCGAAATGCGGGACACGGGGCTTTGCGAGGTGCCGAATCCTTCGATGATGCTGCTCTCGGGCCGGCCGAAAAACGTATCCGGCTCCTGTGTCGCCTGCATCATGGAAGGGACACGGCCCATTTTAGCCGAGGTGCAGGGCCTGGTGACCCCCACCTGCTTTGGCAATCCCCGCCGCATGTCCACCGGGTTTGATTATAACCGGATGTCCTTGCTGCTGGCGGTGCTGGAAAAACGGGCGGGGTACTTTTTCAGCAACCAGGACGCGTTTTTAAACGTCATCGGCGGCCTGCGGCTGGACGAACCGGCGGCTGATCTAACCGTGTCGCTGGCGCTGGTAAGCAGTTTAAAGGATGTGCCGGTGAGCCAAAGCGTCATCGCCTTTGGGGAAGTGGGCCTAGCCGGAGAAATCCGGGCGGTCAGCCATGCCATGGAACGGGTCAAGGAAGCGGCGAGGCTGGGCTTTCAACGGATTATCCTGCCCCGGCACAATATGAAGGCACTTGCGGGCCTGTCCCTTGCCGGGGTGGAGCTTATTCCTGTGCGCAACGTTCGGGAGGCGTTTGAGGCAAGTCTTGGCTGACGCCGGGATTTCGCTGAATGTAATGGGCGCAGCCGTGTTCCTGCACACTGTTGACCGTGGTGGGATGTTCCAGCTGGCAGTAGCCGTCCGACTGGTACTTGCAGTCGGCGCTGCAGGGAATGAGGCACATGCTCGTCACCTTCCTTTTCGATCCGCTCTTTTTCCTATAGGATTCCGTTCTTTCCTGGAAATATGCGAAAGGTCCGATTACTAAGAATTGACTTGCTTTTTTTAAGAAAAGACGGACATAAAACCGCCTTTCCTTCAAAGAATAAAGCCAGACAGCCGAACGCGCGCCGTCTTGGCTTTATTTTTTCCATTACATACCGTCATTTCCTCGGGAAAAGGCGGTTTTGTGGGATAAGGAGAGGGTTATTGGATGAAAAAGTATGTGATTCTGTTGATTTCTACCGCGTTGGTGATTACCTGCGTCTTTACGGGTGCGAACCTGTTCGCGCCGCCTGTGACCGAGGTCACCATCTACTCCGCTCAGGTCAGCGAAGTGGAGAATACCGTCAAGTGCTCCGGTAAAATTGAAGAAACCAATAAAAAGGACGTGTTTTTGGATACACCGGTGGTGGCATCGGATGTGAAGGTGGCCGTGGGAGACACCGTTACCGAGGGCCAGCCGCTTTTTTACGTGGACCAGCAGGCTACCTTTACCCTGCTTTCCTACAGCAGTTCCATGGGCCTGTCTCAGGACGTGCTGGGAAGTCTGGGAGCATCCGGTTCCTCTCTGCCTTCTTCCTCCACGAAGCAACAGGGCTCTATGGTCGAAAGTGTGGATGACATTCCCGGTGTGGTCAAGGCCCCTATTTCCGGCACCGTCACCAACATTAACGTCTCCCAAAGCGGGTTAACCACGCCGGGCACCGCCGTGGTCACCATCTCCGACCTGGGCAGCCTGCAGGTAAAGGTATCCATCAACGAAGGCAAAATCGGGGACGTGGCCGTGGGCCAGCCGGTATCCATCACCGGGACGGCCTTTAAGGACCATACGTACACCGGCACCATCCAGAAAATCTTCCCCGCCGCCCGGCAGCAATTAAGCGGCGCTGCGTATGAAACGGTGGTGGATGCCATTGTGTCCATCGACGGGGCGGACGAATATCTCAAGCCCAACTACAATGTGGAAGCGAGCATCACCACCTCTCAGCTCAGCCAGTCCATCCTGGTTCCCTATGAAGCGGTGCGTCAAGACGAGGAGGGCAACGAGTACGTGTATGTCTACTCCATGGCCCAGGCTCATCGGGTGGACGTGACCACCGGACGGGAGCTGACCGATGGGGTAGAGATCACTGGGGGACTCAAAGCGGGAGACAAAATCATTTTAAACCCGGACGACGTCACCGGCCACGGGGTGCGGGTGAAGCTTGCGAATGGGGTGGATGCGGATGCTTGAAATGCTCAAAATCGCGGTGCGTAACCTTTCGCGCAAAAGCATGCGAACTTGGCTTACCATTGCGAGCATCTCCATCGGAATCGCGTCGGTGGTGGTCATCGGCGCCATCGGCGACGCAGGCAAGGCGGCGGTCACCAGCGAGCTTGACAACATGGGCATTACCGGTCTGAGCGTTTCCACCGCCGCCTACGGGACCTCCACCTCCGTACACCTGCAGATGGACGAGCTCAACGCCATCCGGGAGCTTCCTTCGGTAGAAAACGCCATGCCGCTGATTATGTACTATACCGATTCCACCCTAAAAGGGGAGAAGACCGACTCGCTGGTCTGGGGCATCGACTCGGGCGCCAAGCAGGTGATTTCCTTAGAACTGCTCCACGGCCGGCTGATCAACAAAAACGACGTGGAGAGCACCGCCAAAGTCTGCCTTGTGGATCAAAACTATGCCCTGACCACCTACGGGCGGGAAAACATCGTGGGCAAAACCATGCAGATTCTCATGAACGGCAACGAGGAAACCTATGAGATCATCGGCATCGTCAGTGCCGGCAGCAGCATCATGCAAAACGTCATCGGCAACTATGTCCCCTCCATTGTGTACGTGCCCTATACCTCCTTGCAGGAATATGCGGTCATCAATAAGTTTGACCAGATCGCCGTCAAGGTAAACGCCGGCAGCGACGTGGAGGATGCCCAGAGCAGCATTATTTCCGCTCTCGACCAGGTAAGCGGCACCACCGGCGCCTTCCATGCGGAAAACCTGGCAAAGCAGCGGGATCAGCTCATGTCCATGCTGGACATCATCACCCTAGTCCTTTCCCTGATCGGCGGCATCTCTTTGATCGTGGCAGGGCTTGGGATTATGACCATCATGCTGGTGTCCGTCACCGAGCGGACCAGAGAAATCGGCATCAAGAAAGCCATCGGCGCCAAAAACCATAAGATCATGGTGGAATTTCTCTTGGAAGCGGTGTTCATCACCGCCATTGGCAGCCTGCTGGGGGCGCTGGTGGGCCTGGGGATTTCCATGCTGGGGCTTATGGCGGTGGGTATGTCCGCCGCCATTCAGTGGCCCACCATTCTAAACGCCATCGGCGTCTCCATGCTCATTGGTGTGTTCTTCGGCGTTTACCCGGCCTACAAAGCCTCCAAGCTGCGCCCGGTGGAAGCGCTGCGCATCGAATAAAAGAACACCTCTTGACTTTCCCAAAAAACAGTGCTAAGATGATTAAAACAAG
Source organism: uncultured Eubacteriales bacterium (assembly GCA_951801675.1). Classification (GTDB taxonomy): domain Bacteria; phylum Bacillota; class Clostridia; order Oscillospirales; family Acutalibacteraceae; genus Solibaculum_A. Next base: position 81,737 of record CATONX010000006.1, on the reverse strand, counting down.
AGTAACCGTGTCGACGGAGGAAGCCCAATGCCCTGCGCCGTTTTGTGCGCACCGCAAGCAGAGAGAACGCATCACCGGCTGAGAGTGTGTTCGGCGGCAAAAAAAGAGCATTGCTTTGGATACCGCCTCCCGAGCCGCGCGCAGGAAATGGCGCGCCGTGTGGATGCCCGCGTTAAGGGCTCGTCTGAGAAGACGGAGAAGGCAGTTTTGCCAGCTTCGCCGAATCAGGGTGGAACCGTGTGGTTGTTTGCCTCGCCCCTGTTAACAGGGACGAGGCTTTTTATTTTACGTGAGGAGATGTTTTGATGATCCAGATTACTCTGAAAGACGGCTCCGTCAAGGAAGCCGAGGCCGGTATTTCGGCGGCTCAGTTCGCCAAATCCATCGGTATGGGGCTTTACAAGGCTGCCTGTGCGGCCCGTGTCAACGGCAAAGCCGTGGACCTGCGCACCCCTTTGACTGAGGACTGCCAGGTGGAAATTCTCACCTTTGACGACCCGGACGGTCGCTGGGCGTTTCGGCATACGGCGTCTCACATTCTGGCCCAGGCCGTCAAGCGCCTTTATCCGAAGGTAAAGCTGGCCATCGGCCCGGCTATCGACAACGGGTTTTACTACGATTTCGATACCGATACGCCCTTTACTCCCGAAGACCTTACAAAGATCGAAGGAGAAATGAAGAAGATCGTCAAGGAAAACCTGGTCTTGGAGCGCATTGAGGTTTCGCCCGAGGAAGCGAAAAAGCTCTTTGAAGAGGCGGGCGAGAAATATAAGGTGGAACTGGTGGAGGAGCATTCCGGCAAGGGCGAGCGCATCACCCTGTACCGCCAGGGCGAATTTGTGGATCTGTGTGCCGGGCCGCACCTGATGTCCACCGGAGCGGTAAAGGCCTTTAAGCTTACACAGTGCACCGGCGCCTATTGGCGGGGCGACGCCACCAGCAAGCAGTTGGCCCGTGTCTACGGCACGGCATTTCCGAAAAATGCCCAGCTGGAAGAATACCTGACGGCGGTAGAGGAAGCGAAAAAGCGCGATCATAACAAGATCGGCCGGGAGCTCGAGTATTTTACCACCTCTGACATTATTGGCCAGGGCCTGCCCATTCTGCTGCCCAAAGGCGCCAGAGTCATTCAGACTCTGCAGCGTTTTGTTGAGGATGAGGAGCAAAAACGCGGCTGGCTGCTGACCAAGACCCCCTACATGGCCAAAAGCGATCTGTATAAGCTCTCCGGCCACTGGGACCATTACATGGACGGCATGTTCGTACTGGGTGATCCGGAGAAGGACGACGAAGTGTTCGCCCTGCGGCCCATGACCTGCCCCTTCCAGTACCAGGCGTACTTAAACCGCAGCCGGTCTTACCGGGACCTGCCTTTGCGGTATAACGAAACCTCCACGCTGTTCCGCAACGAAGCCAGCGGCGAGATGCACGGCCTGATCCGGGTGCGCCAGTTCACCATTTCGGAAGGCCACCTGATGTGTACCCCCGAACAGCTGGAAGGCGAGTTCAAGGGCTGTTTGGAGCTTGCCATCTACATGCTCAAGACCCTTGGCCTTTACGAGGACGTATCCTACCGTTTCTCTCAGTGGGACCCGGACGACCGGGAAAAGTACATCGGTACCCCCGAACAGTGGGACGAGGCCCAGGGCGTAATGAAGAAAATCCTCGATCATTTGGAAATTCCCTATGTCATCGGGGTAGGCGAGGCTGCCTTCTACGGCCCGAAGCTGGACATTCAGATCAAGAACGTCCACGGCAAAGAGGATACCCTCATTACCCTTCAGATCGACCAGATGCTGGCGGAGAAGTTCGGCATGGAGTATGTGGACCGGGACGGCGTAAAGAAGAACCCCTACATCATTCACCGCACTTCCATCGGCTGCTACGAGCGCACGCTGGCTCTGCTTCTGGAAAAGTACGCAGGCGCCATGCCCATGTGGTTAAGCCCGGAACAGGTACGGGTACTGCCCATCAGTGAACGTCTGTTCGATAAGGCCGCTGAAATCAACCAGAAGCTGAAGGACGCGGGCATCCGCGCCACTATGGACGAGCGCAATGAGAAGATCGGGTACAAAATCCGGGAAGCGCAGATGGAAAAGATCCCATACATGCTGATCATCGGCGACAAGGAAGTAGAGGCGGGAACTGTTTCTGTGCGCTCCCGCAAGGACGGGGACAAGGGCTCTATGACGGTAGAGGAATTTATCGACGGGGCGCTTGAAGAAATCAAAACCCGGGCAAGATAAGCATAGTATTACACGAGATCGGTAATTTCGGCAAGGAGGATGTCCATGAAGCTGGTGGTGTTGGAAGGAGTTCCGCTGAACACGGGGGACTTGAGCTGGGATGCCCTGTCCGCCTTGGGAGAGCTGACGGTGTATGACCGCACGGCCCCGGAGCAGATTGTGGAGCGTGCGAAGGACGCACAGGCGCTGTTTGTGAATAAGAGTATCCTGACACGGGAAATCCTATATGCCCTCCCAAACCTCAAGTACATCGGTCTGTTCTCCACCGGCTTTAACGTGGTGGATCTGTCCGCTGCCAAGGAGCTGGGCCTGGTCGTCACCAACATTCCCGCCTACAGCACCTATGCGGTGACTCAGATGGTGTTTGCCCTTCTTTTAGAGCTTACAAACCAGGTAAGCCGGCACAGTGAAGCGGTCCGCTCGGGCGCTTGGTGCGATTCAAAGGACTTCTGCTTCTGGCTGACACCGCTGACCGAGCTTACCGGCAAAACCATGGGAATCATCGGCATGGGGCAGACCGGGCAGCAGACCGCCCGGGTGGCCCTTGCCATGGGGATGCAGGTGGTGGCCTACTCGCCCAGAAAAAAGGAACTGGATTTTTCCGGAGTACGCTGGGCCGACCGGGATACGGTATTGAAGGAAGCGGATGTGCTCTGTCTGCACTGCCCTCTCAATGAGGAAACAAGAGGGCTCATAAACCGGGATACCTTAGCTTTGATGAAACAGGGTTCCTATCTCATCAATACCTCCCGGGGTCCGGTGGTCAATGAGGAGGACCTTGCCCAAGCACTCAACTCCGGGCACCTGGCCGGTGCCGGCGTGGATGTGCTGCAAAAGGAACCCCCCAAACCGGACAATCCGCTTTTTACAGCGAAGAACTGCGTCATTACTCCGCACATTGCCTGGGCAGCCCATGAAACCCGCGCCCGGCTTTACCAGATTGCCTTGGAGAATTTTAAGGCCTATTTAAACGGCAATCCGGTCAATAACGTGGTGAAATAGGGAAGAGGCGGGGAGAGGCCCGCACCAATTGCAAACAAAAAACACGCACAGAGCAAAAAAACTCTGTGCGTGTTTTTTTTCGTATCAATACCAGAACACATGTTCTTTGAGCCAATTTTTCTGCCGTTGAGGGAGCTGGCCAGCACAGTCCTGCGCAAAGTTGCAAAGAAAGAGCCGGTCGGCAGGGGCGAGAAAAGGACGCAGCCGATTTCGAAGGCCAAGCACCGTCATGCCGAAGGGCATCAGGATACAGCCGTCGAACAGCTCCAGCTCCTCTCCCTTTGCAAGGGAATGAATTTCATTAAAGAAGGCTTGGTAATCTTCCTGCGCCTTGGTAAACCGATAAGCAATCAGCGTAGTCATGAAGTCAACTCCTTTTTCCTAGTGTGCGAAAAAGGAGGGAAGACATGCACACCCAAAGGATGCTTGTCTGATTGGAATTGCTGGCGTTGTTTCCAGTGTGGTATTTGCTGGGAGTGTGGCTGCAAAAGATGGTTTGCGTATGGTGGGTGTTTTTACCTGCTGCCCTATTGGGCGTTTGCCCATATTGGCCCGGCATTGGCAGCGGCGGTTATCCAAGGCTTACTTTGCACCGGCGTGAGTGAATCTTTCCGACTAGTGTACCACAATGGAATAGCGTCTTGAAACGGATGGCGGTAAGTCGTCCGTTTCCTTTGATTCATCTGGTTTTCGTATGAGAATGGGGCCAAGCGAACAAAATAGTCTAGGAAAGAAAATAAGAATGTGTTACAATGAAAAAAACGTCCGTACTTTGGGAGGTGGAACTATGGAAAACTGGTCTGCGCTTGCCTTGGCGGCCGCTGGGACCGGCTTTACTTTTCTTATGACCGCATTCGGCTCAGCCACCGTGTTTTTATTCGGCGGCGGGATCGGGCGGAAAGCAGAGCGGATTTTCCTGGGGTTTGCCGCCGGCGTCATGATTGCGGCGTCCATCTGGTCTTTGCTGATTCCAGCCGTGGAAATGGCGGAGGAACAGGGTCAGATCGGCTGGATTCCCGCCGCAGGCGGTTTTGTTCTAGGCGGCTTGTTCCTTTTGGTGCTCGACCGGCTGCTACCACATCTGCATCCAGGTGAGGACGAACCGGAAGGCGTCCGTTCCTCCTTTAAACGCACCACTATGCTGGTGTTCGCCGTCACCCTCCACAATATCCCGGAAGGCCTGGCGGTAGGCCTTGCCTGCGGGCTGGCGGCTCAAGGGATGGACAGTGCGGTTACCGTTACCTCGGCGGCCGTTTTGGCGCTTGGAATGGGCCTGCAAAACTTCCCGGAAGGCGCTGCCATATCTCTGCCGCTGAAAAAAGAGGGGCTTTCCAGTGTTAAATCTTTTCTATATGGAGCTCTTTCCGGAATTGTGGAACCGATTGCAGGCATCATCGGCGTACTGCTGGTGGGAAGCGTTACCGGTATCATGCCATGGCTGCTGGCTTTTGCCGCAGGCGCGATGATTTACGTAGTGGTGGAAGAACTGATTCCGGAAGCCCATTTGGGAGAGCATTCTCATACCGGCACCGCCGGGGTAATGCTCGGCTTCCTCATTATGATGATTTTAGACGTGGCTTTGGGGTAAAGAATGGGATAGCTCCGCCGATGATACAAGAACGGCGCATTTTGTAGTAATTGCCGTATCGAGTGATATGCCGGGAAAGGCCAAGGAAAGGAGGGCGCTGCAAGCGCCCGGAAATACTCCTGGCCTTTCCCGGAGGTAATTATACAAAACAAATGTTTTGTATAATAGGCGAGAGGCAACCCGGCTACGATGGGCAACACGCCAAAAACGTGCAGCTTCTCGCAGCCGGGTTGCTGCTCGTTACCTACTAAACAAAACCCGCCGTTGTTGTATCATAGGCGATCAGTACCGAATGAAATCCACGACGACTAAAATAAACAAAACCATGCAAACCAAAAGGAAAGTTACTCCCAAACCAAAAAGCAGCCAGAACGCCCACATATATTCACCAAAAAAAGATACCAGCGTCTCCATTTCAAGCACCTCCACAAATTTGTAACACATATTTTTTCCTGCAGGTTCCGGATCCGACGCTGCAGCACGTCAATCTTGTGTGACATCGCCCTCAACACGATCATCAAGCCGATCCATAAGCTGATGCACCGCCCAGGTCAAATGATCAAAATTACTTCGCAGCGTCTGAAAGTCGGACTGGATATGATCCAAGTAATATGCATCCTTACGAAGCTTGTCAAACTCCTTGTACTTAGCCGCGATGCACTCGTTCAGATGCTTTAGCCGCGCCTCGGTCTTTGGCACCTCATCATGACAATACAGCACCAGGTTCTCAAACTTGTCATTCAGACTCTTCCCTTCAAAACCTTCCAAAATCTTCAAAACCCTGTCCGAGAACCGAAAAGACCGAATATTATCCTTTTTCATGCCTGCATACCTCCAAGCTGATACCGATACAGCGCCCACTGTACCACGGCCAACGCTTCCCTGCGCTTCAAGCCCCGCACATGGGCCACCAACACCACCAAAGACGCGATAGAGTACCCCGCATAAAACAGCCTGCAAATATCATCGTCACTGATCGTCAGCATAACTATCCCCTTTCCCTCAATAATTCCTCATACTTTGGATTAAGACGCACTTCGGCCCGCCGCTGGAGCAGACGCAGCATAAGCTCGTCGATACCCAACAGCTTGATATACGTGTCGATAGCGCCGCCAGCCTGACGGACGACAAAATTCTCAAGCCGAAATATGTTGTACTCCACACCCGGCTTCTTAAAGATAGACATGGAATCGGTGGTCTGCAAAAATCTGGCCCAATGGTCAGCGGTAGAAGCGCGCCAAATGTTAGAATCATCTGAATCAACCTGAATGTACCGAAGGTAGTTATTAAGAACCGCGAAGTAACGCCGAAGCAAGGGCAAATCGGATTGAATAAACTGAAAGGCACGGTCACGGCGCATCTGAATTTCACACCGAACCCAATGATCAAGGTCTGTGCGGTTGCGCTCCGCCTTCTTGTCATAAATCCGTACCCGGATTTCGCTTGATGGGCTGCCGTGGTAAACGCTAGTGCCGGAATCCGAATACTCAACCTTCCACGACCGGAAACGCGAGACAAAATTGTGATCTAAGGTATCCTTTGCAATAGCCGTTAGATCTAACAGCCCTTGAAAATCGTCATAAGCAACGTCCAGGCGCGTCATATTCGTATCGTCCGGATTTTCGATAAGATAGGAAAAAATAGCGTCATACTCCCCATGACCGTGTGTTTCAAAGGCCCGGCAGCCCTGGCCGGACATTTCACACCAAACACCCATTTCCGGAGTGCCGTTAAAATGGATAGAGATACTCTCAAAGTACCAGCGATCCCGGTAGCCGTGAGCACCCTTCACAAGCTGCCAGGGCACGTCCGAAAGACCCAGCAAATCTTTAATGGTTTCCGAAGAATCAATTTTTGATGTGAAACTAACCCAGTCATAAAGGATGATGTTGTCAGCCATTTTCCAAGCCCTCCGATAGATGATTGTAGGTAGTACCCCCCTGTTAGCCCTGGGGGGTACGGCAGGCGACCACGCCCGCCAGTGATCAGCGCCGCCGAAGGCGGCACCCGGCCCCGCGCCGCACAGCGGCTTGCGGGGGCCCCGGGTCGCCGCTCTATTCGGCGCGCTGCTTCGGCACAAAGCCGATCCGGGACAAACGGGCAACCTTTGCCCAGGTATCATAAAGGCCCCGAAGGGCATTTGACTGTACAAAAGACCGCTTCCAGAGCTTGTGCATCTTAAATTTCTTCGCCGGGTCTGGATTGTCTACATACACGTTGTAGTCCTCAGCGTCATAGCATTTGAGCCTGGTATACCGCCCCAGAATCGTCTTGCACTCAACGACCCGGTAACACTGCTCACGCAGCTGCTTAACGACCCGAGTATACACCTGCGACGATGCCAGGATACAAATACGCTGCTTACGCTGCTGGGTGATTTCAGAGAGCAAGGATTCCGGGAAGTCCTTCCAGGCCAAGCTGCTGAACTCGTTTTGTATCTCATCGATCGCAAAGATGACACCATTCGTCCCATTGCGATAGTCTGGGGACAAAAGGTCCTGCCAGCCGGTAAGCGGAGCAGTTTCATGCTGATAGGCAAAATTCGTGTAAATCTTAACCCGTGGATACCTGCGGCGCATCCGTTCCAGCGTCCAGACCATACCGATGGTTTTACCGGAGCCTTGGCGGCCACAATACATTTGCATCCCGAACTCTTTAAAATAGTTCCGGTCGTGATGCCGAATATCATGGGCCAGCCAGTAAACTAGCTCCGGCAGGTGAAACACAAACCTCCGAAAAATAAAGACCAGGACCAAAACGCCCAGGATAATATAATCGTTCATGCCTCTCCCCCCTATCCGATCAAAAACTTGCGGAGAATCCAGTTAACAATCGACGAAGCCAGCTTGAAAGCCTGAATCCCAGACCAGACGGTAACACACACCGAAAAAGCCCCAATCGGTACAAATGCCGAAATGCTCCGAAAAACTGAAATGATCTCTGTAGGGATCGAAAAGGCAGGCAAAACAAAAGAAGGGATTAACCCGAGAAGCCAAGAAATAGACGATAACACACCCGTTATCAACAACTCGACTATCAAAGTAAATCCCTCCTTAATACATATGGCCGAAGAGCCTGGGAGCTTCGCGGACCAAAAAGAAGCCCAGCATGGCATACATCAATATGGACATCCATATCCGAATTGTCCCCGCCGACTGATTGAGCCAAGTAAAATTGACTACAGTAAAGGTACCGAAACCAGGAAGTGAAACCGTAATATCAGGAATTGCCTCCACCATATCAAGACCGGAAAAAACAGCCAGCAACTCACCGATCTGGCCGATGAACGGGAACCGATCGGTAAGAGCGTCATAAAAGCCGTTAAAAGATGCTTCCAAAAAACCATCTTGAGGAATAAAAGCCTTTTTAAGAATGAAGTTTTCCGAGGATGGATTCATCAAATCCCAAAGCCAGTCAAAAAATATCCCCAGCTTGTCAAAAAGGTCTGTAAACCACTGGCTGAACCAATTACCGATTGAAGTCGCAAGGGAACCGATATGACCAAAAAGGTCAGAAAACCATTGACCTACAGAAGCGAAGAAAGCAAGGGCCGAATTAAAGAAACCCCCAATAAGATCGCCAAGATCACTAAAGAAACCTCCAATACCACCGAGGATGTCGCTCCAAGACCCGGTAGAATCCCCTCCACCGTCTCCACTACCTCCGGGGTCAGTTGGTACGGAGGAGGTGGAGGAGCCGGTAAAGGGTAGGTTCCCTCTTCATAAATCAGCTCACCCTGGAAATTGGATAGGTTTCTGGCACAGTAGACTAAACGCATGGATTCTTCTACATTAAAATAGGCCGGATAGGTAACACTGCCACTTTTGTAAACAACCCAAGCTTCATCCTGACCCGGGCGGAACTGCTGGATAGAGGTAAAGGTCTTAAGCCGACGCTCGGAATTGTAAGACACCTCACCATAGACCCGCCAGAAAATACCGGTGGAAGAATCAAAAAACACCAACGAATTGTACTTAGCTGATCCAGGCGAAGGATCGGGAATGGTATAACCGCCGCCAGCATCAAACGCCGAGGCGACAAACGGACAAAGCAAGACGAAAAGCAGCGTGCAGGCCACCACCAAAACAAGTGTTTTCTTCAAGGTTTCACCTCCTGTCAAAAAAATGGGGCCATAGATATACAAGAAATATATCTATGGCCCAAGATCATGAAGTCCTTAGAAGAACTTGTAAACGATACGAGGAATCAAGGAAACGCCGATCATGATCGCCATAATGGTGATACCAACCGGAAGAAGCGCACCCAGATTACTGGTAATCGCGTTAGTAACCGGAGCAAGCATTTCGCCAGTCACATTCACCAGGGGAGCAGCAGCAGAAGATTCCATATAAAGCCTCCTTTCATCTCAAAAAATAAAAAACTGGGCGAAGCATGAGATATATCACCAAGCCACCAATGGCTATGGTTACAAAAAACGCCAGAAACGTATAAATACTATTATTGAGACTAACAATATTTGTAAGAAGATCAATAACAGTATCCAGACGGGAAAGAACATCACTGTCCATTGCCGCCATCCTTGCTGGGTAAGGTGTCTCCGTGAACTACCGTGCAGTAATCCCGATACTGACACCCGTCACAAACCTTTAAAGTACCCTTCGGAGCCTTCTTCAGGCCCATCCGAATTACGAAAAAGGCCAGGGCAAAACCAAGCACAAATGTAATGATTGCTATCATGTCTACCCCTCCCCTACTCCTTGAACCCGATCACGTTGCCGTACTTATCAAAGTACCATTCCTGCACCTGCTGACCCAGTACCAGGTTATTTACCTGAATCATCTCGCTCAAGTCGTCGGGTTTCACCTTAAGCATTTCGCAGGGCTGACCCACTGTCTCTTTGCCGGGAGGAAATTCACCTAAAACATACAGCCGGGCAAACTCTACGTGCTTTCCCGCATCATCTGTAAACTGGTCAAATTTCCACCCTAAAACCGTGCTTGCCATTTAATTCCTCCTTTCAAAAATAGTTTACAACTTGTGAACCTATTTAAATTATAATACTATGTTCACAAATTGTAAACAACAAAAAATAAAAATAGTTCACAAAATGAAGATTGTCATTTTGTGAACTATATATAATGAAAATAAAAAGGAAGTGAAGTATTTACACATTATGGATTATGAGCAAATTGTTTGCCAAAGACTGAAAATGTTGAGAGAAATGAGAGATTTAAGGCAAATTGACATGGCGGAAATTTTAAAAGTATCTAAAAGCACATATTCACAATATGAAGCCGGAAAAAGAAAGATCACAATAAACACTTTATGTAAAATAGCAGATGAATTTGATATAACATTAGATTGGTTCGTAGGAAGAGATATAGAAGTTACCAAAAAAATAAAAAATAGTTAGCCATCCTCGGAAGCTGACGGAGGACACAAGGTCCACCGGGAAAATGGCAATTAAGGGAGGGGGTTCCCCTCCCTAACAAAGCCAACGTAACACAAAAAGCAACCAGGCTGCCAGGCGAACCCGGGCAGAATTGTGTTACAATAAAAAAGCCGCCCCCGAAGGAACGGAAATTTAAGAGGCATTAAGGTATAAAAAGAGGTCTCGCCTAAGATACAAAACGGCGCGTATACTTTTGTATAATAGGCGAGAGGCAACCCGGCTACGATGGGCAACACGCCAAAAACGTGCAGCTTCTCGCAGCCGGGTTGCTGCTCGTTACCTACTAAACAAAACCCGCCGTTGTTGTATCATAGGCGATCAGTACCGAATGAAATCCACGACGACTAAAATAAACAAAACCATGCAAACCAAAAGGAAAGTTACTCCCAAACCAAAAAGCAGCCAGAACGCCCACATATATTCACCAAAAAAAGATACCAGCGTCTCCATTTCAAGCACCTCCACAAATTTGTAACACATATTTTTTCCTGCAGGTTCCGGATCCGACGCTGCAGCACGTCAATCTTGTGTGACATCGCCCTCAACACGATCATCAAGCCGATCCATAAGCTGATGCACCGCCCAGGTCAAATGATCAAAATTACTTCGCAGCGTCTGAAAGTCGGACTGGATATGATCCAAGTAATATGCATCCTTACGAAGCTTGTCAAACTCCTTGTACTTAGCCGCGATGCACTCGTTCAGATGCTTTAGCCGCGCCTCGGTCTTTGGCACCTCATCATGACAATACAGCACCAGGTTCTCAAACTTGTCATTCAGACTCTTCCCTTCAAAACCTTCCAAAATCTTCAAAACCCTGTCCGAGAACCGAAAAGACCGAATATTATCCTTTTTCATGCCTGCATACCTCCAAGCTGATACCGATACAGCGCCCACTGTACCACGGCCAACGCTTCCCTGCGCTTCAAGCCCCGCACATGGGCCACCAACACCACCAAAGACGCGATAGAGTACCCCGCATAAAACAGCCTGCAAATATCATCGTCACTGATCGTCAGCATAACTATCCCCTTTCCCTCAATAATTCCTCATACTTTGGATTAAGACGCACTTCGGCCCGCCGCTGGAGCAGACGCAGCATAAGCTCGTCGATACCCAACAGCTTGATATACGTGTCGATAGCGCCGCCAGCCTGACGGACGACAAAATTCTCAAGCCGAAATATGTTGTACTCCACACCCGGCTTCTTAAAGATAGACATGGAATCGGTGGTCTGCAAAAATCTGGCCCAATGGTCAGCGGTAGAAGCGCGCCAAATGTTAGAATCATCTGAATCAACCTGAATGTACCGAAGGTAGTTATTAAGAACCGCGAAGTAACGCCGAAGCAAGGGCAAATCGGATTGAATAAACTGAAAGGCACGGTCACGGCGCATCTGAATTTCACACCGAACCCAATGATCAAGGTCTGTGCGGTTGCGCTCCGCCTTCTTGTCATAAATCCGTACCCGGATTTCGCTTGATGGGCTGCCGTGGTAAACGCTAGTGCCGGAATCCGAATACTCAACCTTCCACGACCGGAAACGCGAGACAAAATTGTGATCTAAGGTATCCTTTGCAATAGCCGTTAGATCTAACAGCCCTTGAAAATCGTCATAAGCAACGTCCAGGCGCGTCATATTCGTATCGTCCGGATTTTCGATAAGATAGGAAAAAATAGCGTCATACTCCCCATGACCGTGTGTTTCAAAGGCCCGGCAGCCCTGGCCGGACATTTCACACCAAACACCCATTTCCGGAGTGCCGTTAAAATGGATAGAGATACTCTCAAAGTACCAGCGATCCCGGTAGCCGTGAGCACCCTTCACAAGCTGCCAGGGCACGTCCGAAAGACCCAGCAAATCTTTAATGGTTTCCGAAGAATCAATTTTTGATGTGAAACTAACCCAGTCATAAAGGATGATGTTGTCAGCCATTTTCCAAGCCCTCCGATAGATGATTGTAGGTAGTACCCCCCTGTTAGCCCTGGGGGGTACGGCAGGCGACCACGCCCGCCAGTGATCAGCGCCGCCGAAGGCGGCACCCGGCCCCGCGCCGCACAGCGGCTTGCGGGGGCCCCGGGTCGCCGCTCTATTCGGCGCGCTGCTTCGGCACAAAGCCGATCCGGGACAAACGGGCAACCTTTGCCCAGGTATCATAAAGGCCCCGAAGGGCATTTGACTGTACAAAAGACCGCTTCCAGAGCTTGTGCATCTTAAATTTCTTCGCCGGGTCTGGATTGTCTACATACACGTTGTAGTCCTCAGCGTCATAGCATTTGAGCCTGGTATACCGCCCCAGAATCGTCTTGCACTCAACGACCCGGTAACACTGCTCACGCAGCTGCTTAACGACCCGAGTATACACCTGCGACGATGCCAGGATACAAATACGCTGCTTACGCTGCTGGGTGATTTCAGAGAGCAAGGATTCCGGGAAGTCCTTCCAGGCCAAGCTGCTGAACTCGTTTTGTATCTCATCGATCGCAAAGATGACACCATTCGTCCCATTGCGATAGTCTGGGGACAAAAGGTCCTGCCAGCCGGTAAGCGGAGCAGTTTCATGCTGATAGGCAAAATTCGTGTAAATCTTAACCCGTGGATACCTGCGGCGCATCCGTTCCAGCGTCCAGACCATACCGATGGTTTTACCGGAGCCTTGGCGGCCACAATACATTTGCATCCCGAACTCTTTAAAATAGTTCCGGTCGTGATGCCGAATATCATGGGCCAGCCAGTAAACTAGCTCCGGCAGGTGAAACACAAACCTCCGAAAAATAAAGACCAGGACCAAAACGCCCAGGATAATATAATCGTTCATGCCTCTCCCCCCTATCCGATCAAAAACTTGCGGAGAATCCAGTTAACAATCGACGAAGCCAGCTTGAAAGCCTGAATCCCAGACCAGACGGTAACACACACCGAAAAAGCCCCAATCGGTACAAATGCCGAAATGCTCCGAAAAACTGAAATGATCTCTGTAGGGATCGAAAAGGCAGGCAAAACAAAAGAAGGGATTAACCCGAGAAGCCAAGAAATAGACGATAACACACCCGTTATCAACAACTCGACTATCAAAGTAAATCCCTCCTTAATACATATGGCCGAAGAGCCTGGGAGCTTCGCGGACCAAAAAGAAGCCCAGCATGGCATACATCAATATGGACATCCATATCCGAATTGTCCCCGCCGACTGATTGAGCCAAGTAAAATTGACTACAGTAAAGGTACCGAAACCAGGAAGTGAAACCGTAATATCAGGAATTGCCTCCACCATATCAAGACCGGAAAAAACAGCCAGCAACTCACCGATCTGGCCGATGAACGGGAACCGATCGGTAAGAGCGTCATAAAAGCCGTTAAAAGATGCTTCCAAAAAACCATCTTGAGGAATAAAAGCCTTTTTAAGAATGAAGTTTTCCGAGGATGGATTCATCAAATCCCAAAGCCAGTCAAAAAATATCCCCAGCTTGTCAAAAAGGTCTGTAAACCACTGGCTGAACCAATTACCGATTGAAGTCGCAAGGGAACCGATATGACCAAAAAGGTCAGAAAACCATTGACCTACAGAAGCGAAGAAAGCAAGGGCCGAATTAAAGAAACCCCCAATAAGATCGCCAAGATCACTAAAGAAACCTCCAATACCACCGAGGATGTCGCTCCAAGACCCGGTAGAATCCCCTCCACCGTCTCCACTACCTCCGGGGTCAGTTGGTACGGAGGAGGTGGAGGAGCCGGTAAAGGGTAGGTTCCCTCTTCATAAATCAGCTCACCCTGGAAATTGGATAGGTTTCTGGCACAGTAGACTAAACGCATGGATTCTTCTACATTAAAATAGGCCGGATAGGTAACACTGCCACTTTTGTAAACAACCCAAGCTTCATCCTGACCCGGGCGGAACTGCTGGATAGAGGTAAAGGTCTTAAGCCGACGCTCGGAATTGTAAGACACCTCACCATAGACCCGCCAGAAAATACCGGTGGAAGAATCAAAAAACACCAACGAATTGTACTTAGCTGATCCAGGCGAAGGATCGGGAATGGTATAACCGCCGCCAGCATCAAACGCCGAGGCGACAAACGGACAAAGCAAGACGAAAAGCAGCGTGCAGGCCACCACCAAAACAAGTGTTTTCTTCAAGGTTTCACCTCCTGTCAAAAAAATGGGGCCATAGATATACAAGAAATATATCTATGGCCCAAGATCATGAAGTCCTTAGAAGAACTTGTAAACGATACGAGGAATCAAGGAAACGCCGATCATGATCGCCATAATGGTGATACCAACCGGAAGAAGCGCACCCAGATTACTGGTAATCGCGTTAGTAACCGGAGCAAGCATTTCGCCAGTCACATTCACCAGGGGAGCAGCAGCAGAAGATTCCATATAAAGCCTCCTTTCATCTCAAAAAATAAAAAACTGGGCGAAGCATGAGATATATCACCAAGCCACCAATGGCTATGGTTACAAAAAACGCCAGAAACGTATAAATACTATTATTGAGACTAACAATATTTGTAAGAAGATCAATAACAGTATCCAGACGGGAAAGAACATCACTGTCCATTGCCGCCATCCTTGCTGGGTAAGGTGTCTCCGTGAACTACCGTGCAGTAATCCCGATACTGACACCCGTCACAAACCTTTAAAGTACCCTTCGGAGCCTTCTTCAGGCCCATCCGAATTACGAAAAAGGCCAGGGCAAAACCAAGCACAAATGTAATGATTGCTATCATGTCTACCCCTCCCCTACTCCTTGAACCCGATCACGTTGCCGTACTTATCAAAGTACCATTCCTGCACCTGCTGACCCAGTACCAGGTTATTTACCTGAATCATCTCGCTCAAGTCGTCGGGTTTCACCTTAAGCATTTCGCAGGGCTGACCCACTGTCTCTTTGCCGGGAGGAAATTCACCTAAAACATACAGCCGGGCAAACTCTACGTGCTTTCCCGCATCATCTGTAAACTGGTCAAATTTCCACCCTAAAACCGTGCTTGCCATTTAATTCCTCCTTTCAAAAATAGTTTACAACTTGTGAACCTATTTAAATTATAATACTATGTTCACAAATTGTAAACAACAAAAAATAAAAATAGTTCACAAAATGAAGATTGTCATTTTGTGAACTATATATAATGAAAATAAAAAGGAAGTGAAGTATTTACACATTATGGATTATGAGCAAATTGTTTGCCAAAGACTGAAAATGTTGAGAGAAATGAGAGATTTAAGGCAAATTGACATGGCGGAAATTTTAAAAGTATCTAAAAGCACATATTCACAATATGAAGCCGGAAAAAGAAAGATCACAATAAACACTTTATGTAAAATAGCAGATGAATTTGATATAACATTAGATTGGTTCGTAGGAAGAGATATAGAAGTTACCAAAAAAATAAAAAATAGTTAGCCATCCTCGGAAGCTGACGGAGGACACAAGGTCCACCGGGAAAATGGCAATTAAGGGAGGGGGTTCCCCTCCCTAACAAAGCCAACGTAACACAAAAAGCAACCAGGCTGCCAGGCGAACCCGGGCAGAATTGTGTTACAATAAAAAAGCCGCCCCCGAAGGAACGGAAATTTAAGAGGCATTAAGGTATAAAAAGAGGTCTCGCCTAAGATACAAAACGGCGCGTATACTTTTGTATAATAGGCGAGGGCAAAAGCCTCATTTTTAACCCGAAAAGCCTCTAAGGAGGCTCTCATCTTGGCAATGCGCAATATCTATGAGCAGGCACCAACGCCTATTCGCAATTTCCTCGGATATTTAGAAACCACTCGCAACAAGTCTCCGTCTACGGTGGAAGAATATTTTATGGATTTGCGCACCTTTTTCCGGTTTATCAAACTGCAGCGCGGCCTGGTGCCTGAGAATGCGGACTTTGAAACCATTCTCATTGACGATGTGGACATGGATTTGATCCGTTCCGTCACTCTGACCGACACCTATGAATTTTTCCGATATGCCCGTGTGGAACGCCATAATCAGGCGGCGGCACGTGCACGCAAGGTTTCCAGTCTCAAATCCTTCTTTCAGTATCTAACGGTCAAGGCGCCTGAATCCATGCGATTAAAGGAAAATCCCATCAAGGAGCTTGATGTACCCCATCAGCGAAAATCGCTGCCCAAGTATCTGACGCTCGAACAATCGCTGGAGCTGCTCAATTGCGTGGACGGCCCTCATAAGGAACGGGATTACTGCATCCTGACGCTGCTTTTAAACTGCGGCTTGCGTCTGTCCGAACTGGTGGGATTAAATGGAAGAGGCATTCGTACCGACCACACCATGCGAGTGGTCGGAAAAGGAAATAAGGAACGAACGGTATATCTCAACCAGGCCTGCCTGGACGCGCTGGATCGGTATCTGGCGGTACGGGCACAGGAAGCTAAGGTGATTGTGGACCGTGAGGCTTTGTTTCTCAGCAGCCGCGGAAAGCGGATCAGTCCCAAAACCGTGCAGGCCATGGTATACGCCAACCTCAAAAAAATCGGCCTGGACGGGCAGGGGTACTCGGTACATAAACTGCGCCACACTGCCGCTACATTGATGTACCAGCATGGCAACGTGGATATCCGGGCACTCAAGGAAATATTAGGCCATGAAAACCTGGCGACTACGGAAATCTATACTCATATCGTGGACGAACAGCTGCAAAAGGCGGTGGACGCAAACCCCTTGGCTCATGTAAAGCCGCGCAAAGAAAAGAAGCCGGAATGATTCATTCCGACTTCTTTTTTCCTTAAAACAGGCCTACTATCCAGTTGATGATGCTGTCGGAAAAAATAACGACAGCGGTAATGATCGCCAGCAAAACCACAACAAACAAAACCTTTCCGATGGTGGCTCCAATCCCCGTCTGCTTTTGCAGTTCTTCCTCCTGGATCTTTGGCGAATCCTGAAGCTCTTTTTCTTCCGGCATGCGTCTCCCCCTCTTCGTCTTTCCTTTGGTGTTATTATACCTGGGTTTGGACTGGAATACAATCGATGGCCTTATATTTTTTTCATTTTCTGCATTTTCCTCTTGAAATATGGAGGAAAACCATGTAGTATATAGGTAAAGGCAATGGCGCCTCCCGATAAAACGGGAGAACTGCGCCCTTTTTTTATGTCTATTCATATTCTAAGGAGGTTTTTCCAGTATGTCATATGTCAGTGAAGTCCTTGAGGAACTGATCCGCAAAAATCCGGGTGAGAAGGAATTCCACCAGGCGGCGACCGAGGTCCTGACCACGTTGGAGCCGGTCATCGAGAAGAATCCCCAGTTTCAGAAGGCTGCGCTTTTGGAGCGTCTTGTGGAGCCGGAGCGCCAGCTGAAGTTCCGCGTGCCGTGGGTGGATGACAAGGGAAATGTCCAGGTAAACGTGGGCTACCGGGTAGAGTTCAACAGTGCCATCGGTCCCTACAAGGGCGGCCTGCGGTTCCATCCGTCGGTAAACATCGGCATCATCAAGTTTTTGGGCTTTGAGCAGATTTTCAAGAACTCTCTGACCGGTCTGCCCATCGGCGGCGGCAAGGGCGGCTCTGACTTTGATCCCAAGGGCAAGTCGGACAACGAAGTGATGGCCTTCTGCCAGAGCTTTATGACCGAGCTCTACCGCCACATCGGCGCGGATACCGACGTACCCGCCGGCGACATCGGCGTGGGCGGCCGTGAGATCGGCTATCTGTATGGCCAGTACAAGCGCATCACCAACCGTTACGAAAGCGTTCTGACCGGTAAGGGCCTGACCTACGGCGGCTCGCTGGCCCGTAAGGAAGCCACCGGCTACGGTTTGGTTTACATCACCGCGGAAATGCTCCGCGCCAACAACGATACCCTGGAAGGCAAGAAGGTCGTCGTGTCCGGCTCCGGTAACGTAGCCATCTACGCCACCGAGAAAGCCCAGCAGCTGGGTGCGAAGGTGGTTGCCCTGTCCGACTCCAACGGTTGGATTTACGACGAAGAAGGCATTGATCTCGCTCTTGTCAAGGAGATCAAGGAAGTGCGCCGCGGCCGCATCAAGGAATACGTGCAGACCCGCACCAGCGCCGAATATCACGAAGGCAAGGGCATCTGGACCATTCCTTGTGACGTGGCTCTCCCCTGCGCCACCCAGAATGAACTCAATGGCGACGACGCCCGTACCTTGATTAAGAACGGCGTCCTTGCGGTTGCCGAAGGCGCCAACATGCCTTCCACTTTGGAAGCAACTGAGGAATTCCTCAAGAATAAGATCATGTACATTCCCGGTAAGGCGGCCAACGCCGGCGGTGTAGCCACCTCCGCGCTGGAAATGAGCCAGAACGCCCAGCGTCTGAGCTGGTCCTTTGAAGAAGTGGACCAGAAGCTCCAGTGCATCATGGTCAACATTTACCGCCAGATTTCCGAGGCAGCCGCCGCTTACGACGCGCCCGGTAATTTCGTGCTCGGCGCCAACATCGCCGGCTTCCTGAAGGTTGCCAACGCGATGATGGATCAGGGTATTGTGTAATTTCCGAATTTGTTTTCAAGACGGCATAGTGAGAGCTATGCCGTCTTGTTTTTTACCTTTTTAAGCGTCAAAAAACAAAGCCTCTGGTTTTTAAACCAGAGGCTTTGTTGTCAGCACACTCGCTTTATATTAGTGCGTCATGAGAAGCATTGCAAGGAAGAGCAGCGTGATAATCCAAGTGGCGATCTTCACTTCCTTGATTTTCCCAGTGAATACTTTAATGACGAGATAAGAAAACAATCCAAACGCAATTCCATAGGAAATGTTGTAAGTGAACGCCATCATTGCGATGGTAAGGAAAGCAGGAACCGCCACATCCGCTTGCAGCCAGTCGATATCTTTGACGCAGTTCATCATCAAGACACCCACATAAACCAACGCCGCAGCGGTTGCACAACCGGGAATCAGCTGAGCGACGGGGCTGAAAACCATGGCAATGACAAAGAACAGGGCGGTAAACATCGACGACAGGCCTGTACGGCCGCCCTCTGCAACACCAGCAGAGGATTCCACAAACGTCGTAACCGTAGAAGTACCGCAGATTGCGCCGGTGGTAGTGGCGATTGCATCCGCCATCATGGCCTTATTCATATGGGGAACCTCGCCCTCCTTGGTAAGCATGTTACCACGGGCGCAGGCACCGTACAAAGTT
Source organism: uncultured Eubacteriales bacterium (assembly GCA_951801675.1). Lineage (GTDB taxonomy): Bacteria > Bacillota > Clostridia > Oscillospirales > Acutalibacteraceae > Solibaculum_A. The sequence continues at coordinate 62,362 of CATONX010000006.1, read as the reverse complement.
CCCATCGTGTCGAACATATCGACTAGGCAGAAGGCCAGCGAAGAAGAAATCAGGACCAGAACAAAGTTTGCCATACCATGTGCCGCAATATATTGACTGAAATCAAAACCTTCTGTAAAAACCTTCGCGAAAGCCTGCGTACCGAATTCTGCAAAGGCATTCAAAGGATTCGCGTCAATCGAAAAGCCGTCGTAGAAGCCTGGAACAGTAAATCCAAGCAGGTAATAAAGAACAGCACCGCCAAGAATCCCCCAAAGGATGGCACCTTTGATGTTTTTCTTGCTCATTGCAGCAATTGCAAAAATGGCAAGGACGGTAACGAGAATCGGCATAATACCGCCCCAGGTAGCGTCGCCGGTAAAGACGTTCAAGGAGACGAGATTCACTTTTGTGGAAGCGTCGCTGACAACAATGCCGGCGTTCTGCAAACCGATAAACGCGATAAACAAACCGATACCAGCAGGGATCGCAACACGGACTGCTTTTGGAATCGCATGAAAAATGAGCTTACGCAGACCGGTCAGTGTCAAAATAATGAACACAATACCGTCGATCAGAACAAAAACCAAAGCGTTTGCATAGGTCATACCAAAGCCGAGACATACGGTATAAACAAAGTATGCATTCAGCCCCATACCAGAAGCCTGCGCAAGCGGCAGGTTCGCCAGCAGGCCGATTAGTACGGTACCGATTACTGCGGAAATAGCGGTAGCGATGTAAATTGCCCCATAGGATACGGTTCCCAGCTCTGAGAACATGCCGGCATTGACCATCAATATGTACGCCATTGCCATGAAGGTGGTCAAACCGGCCATGAGTTCGATTTTAACCGTTGTGTTGTGTTGTTTGAGTTTGAACAGTTTTTCCAAATATTCCATCCCCTCATCACAAATTTTGTTATATTATATCATGCCATTCATAGTTTATCAACAATTTGTCAAAATTTTTTTAACAAGAACATCAATAAATCTTTGAATAAAGACGAAAAAGCGCAAAAAAGCACCTTCGGATCGCCTTTTATTCATAAATTATTCATAATTGAAAGAAAATGCTGTGATACCATAAAAAAAATATTTTTGCGTGAAGAAGGAGGCCGGTGAGATGGCATCGGATTTTTTTGCGTCAAATGTGGAAAAGGTCCTAATTAGTGAGGAACAGCTCCAGGCAACCGTCACTCGCCTAGCAGGTGAAATTGAGCAGACTTATGGGGACAGCGGACGGCCATTGCTGTTAATTGGAGTGCTGAAAGGCTCGATCGTTTTTTTGGCAGATCTCATGCGCGCGCTTCATCTCCCTCTTATGATCGATTTTGTACAGGCTTCCTCTTATGGTGCGGGAACGGTGTCAAGCGGAACCGTTCATTTGCGCCTGGACTTAAAACAGAAGGATTTAAGTGAAGTGGATGTGCTGGTAGTGGAAGATATTTTAGACTCTGGAAACACGCTTTCTTTTCTTCTGGATTATCTGCGCAGCAAAGGGGCAAACAGTGTGCGCCTGTGCGTGCTTCTCAATAAGCCTGCCCGGCGTATCACCGAAGTTCCGATCGATTTTGAGGGATTGAAAATTCCAGATGAATTTGTGGTTGGCTATGGCCTGGATTTCGACGAGAGATTCCGTAACCTTCCTTTTATCGGCGTACCTAAGCGTGAAATTTATGAGAACTGCTGATCTTTGGCAAGACGATCGAATGAACTAGGGTACGAGGAGGCGAGGCGCATGCGAAAGAAGAGGTTTTCAGGAAAGTCGGCCGGTTCCATCGGGATCATCGGCGGGGCGGACGGCCCTACCGCCGTTTATCTGTGCAAACAAGAGCGCGAAATGGACGCGTTTTTGCAACGGGCGGCAGAGAATGCCACTGCAAACCTGCGCTCGTTCTTAGACCTGATCGCCTATCTCAAGAACGAATACCATGCGGTCGAATGCCCCCTCTCCGCCGGACAGCTTTCGATGCTCAAGGTCAATGTCATCCGAAACCACTACTCTCATCTTTTAACCCTCCCCTCTCCCCTTTCCGCTCACCCCAGCCGCCGGGAGCTGCGCCGCTATCTCAAAGAGGATACCTCGTTTGAACAGGCGCGGGCATATCCGGCCGAAGAATTGGGCCTTTCCTTTTCTGCTTACCGGGTTCCCGCCCCATCCATCCGGTCAAAGCTTTCCTGCGACTGTCAGGAGGATACGATCGTACAGGTGGAACTAAAATCGGAGTATCTCTGCATAGAGAACGGCTGCGATGCCTTTCACCGGGATCTGACTTTATGGCGGGGCGTCTCTGAAGAAGACATTGCAGACAAAACCCCGCGGTTTTGCAGCTATGCCTATGCGAAAAAAGAACACGGTGACTGGCTGTGACCAGGAGGGTTCCTTGATGACTCGCTACAAATCCCTAAACGAACTGCATGCGTTTTCTTTTCATGACGCGGCGATAGAAAACATATCTTTTTGCGAAGGCCGGATGATATGGCTTGTGTCGTCGCTGAATGCAACCAGTCAAAATTCGCAAAATGCACAGTCCATTGACCAGTGCATCAAAGAAGCGGAAATGGTTTTTTCGCACGCCAGGGTTGCCGAAATCGAATTTTTGGGATGGTCAATCCATGATGATAAAGGCAATTTGGTCGAAAAAGTCGCGCCGCGAAAGGCAGTCGAATCGGAATTTTCGGACATTATAGAAAAGACGGTTGCGTGCGGATGGGCGTATTTTTTTCTATGGAGTCGCTTGAGAAGCAAGGGGAAATCCATACGGTATGCTTCTCTATTGACGGTGGAGCCGGCATGTATAATATGACCATGGAGTTTCGCGATGTAGTTGTCACATGGAACGATTATTCGGGCCCTGCCTGGTATGAAAGACCACCATTCAAAAAAGGATGACCACATGCAAAGAGGACGGAAGTAGAAAACTACTTCCGTCCTCTTTAAAATGCAGCCGTATCTGTTATTGGCTCTGCAATACCGCGCCCTTGTCCGCAGAGGACACCATACCGGCATACCGTTTGATATAGCCGGTGACTTCTCTGGGAGGCTTGATCTGCATCTCTTTTCTGCGCTTTGCCATCTCCTCTTCGGAGATTTCAAGGTCGATGCGGTAATGGGGAATGTCGATGCAAACAATATCCCCTTCCTTGATGTAAGCGATGGGGCCGCCGCGGGCGGCTTCCGGAGAAATATGGCCGATGGCGGCTCCTCTGGTGGCACCGGAGAAACGTCCGTCGGTGATGAGAGCCACCTGCTTATCAAGCCCCATACCCGCAATCGCCGAGGTAGGCGACAGCATTTCCCGCATTCCAGGGCCGCCGGAGGGGCCTTCGTACCGAATGACCACCACGTCGCCTGCGGTGATCTTCCCCGCGTAAATGGCGGCGATGGCTTCCTCCTCGCTGTCAAATACCCGGGCGGAACCCTTATGAATGAGCATCTCTTCGGCTACCGCGCTGCGTTTGACCACCGCTCCGTTTGGCGCGATGGAGCCGAAGAGCACCGCAATCCCCCCTGTTTCGGAATAGGGTGTTCCCACCGGCCGGATTACGTTCGGATCCAAAACCTTTGCGCCCTTTATTGCCTCGCCCATGGTCACTCCGTAAATGGTGCTCGCATCCAGTTCGAGCAGCCCCTTCTTATTGAGCTCGCTCATCACCGCGTACACCCCACCCGCTTGGTACAGGTCTTGCATATGATGGTGTCCCGCCGGCGCCAGATGACAGAGGTTGGGCGTTTTCTCACTGATTTCGTTTACCTTTCTGAGATCGAAGGGCACTCCGGCCTCGTTGGCGATCGCGGCCAGATGAAGCATGGAATTGGTGGAGCAGCCTAAGGCCATGTCCACCGTAAAGGCATTGTAAAACGCCTTTTCGTTGAGAATATCCAGGGCGGTAATGTTCTCCTTCACCAGGGAAAGAATGCGCTCGCCGGTGGCCTTTGCCTGGCGCAGCCGATGGGCGTAAACGGCGGGGATGGTACCGTTGCCCGAAAGGGCGATGCCCAGCGCCTCACACAGGCAGTTCATGGAGTTGGCGGTGAACATTCCCGAACAGGAACCGCAGCCGGGGCAAGCATTGTCCTCGAAATAGGAGAGCCGGTCCTCCTCCATGTTTCCCGCCATGTAAGCGCCGACCGCTTCAAAAACGCTGTTTAGGTCCATGGCCTTTCCTTCGTCGGAAGTCAAAGAAAGCATGGGACCTCCGCAGACAAAGATGGAGGGCAGATTGAGGCGGGCCGCTGCCATCAGCATACCAGGGACGATTTTATCGCAGCTGGGGATAAACACCAGGCCGTCAAAGCAGTGGGCCCGGGCCATACATTCCACGCTGTCGGCGATCAGCTCCCGGGACGCCAGGGAATACTTCATTCCCGTATGTCCCATGGAAATGCCGTCACACACGGCGATGGTGTTAAACTCTACCGGTGTGCCTCCCGCCGCCAGAATCCCGTCCTTGACCGCCCGGGAAATTTGCTGTAAGTGGACATGGCCGGGTACGATCTCGTTAAAGGAATTGACCACGCCGATGAGCGGCTTTTTGATCTGGCTGTCGGTATAGCCGATGGCTTTGAGAAGGGAGCGGTGCGGCGCGCGCTCGGGGCCCTTCTTGATTTGGTCGCTAATCATGGAAACTTCACTCCGTTTCGCCGCTTCGCGCCGGCAGAGATTTCAGATGGAAAAACCCAGGTTCGCGAAGAACCTCCCTGGGAACGATCGGCATTGCGCCTGGGGTAAAATCGCCCCAGGCGCAGCAAAACCAAACGCTTATTTGCCCGGCTTCCAGCTCATCTTCTCGCGCAGCTCGGCGCCCACCTTCTCCACCGGATGGTTGGCTTCCATTCTGCGGGTGGCGTTGAAGTAGGGACGGTTTGCCTTGTTTTCCAGCAGCCAGTTGCGCGCAAAGGTGCCGTTCTGGATTTCGGTGAGGACCTTCTTCATTTCCTTCTTGGTTTCCTCCGTGATGATGCGGTTGCCCACCGTGTAATCGCCGTACTCCGCCGTATCGCTGATGGAATAGCGCATCATGGAAAGGCCGCCCTGCACCACCAGGTCGATGATCAGCTTCATCTCATGGACGCACTCGAAGTACGCGTTCTCCGGCTGATACCCGGCTTCCACCAGAGTCTCAAAGCCCGCCTTCATCAGCGCGGAAACGCCGCCGCACAAAACCGCCTGCTCGCCGAACAGATCGGTTTCGGTTTCTTCCCGAAAGGTGGTCTGCAAGATACCCGCTCTCGCGCCGCCGATGCCCTGGGCATAAGCCAGCGCGAGCTGGAGCGCGTTGCCGGTCGCGTCCTGCTCCACCGCCACCAGATCCGGGACGCCCTTGCCCTCGAGATACTGGCTGCGAACGGTATGGCCGGGGCCCTTGGGGGCCACCATGATGACGTTGACCTCGGCAGGAGGAACGATCTGGCCGTAGTGGATGTTAAAGCCATGGGCAAAGGCCAGAGTCATGCCGGCACGCAGATAAGGGGCGATGTCCTTTTCATAAAGGGCCGGCTGCTTTTCGTCGTTGACCAGGATCATGACGATGTCGGCCTGCTTTACGGCATCGGCGGTGTTCATGACCGTCAGGCCCGCATCCTTGGCCTTCTGGGCGGACTTGGACCCCTCATAAAGGCCCACAATGACCTTCACGCCGCTGTCGTGCAGGTTGAGGGCATGGGCGTGTCCCTGGCTGCCGTAACCGACAACCGCCACCGTCTTGTCCTTAAGCAGATCCAGGTTGCAATCCTTTTCGTAGTACATCGTTGCCATAGTGAATTTCCCCTTTATCAAATAGATTTTATGAAAACCTTTGCGAACCAATGAAGTGTTATTCCCCAGTCGCCAGACAGGAACCTCCCCGCCCGATGGCTGTTACGCCGGTACGGCACATTTCGATGATGCCGAAGGGGCGGACGTATTCGATAAACGCGTTGAGCTTGGAAGCCTCGCCGGTGATTTCAATGCCGATGGATTTGGGTGTAAAGTCCACCGCTTTGGCGCGAAAGACGTGAACCGCTTCCATGATCTCCGCCCGGTGTCCGTTCATGGCATCCACCTTAATGAGCATCAGCTCCCGGGTCACCGTGTTTTCCGGCTCCATGAGCTGGATTTTTCGGACTTCGTGAAGCTTTCCCAGCTGCTTGACGATTTGGTCCTTGATGTAATCGTCGCCGGTCGCCATGATCGTCATGCGGGAAAACTCCGGGTTTTCCGTCTCTCCCACGGTAAGGGAATCAATATTGAACCCCCGCCGGGAAAAGAGCCCCGACACCCGCGTGAGTACACCGGCCCGGTTTTGCACGATGACGCTCAAGACAAACTGTTCTTGTTCCATTGCCTTTCCCTCTTTTCTTTGTGAAAGTAAAGGTTTCTGTGTTTTCTGCCGCACCGGGCGGGTTATTTGAGCATAATGTCGTCGATGGTACCGCCGGGCGGAATCATCGGAAGCACCTTTTCATCCGGATGAATGACGCAGTCGATCAGCACCGGGCCCGGGGTCTCCATGGCCTCGCGGTAGGCGGCGTCCACTTCCGTCTGGTTCGTCACCCGAATTCCTTTGGCGCCGAAGGCCTCGGCTAATTTGACAAAATCGGTCTGTCGGTCCAGCGTGGTGTTCGAATACCGCTGGCCGTAAAACAGGGTCTGCCACTGGCGGACCATACCGAGCACGCCGTTATTCATCACCACGATCACCAGAGGCAGCCGGTTGGCAACGGCGGTGGACATTTCGTTTAAGTTCATATGAAAGCTGCCGTCGCCGGTAAAGAGGACGGTGCGTTTCGCTCCATTGGCCATGCACGAGCCGACGGCAGCACCCATGCCGAAGCCCATGGTCCCAAGGCCGCCGGAAGTGATGAAGGACCTGGGCTTTGAGAAGGGATAATACTGGGCGGTCCACATTTGATGCTGGCCCACATCGGTAGCTACTAAGATGTCGTCTCCCAGAATTCGGTTGGCCGCCTGGATGACGTACTGAGGGCTCAGCCCCAAAAAGACTTCCTGGTTTTCCTTCTCATAAGCCCGCATGGTTTCCACCTGCGCCTTCCACGCTTCGTGGGTTTGCGGAGAAAGGAGGGCACAGAGCCGGGCCAGGATGTCTTTAATGTTGCCGATGAGGGATTTCTGGGCCGGGATGTTCTTGCCGATTTCAGCCGGATCAATGTCGATATGAAGAACCTGGGCCTTCTTTGCGAATTCGTCCTTGTTTCCGGTAGCCCGGTCGCTGAACCGGGTACCCACCGCAATGATCAGATCGGCCCCCGCCATGGCCTTGGAGGCCGCATACCTGCCGTGCATCCCCGTCATCCCCAGAAAACCGGGATAATCGTGAGCAACAGCGGAAAGGCCCATCATGCTCGTACCGATGGGGGCGTCGATCCGGTCGGCAAAGGAAAGAAGCTCTTTGGAGGCGTCGGCACTGACGATACCTCCGCCGCTGTAAATAAAGGGCCGCTTGGAAGAGGCGATCATCTTCGCCGCCTGCATCAGCTCCTCATCCGCCGGGCTTTGGAAGGGGTCCGCCGGAACCTCCCCGCCCTGCACATAGTCGCAACGGGCGATCTGCACGTCCTTTGGCACGTCGATGAGCACCGGCCCCGGACGTCCGGACTTTGCAATCTGGAAAGCTTCGCGGATGGTATCCTCCAGGACGTTTACATCCTTGACGATGTAATTATGTTTGGTGATCGGCATGGTGATGCCGGCGATGTCTACTTCCTGGAAGCTGTCCCGTCCGATGAGAGGCAGGGGGACGTTTCCGGTAATGGCAACCATGGGGGTGGAGTCGAGATATGCGGTGGCGATGCCGGTGACCAGGTTGGACGCACCCGGCCCGGATGTGGCGATGACCACCCCAACCTTGCCCGTGGAACGGGCGTATCCGTCTGCCGCATGAGCCGCGCCCTGCTCATGGGCGGTAATGACGTGCCGGATTCGGTCGCTTGCCTTATAGAGCTCGTCGTAAATGTTGAGAACCTGTCCTCCCGGATATCCAAATACCGTGGTCACTCCCTGACTGATCAGCGTTTCCACGATTATCTGCGCGCCCGGCATTTTCATTGTCATCATTCCCTTACCATTTCATTGATCGCTTATAAGTTCCATTTGCATCTATGAAAAAACCCCGCAGTGAAAATTTCACTGCGGGGCCTGTAGCCATTCCAATGCGCGTCCTAGTCCGCGCGAACGGGAACCGGTCTTTTGTTTGCAGTGAAACGCAAAGAAGCATTAATCCCTACCAGTACGACAAGTACGAGGAAAATAATGCTAATTACAATATTTACGTTTGCAAACAAAGTCCACATCATAGCTGCAATCTCCAAATCGGACCATCCGGTCCCTTTATTTGCTGCTAGTTTAGCACAGGATACCTCCCCTGTCAAACCCTTTGCACGTATTTTTTCATAGAAAGTCAAAAAAAGGGCATGAGCCACAAATGTGCTCATGCCCGTGGAAGAATTTTTGCCATTTTGAAAGAAATACTTCTATGACTACCAAGCTTGCGCAAAAAACCCCTTTAAAACGGAAGAAATCTGCAAGAAACATGAAGATGGCATGCAAGGCTACTGCACCGTAATACTCACCGGATAGGCGGATGCATCTCCCTGTATCCAGCAGGAGTCCTTCCCTTTTACCCGAATCCAGCTGACCGGAGTGGTGGCTTTCCCTGCCGCGGTGGGCTTGCCCTTCATGTCGATGACCGCCACCACGTCCCCTTCCTCCGCGGTACTGAGCAGGTTAGCCGGCCCCACCACCGTTACGTTCCCAAGCTGTTGCTCGTCTGGCGTGATGGTCGTCCCAGAGGGGGCGTTTAACACCACAAACTGGCTGACGTTAAAGACACGGGAAGTCAAAGCGCTGCCGTCAATGGTCACCGTCACCGAGACGATGGTGGAATTGTTGTTCTTGATACCGGACAGCTTTTCCAACGCAGTGGCAATGTCAAAGTCAAACTGGGAACCGGCGGCGCCGATTTCATTGAAGTCGATGGTTCCTACCACCAGCTCGTCCAGGTTATCGATGTCTTCCGGCCGGCCGTACAGCTCAATTTCCGTAATGGGAGAAATGGTGTATTTGAGCGGACTGCTCTCATAATCCGCCGGCACGTTCTTAAACTCGACGGCCAAAGGCACCTTCTTGATCTTCTGCACCCCAATGGTCACATCCATTTCCGTATGCTGAGGCTGCACGCCGGTAATCAGGTTGCCATCGGCATCCAAAAGCTGAATGACGCTCGTCACCTTGGTGGCGGAGGAAATGGGACCCGGCTGCTCCGGTGTAATGGCGACCACACGCCGGATGCGGTCCACCAGCTGCCTGGAACCGGTCACGGAAATCTGCGGATAATCGGAAACCGGGCTTTCCTTTTTATACCCATCCGCCGCAGTGATGTTCGAGTCGTCGATTTCCACCGTAAATTCCCGGGTAATGTGAATTTCCACTCGGAAGGTCACCGTTTCTGAGGACTTTCGCACCTCGGAAATGCCGTCTGGATAGGTAATCAGCACCCGTTTGGTCTGTTCCCCTTCGCTTTCGATGCTGCTGACATCGCTTGGGCGCACCGAAACCTGAATATCGTCCACCGAGAGCTTTGCAATGTCAAACCGTCCTCCCTGGACCACGATTTCATCGATCACCGGAGGATTGTCCTGGGATACCCGGAAGCCCTGCTCGATCTGGGAATCGGTAAAGGCCACGTCCACAGGGACATTGCGGAAGGTCCGTGTCTCCTCCGGATAGACCACCAATACCATGAAAAACCACAAGCCAATCGCGCAGACAATGGAAAAAATCAAAACAAACCGGTTATCATAAAAAAGCCGGCCGAGCTTAATATCCCGCAGGTAAAACTCCTTGCGTACCTTCTTTTCCTTGGGAGGGCGAGGCGCCTTTTTTTGTTTTTCCCTGCTCATTTGTTTCTCCCCTTCCAGAAAGATGGCTTGTCCTTGGAGCCATCGGCGTTTTTCTCATCCAACAGTGCCGCGTCCAGCACCGCTTTGAGCGTGTCCACGCTGATGCTGCGCCGAAGAACGCCTTTTTCCGCCACGGAAATGGAGCCGGTCTCCTCCGAGACCACCACCACCATCGCGTCGGAATTCTCACTCATTCCCAGCGCCGCCCGGTGCCGGGTACCAAGCTCGGTGCTGATCTCCCGATTTTGAGACAGTGGCAGAATACATGCGGCTGCGTAAACCTTTCCGTCCCGGATGACCATGGCGCCGTCGTGCAGCGGCGCTTTGTTGTAAAAGACGTTGCAGATAAGCTCCGGACTCGGAGAAGCATCCACGAGGGTTCCGGAATTGATGATGTCTCCGAGCTTGCTGTCCCGTTCAAAGATGATGAGCGCTCCCATGCGCTGACGCTGCAAAATGGTGCAGGAATCACACACCGCCTTGATGGCGTGGCGGATGTTCGCCGCATCGTCTTCCCCCGAAGAGCTCAGGATATTCAGCTTTCCGATGCGGGTGCGCCCCATCTGCTCGAGCACCCGGCGCAGCTCCGGCTGGAACACGATCAAAAGCGCCAAAAGCCCGATCTGGAAGACGTTGGTCATGATGTACTTGAAGGTTTTTAAGTCAAAGTAGTTGGCCAGGGCCGCCATAACGATCAGGATCAAAATTCCCTTTACCAGCGTCTCCGCCCTGGTTTCCCGCACGAGCTTGATGGCGTTATAAATAATAAAGGCGACGATCGCAATGTCTGCCAAGTCGTTGAGATGCACGGTATTGAACATGATCTCAAAGCTGTTGGCAATGGTGCTGAAAAATTCCGCCATGTTTGTTCTTCCCTTCGTGCGTAGTCCTTTTTGTTCCGGTATCCGATGAAAGAGTGCCGCCGACTGGCTAGACGGCGGCAGCGCATTTCAAACGTGTATCGTGCGGCGATAACCGCGTGAAAAACACGGACATTTCCATGTTTCTATTTTATCATACCCCGTGGGTTTTGCATAGTGCTTCCCTGATTTTTCATGACCTGCCCGACGATTTTTACAAATGCGTCGATTTCCCCCGGCTGGGTAAAAGCGGAAGGAGCCGCTCGCACTGTCCCGGTCTCCAGTGTCCCATAGACCTTGTGAGCCGTCGGTGCGCAGTGATACCCCGCCCGCAGGGCAACGCCCTTCTTGCCGAGAATGGATGCAGCCTCGGTACTGTCGAGCCCCTTTAGATTAAACGAAAGCACCGGCACGCAGGCGCCCGCCTGTGGCCGAGGCGTATACAAAAGCACGCCGTTTATCTGGCAAAGCTGGTCGTATAGCCGGCTCATCAGCCTTATCTCATGCTGGTAAATACGGTCGATCCCTTTTCCTTTGACAAAGTCCATCCCCGCCTTGAGGCCGAAGATGGCAGCCGTATTCAAGGTGCCCGATTCGTGCCGTTCGGGCATGTAGTCCGGCTGCTCCATGGCAAGGGAACTGCTGCCGGTACCGCCTTCGATCAGAGTCCCGAGCGCCTCCCCGTGAGGAGTCAGCAGCATCCCGGTGCTCATAGGGCCATAAAGCCCCTTGTGGCCGGGCATACAAAGAAAATCGATGCCGCATGCCTTCATGTCGATGGGCACAAGCCCCGCCGACTGGGCGGCATCCACCAGAAACAGGATTCCTCGGCTCTTTGCCAGAGCGCCGATCTCCCGGATAGGAAGAAGGGTGCCGAATACATTGGAAGCGTGGATGCAAACAATCAGCTTGGTATTGACGTTAATGGCCATAGCAAAGGAACCCACCGTCGCCTCATCGTTTCCAGGAAATACTTTTGCCACGCTATAGGTGATACCCTTTTCCTTCAGGGCGTTTAAAGGGCGCATGACGGCGTTGTGCTCAAGGCTCGACACCACCACGTGGTCTCCTGCCTTTAGCATGCCCTTTAAAACGATGTTGATTGCATGGGTGCAGTTTTGGGTAAAAACCACGCATTCCGGTCCGGGTGCGCCGAACAAGCCTGCCGCCGTCTTCCTGCATTCGTAGATGGCGTCCGAAGACCGCAGGCTCATTTCATAGCCGCCCCGGCCGGGGTTCGAACCGAGCCGGCGCATTCCGTTGTCAACGGCAGCAAGCACCGAAGGGGGTTTGGGCCAGGTGGTCGCGGCGTTATCCAAATAAATCATAAGCCGCTCGCCTCATAGGTACCCAATACCCGGATGCCGGCCTCCTTGAGCAGGCGCACCGCATACCCGGTATCCCCCTGGACCTTCAGGCTATAGCCGCAGCCATAGGGGTCGTTGGTTTTCGGCGTGCGCTCGATGCTCGAGCGAATGCCCTCCTCCATCAAAATATCCCGCCCCATCTGGGCATGGGTAATGGAGCTGATCATTATCCTTGTGGAACTCATGTTCACTCACCTCTATAGAATTGCCGCTGGAATCTGCGTGCGGCAAACAGAAGAATAGATAGTACCGCAGTACCATCCTATGCACGAGGCGGGTGAAGTGAAACATCATAAATTTACCGTTCTGCCTCCCGGTAAAGCAGGCAGACGGCATGGGCGGCGATGCCCTCGCCCCGGCCGGAAAACCCGAGGCCCTCTCCAGTGGTGGCTTTCACGCTCACACAGTCCTCCCCAATCCGGCAGCACTTGGCGATGTTGCGGCACATCTGATCGATGTAGGGGCTCATTTTAGGCGCCTGGGCGATGATGGTGGCGTCGATGTTGCCGATCTGATAGCCGAGCCCCTTTAACAGCACCACGATGCGGGAAAGGAGTTTATCAATGCTGTCCACATTCTCGTACTGGGGATCGGTATCCGGAAACAGGGCGCCGATGTCCCGCAGTTTTGCCGCCCCTAAAAGAGCGTCACAGATGGCGTGGACCAGCACATCCGCGTCCGAATGGCCCAAAAGGCCGGTCTTAAACGGGATCTCCACCCCGCCCATAACCAGCCGGCGGCCTTCCACCAGCCGGTGCACGTCGTATCCGTGCCCGATGCGAAAAGAATATGACATGATTTCGCCCCACCTTTCAAAACGTCTCACCAAAGTATTTCGTATTCGAATACGACTATTATAATATAATTATTTTACAATTACCAGACGGCAGATTCGGTTGAATTTACGCGGGATTTCCCCTATAATAAAAAGGTAATTCCCGTTTTTCCCCACAGAAGTCTTCGAGGGGAAAACGCACTGGAAGGAAGGAAGAACGATGGGCGACCGATTTGACAATCCCTCTTATTATATCAACCGGGAGCTTTCCTGGCTGGAGTTTAACAGCCGTGTGATGATGCAGGCGTTAAACCCGGGAAATCCCGTTTTTGAGCAGATGAAATTTTTGTCCATCACCTCGACGAATCTGGACGAGTTCTTTATGATCCGGGTCGCGTCGGTGCGCGACCAGCTCCATGCGGGCTATAAAAAGCTGGACGCAGCGGGCCTTACTCCCAAAAAGCAGCTTTCCCTGATCTCTAGGCGCACCCATATCTTGATGGACGAAATGTACGGCATTTACCGCAACAGCATCCTGCCTGAGCTTTCCCGCAACGACATCCGCTTTCTCCACCCCAGCGAGCTGGAGGAAGGTCAGATAGAGAAGCTTTCCCGTTACTTTGAGACGGAAATTTTCCCGGTTCTTACGCCCATGGCGGTGGATTCCTCCCGCCCCTTCCCTCTCATTCTGAGCAAAAGCCTCAATATCGGCCTGCTCTTGGAAGGAAAGGACGACGAGCCGGTCTTTGCCACCGTACAGGTTCCCTCTGTGCTTCCCCGCCTCATTGACATATCCGATCCCGACGGCGAAGGGAAGGATTTTGTCCTGCTCGAAGACGTGATCGCCATGCACATCGGGCAGTTGTTCGACGGGCGCAAAATCATCGCCTGCAACCCTTACCGCATCACCCGCAACGCGGACTTGACCTTTGACGAGGAGGAAGCGGAGGATCTGCTGGCGGAGATCAAACGCTCCCTGCGCATGCGCAAATGGGGCTCGGTCATCCGCCTGGAAACCGATTACAACGTGGACGACCGGCTGCTCTCCGTGCTCAAAAAGGAGCTGGAAGTCAGCAAAGACGAAATTTATTTCATCAATGGTCCACTAAACCTGGATTTTCTGATGAAAGAGCTTTACAACACACCCGGCTATGAGACGCTGCGCTACCATCCTTTGGTACAGGGGAGCAGCGTGCAGTTCGGGGAGGACCTGGATCCCTTCGAGCTCGTTAAGGAGCGGGACATTCTTCTTCATCATCCTTACCAGTCCTTTGGACCGGTGGTCAAGCTTCTCGAATACGCCGCGGCCGATCCGAATGTACTGGCCATCAAGCAGACGCTCTACCGGGTCAGCGGCCATTCCCCGGTGGTCTCCGCCCTGGCAAAAGCGGCGGAAGCCGGCAAACAGGTGACGGTACTGCTGGAGGTAAAAGCACGCTTTGACGAAGAAAACAACATCCAGTGGGGCCTTACTCTGGAAAAGGCGGGCTGCCATGTGATCTACGGGCTGCCGGGGCTAAAGACACACAGCAAAATCACCCTGGTGGTGCGAAGGGAAAACGGCGCTACCAAGCGGTATGTGCATCTGGGCACCGGCAATTACAACGATGTGACCGCGAAAATCTATACCGATTACGGTCTTTTTACCTGTGACGAGCAGATCGGGCAGGACGCTACCTCTTTTTTCAATACTCTGACCGGGTATTCGGTACCCTTTGCCATGAAAAAGCTCATTTCCGCACCGACTCAGCTACGTCCCTTTTTGACGAATTTGATCGACAAAGCGACCGATTGCGCGAAAGAAGGCAAACGGGCGGAAATCTTCATGAAAATGAATTCCCTGGTGGATACCGAGCTCATCGAGCGCCTCTACCGTGCCTCCTGCGCAGGGGTGAAAATCCGTCTGCTGGTTCGTGGCATCTGCTGCCTACGCCCGGATTTGGAAGGGGTCAGTGAAAACATCGAAGTCCATTCCATTGTAGGGCGTTTTCTGGAGCACAGCCGGGTGTATTATTTCGACTGCGACGGGCAGACGGAACTTTATTTGTCCAGTGCCGACATGATGCCACGCAACATGGACCGGCGGGTGGAGCTTCTTTTCCCGGTGGAAGATCAGGCCATTGCCGCGCGGATTCTCGACGAAATGAAGCTTTACTGGACGGATACCGCTCAAACCTCGGTAATGTACGAGGACGGATCCTACCATTCTTTGGCGGACACGGCGGATACCCTCTTAAACGCGCAGGAAATCTTACTTCGCCGGTATGCCGGAGAAGCAGCATACGACGAATGATCGGATAGGGTCGTTCATATACATGAACAAAAGAAAAGATCGTACGCGGCAGAGCCTTTCTGCCGCGTACTTATGTGTGATACAAGGGATTTTTCCGATAAGTCCGGGGCAAAAAGCGCCCGTATATACCAAACACGGTTTAGCTTTGCAAGCTTTATGGCCCTTCTCGTTTCCAGCGGCGGCGGAAGGACCAGGAATCTCTTTCATTCCGGCCGCTGGAGCAAGGAAGGACATATGAACATCATCAGCATTCTGATTACAGCGGTGGGCCTGTCGATGGACGCGTTCGCCGTATCGGTCACAAACGGCATGTGCACCCGTTATCTGCGGTTTCGTGACGCGCTGAAAATGGCACTGAGCTTCGGCATTTTCCAGGCACTCATGCCGATCATCGGATACTTTGCCGGTATCACCTTCAGCGATAAAATCGCCAACATCGACCATTGGGTCGCTTTCGTCCTTCTTGCCTTTATCGGCGGAAAAATGATCTACGAAACCCTTAAGGAAAAAGAGGTGGACCGGGATGCATGTCAGCGGGGACCGCTACGGCTGCGGATGCTGCTGGTCCTTTCTGTCGCTACGAGCATCGACGCGCTGGCGGTGGGAGTAAGCTTCGCGCTCTTAAACACGAACATCTGGCAGGCGGCCGGCCTCATCGGTCTGACCACCTTTGTCATCTGCCTGCCGGCGGCGTACATAGGGAAAAAGTTCGGAACCCTCTTTAAGAGAAAGGCCGAGGTATTTGGCGGTGCTATTCTAATTTTGATCGGCCTGAAAATTCTGATCGAAGGGTTGCTTGGATAAGGAAAAAAGCGGGGATACCCCGCTTTTTTGTTGCTGGCAACTTCATCCGCAAAGTAGAGGCGTGCGGTCAAGTCCCCAAGGAAAATGCCTGCCGCATAGGAAAACAACGGCAAACTTTGCACAAAAACCATTCGGCTAAATGAGGCTATAGCATTATCTTCGTTTCATACCGCCGAAAAGCCCGCAAACACAGGGTTTGCGGGCTTTCTTTTATTTCTGTATGTATTTCTCGTAAGAACCCTCTGGAAAACAAACATCCGGCTTGAAGGCTTCGTTCCAGTTGGATTCTTCGATTTTTCGCCCATAGACCCCTACGCAGACCACCTCATAGGTCCCGTCGTCGTTCTTGGCGATATACACCCGGTACCCATAATTGTAATCCCCGCCGAAGAAGTCGTTGATCTGCTGTTTGGCAAGATCCACATGAGCCGCACCATTGCCGTTTGCATCGCCTAATTTGAGCTGCTGGCCATGGTAGTAATTGATCCGGCAGGCCGCGCGGCCGCTGCCGTCGATGAGCGCCTTATTGAAATTGGCGCTGGGCCGGGCCAGATAATAGCACAAAGCGCTTTCCTCTTTGTTGTTTCGTTCCACATCGATGGCCACCTGCTCGTAAATGCTTCTGGCATCGGTGAGAAGGGCGGCGTGCTTGGCGTTGGAGAGGATGGTGGAAACCACCGGAATCGCAACGGCCGCCAAAATGGCGAGCACTGCGATCACAATCACCAGCTCAACTAAGGTAAATCCCTGTTGGTTTCTTTTTTGCCAAAGAAACGATAACATGCGCATACCGCGCCCCCAATTCTGTTTCATTCGAAGATGGAACGCTGGCGTTTGCTCATTTTTTCTCTGCGGGCCTTCGTCGCCGCTTCGTCCACCTGGTATCCGCCCTGCTCCAGGAAAACGAGAAGGTCCCCTTCCCGGACGACTCCGGCAATCTGCCCCAAGGGGATATTGACAAAACTGCCGTCCTCTTTTTCACAGACGGCAAAGCCTTCCTCCAACCGGTCCACAATCACAGCAACGCCTCCTTACTTCTCCGTTTTCACCGAATAGTCGCTCCCGTCGCTTTTGATGACGACGGTTCCCTCCAGGTCGGTGCGGTACACTTTCATCCCCCGCGCCTCCGCCTTTTCCAAGGTTTTGGCATGGGGATGGCCGTAATCGTTTCCTTCCCCGCAGGAAATGATGCCCATGCGGGGATGGACCTTTTCCAGAAATGCTTCGGTGGATGAGGTCCTGCTCCCATGATGGCCGAACTTGAGAATATCCGCTTTGAGCTGAAATCCCTTTTGCAGCAAAGCTTCCTCTACCGGTTCTTCCGCGTCCCCGGTGAACAAAAAGGAGGTGCTCCCATAGTCGAGCGCCGCCACCACCGACCAATTGTTGAGGTCGTCAAAGCTGCTGTCCTTGTCCGGAGACAGGATTTCCAGCACTGCCTCACCCAAGTGATACTTTCCTCCGGTCTTTGCGGGCGTGGCCTTAACCCCCTTCGCCTCCAGCGCGTCGAGCATCCGCTCGTAGGTTTTGGTGGTGGGAACCTGGCTGTCGGGAAGCAGCGGCATCAGGAAAGTGCCGATGTCGAAGGCTTCGATCACGTCCGCCATGCCGCCGATGTGATCGGCGTGGGGATGGGTGGCGATTACATAGTCAAGGGTCGCGACCCCTTTGCTTTGCAGATAGTCTACCACCTTTCCGGCCGCTTGGGAAGTCCCCGCGTCGATCAGCATATTTTTGCCATCGCATTGGACGAGAATGGAGTCACCCTGCCCGACGTCGATATAGTGAACCAGAAGCTCTCCGTCGGTAGCCGTAGGCTGAGATTCCGGCCCCAGGCCGAACGCGCCGAACACCTCGTTCCAGCTGGGGACACTCAGCCCCAGCTTGCCGCCGAAGCTGATTGCCAGCACCAAGACCACCAGAATTGCCCCGGCGGACAGGTACCATTTACCTCTTGCGCTTTTTCTGCGGTTTTGTGGCGCCATAGCTTCTTTTTCCTCCTGTTTTTTCGGTCTTTCTGCCCGCAGCCGCCGTCTGGTCCGGCCGGATGAGGCATCCGGGGCCAAACCCGATCAGGTCGCTCCGTCCTGCTTTTTTCAGCGCTTCGAGCACCAATGCCCGATTCTCCGGCTTAAAGGACTGCAACAGCGCCCGCTGCATGGCCTTTTCCCTGGGCGAACGGGGAACGTATACGTCCTTCATGGTATAGGGGTCGAGCCCGGTGTAAAACATGGCGGTGGAAATGGTACCGGGGGTGGGATAAAAGTCCTGCACCTGCTCGGGGCGCACTCCCTCTTTTTTGAGAAACACCGCCAGCTCCACCGCGTCCTTGAGGGTACTCCCCGGGTGGGAAGACATCAGGTAGGGAACCAGGTACTGCTCCTTTCCCACACTCTTTGTCAACTCATAAAACCGCTTGGAAAACCGCCGGTACTGCTCAATGTGCGGCTTGCCCATCTTGTCGAGCACGTTTGCCGCGCAATGCTCCGGCGCTACCTTCAGCTGCCCGGACACGTGGTAGGTCACCAGCTCTTTGAAAAAACGTTCGTCCGGATCTTCGATAAGATAATCATACCGGATGCCCGAACGGATGAAGACCCGTTTGACCCCCGGCAAAGCCCGCAGCTTGCGAAGCAGCTGCAGGTATTCGCTGTGGTCCACCTGAAGCTGCTTGCACGGCGTGGGCGCCAAACACTTTTTTCCTTTGCAAAGCCCCAGCTCGTTCTGCTTTTTGCAGGAGGGATAGCGGAAATTGGCGGTCGGTCCGCCCACGTCGTGGATGTATCCCTTAAAACGGGGGGATTTTGTCAGCTTCATTGCTTCCCGCAGCACCGATTCCTCGCTGCGGCAGGTGATCTGCCTGCCTTGGTGGAAGGCAAGGGAACAAAAGTTGCACGCGCCGAAGCAGCCCCGGTTGTGGGTGATGGAAAACTCCACCTCTTTGATAGCCGGCACGCCGCCTTGGGACTCGTATATGGGATGGTACGCCCGTTCATAGGGCAGCTCGTAAACCCGGTCCAGCTCCTCCTGCTCAAGAGGCGGCGACGGCGGGTTTTGCACCAAAATCACCTTGCCGTGCTTCTGGATGACGGTTTTTCCCCGCACCGCGTCCTGCTCGTCCTGCTGGATGTGGGCAGCCACGGCGTATTCACGCTTATTGGCCGCCACCAGTTCAAAGGAAGGGCATTCTTTCGCGGGGCGCGGTATGTACTGGGAAGTGGGAACCGCAAAGCAGGTGCCGCGCACGTCGGTCATGGAGGAAACCGGTTCCCCGTCCCTAAGCCGGCGGGCAATCTCGGTCATGGACCGCTCCCCCATGCCGTACATGAGAAGGTCCGCCCCGCAGTCGAGCAGGATGGACGGGCGGACCCGGTCGTCCCAATAGTCATAATGGGCGAAGCGGCGCAAGGACGCTTCTAAGCCCCCGATCAAAATGGGGACATCCCCATAGGCCTCCCGGATTTTCTGGCAGTAGACGATGACCGCCCGGTCGGGGCGTTTTCCCGCCCGGCCGCCGGGAGAATAAAGATCGTCGCTTCGTGTTCGTTTGGCGGCCGTGTAATGAGCCACCATGGAATCAATGTTCCCGGAAGTGACGAGAAACCCCAGCTTCGGCCGGCCGAACCGGGTGAAATCCTTGCAGGTGCGCCAGTTCGGCTGGGGCAAAATCGCCACGCGAAACCCTTCGGCTTCCAGCATACGGGATAAAATCGCCACGCCGAAGCTGGGATGGTCCACATAGGCGTCGCCGGTGACATACACAAAGTCCGGCACGTCCCATCCGAGGTCCTGTATTTCTTGCTTGCTGATGGGTAAAAAAGGCATGAAATCCTCCGTGTTTTCTATTCCTGCCCGGGCGCTGGCGGCTGGGGCAGATCCGGCGTTCCGTCCGGCTCGTTCATGTTCATTTCCAGCCACTGCTGCCGGGTAAGCAGCACTTGGCGAGGCTTGCTTCCTTCGTGAGGGCCCACCACCCCGCGGGCTTCCAGCTCATCGATGATCCGCCCGGCTCTCGCATACCCAAGGCGCAGCCGGCGCTGAAGGAGCGAGGTGGACGCCATGCCCGCCTCCACCACGCACTCGATGGCCTGGCGGATGAGGGCGGAATCTGCGTCCCCATCATCAAAGTCATTCCCGCCGCCGCTGCTGTTTTTCTCCTTGGCGGCCTGCCGGTCGATTTCCTCGATAACTTTCTGATCGTATTCGTTCTGCTGATCCGCCTTGACGTATTCCACCACCCGTTCCACCTCCCGGTCGCTGACGAAGCAGCCCTGGATGCGGGTGGGTTTGTTGGCGCCCACCGGGTTAAAGAGCATATCGCCCCGGCCCAATAGCTTTTCCGCGCCGCCCGCGTCGAGAATGGTGCGCGAGTCCACCTGAGAGGACACCGCAAAGGCAATGCGGCTTGGGATATTCGCCTTGATGATGCCGGTAATGACGTCCACCGACGGACGCTGGGTAGCGATAACCAGGTGCATGCCTGCCGCGCGGGCCATCTGAGCCAGACGGCAGATGGAATCCTCCACCTCGTTGGGCGCGACCATCATCAGGTCGGCAAGCTCGTCGATGATGATGACGATCTGCGGAAGAGGCGCCAAGTCGTCGTGCTCGGCCGCCATCAGGTTATAGGCGGTGACGTCGCGCACATTGGTCTGAGCAAAGAGCTTATACCGGTCGAGCATCTCCGTGACCGCCCATCCCAGCGCCCCCGCCGCTTTACGCGGATCGGTGACCACCGGGGCCACCAGGTGGGGAATGCCGTTATACACGCCCAGCTCCACCACCTTCGGGTCCACCATCAGAAGGCGCACCTCGTTGGGGGACGCTTTATAGAGAAGGCTCAATACAATCGAATTGATGCACACCGATTTGCCCGACCCGGTAGCGCCGGCAATCAGCAGATGGGGCATCCTTGCCAGGTCCGCAAAGGCGGCGTTGCCGGCGATATCCCGCCCCAACGCCACCGTCAGACGGCTTTTCGCCGTCTGAAAGGCCGTGGAGGCGATCAGGTCACGCATGTGCACCACGTTTACGTTGCGGTTGGGGATTTCGATGCCCACCGCCGCCTTGTTGGGAATAGGCGCTTCGATGCGCACCCCGGCGGAGGCCATGTTCAGCGCAATGTCGTCGGCCAAGTTCGTGATTTTGCTGATCTTCACCCCTGCCGACGGCTGCAATTCATACCGGGTAACCGCGGGGCCGGGGCTGATGCCCACTACCCGCGTTTCCACGCCGAAGGAGCGCAGGACGTTTACAAGCTTGTCCGCATTGGCACGCAGCTCTGCCTGCATATTGCCTCTTACCCCGCCCGGAGCCGTCTCATCAAAGAGGGACAGGGGCGGATACCGGTAAGCCGCCAAGACCGCTGTTTCACCAGACGGCGAAAAGGACGCCGGCTTTTGGGCGGGCGCGGCCGCAGGAGGCGGGACCGGCGCGCTCTTTTGTTCCTGGGTGCGCACCGCTTTTTGAATCAAATCGTCGATGTTCACGCTTTCTTCCGGCCCGGCCGCATCCGCCCCAGCGGCAGGCGGCGCTTGTACCGGAGAAACGGATTGCGGTTCCTTCGCCGCCTCAGTCAGCGCTTTGTCGTCCTTTACCAGGTCCAGAAGCTTTTTGAGCTTGGGCGGCTGCTTGAGCTCCTCTTCCTCGGCCATCACCGGATGGGCGGGCAAAGGCTCGTCCTCCTTGCCGTCGATGGGCACGTCCAGGTTAAACCGGGGTCTGCCGCCCTTTTTCTGCGTACGGTTCTTGATGCGTTCCCCAGCGGTCTTTTCCACCTTCTCCACCGGCTTCCAGATGGCGCGAAACAGAGCCAAAAGCTCCGTTCCCGTCACCAGCATCAGAAAAACGAAGAGCAGCAGGCAAACGATAATCCGCGCGCCCACATACCCGACCAGAGAAATAAACGGCATCCCCAAAAGGCCGCCGAAAATTCCGCCGCCAAAGGTAGTCGCACCGTTTGCATAGAGGGTTCCAAGCTCCTCAAAGTACCCGCCGAAGCTGGGAATCCCCGTTTCGTGGGTAAAAATATGTATGGCGCTGCAGGCAAGGATAACCAGCGCGAAGGCCTGCCACACCTTCGCGCCCACGGAATGCACCGGCCGGTCCAGCGCACAGATAACCGCAATATACACCAAAATCACCGGCCACAAATACGCGCTCGACCCGAACAGGCCGAACACCAGTCCCCGAATCCATGCCCACAACGCCGGACCCGGAATTAACACCACTGCAAAAAGCAGAAGGGCGACCGCAAACAGGACGACCGCCCAAATCTGCTTCTTCTTCCGCCCGGCCTCCTTGGCCGCCTTTGTGGAAGAAGCGGTGGTTCTCCCCTTCTGCGTGCCCGGACGCTTTTTTGCCGGGCTGGTTGTTTTTCTTTTCTTCGCTGCCGCCACGTTACGCCACCTCAATTACCAAAAATCTTGTCCGTCCGGAAGAATACCACGCCTTTTCGGCGAAGCAGCACAAATTCGGTCAGACAAGCAAAGAACACCTTTTAGAAAAAGGCCTGCATCCCCTGCTGCTTTTGCGGCTGCGCCATGGAAGCCCCCGGCGTAAAGGAAGGATTGAGATAATCCATCGGGTCGGTGGACTGCAAGGAAGAAACCACCAAGCCGTCGGGCGTTTTTGCCGCTTTGACGCAGCCATGATCGGTTTCTATTATCTCATATTCCGCCTCGTCCTGCAAGCCCATTATCATTTCGGGCGGCACACAGGTGTACATCAGCATGTGGTATCCTCCCCGTCCTTTTTCTCGATCATATCATAGAGGCAGGAAAGGGCGTCGGAAAGGGAACCGAGCTCGTCAATCAGCCCTTCCGCCACCGCCTGTTCCCCGTCGAGAACCGTCCCCACGTCCATGACAAGCTCGCCATTTGTCATCATCAGCTGCTTGAAGCGGTCGGCGTCGATGCGGCTGTTTTCGGTAACAAAGCGGATGATCCGGTCCTGCATTTTATCGAAATAGGAGAACGTCTGAGGAACGCCCAGCACCAGCCCGTTCATACGAACCGGATGAATGGTCATAGTGGCGGAGGAGGCTATGAAGCTTTTGCGGGCGGACACGGCCAGCGGCACGCCGATGGAATGCCCGCCGCCCAGCACCAGGGAAACCGTGGGCTTTTTCATCCCCGCGATCAGCTCCGCGATGGCAAGCCCCGCCTCTATATCTCCGCCCACCGTGTTCAAAAGAATAAGCAGGCCCTCGATTTCCGGCGCTTCCTCGATGGCTACCAGCTGAGGGATCACATGCTCGTATTTGGTGGTTTTGTTCTGAGGCGGCAGGATATAATGCCCCTCGATCTGGCCCACCACCGTCAGGCAATGAATGACGTGCTTGCCCTTGGCGGTGGTGATGGAACCCATCTTGATGATCTGCTGCTGCTGATCCTGGGTAGGGGTGGAGGTATCCTCATTGTTTTCGTTGTTTTGGTTGTCACTGTTTTCCTGGGTTTCGTCGCTGTTCTCCTGGATTTCGGTTTCGTCGGTATTCTGCTCGAGCAGGTCTTCCCCTTTTTGTTTGTTCTGTAAACTGTTTTTCTTCTTTTTTGACATGGTTTTCTCCCCTTTTTTAGACTCCTTTTAGTGTTACCGCAGCCGGGGAGACTATGCGCAGAAAAAACGCGGTGAACCGGTCACTTGAAAGTAACCATAGCACAAAAAAGTGCGTACTTCACAGGGGAATAAAAGCCGCCTATAATAAGGCCAAGAGCTGCGCAGAACGGCCGTTGCGCAGTTTTAAGAACATCTTCGGAGGGCAAAACAATGAATAAAAACTTATTTCAAACCGTAACGCTTGAAAAAGGCGAAATGCATATTTACGACTTCGGCACCATCCGGCTGCACGCGTACCAGACCAACGATCCGATTGACGACGAGGTTTTCATTTTTGAGAAAAACGGGAAAGCGGTTTTGCTCGAATCCCCCTGCTTTTTTGACAACAACCGGGAGCTGGAAGCGTATCTAAAGGACTTTGAGGTGGAGGGGATGCTGGTGGCTTACCATGGCGCAGGCGCCACATTTTTGCCGGATGCGCCCAAATACGCCACGCAAAACGCGGTGGAGTATGCACAAAACGGCGGCGGCAAGGCTCTGATCGACAATTTCGCCAATGTGTTCGGCGCTGCCTTCGACCACAGCGTTCATACTATTACCAACGTAGTCGGCGCGGGCAAGCTCACCATCGGCGGCATCGATTTTATCCTTACCCCCACCGCGGAGGCCTTTGACGTGGAAATTCCGGAACTCAACGCCGTCTACACCCACATGCTCGGCCACGACTGCCATTCCATCGTGGCAAACGCCGGTCACGCCGACGGAATCATCGCGCAGCTTCGGGAGTATATCGCAAAGGGGTATGACCTGATTCTGACCTCGCACTACACGCCGGAGGATTTAAAGGACGTAAAAACCAAGATCGACTATCTTACAAACCTCAAACAAATTGCGGCCGCATGCACGGATGCGGACTCGTTTAAGGCTAAGGTCAAAAAGCAGTATCCTGCCTACAGCGGCGAAAATTATCTGGATATGACGGCGAGCTTCTTCTTTGCCTGACGCCAGGAAACCGTTCCTTTGCCGGCGAAGCGGTATTCTCCGTCAATCGCCTTTTAGCAAAAAGGAACGGCGGCCGATTTCGTCAGTGACAAGCGGCGAAAGCCCTCTGATTACAAGGTCAGAGGGCTTTCGCTGAGAGAACTATAAATGTTACCGACGCACAAGGACGAGATGCATTTCGTGGTCATGATGCCTGCCCGTCCCAAGCAACCGAAAGGAGAACCCGATGACTAAGACCGAGCAGCTGCGTTTTCTTCTTACCGAACTGACCGAAGAAAATCCCATCTATGAAGGCATCCGGTTTCCTCACTCTCAAGAGGAGCAAAAGCGGCGGCTGCGTTCTCTGATGAACGTGCGCCCCCCAAAGCCGGTCACAAAAAGGTTCCTGGAAGTGCAGGATGCCTATCTCATGGAAGAACGGGGGCAAAAAGGGGTGCTTTCCCTCTCCTCCCTCTCTCCCGTGGAGAAAGGGATCTATCTGTGGCAGGGGGACATCACTACCTTACAAGTGGACGCTATTGTAAACGCCGCCAATTCTTCGCTCCTAGGCTGCTTTATCCCCTGCCACGGCTGTATCGACAATGCGATTCATTCTGCGGCGGGAGTACAGCTTCGCCTGGAGTGCGAACGGATCATGGAGCGCCAGGGAAAGGAAGAAGCGACGGGCCGGGCAAAAATCACAAAAGCGTACAATTTGCCCTGCCGCTTTGTGTTGCATACGGTGGGCCCCATTGTGCAGGGAACGCCCACCCAGGAGGACCGGGAGCTTTTGGCCTCCTGCTATCGCTCCTGCCTTGCGCTGGCGGCGGCCAACGGGGTGGAAAGCATTGCCTTTTGCTGCATTTCCACCGGGGAGTTTCATTTTCCCAGAGACTTGGCTGCCCGGATCGCCGTGGACACGGTCCGTGCTTATTTAAAGGATGATAACCACAACTGGAAGGTGATATTCAATGTGTTTGGGGACGCCGATGCTTCGCTTTATCGAAGCATCCTCAAGGCAGATTGAGCAGCTGGCAAGCTGCCTTTCCAACGCGCAGGCCGTGGTCATCGGCGCGGGGGCAGGCATGTCTGCCAGCGCCGGGTTTTCCTATTCCGGGAAACGATTTGAGACGCATTTCGCTGATTTTATCGAGAAATACGGGTTTCGTGACATGTATAGCGCCGGGTTTTATCCTTATGAAACCCGGGAGAAATTCTGGGCCTACTGGAGCCGGTATATCTTAATCAACCGCTACGACCAGCCTGCCACAAAGCCCTATGAGGACTTGCTCTCTTTGGTGAAGGACAAGGACTATTTTGTTCTGACCACGAATGTGGACCATTGTTTTCAGACCGCCGGGTTTCAAAAGGAAAGGTTATTCTATACCCAGGGGGATTATGGCCTATGGCAGTGCTCGAAGCCCTGCCACCTTTCCACCTATGACAATGAAGAAACCGTGCGCCGCATGGCGGCTGAGCAAAAAGAAATGCGCGTTCCCTCCGGCCTGATTCCCTATTGTCCTCTCTGCGGCGCGCCCATGAGCATGAACCTGCGAACGGATGAAACCTTTGTGGAGGATGAAGGCTGGCACGCGGCTGCCGGCCGGTACAAGAACTTTTTGATGAAGCACAAAGACGCACCTGTGCTCTATCTGGAACTGGGCGTGGGAGAAAACACCCCGGGCATCATCAAGTATCCGTTTATGCAGATGGCTTATCAAAACAAAAACGCTGTTTATGCCAGCATCAATCGGCTGCATACATGGATTCCCCGGGAAATCGCGGACCGGTCGATTGTGCTGCAGCAGGATATCGGCGAGACATTGGAGCTAATACTGGACACCTGACAATTCTGCCGCTTTCGTTGCTGTTATCTTTCCCCTCCATGTCCTTTTCGGCCGTGCTGCAGCTCGGATCCTGGGCATTGTGTCACAATAGCGCCTTTTCTGGCAAGTGGATTTGGAGGGTGTTCGTTTTCCCTGATTCTTTTCTCTTCATAAAAGAACGGTGTCCGAACGCTGGAATCTGTGGTATACTTTTGACTGAGAACCGGCCCTGAGCCGTCAGAAAAGAGGATGCAACTTGAAAGCAAGCGATCAAAAGCAAGCAGCGGCAACGTCCCGCAGACCAGAAGCGCAGACCAATCTGCATCTATGCCCGGTTGCCAAAAAATGCGGCGGCTGTCAGCTGCAAAATATGGAATATCCCCGCCAGCTTGCCTTCAAGCAAGGTTTGGTGCAGCGCCTGCTTGGTGTATATGGGCCGGTGGAGCCGATTCTCGGTATGGAGAATCCTTATCACTACCGCAACAAGGTGCAGGCGGCTTTTTCCTATGACCGGCGCCAGTCGAAAATCCGTTCCGGTGTTTACCAGTCGAGCACCCACCGGGTGGTCAACGTCAACGACTGCCTGATTGAGGATAAAAAGGCGGACGAAATCATCGTCACCATCCGCGGCCTGCTCAAGAGCTTCAAGCTCCTGCCTTACGATGAGGACCGGGAAACAGGCTTTTTGCGCCATGTATTGGTGAAGCGAGGCTTTCAGAGCGGGCAGATCATGGTGGTGCTGGTGACCGCAACGCCGGTTTTCCCGGCAAAAAACCGGTTTGTAGAGGCGTTGCGCAAGCAGCATCCCCAGATTACCACCGTGCTCATGAACGTCAACCGTCATCATACCAGTCTGGTTCTGGGAGAAGCGGAGAAGGTCTTGTTTGGACCGGGTTATATTGAGGATACCTTATGCGGCTGCGTCTTTCGCATCTCGGCCAAGTCCTTTTACCAGGTCAATCCCGTGCAAACCGAGGTCCTCTACCAAAAAGCCATGGAGCTTGCCGGGCTGACCGGAAAGGAAACGGTGGTCGACGCCTACTGCGGCATCGGCACCATCGGACTGATCGCCAGCCGCAGGGCCGGCCGGGTCATCGGCGTGGAGTCAAACCCGGATGCGGTGCGCGACGCCATCAGCAACGCCCGGCGCAATGGGGTGAAGAACGCCTATTTTACCAGGGCTGACGCCGGGGATTTTCTTAGCGAAATGGCTAAAGAAGGCGGGCAGGCGGACGTGGTGTTTCTCGATCCGCCCCGTGCGGGAAGTACACCCAAGTTTCTCTCGTCCTTGGTGACGCTCGGACCCAAACGGATCGTGTACATCTCCTGCAACCCGGAAACCCTGGCCCGAGACCTGCGTCAGCTGACCCAAAGCGGGTATGCCGTGCGGCACATTCAGCCGGTGGATATGTTCCCGCATACGAGTCACGTGGAGACGGTAGTTTTGCTTACGAAGGGAGAAAGCAATTCAAAAAAGTAAAGCTAACGCTTTCGTTCGAAATACGAACACTTTCAATAAACCATTCGTGGACAGATTAAAACCAGGATATTGGAGCAGACCCGGTTATCTCCTCTCTATCGCACAGGTTAAGCAAATATTCAGCATCATAAAGAGAAAAATCAGATTCAACCGGGGGCAGAAAACGCAAAGCAACCGCATGGTTCTTTTGAAAAAGGAGAAGCAATCAATAAAGCGTTGAAACATGGGGCCTTGATTTTCTATTTTTATTTGGGCTGTGGTCATACTCCAAAAAAGTATCATCACAGCCTTGCTGTTTTGATACGCATTCTCGCTTCTCTTTCGTTTATCTTCTTCGAAAATCGCTTAAAAATTTTGAAAGCATCTTGACCTACTGTTATGTTTCAGTATTATAATATAAAGATACTGCAATGTGGCGAGGAGTCAAACCGATTATGCAGGGAGGATTGTGTATTGTCTAAAAAGGTTTTCATTTTAAGCACCAGCCTGAGAAACAACAGCAATTCGCAAGCGCTGGCCGAGGCTTTTGCACAGGGCGCGTTAGCAGCGGGCAATGAGGTGGAACTCATTTCCCTGAAGGACAAATCCATTGCTTTTTGTAAAGGATGTCTGGCCTGTCAGAAAATCGGGAAATGCGTGATTGAGGACGATGCGATTGCCATTACCGAGAAAATGAAGGATGCACAAGTCATCGTCTGGGCTACTCCGATTTATTATTATGAGATGAGCGGCCAGATGAAGGCTATGATTGACCGTGCAAATTCCCTTTACTCGACGGACCACGCGTTTCGCGATATTTACCTGCTTTCTTCTGCGGCAGAGGAAGAGGAAGGTGTGGACGAAGGCGCCATTCACGGCTTAAACGGCTGGATCGCCTGTTATGAACAGACGCGACTGGCGGGAACTGTTTTTGCAGGCGGCGTAAACGAAGGGGGAGCGATTGAGGGGCATCCGGCGATTCAAAAGGCGTATGAAATGGGAAAGTCCATTTCTTAACGATAAAAATTTACGCAGTACATAAATGAAAGGAGCAAACAATCATGTTGGTAAACACAAAAGCAAAAATCGGTGTATTCTCTATTGCGCTGGGGGCGTATCTGCCTCAGTTCCCGTCGCTGGTGCCTGAATTTGAGGCACAGTATGACGCATTCAAAAAAAGCCTTCCCGACACGGTGGAAATCGTTGACGGCGGAATGGTGACGACAAAGGAGCAATCCCAGGCTACCGGAGATCTGTTCCGCAGTGCCGATGTTGACCTGGTATTTCTGCAGCTTTTAACCTACGCCACGTCCTACAATATGCTTCCGGCCGTGAAGGATCTGGATGTCCCGGTGGTTCTCGTAAACCTTCAGAAGCTGAAGGCTCTTGATTACGACCACACGGACATTGCCTCTTGGCTTGGAGAAGGCTATGCCTGCGGTGCTGTCGGTGAAATGGTGGCCGACCTGGAACGGTATGGAAAACGTCATGCGGTCATTACCGGCGTGGTGGAAGGCGGCGACCCGGGTGTTCAAAAAGAAATTGAAGAATGGTGCCGCGCTGCCCAGACCAGAAGAAGATTCCGGGACACGAACATTGCGCAGATCGGAAGACCCTATCCCGGCATGATGGATCTTTACATCGACGAATCCAACCTGTACAGAAGAATGCATCTGTATACCAAGCAGTTCGACTGGGAGAAGATGTGGGCGATTGCCGATGATATTACCGATGATGAGGCGATTCGTGCCAAAGCTCAGGATATTCTGGACACCTTCGAGATCGAAGGCGGCGGCAGTGTGGAACAAGTATGGGAAATGGCAAAATATGTTGTGGCCTTCGAGCAGTGGGTGAAAACGGAAAAGCTTGGCCTGATCGCTTCCCATTACGACGGATTCGCAACCGGCAAGGCAGGCGTCCTTGACAGCATGCTGATTCCCGCGTTTTCCATGCTGATCAAGCAGGGAACGGCCTGCGCGGTAGAGGGTGACATTAAGGTCGCCATGGCTATGAGTATTTTAAAGACGATTTCGGGAACCGGTCAGCTTGCCGAGATGTATTCCATCGATTTCGATGACGATATTGCCATCATTGGACACAGCGGTTCCGGTGACGCGGATATTTCCGATAAAAAACCCACTATGAAGATCGTAAAGGTATTCCACGGAAAAACAGGCGGCGGTTACTTGACGCAGTTCTATCCGTATACCGGCCCGGTTACTTATCTGGCTATTACCCAGGATGGCGACGGACACTTTAAGTTCATTGTGGCCGAGGGCGTCAATGAGGAAGGAAAGATTCTTTCCTTTGGCGATACCAATATGAGAACGCGTTTTGCCTGTGGGGCAAGAGAGTTTGTCAACCGCTGGAGCGAGTGTGGACCGACCCACCACTTTGCGGCAGCCACGGGCAGACACATTGACACCATTCTGAAGGTTGCGAAAATCTTCAATGTGCCGGTTGATATCGTGACCAGATAAGGAAAAACGATACTAGGCACTTAACCATTGCCCGCAAACAAGCCCCCGATAAAGAACGGAAACTAAGTCGGGGGATGCGCAGTACACGGTCAGCTGCAGGATGACTTATTTTTAATAAAATACACAAAAACACAACCGAAAATAAGAAGGATTATAAGGATTTGTTGTTTTGTCCTTGATTTCGTGCTATAATATTCATTATATTCAACATTTTTAACGAAATTGAGGTGTCCATCTTGCAGCTGCGCGCGCTTTTTCTGGATAAAACGGACAACCCCTTCCTACAGCTCTTTCGTTATGCCTTCGTCGGCGGCGTTGCCGCTGTTTTCGATTTTGGCACGCTATATATATTCGACGAGTTCGGGAAAGTGGATCATCTAGTGGCAACGGCCATCGCCTTTCTGGTGGGCGTGACCGTCAACTACTTTGTTTCAAAGAAGTTTGTTTTTACCCAGAAAAAGGCTTCGCCGGTGGCTGAATTCATCGAATACGCCATCATCGGCGTCATCGGTCTGGGACTAACCGAGCTGATCGTCTATCTTTGCACCGACCTTCTCGGATTCTATGTCATGCTTTCCAAGGTGGTGGCGACCGTACTGGTGTTTTTCTGGAACTTCCTCGCACGCCGCTTCATTCTTTACCGAAAACAAGCAAATCAGTGATACGGGGGAGATTGTTTTGAAAAAAATCGTCATTGTCGGTGCCGGGCCGGCCGGTCTGACCGCCGCTTACGAGCTTTTGAAGGCACCGGAGCAATATGAAGTGGTAATTCTGGAGGAATCCCAGGAAATCGGCGGTATTTCGAGGACGGTGCGGTACCACGGAAACCGCATGGACATCGGCGGCCACCGTTTCTTTTCCAAGGATAAGCGGGTGATGGACTGGTGGTTCTCCCTCATGCCGCTGCAGGGTTCCCCTTCTTTTGACGACTATGTGCTCGACCGGTCAAAGCCCCTGGCCCACCGTGGACCCGACCCGGAGGAAGAAGATCGGGTTATGCTGGTGCGCGACCGGGTTTCCCGTATCTACTATATGAAGAAGTTCTTCGATTACCCGGTGAGCCTAAAGGTGCAGACCTTGCGCAACATGGGCTTTCTGCGGACCATGGGCGCGGGCTTCAGTTACCTAAAATCTCTCGTGTACAAACGAAAGGAAAACTCGCTGGAGGACTTTTATGTAAACCGTTTCGGCAAAGTGCTCTACAGTATGTTCTTCGAGTCGTACACGGAGAAGGTCTGGGGCCGGCATCCTTCCCAAATGTCGGCGGAATGGGGCGCACAGCGTGTAAAGGGATTGTCCATTACAGCCATTTTGAAGGACATGTTCCACAAAGCGTCCGGAAAAAAGGACAGCGGTCAGGTGGAAACCTCTTTGATTGAGCAGTTTTATTATCCCAAGTTCGGCCCCGGCCAGTTGTGGGAGACGGCGGCGGCGGAAATTATGAAGATGGGCGGAGAAATCCGCATGGGCTGTCCGGTTTCCGATGTAAAGGTGGAAAACGGCCGGATCGTTTCGGTTTCCTATCAAACGGAGAATGGAAAGGAAACCGTGAAGGGAGACGTATTTCTCTCTTCCATGCCGGTTAAGGACCTGGTGGCCAGCTTCTCCGGCACGCCGGTTCCCGCCGATGTTTCGAGAGTGGCGGCGGGTCTCCCCTATCGGGACTTCATTACGGTGGGCTTGCTTGTAGATAAGCTCAACCTGAAAAACGAAACCGCCATGTCCACTCTGGCGAACATCGTCCCCGACTGCTGGATTTATATACAGGAACCCGAAGTGCGCATCGGGCGGCTGCAGATCTTCAACAACTGGTCCCCCTATCTGGTGGAAGACCCGGAACGCACGGTCTGGGTAGGGCTTGAGTATTTTGCCAACGAAGGCGACGAGCTTTGGTTCATGCCGGAGGAGGAATTCATCTCGTTTGCCGCTTCGGAGCTTGAGAAAATCGGCATCATCAGTCAGGCAGACATTCGGGATTCCCATTTGGAACATGTCAAAAAAGCCTATCCCGCCTACTTTGATACTTACGAAGAGATGGACAAGGTAGTCGAATATCTGAACGGAATTGAAAACTTGTTCTGTGTTGGGCGAAACGGCCAGCACCGGTACAACAACATGGATCACTCTATGCTGACGGCCATGGAAGCGGTGAAAAACATCCGCGCCGGCATATCTTCTAAGGACAATGTTTGGAACGTCAACACGGAAAAGGAATATCACGAACAGAAAAAAGGATAATCCAAGTAAAATGAAAAGCGCCGGGAAAACCCGGCGCTTTTTTGGTATTTCCCTGGAAATCATTCCTTGCAGTCCACAAAATTTCCTCCCATGTTTCTTTTCACGCGGTCAAAACTAACAGTGGAGGTGATTTTATGGCAACGGCCAATTGTATCCATTGCAGCAACCAACAGGAAGCGGAAAAGATGCAGCAGTATTTCAATACCCTTCCCACCAACGTCCAGGAAACCATCAAGCAAAGCGGTATCGCCCTGCACAACGAGCAGGAAATGAAAAACTGCGCGGAAAACTTCATGCATAACTAAAAGAACAAAGGGCCCGTTCTAAAAACGGACCCTTTGCTGCTTTTGCTTATTCCTTTTCGAAGGCGTCTTTACCGGCGCCGCACAGCGGACACGCAAAATCGTCCGGAACGTCTTCCCACTTGGTGCCGGGAGCAATCCCCTCGTCAGGCGCGCCCTCCGCTTCATCGTAAACATAGCCACAGATGGTGCATACGTATCTTGCCATACTCGTTGCCTCCTACCATTTGATTTGCTTTTCCGCCAAAGGCGGAGATTACCAGGATTTGCTGAAGAAAAGTATACTATAACAGTACACGTTTGTAAAGAGGGATTATCAATAGAATTACAAATATTTCTTCAAATATGCGCCTGTATAGGATGCTTTCACCTGCACCACCTCTTCCGGCGTACCGGTGGCAACAAGGGTACCGCCCTTGTCCCCACCTTCAGGACCCAAGTCAATGAGGTAGTCGGCGGTTTTGATCACGTCCAGGTTATGCTCGATGACCACCACCGTATTGCCCGAATCCACCAGCTTGTGCAGCACCTCAATAAGCTTGTGCACATCTGCCGTATGCAGACCGGTGGTGGGCTCGTCCAGAATATAGATGGTCTTACCGGTGGCTCGTTTGGAAA
This sequence comes from uncultured Eubacteriales bacterium, assembly GCA_951801675.1. Lineage (GTDB taxonomy): Bacteria > Bacillota > Clostridia > Oscillospirales > Acutalibacteraceae > Solibaculum_A. The sequence goes on along the minus strand of CATONX010000006.1, from coordinate 28,923 downwards.
GCTCGGTGGCCAGCTTTACCCGCTGGGCCTCGCCGCCGGACAGGGTGGTCGCCGGCTGTCCCAGCTTTACATACCCAAGCCCTACATCAAACAGCGTCTGCATCTTACGCTGAATGCGCGGGATATTTTCAAAAAAGCCAAGGCTCTCCTCCACCGTCATCTCCAGCACATCGTGGATGCTCTTTCCCTTGAACCTGACTTCCAGCGTTTCCCGGTTATAGCGCCGTCCCTTGCATACCTCGCAGGGCACATAGATATCCGGCAGAAAATGCATCTCAATTTTGATGATGCCGTCTCCCTGGCAGGCCTCGCAGCGGCCTCCCTTGACGTTAAAAGAGAAACGTCCAGCTGTAAAGCCTCTCACCTTTGCATCCTGCGTGGAAGCATACAGCTCCCGGATGTCGTTGAATACCCCGGTATAGGTGGCCGGATTGGAACGGGGCGTACGCCCGATGGGAGACTGATCGATGTCTACCACTTTGTCGAGCGCGTCCACTCCTTCAATGCGGTCGTGGTCGCCGGGACGGGTACGGGCGCGGTTGAGCGTGTGGGCCAAGCTTTTATGGAGCACCTCGTTGACCAGGGAAGATTTTCCCGAGCCGGAAACGCCGGTGACGCAGGTGAAAGTCCCAAGCGGAATCTCCACGTCCAGATTTTTCAGGTTGTTTTCCCGAGCTCCCACAATCCGCAGCGTTTTTCCATTTCCCTTGCGGCGGGTCTCGGGCACCGGGATTTTCTTTTTCCCACTCAGGTACTGGCCCGTAATGGAGTGTTCACAGGCCTTGATGTCCTCCACCGTTCCCGCGCAGACCACTTCGCCGCCGTGGATACCGGCGCCGGGACCGATGTCCACAATGTAGTCGGCGGCGTACATGGTATCCTCATCATGCTCCACCACGATCAGGGTATTGCCCAGGTCGCGCAGGTGCTTGAGGGTGGCGAGCAGCTTGTCGTTGTCTCTCTGGTGCAGGCCGATGGAGGGCTCATCGAGAATATAGAGGACCCCCATCAGCGAGGACCCGATCTGGGTAGCCAGCCGGATGCGCTGGCTCTCCCCGCCCGACAGAGTGCCGGAATTGCGGGTGAGGGTCAGGTATTCCAGCCCTACGCTCTGCAGAAAACCCAGCCGCTCGCAGATTTCCTTGAGAATCTGGTGGGCGATCATCTGCTCGCGGGCAGTTAATTGCAGATTATGAATAAAGTCCAGCGCGCTGCTCACCGACATAGAGCAAAGTGCATGGATGTTAACCCCGCCGACCGTTACCGCCAAGGATTCCGGACGCAGCCGCTGACCGTGGCAGTCCGGGCAGGGACGGGCGCTCATAAAGCCCTCGATCTCTTCTTTCGCCCAGGCGCTGCTGGTCTCCCGGTACCGGCGCTCCAGGTTGTTTAAAATTCCTTCAAACGCGGCGTAATAGGTTCCCGAACCGTACTCGCTGACTCGGGTCATTTTAATCTTTTCGCCTTTGGTGCCGTAGAAAATCACGTCAAGAACGTTCTTCGGCAGGTCCTTGACCGGCGTATCCAGCGAAAAACCATAATGGGCGGCAAGTCCCTCGAAATACATCTGGGAAATGGTACCCCCGTCGGCGTTGCCCCAGCCGGAGGCCTTGATGGCGCCGCCCCGGATGGATTTGCTCTTATCCGGAATCACCAGATCCGGGTCCACCTTCATAAAAATGCCCATGCCGGTACAAGTGGGGCAGGCTCCGTAGGGGTTATTGAAGGAGAACATGCGGGGCGTCAGCTCGTCCACGCTGACGCCGTGCTCGGGGCAGGCATAATTCTGCGAAAAGGTCAGCTCTTCCCCGCCGATCACGTCCACCACCGCGATCCCGCCGGAGAGCGCCGTAGCCGTCTCCACCGAATCGGCCAGCCGGCCCCGGATTTCCGGCTTGATCACCAGCCGGTCCACCACGACTTCGATGGTGTGCTTCTTGTTCTTTTCCAGCTGGATGGGTTCGGACAGGTCGTACAGATTCCCGTCCACCCGCACCCGGACATAACCAGACTTGCGCGCCGCTTCGAACTGCTTGACATGCTCTCCCTTGCGGCCCTTGACCACCGGCGCCAGAATCTGAATCCTGCTGCCCTCTGGCAGCGCCATCACCTGGTCCACAATCTGGTCCACCGTCTGCTGCACGATTTCCCGGCCGCACACGGTACAGTGAGGAATGCCGATGCGGGCATACAAAAGGCGCAGGTAATCGTAAATTTCCGTAACCGTCCCCACCGTGGAACGAGGGTTCTTCGAGGTGGTCTTCTGGTCGATGGAAATGGCGGGCGAAAGGCCCTCGATCAAATCCACGTCGGGCTTCTCCATCTGCCCTAAAAACTGCCGGGCATAGGAAGAAAGGGACTCTACATACCGCCGTTGCCCCTCGGCGTAAATGGTGTCAAACGCCAGGGAGGACTTACCCGAACCGGAAAGCCCTGTAAACACCACAAGCTTATCTCTGGGCACCGTCAGGTCCACATTCTTCAAATTGTGTTCCCGCGCGCCCTTGATGTACAATTGATCCTTAGCCAAAGAAAGACCTCCACTCTGTCCTTATCATTTGCCCGATTCCAGCTGTTTGATTTTGTCCCGCAAAAACGCCGCATGCTCGAACTCCAGAAGCTTGGCGGCCGCCTTCATCTCCTTGGTAAGCTGCTCGATCATCTTCTGGCGCTCGGCCTTGGTCAGACGCTTGCCACCCGTCTTTTTTCCGCTGGAAGCGGATTTGTCCTTCGGTGTGATTTCAATGATATCCGAAACCTTCTTGACAATGGTTTTCGGGACAATGCCATGCTCCCTATTATATGCCATCTGAATTTCCCGGCGGCGTGCGGTTTCGGTCAGCGCCCGTTCCATGGACGGGGTCACCGAATCGGCGTACATAATGACCTGGCCTTCGGCGTTGCGCGCCGCCCGGCCGATGGTCTGGATCAGCGACGTTTCCGACCGCAAGAATCCTTCCTTGTCCGCGTCCAAGATCGCCACCAGGGAAACCTCTGGAATGTCCAGGCCTTCCCGCAAAAGGTTAATACCCACCAGCACGTCGAATTCGCCCAGACGCAGATCCCGCAATATCTCCATGCGCTCAATGGTGTCGATATCATGGTGCATGTAGCGCACCTTGACCCCCATGTTTTCGAAATACGTAGTCAGGTCCTCCGCCATTTTCTTGGTCAGCGTCGTCACCAGGACCCGTTCTTGCCGGGCGGCCCGGGCCACGATTTCGGTATAAAGATCGTCAATCTGCCCTTCGGTAGGCTTGACGATGACTTCTGGATCCAAAAGTCCTGTCGGGCGGATGACCTGCTCGACAATCTGGGCGCTCTTCTCCCGTTCAAACTGGCCGGGGGTGGCGCTGACGAATACCACCTGGTTGACCCGTTCGTAAAACTCGTCAAAGTTAAGCGGCCGGTTGTCGTAAGCAGAGGGCAGGCGGAACCCGTAGTCAATCAGGGTTTTCTTGCGCGCCCGGTCCCCTGCGTACATGCCCCGTACCTGAGGGATGGTCACGTGGGACTCGTCCACAAACAACAGATAGTCCTCCGGGAAATAATCGAGCAACGTAAAGGGAGCGCTGCCCGCCGGCCGACCCGACAGCACTCTCGAATAATTCTCGATGCCCTTGCAAAACCCAATTTCCCGCAGCAGCTCGATGTCGTACCGGGTGCGCTGCTCGATGCGCTGGGCCTCCAGCAGCTTGCCATTTTCCCGGAAGAAGCGCAGCTGGTCCTCCAGCTCCTTTTCCAGATCGCCCATTGCCCGTTCGATTTTTTCAGGCGGCACAATGTAATGGGAAGCCGGATAAATGGCCGTGTGGCCGAGAAAGCCTTTGAGCTCCCCGGTCAAGGGGTTGATTTCACTCAGGCGTTCAATTTCGTCCCCAAAGAACTCCACCCGGATCACCGTTTCGTCCGAATAAGCCGGATAAATCTCCACCACATCGCCCCGCACCCGAAACTTGTTTCGGACAAAGTTGATGTCGTTTCGCTCATACTGGATGTCAATGAGCTTGTCGAGCAGCTCGTCCCGGCTTTTTTGCATCCCGGGGCGCAGGGAAATGACCATGTTGCGGTAATCAATCGGGTCGCCCAAGCTGTAAATGCAGGAAACCGAAGCGACGATGATCACATCCCGCCGCTCGGACAAAGCAGAGGTGGCGGAATGGCGCAGCTTGTCGATTTCATCGTTGATGGCGGAATCCTTTTCGATATAGGTATCGGTAGACGGAATGTAGGCTTCCGGCTGGTAATAATCATAATAGGACACAAAATACTCCACTGCGGATGTTGGAAAAAATTCGCGAAACTCGGTGCAAAGCTGGGCAGCCAGGGTTTTGTTATGAGCCAAAACCAAGGTCGGTTTTTGCACCTGGGCGATGATGTTCGCCATGGTAAAGGTTTTGCCGGAGCCGGTCACACCCAGCAAGGACTGTTCCTTATCCCCTTTCTGGATACCTTCCACCAGCTTGGCAATGGCTTTCGGCTGGTCTCCAGTGGGTTTGTATTGGGATACCAATTGAAACTGATCATTCATAGGCAAATTCTCCATGTATCAGGCTCGGCAATTCTTACACGATCCGCTTTGCGACTCGATTCGTCCATGATTTTCTGCTTGTTTTCGAAGTTAATTTCCGGCAAATAAGAACGAATGTTCTGATGCTCATTCTACACCAGAACCCCCACGATGTCAACCGATAAATTATAGCATATTTCGACCGCACCGGCCGTTTCCATTGCCGGTTATTACATTTTTTGTACCGCAATTTCGTCGATTCAAATTCCTTGTAATAGACGCTTCCGATTTGAGAAACACTATCTATTAGAAGTAAAAACAAAAAGAGGAATGCAAATGAACCAATTACACATGCAAAAATCTCCCTATTTGCTCCAGCATGCGGACAACCCGGTGGATTGGCTTCCCTGGGGCAAAGAAGCCTTTCAAAAGGCCTTGGACGAGGATAAACCGGTTTTTTTGAGCATCGGCTACTCCACCTGCCACTGGTGTCATGTGATGGCCCATGAATCCTTTGAGGACGCCGAGGTGGCGGACCTGCTCAACCGGAATTTCGTCTCCATTAAGGTGGACCGGGAGGAGCGTCCGGACATCGACGCCGTCTACATGGCGGTTTGTCAGGCGCTGACCGGGTCGGGCGGCTGGCCGCTTACGGTTATGATGACACCGGAACAAAAACCGTTTTTTGCAGGCACGTATTTCCCAAAGCACCGCCGTTACGGCCAGCCCGGGCTCATAGATTTGCTAAAACAGGTAACAAAGTTCTGGAAAACCGACCGCGAGCAACTGTTAGAAGCCGGGGATCAGATTGCCAAAGCGATCCAGCAGGAACGGCCAGCCGGCAACCAAGAACCGAACAAGGAACTGCTGCACAAGGCATATCTCCAGTTTTGCCGCCAGTTTGATGCACAGTGGGGCGGCTTTGGTTCGGCGCCAAAATTTCCAACTCCACACAATCTGCTCTTTTTGATGCGCTATGCGGGGCTAGAACAGCAGCCAAACGCTCTGGCAATGGCCGAGACCACGCTGCAGGCGATGGCACGCGGCGGCATCCACGACCAGTTTGGCGGCGGATTCTCCCGGTACTCCACCGATGAAAAATGGCTGGCTCCGCACTTCGAAAAAATGCTCTACGACAATGCTCTTTTGCTCCTGTCGTATCTGTATGCCTACCAAGCGACGAAAAAGGAAGCGTATGCGGAGATAGCCCGCCGGACAGCCGGCTATCTCCTCCGAGAACTGACCGATCCGCTGGGCGGCTTCTACTGCGGACAGGACGCGGACAGTGACGGCGTAGAAGGCAAATACTACGTTTTCACTCCGGATGAAGTAAACTCGGTTTTGGGAGAAAAGGACGGCGAGGAAGTCTGCCGGCTTTATGGGATCATAGAAAATGGGAATTTCGAAGGCAAAAGCATTCCAAACCGGATCGGGCAGACAACGTCTCCTCTGCCTGCCGCCGACGAACGCCTGCAAAAACTCCGCCAATACCGCCGCAATCGCACCCATCTTCACAAGGACGACAAGGTGCTTCTGAGCTGGAACGCGTGGACGATATTTGCCCTTGCAAAGGCCGGTCAGGTCCTTGGGGAGGAAGTCTACGGCGATGCGGCAAGGAAAGCGGCGCGCTTTATTGAGGAAACCATGACGGACGAACAAAACCGGCTGTATCTGCGGTGGCGTGACGGGGAAGCCGCCCACGATGGGCAGTTGGAGGACTACGCGGTTTATGCCCTTGCCCTGACGGAGCTTTACCGCCTTAACTTTGAGGTGCGCGATCTAGAGCAGGCGATTTTGCGAGCGAGGCAGATGGTGGAGCTCTTCGAAGACAAGGAACACGGCGGATATTCCATCACCGCCGTGGATGCGGAGCCGCTCATTGCCCGCCCAAAGGAAACCTACGATGGGGCGATCCCCTCCGGCAACGCGGTGGCGGCTATGGTGCTGCAGCGGCTTGCCGCCCTGACCGGCGAACCGTTCTGGCAGGAGGCAGCCGATCGCCAGTTCGCTTTTCTGGCCGGAGAAATCGAACCATACCCAGCCGGGCACAGCTTTTCTTTGCTGGCGCTGGCAGACGCCTTGTATCCGCACCGTGAGCTGATTTGCGCAAAAAGCGAAGGCATCCCAAAAGAACTGCTGCGATACCGCAAGATGCATCCGGCAGACAGTTTGAGCATTCTGGTAAAGACAAAGGAAAATGCCCAGGCTCTCGCCACATGCGCTCCCTTTTCCGAGGATTATCCGATACCGGAGCAGGGTACGGCATGGTATCTGTGCGAAAACGGCTCCTGCCAGGCACCAGTAACTAAGTTTCAGGACCTTGCGTTGGAAGATAACGCATTGCAAAACGAACCATCCGATCGTTAAGGCCGAGTAAAAAACCCCAGGCGATTCCCTGCGAAAAAGCCTGGGGTTTTTAAGCACCTATCCTTATCCACAAAAAGCCGGATCATCAGGCTGTTGCGGTTGCTGCCACAATACCAGCATCTAGCTTGACCGCTGCCAATCCTTATTGCCAGGCTCATGCTGCGCGAGAAAGGCAGGCATCCAAACTGGGCACTATACTGCCCAATTCGGCATCCTTCCTGGATCACCCGATTGTATCCAAGCCTTTAAAACAGCTTTTATACGAATCCATTTCTACCGTCTATCCCCCGATAAGCACATGGGCGGGATCCGATGCGCTATGCCCGGTCCCGCCCCGATTCTCATGATTCAACTGGTTCTATTCGGATTCTTCGTACACTTCCTTGGCCATGCGCAAAGCCGCCCATGCCTTTGGCCATCCGGCATAAAAGGCGGCATGGGTCAGAAGCTCCGCCATTTCGTCTTTGGAAACGCCATGATTCTTCGCGTTTTTGATATGAAACTTCAGGGAGCTATCGAGAATGCCGCTTGCCATCAGGGCCGTCACGGTTACAATACTCCGGTCCCTGGCGGACAGCTGCTCTTCCCTCGCCCATACTTCTCCGAACAGCACATCGTCATTAAGCTGGGCGAACTTCGGCGCGAATTTACCAAGCTCTTCCCTTCCTGCGGTTACCTTTTTCATTGCTGTTCCCCCATGCTCTCCTTGAGAATCGCCACGATTTCATCGAGTGATAGCACCTTGTAGCCGCCGTCCATAATAAAAGAGCCTTTTGCAATGCCGTCAAGCATCTCGTCGGTCACTCCCAGTTCCCGGATGCTCATGACCAGGCCGATTTCCCTCATGTAGGCTTCCATGCGCTCAAGGCCTTCCCTGGCGATTTCTTCGTCGCTCTTTCCGTCCGGGGTTACGTTCCACACATTCACCGCGTATCTTTTGAACTTTTGCAGCCCATAAGGCAGGATATGCCGGTAATAGGGAATGGAAACGGCGGATAGGGTCATGCCGTGTGTCGCGTCGGTAAAGGCGCCGATGGACTGGCCGATCATGTGCACCATCCAGTCGGTGGTCTTTCCTTTCGCCACAAGGGTGTTGAGCGCCCAGGTGGCGGTCCACATGATGTTGCTGCGCGCCTCGTAATCGGTTGGATCTTGAATGGCGATTTTCGAGCTGTAAATCAGCGAACGCAAAAGCCCTTCCATGATATAGTCGGAGGTATTGTCGTCCTCGCCGGAGAAGTACTGCTCGAGAATGTGGGACATAATGTCAAAGAAGCCGGCCGTCATCTGGTATTGGGGCAGCGTAAAGGTAAAGACGGGATTGAGAATCGAGAATTTTGGGAAGACATGGTCGCCGAACACATGGCCGATTTTCCGTTTCTGCTGGTGATTGGTGATGACGGATCCGCCATTCATTTCCGAGCCGGTGCCCACCATGGTCAATACACAGCCCACCGGGATGATTTTATTGTCCACATCCTCCATACGCAGGTAATATTTCTCCCAGGGATCTTTCTCACAGAAGGCGGAAACGGAAACCGCCTTGGCATAATCGCATACGGAACCGCCGCCGACTGCAAGAATCAAATCAACATTGCCCTCTCTCGCCCTGCGGCATCCCTCATAAAGCTTTTCCACGGTGGGATTGGGCATCACGCCGGCGTCCTCATAAATGTCCTTGCCGGCGGCTTTCAGAATCTCCACGACCTGCTCATAGATCCCGTTTTTTTTGATCGAGCCTCCGCCGTAAACCAGCAGCACGTTCCTGCCATAATTTTGAAGTTCTTCACGAAGACCATGCAACGCGTCTTTTCCAAAGTACAGTTTGGTTGGATTCGAGTAGCTGAAATTGCCTAACATTCTGCATTCCTCCTATTGTTACATAGATTCAGGTATCCCAGGTCAGCTCGCCGGTCCTGACGGCGACTTCATAGCGGCTGATTTTGTAGTTGAGCCGAGCAAGCGTCTGGTCGATCTGGCTGCGCTGCTTTAACAGGTTCTCCCTTTGCTCCACCAGCAGCTGAAGCCTCGCCGGCAGAGTGGAATCCCCTTCTTGGAACAGACGCACATATTCGATCATCGCTTCCACCGGAAGTCCCGCGCTTCTCATGCACTTGGCAAGCTCCACCCACTTTAGGTCTTCCTCCTGATAATCCCGGATTCCTCCGGAGGTGCGGGTCACGGCTGGAATCATTCCAACCCGCTCATAATACCGCAGGGTATCCGTCGTAATCTGATACGCTTCACTGACTTCTTTGATCGTCATAGTCCCATCCTCCGCTGCCTTTCGGGGAAGAATACGCCCCTTTCATGTAATCGATTCGTTCTCTGCAATCGGTGCAATTGGGCGCCCGGCCGCCGGAACTCCCGCTTAAAAAAGACGGTACCGGTCTTTTTCGCAGTCCGGGTTTTCGCAATACGAACCGGCACATCCCCATAGAATGTTCGTTTCGCCTCGGTGTATGCCAATCGTTTGCCGGTTCTGAAACCAAGTATATTCCTTTGAGTTGACTCTAAGTCAAGAACTTTTTCAAAGAAATCTTTTTCTCTTCATTTTAAGATAGGAAAAGCACCGTAAGACAATTGCCTTACAGTGCTTTTTTGTTTTGGATTTCTGGTTCGTAGCGTCTCTCATGAAAGCCAACTTGCAGGCATCAAAGAAACGCTTTCGTCATTCTCCTTCTTGCCGATCCCGGTTTCCGGAAGCATACGCTCCCATAGATACGTCAATCACCTCTCTGGCCGGCTGGATAAGCGCCTGCTCGTACCGGCACACCCATTGGACCGCACGATTCATTTCCCCGTCTGCAATCCCGTCAATGGTATCGCCGTCCTTGATGGGATTTTCGTTATCAAATAGATAAGAAGCCATGTTGTAGGCGTGGTTTACCACCCAGTTGGGGTCCATTCCGTGAAAATGGTACTGCACATCGGGTAAAAACAGCGTACTCATTCCCACGGTGTCTACCAGCATGTCATCCGTACCCTGGATATTAAAAAAGCGGGCGTTGACGGCAAAATAGACAAACCGGTCCTCTCTGGGGATTTGATGCCCGCGAATGCGCCCGATTGGGAACAGCTTTCCGGAAGCTTGGAAATAGATGGCCTCACAGGCAGGATACAGTTCTGCCAAGGCCTCCATAAAATCCATGTCCAGCTGCGCCCGTTCCCTGGCAGACAGGCCCGCCGCCAGCAGATCAGTGGCAATCACCTGGTATTGGCATTCGGTGAAAATCCGATCTCTCTCCTCCATGCAATCCCACATCTGGCTTTTTTGAAACGCATCAAAATCCGCGCCGGAAAAGGAAGAGCAGCTGGTGATCATCAGCTGGGGCGGAACGGGACCGTCCTTAAATTCTGATTTATAGTGCCAAGCGGCAAAGCCGGCGCCTTTTTCGTCGTGCCAAAAGCATTCCACTTGACCGAGATGCCGTGCCATCACAGCAGACATTCGCTCTTTGTCCGGCAGACCGACCGGCTCCTTAAAGAGCAGCTGCATCAAAAAGGGTCCGCCCGGTCGAACTTCTTTCTTTAAGTCCTGTTCAAAGACGTGATTTTCCTGGTCCATGGGTGTTTCTCCTCTCCGATCATCGCTTTTTCCCAGTGCTGCCCTATTTTTCCGCCTGCGGTACTTCCCCGTTCTCTTTCTCTGCGTCCTCTTTTTTCAGCCGGATACCGCCCACGTTGCGGCGAAAGGTGTGAAACGACGCCCAGGACACGGGGCTGTCCTCTAAGAAATCCGCCGCGGCAGCCAGTATCTGCGGCAGATCCCACGCGATAAAGTCCAAATATCCGCAGAAGATACCGGTGGCTCCGCCCAAAAAGGTAACCGCATCCTCCCCCGCCGCTTTGGTGACGGCGGCTTCCAGCGCATCCCGAAAATCCAGTACCGCTTTGCCCCGTTCCTCTTCCTCTGCAAAGCAGTCCAGCGGGTAAAGGAAGAAGCCGGGCACCGCGCCGTCCCGGTGGAATTCGTCCATGGTCCCGCTTTCCCCCCTAAGGTACTCGTTGATCAGGACCGGGCAGCGGGTTACGCCCGCGTACACATCCAAACGCCAGTCCGCGTCCGGGTCCTCTTCCGCTTCCATTTCATAGGCGGTGTATCCATTTTCCAGAAACTGCTCCGGGTCTCCCGCCAGGTCCAATCCCATGGCTTCAAGCGCCTGCGGCAGGCGGTCCATCAAAACTCCAGATTCGTCCCCCGGCGCATCCAGTACGTCAAACTCAGCAATCAGCGACATGGCAGGGATTTCACCCAACACCTGATCGAGCAGGATGGACAGCATCCACCAGGCCTTATTTTCATCCTCTTTGAGCATAGGCAGCAGCTTCTCGCAGAAAAACGCCAGAGATACCTGGCCGCTATCCGTCGGTTTCACCCATACCTGCACGTCCCTGCCCGCGATTTCCTGCCCGAACGCGCGTAAGCCAAAGCCCTGGGAGGGCTGCCGGCCTACCAGCACATTCCAACGCTCCAGCAGGGATTTGGGAGCACGGCGCTGGAAGGAAACCAGTTCAAAAAGCTTGGCACGGTTTCCTTCCGGAGTCAGGATAAGTTCGTACTTTTCCCCGTTGAAACCCAGCTCAAAGGCTACATCATAAAAGGCGGGAGCCAGCAGCTTCTCGCACTTTTTTATCAGTTCTTCGCCCACGGCGGCCTGATTCTTCCGGTCGATCAGCCTGCGTAGTTCTTCCTCACCTGCCACAAACGCTTCCCAGCTCTCCAGCGTGCGCTGGCGAAACGTCTTTTCAAACCGGGGCATCGCCAATCGGCGGCGGCAATCATCAAGGAATTCCAGCGTGTCCTCGTCTCCAGGACGGGCCTCAAGCGCTTTTTCGAAATAGCGCAGCGCCAAACCTTCTTCATCCAGGTAATAATAGGCGTAGGCAATGCGGAAGTTCCAATTGTGTTCGTCCTTAAAATGCTCCTCCACCGATTGAAGCAGTTCCAACGCCCGTTCAAACAGCGCCCGGTCGCCCACCTGGGCCCGGTTGTTATACGCCCGCGCCAGCTCACTGATCAGCTGAGGCGTCTGCTGTGCCTTGGGCAATGCCTCGATGGCGTCGATGATGGCCTGATATTCCTCTTTCTCGTTCCAGATCTCACACTGCTTCATAAGGTCCATAGTTGCATTCTCCTTTTTTCAATGCGCCGATATTCGTCGCCGTTGCCGTCAGGCGGCCTTTTTCATTTTAACGTGTTTTACCGGTTTTTTGAACATCTTGGAATATGCTTTTTATTCCGCCGCCATCGATGACAAGAGCCGTTCCCTGTCTTTTTCCAGAAGGCAACGCATACTGCCCGCGTAAGAAGAGAAATCCGCGGCCTCAAGTGCCGGCGCGATTTCTTTGCGCAGTTTCGGTTTCCACTGTGCGATTTCCGCAAGCGCTTGGATGCATTGCCTTGCGGCAATCGGCTTTTCGTCGGTGATATGAATCAAAATCCGCCCAAACCTTTGGGTAATTTGATCTTCGGTGTCCCATCTGGCGTTGGCCGCAAGGAGAAGCAGCCCTCTCATGCGCAAATAAGAATTGCCGCTCTCTAAGAGAACAAAGAACTCTTCTACATGGGGATAGACCACATCTGATTTACGGCTCAGCGCAAGCAGGGCATTCATGGCCGCGTACCCGATCGTTGTGTGTTTGGAGGAAAGAAGGACCATCTGCTCTTGTATAAAATCTTCCGTCATCCCGTTTCCTCCTTCCTATCGTTTTATCTGCTAAGAAGGGAACGTATGGCGTTTTCCCGTTTCTTAGAGCCTGCTAACTCATTTTGCTTCTGTTCGCTCCAAAATGCTGCTCAGCGTATCCCGCAGCACATTTACGTCGATGGGCTTTGCAATATGGGCGGTCATTCCCGCATCCAGAGACGCCTGCACGTCCTCCGCAAAGGCATTGGCGGTCATCGCAATGATCGGAATACACTTTGCGTCCGGCCGGGCGGTTTCACGAATGGCGCGGGTCGCCTCATAGCCGTTCATGCGCGGCATCTGAATGTCCATCAAAATCGCGTCATAGGTGCCCGCAGCTGCAGCTCGAAACGCTTCCACCGTTTTGGCCCCGTCTGGTTTTACCACAGATTCGGCCCCAAACATTTTTAGCAGCTCACAGAGGATTTCTGCGTTGATGGCGTTATCCTCCGCTACCAGGAATCGCCTGCCCGCAAGCGGCACATCGTCCGCCGAGCCGGAGGAATGCAGCACCGGATTCACCGAAAGGGCGGGTTCTCCCAACGGGGCAACCTCGCATTCCAGCTCCACACGGAATACCGATCCTTGGTTTTCCCGGCTCTCCACCGAGATATATCCTCCCATTTTGTCCAAAAGTCCTTTGGTCACGCTCAAACCCAACCCGGTCCCTTCAATCCGCGCAGCGCCCGGACTGCGGATGAAGGGCTCAAAAAGATGGGTGAGAAATTCCTCTGACATGCCGATCCCTGTATCGCTGACAGTAAACCGATAGCGGACAAAACCCGGCTGACTGGAGCAAATCTCTTCTACCAGGAAATCCACCCGGCCGCCCTGAGGCGTAAACTTGATGGCGTTGCTCAGCAGGTTGATCAAAATTTGGTTGATGCGCAGAGAATCGCCGTAGAAGCAGGTTTGGCCCACCTTCCTTGTGACGATGTTAAACTGCAGCCCGGCCGCCCTGGCCTGGGGCCCCATCATGGAGGAAAGCTGGTCGAGCAGCTCAGGAAGGGAAATTCTCATCCGGTTTAAGGCAATTTGGGACTGCTCGATTTTACTCATGTCGAGAACGTCATTGATTAAGCTGAGCAGGTGCTTGGAGGAAACCGAGATTTTATGCAGACAATCTGCCACCCGTTCCCGGTCGTCCAAATGGGCCACCGCCAGAGCCGTCATGCCCATGATAGCGTTCATAGGCGTGCGGATGTCGTGGCTCATGGCGGACAGGAAATCGCTTTTCGCCCGGTTTGCTTTTTTCGCAGCTGCCAGTGCTTTTTCCAGCGCTTCCTTTGTCTTGCGCTCCGCCGCCAGCATATCGGTCACATCCGCCCGCACCAGGCACACGGTCCTATGGTTCTCGTCTCCCCAAAGCACGTTGATCTGCTTATACCGCAGCCCTTTCCTATCGCGATAGGGCAGAACAAAGTCATACCCAGCCGGCTTTTTATTGAGCCTTTCGAGAAGCGTCTCGATCTGAAATTGGGTCTGCGCCTGATCTTCTTCCTGATCCAAATGGTAATGGCCGACGAATTTCTGTACATACGCATCATAAAGCGCGATTCGATAAGGCGGCAGGTTTTCGAGCACCGTCTGACGAGTATACATGGTCAGCCCTCTGCTACGAACGTCGATAAACGCCATCAGCTCGAACGTATAGGCCATCATGTTCAAAAGCCCCTGCTGTTCGCGAAGGGAGTCGGTGATATCCGTTCTGGAAAGGCATACCCTTCCAAGGCGCAGATCGATAGCGAAGACCGTCATGTTTTTCGTGCGGATATCCCCGTTGTCGTCTACAATCGAAAACGCAAACGTATAGGAGTTTTCCGCTGGCAGACGAGCAAGCATTTGCTTGGGATCCAGGCCCGCTTGATAGGCTTCTCTGTCCCGTGGCACCACTCTTTCCGAAAGCATACGGGTTACCCACTGGGTGTGGCATCCGCTGCGGGGCGGTAAAGAGCAGGCGTTTTTGCTACAGGAAATCATGGTGTAGCTATCTTGCGTCAAATCCAGGTCCACTACAAATTCATTGCCCGAAACCGATAACTGGTACAAAATCCGGTCGGAAACAGTCTGCTCGGTCACATCGCTCACCGTCAGAATGCCGGTGACGTCGCCGCTGTCCGGTGTGGACACCATGTTCATCTTGATCTGCACATAGCGCCCCTTTGGCTCTTTTGGCAGCTTGATAAAACACCGCTGAACCTGTTCGGTATCGTTTTGCTGGAAAGCAGCCAACGCCGGGGCATTGAGATAGGTGTGCAAAAACCGCTGCCTTTCTCCTTCATCCACGATCAGGGTGGAAAGCCCGGTAAAAAATTCTTCCCGGACGGTTCCAAAGGTCTCCAGAAGATTGGAATCGGTATGGTCGATGATCTCCAGAATCCGGTTTTGGGTGATGTTGCAATGGCCAACCACCACCGCATTGGGATCAGGCGCACGGTAGTGCTGGAGGATGAGCTCGTTATACTGCCTGCGGATGCGCTCCTGCTCCTCCAGCTCTCGGGTGATATCGTGGTAGAACGTATATACCCTTCGCTCCCCATCCTCATTTTGAATCATGGAAAGGGTATTTTTGACCCAAAGATACCCTCCTCCGCCCTTTTTCAGCCGGTATATGAGTTCGCCGTGATTTTTTCCGCTGGAGATATATTCCTCCAACTGTTCGATCAGGCTGTCCCGGTCATCCGGATACACGCCGGCCATGGCGTCCTTGCTGTAGAGCGCCCACGCCTCCTCCAACGTCATAGAAGTCATCGCGGCAAACCCTTCGGACAGGTATTCCGGCGTCATACTGCCGTCGGACCCGTAACGCACCACGGCCACACCGCCCGGCAGATTTTTCACAACCGTCTGAAAATACTGCTCCAGACGCTCCTTTTCCTTGCGTGTTTTTACTTCCTCGCTGATGTCCCGTACATGTTTGACATAGGCGGGAATTCCATTCCAATCGGTTTCGCGAAAACGGGTGCTGTAGTAGTGGATTGTATTATCCACCCGCATTTCATGCTCTTCTCCGTTTGCTTGATGGCTTTTCAGGGTGCAAAAGCTGCAAGGGGCGTCCTTTCCATGCAGCGCCGCGTAGCACTTCTGCCCCACGCAGTCCGGCCCCTTTGCAAACAGGCCCTTGGTCTCGCTGACATAAAGCAGATCGTAGTTTTCCTTATCGATCACGTAGATGCCGTCCGCCGTTTCGTTGGCGATGCTTTGAAACAGCCGGGTTTCCGCCGACATACCGGTAAAAACCGCATAGAACCGGGTATTATCAGACAGGGGACCCATCCTGCGTCCATTGAGATGAACCCAGATCAATTTTCCGTCCTTGTGGCGCATCCGAAAAAAAACGTCCAGCACTTCGCCGCTGTGCAGCGCAGTCTTTACCGCCGCCATCACTCGTTCCCTATCCTGCTCATAGACTACTTGAAACGCGTCGTTTCCTACCAGCTTCTCAAATTCCTCCCGGGAATGGCCGGAAAGCGCCATCACGCCGTCGGAATAAAAGGTGGGAATAAAGTGTTCCCCCTCCACCCGGTAGCTGGCAATGCCGCCGGGAATGGAATTGACCAGATGGTCCATCTCCAACTGCGCTTCCTTGAGATCGGAAATGTTGTGAAAGACGCAGTGGAGCAGCGGACAGCCTTCGTCCTCCCCCAGCCACTTGACCTGTGCCCGGACCCATACGATCCGGCCGTCCCGGTGCTGCTTGCGAAACTCGAAGTCCACGCCCTCGTGGGTTTGGATCACCTGCCTGGCTCGTGCCACCACCATGGCGGTGTCTTCCCAGTAGGTCATCTCGGCAGCGTCTTTTTTGATCAGCTCCTGGTATTCTTCCGCCGAATACCCGGTCAGGGCGGGAACCCCGTCGGAAAAATAGACGGTCTCGAAGATGTCCGAAACCTTATAAATCGCAACTCCGCCCGGGATGGCGTTGACGATGTCCTGCATTTTTTCATTGGCAGCGGCAAGCTCCTTTTCCAGCCGCAGCTGCCCGCTTACGTCGCTGTAGACGCCATAGAGAAGCTTTCTTCCATCCGGCTGGGACTTTACCGATCCGTCCAGCCGAATATAACGGTATTCTTTCTTTTGATCGTTAAAGACCCGATAGATATGCGAAAGCAGGCCGTCCGTGCGGATGGCCTCCTGAATTTTTCCTTGCAGCTCGGCAAGGTCCTGGGGATGCACCCCTAAAAAGCTGGTTTCCTGTTCGATGGTTTGGATATGTTCCGGGGAATATCCCATAATTTCATAGAAAGCGGGGTTATGGGATATGGGAAGAATCTTCCCTTTTTCAAACTGATACACACACAGGCCGCAGGGAATGCTGCGAAAGGTGGTCTGCAGCTGCTCTTTGAGCGCTTTGGCCTGGTCTTCCTCCTGTCTTTTCTCGGTTATATCCAGGATGTATTCGATGTGAGCGGGCTTTCCCGCCCAATCCAAAAGCTTGCCGCTAAGCTGATAGACGCGCCTAGTACGGGGATGGCGAAACTCCCGCACCAAGAGCTGCGACTCAGTCAGCTTTGTACAGCGACAGAAGGGACAGGGCTGCGTAAATCCCGCCGCCTGATAGCAGGTGAGGCCGGGGATGTCCGCCTCGCCATCGAATAAATTCTTCGCAAGCTGATTGGCGTAAAGCAGCTCATAGCTGTCGAGCGCGCTGACATAGATGGCAACCGGCGCATTATCCAGCACCGCCAACATCTGATCCATGGACACTGGGAGTTCCCATGTCATGCGGGTTTTCCCCCCTTCAGCTGGCAGTACAGCTTTTTTACTGTTTCATACTGCTTCTCGATTTCCTGGTAAAGTACGGGATATTCGTCCTGGCGTTCTTTGAGGCGCAAGGGCTCCACCAACGCGCAGACCGCTTCGTAAAGAGGGGTCAGCCCCATGTTGCCCACCACGCCCTTTAGCGTATGTGCCGCTTCAAACGCGGCGGTAAAATCCGCTTCCTGCAAAGCCTTGGAGAGTTTTTGCAGATTTTCATCCTGAAAAAACAGATCGAAAATTTTCAAATACAGCGCTTCATTCCCCATAAACCGTTCCATCGTAGCCGTATAATCCGCACCGTACACTTCCAGGCATTCCTTCAAGCCGCTCATAATCAAACCTCCTTTCCCGAAATAAAGTCGTATAAGGTTTGAAACAGCCGTTCCGGCTCGATGGGCTTCGCCAGATGGGCATTCATTCCGGCGGCCTTGCTTTTTTCAATGTCGTCATCGAAGGCGTTTGCCGTCATGGCGATGATGGGGATGTCCTTCGCGTCGGCGTTGCTTAAATGACGGATGTTGTTGGCCGCGGCCAGGCCGTCCATAATGGGCATGCGGATATCCATCAAAATCGCGTCGTAATAGCCCGGCTGTGACTTTCCGTACAGCTCCATGGCCCGAAGTCCGTTTTCCGCCGTATCCACCACAAAGCCCTTGCCTTCCAGCAGCATCACCGCCACCTCGGTGTTGATGGCATTGTCTTCCGCCAGGAGCACTCGCTTGCCGGTAAAGTCATAGTCCAACGGCTCCTCCTGCCGCGTCAACTCTTCCTTTTCCCCAAGAGCCCTCGTAAAGGCAGAAACCAGAGAGGACTTGAACATGGGCTTACTCATCAGAAGATTTACACCCGCCAGCTTCGCCTCATGCTCAATGGCGATCCAATCGTAGGCAGTCATGATGATGATGGTGACCTCCGGCCCCACAATTCCGCGGATCCGGCGCGCTGTTTCGATCCCGTCCATCTCCGGCATCTTCCAGTCGATGAGGATCATGTCGTAATAACGGCCGGTCTCCCAAAGAGCCTTTACCCGGTTGATGGCCTTAAGGCCGCTGTCCACCCATTCTGCGGTGACGCCGATTTCTCTCAGGGTAACCATAGCGCTTTCGCATACCGCCACATCGTCGTCCACCACCAGCGTTTTCAAGTGGGAAAAATGATAGTCCTGCTTTTTCTGGTTGCGGCGCAGCTTCTCTTCCTCGGTGATTCCCAGTTTCACGTCCACAGTAAACTCGGAACCGATCCCTTTGATGGAACGCACGGTAATTTTCCCATCCATCATATCTACAATGTTCTTTGAAATGGCCAGCCCCAGCCCGGTGCCGCCGTAGAGGGAGGTGGTGCCGGTGAACTCCTGGGAGAAGGGCTCGAAGATATGAGGAAGAAACTCTTCGCTCATACCCACACCGGTGTCGTTGACGATAAAGCGCAGGGCCGCGCCGTTTTTGGTCCTTCTCCGCTGTGCGGCGGAAAAGGTGACCTTTCCGCCCTCTTTGGTAAACTTGATGGCATTGCTCAGAATATTGATCAGCACCTGCTGCAGCTTCATGGCGTCACCGATATAATAGTCGTCGAGTACGGGGTCGATGATGCACTCGTATTCCACCCCCTTGGCCGCCGCCTGGGCATAACAGATAGAGTTAACGCCGCCGATGAAATCCTCCGTGGGGATCTTTTCGTTCTTTAAAAGCATTTTGCCGCTTTCAATCCGGCTCATGTCCAAAATGTCGTTGATCAAAGAAAGTAAAAACCGAGAAGAAATCCCGATCTTCGAAAGGCAGTCGGCCACCTGCTCGTCGTCGCCGATGGCGTGGGCAGCGATGGCACTCATGCCGATGATGGCGTTCATGGGCGTGCGGATTTCGTGGCTCATGCGGGAAAGAAAATCGGATTTTGCGGCGTTTGCCTGTTCCGCGGCCACCAGCGCCGCGGCCAGTTCTTCCTTCTGCCGCTGCTCCTGACGCACGATGTCGGTCACATCCGTGCGTGCCATGCATACCCAGCCCATCTCCTTGCTGATGTAAAATACCTGAATGCGCTTGACCCGGCTTTCTCCCTGCCCGTCCTTCATTTCTACCAGGAAAGTGTAGAATTTCTCCCGCTCCAGCCTGTCCTGCATATAGGAAAAATCCAGCTTTTCGAGATATTCCTTTTTCGTTTCCTCGTCCATAAACTGCTCGGCGATCTTACGGATTTCTTCCTGGAACCTGCCCTCGGATACAATGGTTTCCTTGCTGTGTTCGTGGAAGGAAACCAGCCGGTTGGTATCTGTATAAATGTCGATCTCGGTAATCACGTCGTAATCCAGCTGGGCGATCTTATCCAGCAGCTGTTCTTGCAGCTTCTGCTCGGTGATGTCAAAGGTATAAAAGAAGCCGATCACGTCGCCGGTCTGCGGATTCAGGCAGGAACGAAGGCTGGTGCTCCCCCAGAAAAGGCTGCCGTCGTTGCGCCGGCGCAGGAAATCAAACCGATAGTCCACTTTCCCGGCGGCAAAGTCAGCCAGCACTTTTTCCCGGTTGAGAGCCTGGCGGATTTTTTCACCATAAGCGGCGTCCACCGCAGTGGCCGCCAGGTTCTCGATGGTATGCTCATACGAGTCCCCCGCCCAAGCAATGGCCGTGTTTGGATTGGACATATAGGTTTCCATCTTGTTTTTGGTAATATTTACGCGGCCCTGGATGCCGCCTCCCTCAGCGGATACCTGCGCGAAGTACGCAAGCTCTTTTTCATAAAGCTCCTGTACCCGTTCTTGAAGCAGCTTTTCCTCCGTGATGTCCACAAACACGCAGTAAAAATACTTCTCCCCGTCCTTCTCCGGCAAAAGCTGCGCCTTGATGGATATCCACTTGACCGTCCCGCCCTTACAGATCAAGCGGTTCTCGTTGTGGATGGTGTTGCCGTGCGCAAGCTGCGCGTTGAGCTTTTTTGCCATCACCGCCAGGTCTTGCGGATAAATAACGCTGGACATTCGGTTGCCCATAGCCGCAAACTCCTGCCTGGTATAGCCCAAAAACTCGAACAGCCCGTCGTTTGCGTCGATAATCGAAAAATCGGCGTCGAATTTACAGCGAAACACCGCCCCGGGAATGTTGTTATACAAGTGCAAAACCTCGTCCTGAGCCTGCTTTTGCGCCGTAATGTCGATACAGACCGACGCGATTGCGTCCCTGCCGTCCTCGGCTGTCACCTTCCTGCCCAGGTCGTGCACCCAGATGTAAGACCCGTCCCGCTTCTTCATCCGGTATTCGACCACATATTCGCCCTTTTCTTCTATCTGCCTGGCTACCGCTTTGTCCACCATTTCCCGGTCGTCCGGGTGCATGCAGTTGGAAATAGATCCGCCGATGTCCGCGACGAAATCCGCCTGGGTCTCATACCCTAGATAACGGAGCATCTGGCGGTTGACAAAATAGAAGGGAAACCCCTCCTCTATGTACCCGCCCATCATACCGCCTGCAAGGGAATCGTTTAAAAGCTCCTGCCGCTGGCGCGCCGCATTTTCCATCACCAGCGTCTTCGGATAATGCTCTTGTCCCCGCTGGCTGCCGCTGGGCTCCGCGAAATGCAGACTTTGAATCCGCCAGCGGTCATGCGTATAAACCAGCGTAAAAAAACCCCGCAGCCGCCAGGTGTACAGAGAATTCTTAAGGATCATCTGAGTGGACAGGTTTTCTACCTCTTCGGTTATCCGCTGTTCCCGGATCCTTGTAAGCTCTACGGAAAAAGGCTCTGTGATTTCTCGGATGTCCTCGCGGAGATAGCCTTCCATTTGGGTTTTCCCCAGGGCGGCTTCTTGTTCTCCGGTGCCTACAAAGCTCATATCCTCATGAACGAACGAGAGGGCCTTTTTTGCGTCGCGCTCTTCAAACCAGGCGGTGCAGAAAGCCTGTACGGTATTAAAAACCGGTGATTGCGTTTTCATCCGATTCATCCTTTCCACAGCCGGCATCCGCCTTTGTTTTCGGTTTTCGCCTGATATAAGGCTTCATCCGCCCGTTCGATGACGGTATCCAAGCAATCCTCCGTATTCCAAATGGCAACGCCCGCGGAGGCGGTTGCCGGTATGGCTTTCGCAAAGGAACTTTCCCGCATCGCCCGGCAGATGTCACCGCCTTTTTTCAGGGCCGTTTCCTGCATCCCCATCTGCTTGATGATGACGACGAATTCATCACCGCCGAACCGGGCCAGGATATCCGTAGCCCTCGTGTAAGACCGAAGCAGCCCGCCAAACTGTACAAGGAGCTGATCCCCTTCCACATGTCCGTATTGATCATTGATCTGCTTGAGATTATCCAGGTCAAACAGGTATACCGCCAAAGGCGCATCCTCCTTGCGCAGGGCTTCGACGGCATAATCGAGCCCTCTGCGGTTGAGAAGGCCGGTCAGATAGTCCCGGTACGCCTCGTCGCGCAGGGCGCATTCCCGTTCCCAGGAGGAATTGACTCCCACAGCCCGCTGCACCCGCTTGAGAAGGCTTTGCAGAGAGTGAGGTTTGCCGGCAAAGTCGTCCGCACCCATTTGCAGTGCCCGTTCCTCCAGCTGCCCGTCCCACGGCCCTGTAGCAATCACCGGGATATTCCAAACCGTCTTTTCCCTCTGGAGCACTTCCAGCATGGAAAACCCATCCGGGTTTTTCAGAGTCATGCTCAGAATTACCGCAGCCAGTTTGTATTCGCAGTTTGCCATACAGGCAAGGGCTGTGTCCCCGTCGGCGGCCTCCACCACCTGATAGCGGCCATCCAGCCTCTTTCGCACCTGCGCGCGATACTCCGCATCCTCATCGGCCACCAAAAGCATCTTCGTCACGCGCTTTCCCATGGTCCAGGCCGAATCGGTTTTCTCTTCCTTCAATGCCACTCCCCGTTCGTTGAGCAATGCCTCAAACTCTCCGCAAGGCATGGGCTTTGCAAAATAATACCCCTGCACATAATCACAGCCGATTTCGCGCAGGCGGACCAGCTGCTCCCGGGTTTCCACTCCTTCCGCCACCACGCTTAGATTCATCCAGCGGGCAAGGCCCATGATAAAACGCAGGATTCCCTGATTGACCGGCTTGGCGGTTTCCACCTGGATGAACTTCATATCCAGCTTCAAAACATCCAAAGGCATTTGATTGAGCATGTTTAGCGAGGAGTAACCGCTTCCAAAGTCATCCATCTCAATGACGAAGCCCAGCTCCCGCAAGCGCCCTACCGTATCAATGATCTGCTTTGGATTTTCCGTATAGGCGCTTTCGGTGATTTCCAAATGGAGACGAGAAGGAGGCAGGCGGTATTTGCGCACGGTTTTTATGAGAATATCCGCAATGTCCGCGTTATAGATATCGGCCCTGGAAACGTTCACCGACACCGAAATCGCTGGGTATCCCTTTTCGTCCCAGCTTTGCAGGGCCGCGCAGGCCCTGTCCCACACGAACTGGTCGAGCTTGGTAATAAACCCGTTCTTCTCAAACAGCGGGATAAACTCCGCCGGTGACTGCATGCCCCACTCAGGATGATTCCAGCGCACCAGCGCCTCGGCACCGGCCAAGCTGTCGTCCTTGATGCAGTATTTCGGCTGCAGGTAAATTTCAAACTGCTCCTGGGCCAGAGCGGACTCCATTCCATTTGTGATCGCCTGTTCCCGCAGAAGTTTGTTGCGAAGCGTGTCGTCGTAGGCCGCGAAGTAGGTTCCGTACCGCCCTTTGATGCTGCGGGCCGCCAGGAGTGCCCGGTCGCACATCTGTTCCACGGAAACAGACCGGTCCTCTACCGCATAGATGCCCCACTTCATCACCACGTTCTTGGCACTTGACAGGGAATTGATGGTCTGCGTGGCCTTGATAAACAGGTCGTCTGTGTACGTCCAGCGATGCTCCAGCAGGCAGGCGAACTGATCGGCGTTATAACGCCCGCAAATTCCCTTGTCGCCCACCATCGTCGTATACAGGTCGGCAAGCCCGCGCAAAAGGCGGTCTCCTGCCGGCATTCCGAAGATGTCGTTGATGAGCTTGAAATTTTCAATGTCCGAACAGATGATGTCATAGCTGCGCTCCGGATGGGCAAGGATGCGTTCCTTTGCGCGCCGGTAGAAAAACTCCTTGCTGTAAAGCCCGGTCAGCCGGTCGTATTGGACCAGGTTAATCATGGCGGCCGTTTCCCGCAGGTTGATGATGCTGGCTACCCGATGAAGGATAATCTGAGGCTTATAGGGTTTCGCAACAAAATCGGCGGCGCCGTGTGACAATGCCGCAACCTCGTCCGACTCGCCATCGTTTTGGGTGGTAACGATCACAGGAATGGAGGAAAAAGCCGGATCCGCCTTGACAATCGACAAAAACGTATACCCGTCCATCACAGGCATAACGATATCCAGCAGGATCAACGAAATTTCCTCTTTGTACCGGTTTAAAACAGACAGCGCCTCCTGCCCGTTTTCCGCCTGCAGAACCTGATAGTCCGAAGACAAAATCCCGCATAGCATGATCCGGTTGATTTCATTGTCTTCCACAATCAATATCTTCTTTTGTGCAATCATCGTTTACTCCTTCAATCCTGTATCGGTCCCGGTCTGTCGTTTTGTGTTTTTGCTGACTGAATTTGCAGGGTCACATCGTAATTCTTCCAGTTTAGCCGCGCATAGAAGCGATCTTCGCCTGATAGTTATATTTGAGATGTAAAAAACGCTTCATTTTTCCGGTTATGTTTTGTCAATTGTATCAAAATCGACCCGATATTACAAGGTCCGCCGCGATTTTACTTCGAAAATCTGCTTTCTTTTTCCGGGTTTTTGGCAGCCGGTTGCAGCGCACCCAAACGCGTCAAAACGCCTATGGCGCATAAACCGCCTGATTGCGTAACCCGATCAAACATCTTAAGATAAAAAACAAGCCGGAAACCAGCTGGTTTCCGGCTCAAAAGAGCAAGGTACGGATCGGTTTAACACGGTCGCCTTCGGCCCGGCTATTTCATTTTGTCCGTTTGTTTTTTTCTGGCGGCTTTTTCCTGAGCTTGAGCGTCACCTGACGCTTTTGAGCCGTCTCCTGCAGCAGTGCCGCCGCCCGGGCGGCCCTTTCTTTCAAAGGCAAGGAGCCTATTTCCGTTAGTTTATTTCGGATGGCCTTCAAATCCTGGAGTTCAAGAAGGTTTACCGCCACGCAGTACAAAGTTTTGCGGCGGCCGTCGTTATACCGCTCCAATAGCTCGCGCAGAATTTCCACCTTCTCCTCCTGCTCGGCCCGGTAAGCCTGCGGCCCAACAGCCATTGCCCTGCGCATATCCTTTTGCTGATTTTGCTTGGTGACAAAGATGTCGTATTCCGCCTTGTCTTCATATCGCTTACAGGGATAGTCTTTGCACTGGGCGCAGTATTCCACCTTGCCGTGCTCCAGGCTGCATCTTGCGATGGCGCAGGCTTGATTTCCCTCACCCCCGCCGCATCCGGGGCAGTGCCCGCCCAGACGCATGGGACACAGCCCGCAGTTGAGACCGCAGAGGGAAAACAGCAAGTCCTTCCGGTCAAAGTTCTTCATGGCGCACCTCCTTTGTTTGTTCCGAATAAAGCTCCGGGCTTTTGAGACAATGCCTGTCCGAACCAAATCGCGATTGGATAATAGATTGGAAATTGGCTCTGCTCTCTGCTTCCGGCTGGCATAACCGCCGCCGGCCCAAGGGCCCTTTTACACACGGGGACCAAGCGGCAAAATAGGCAGGGGAACTTCCCTGCCTATACCATTACCCGTTCGCCTTCCGTCAGGCTTTCCGCCAGCTGACAAATCTCCACCGAAGCCTGGGGGTTGATGTACTGCTCCTGATTTTCCCGCATTCGCTCCGCCACTTGGGCGTCCTCAAGGCTTTCGATGGCGGCGAGAAGCTCTTTTCCCGGCTTTGCCACCGGCACACTCATTTCCCGTTTCGCGAAAAAGACGGCGTTTTTCTTCTCGCAGCCGGGAATCGGAGAAATGTGAACCAATGGAATTCCCAGAACAGCCGCTTCCGTGGAGGAAAGGCCGCCCGGCTTGGAAAGGAACACATCACACGCCTTCATATAATCCGCAATATGAGGCGTACTCTGCAAAATCAGCAGCTGCTCGTCCGTTTCGTACTTCTTCTTCAGGCGGCGGTAGAGGCGCAGGTTGTTACCGCAGATTACCACCAGCCTGCAATCGTGGTTTTCTTTCAAATACTGCCGCAGGCACCGGATGGAGGATGCGATTTTTCCCGCCCCAATGCTTCCGCCCGAGAGCAGCAGGTACCGCTTGTCCTTTGAAAGGCCAAGCTTCTCGAGGGCTGCGTCTCGATCTTTTTCCTTTACGAACTCGCCCCGCACAGGAATCCCCAGCGGCATAATCTTTTCTTCTGCAATGCCTCTGCCGCAGAACTCCTCTTTCAACTGCGCCGAGGGAATCACATAATAGTCGCACGCCGTTTCCTCGGTAAAAGGAATGCAGGCGTAATCGGTGGCCACAAAGATGGTAGCCGGCAGCACTACCCCGTCGTTTTTCAAATGACTGAGAATTTCAGCCGGAAAAATATGGGGCATAACGATCACATCAAAAGAATGCTGCTGCAAATATTTCCGCATCCGGTCGGTCATTTTTCCGTTGATCCAGTATACCGGGGAATGACCTGGAAACCGCCTGACCATGCTACCAAGAAAATAGATAAATCCGAACAAGCACGGCACTTTCTGCACCAGCTTGATGTACATGTTTCCAATGGTTGCGGCAAGTCCGTCGCTTGCCAGCTGATAGGGGTCCATCAGCGTAACATGATGACCCCGGGCTTCAAACGCTTCCGCTACGGCTTTTCCTGCGGCATTATGGCCTCCGCCCGTGCTGCAGGATAAAATCAATGCTTCCATACAAACCTCACCCTGCACTTTTCCTTTCTTTCCGAGCTGGTCAGCAGCTTTGCCACAATCAAAGCCGCAATTCCCGCAAAGCCGACGACCACCGGCAGTTCCTTGACAAACACCAGCATCAGCAGAGCGGATGCGATATAAGTCCACAAGGTTTTGTGATAATTCGGAGAGACCTTTAATATCAGGGAGAAAAACAAGAAGGTACAAGCCAGAATCGCAAGGGGCAAAAGCGCCGGAAAGAGTCCCAGCAGGCACCCGAAGGACACGGCAATCCCCTTTCCCCCGCGAAACCGATGAAACACGGGCAGAACGTGGCCAGCCACCGGAGCAAGAAGCACAAACGACACCCCAAAACTGCAATCTGCCAGAGGCGTCCCTCTCAAATAGAGAAACACCGGGAAAAAGCCCTTGGCCAAATCGCCGCATAAGGTGAGGGTGCCGCACCAAAACCCGCCGTATACAAAAGCGTTGGCGGTCCCAGGGTTATGATCCCTGCTCCCCTCGGTCACATCCTTGTTTGAAAGCAGATATCCAAAAACATGGGCGAACAAAATACTACCCGCCAAATATCCAAACCCCACGTAAAACAAATCGCGCAGCATACCTCTCCCCCCTTCTTCCATTCGCCGCCGTACAGCAGCGTTTGCCGCAAGAATAGGCAAACGGGCAAGGCAAACACCAAACCGTACCTTACAATTCCCCATCTTTCCTTTCGCATATTTCTCTTCTATTTTATCTTTTTCGCCCTCGTTTGTAAACGATTCTGTAAAGAATCCTCCAAAATTGTCCCTTTTTCCTCGTTTTCGGACAGAATTCGCCCTATTTTGTCAGCTCTTTTCCATTTTTATTGACGCGGTCCCTCCATCTATGTGGTATGCAGGCGCTGCCTTTTCCTGCCTGCTAACCGGGACGCGGGTCCCTTTCCCTCCGTTTTTCCTTCTGCAGGAAGAACGGCATGTTTGTTTTTCTTGCCCGCCAGGCCATTTCTAAGGCCAAGGCACGTCTTCAAAAACACAACCGGGCGCAAACGCCTGTATACAGCATTCCCACCCGGTTTCCTAGACGCTATAAAAGCGAGGAAGGTATGTAATTTTACGATGGAACCCAGTCTTTTTCAGACGCCCGGCATGTTCACATCCGATCAAAACTAGACGGGGCCCCCTCAGTCCCAAGCAAACAAAGAAAACGCTTTTTGGCCCAAGTCATGAAATGTGGATCGCCACGCCGTTAACCTCCACCTCATCCTCCGCGCGGATCAGGATATACTTTTTGCCGTCGAGGACGCGGGTCTCCACCAGATCACTTCGTTCGGGATTGACATGAACGGTCACGTCCGGCGTGCGGATTTCCAGTTTGCTTTCCACAAGGTTGCAGGGGCTCAGATCGGCTTGCGGGCCAAACTGCGCGTCGTAGCGCTCATCAAACGCCGCCATCTTCTCTTGTGAAACCTCACAGACTTCCAAGACATTGCGGATCGTTTCCTTGGAAACCGTCGGCGGCTCGGGTTCCTTGCTGGCCTTATGCTCTTCCATCGTTTCACGCAGCTGTTCATGGACCGCCTGCACCACTTCATAACTGCAGTCGTCAGAAAGGGTCTCCTCCAGAATGGACTGGAAGGTCTCCTTTTGCTCGGCGGCGGGCATGGGGATTTCGCTGTGAAAGACCGCGTCTACAAATTCCTTGTGATTTTCCCCCAGATCGCGGGAATAGTACAAGGCATTATAAATATTCGCGCTTCGATCGTCAAAGGCCGGGAATAGAAAACCCAGTTCGGGCGGCGCAACAATCCAGTCGGCCGTGCGGTTATGGAGCAAATTGTCGTTGGCAAAATAGCTCAGGGCCGGCTGGGTCAATTTGACCGGACAGATGCTGCATACAAAATAGGAAAACACCTCTGAGGAAACCTCCTCCTGCCGCTCTCCGTCCTTAGAGCGGTAGGGCACATCATAGGTGTCGTAAGCGAGCAGAATCAGATAGTGTCCATCCAAGGAAACCGACCCGATCACTTTCTGATAAAAGGCCTGAATGGCGTCTTCGTCGTTAAGGGCGGAATTTCGCATGTCCATCAGCCGCTTATGCTCGGCGCTCTCTACTACCTGCTGGGTGGTGAAAGCAATGTCGATGAGGTTTTTGCCTAAAGTTCCGGACAGGGTCCGTTTCAAAACCGCGAGAATCTTCTCCGATTCTTCCTGGGGCGTTAACGCCAAAGACTGGCTGAACTGGGAGATGATCTCATGTTCTCCGTTGACATAGCATCCGCGAACATGGGTGATGTTGCTTTTTTCTGGGCGAAACCGGCGGCGGATCTCCGCGACTTCTTTCGTATTCATAAGCGTCTCATTCTCTTTCTATGGAATATTGATTTAATAAATTCTCTTATATTTCTTTATATCGTTATTTGTGGCCATAAGCTCTTGTCCAGTCGTAACGTACCCATCCGCATTTAAAAATCTCCCGATCTCAGGATCATAATACCTGGAATTGAGGTAATAAAGCCCAGACTTTTGATCGTAGTAATACCCACGATACCGGAAGGGATTGAGCTCGCCGAGGGTAGCAGCCATGCTTCCATAGGAAACAGCAAACTGCCCCCAGGTCTCATATACATATTCTACCACTTTTGTACCGTCGCTGTCCAGAATACCGATGATGTCTCCTTGGAGATTCTTCACATACCAGTATTCAGTCCCATTCCACTTCAGGCCCAGCAGGCTTCCCGCAATGTCGTATAGAAAGGGCGGCTATTTATAGCCG
>CATONX010000005.1 GCA_951801675.1 uncultured Eubacteriales bacterium | reverse complement strand
GATCCTTGCAAGCTGCAAAACGAGCTGCTTTGCGCCATGACCGGCGAAAATAAGCCCGTTTACACGTCCATTCCTTTGCAGGAAACCATCCCCTCCGATAACCTGAAGATGACTAGACAGGGAGAGAGGGACTATATTGAATCCAGCAATGGATATGCCGGCACCATGCGCTACCGCTTTGTCAATCCCAAAGCACAAAACCTGTGCTTTTTTATCAAGAGCACCGGCCTTCCCGACACCTCCACCGTTTATGTCAACGGCATGCCGCTCAACGGGATGGGGTATGACTTTATCGGTCTGATGGATTTGGGGTATTTCGAGGCTGGGGAAGAAGTGGTCGTCAGCTTTTCCGTCAACCGTTCCCCCGTCATGGCCCAGACACCTCTGCTGTACGGCTTTGACGCCGACCGGTTCTCCGACCTGTGCAGCACACTCAGAGAGCACCAGATGATTGACATCCAAGAAGGAAATTCCACCGTCAAAGGCAGGGTGGACGCGGGCGAGGGCGGCCTCCTCTTTACCTCCATTCCCGCCGATCCC
Organism: uncultured Eubacteriales bacterium; assembly: GCA_951801675.1. GTDB lineage: Bacteria > Bacillota > Clostridia > Oscillospirales > Acutalibacteraceae > Solibaculum_A. The sequence continues at coordinate 111,301 of CATONX010000005.1, read as the reverse complement.
GGCTTTTCGGCCACCGTGGACGGGAAACCGGCGCAGCTCGTGCGGATTGCCGACGCGTTCCTGGCGGTAAATCTGACCGGCGGGGAACATGAAATAGAATTTACCTTTGTGCCGGAAGGCCTCCCTCTCGGCGGGGTAATTTCCATTGTTTCTCTGGCGGCGGGAGCCGTGATCCTTTGGTGCAACGACACCGGACGCTTTGCGTCAGGCAGAAAACGGAGAAAGCGTGCATCGAAAAACAGCTGACGATATAAACGCTGAGACGACTTGCTTACATGTAAATTTTATTGACTTTTTCAAGTAAAATCTCTTGTATTTCACGCTTGGGTGTGATATAATCGGGCCATAGCGCAGCAAAAGACGATCTTTGGGCGGGAAAAGCCGCAGAGACCGGGAATAAACCCGCTGCGCGGATGCATATGCATGAAAATTCGAGAGGAACCCAAACGGTTCCAAGAAGGAGGGGAGAGACCGGATGGATGTTTTCGCAATTGTCTGGCTGGTCGCCATTATTGTTCTGGCCCTGATAGAGGCGGGGACCACCCAGCTGGTCGCCATTTGGTTTGTGGTGGGCAGCGTGGGCGCGTTCATCGCAAACCTGTTTAACACCCCGCTCTGGGTGCAGCTGATCGTGTTTGTGGCCGTATCTATCGTGTCGCTGGCCGTGACCCGGCCGTTTTTGAAGAAATACCTGGCTGTCAAAAAGGTCAGCACCAACGCCGATCGGTATGTGGGGGAAACCGCCATCGTCACCGATGCCATCGACAATTCCCTTGCCAAAGGGCAGGTCAAGGTGCTCGGCAGTGTTTGGACCGCCCGGTCCGCCGACGGTTCGGTGATCGCCCAAGGGGCCAGGGTCAAGGTGGAAGCCATCGACGGGGTCAAGCTGATTGTCGTGCCGGTGGATGACGAAGACCCGCAGAAATAAAAGAGAATCCCCTTGGCTTCGTCTGAACCCGGTCAGATGCAGGCGTGTTTTACAAGGAGGAAACGAACATGGGATGGAGCATAGTGCTCGGCGTCGTTTGTATTCTCATTGGGCTGTTTGTGTTTTTAAAACCCCAGTGGTTTTGGGCGATAACGGAGCGGTGGAAGTCCTACCGGGCGGAGGAACCGTCCGACTTCTACAAGACTACCACCCGGATCGGCGGTGTTCTTTTCATGGCTATGGGCGTGGTGTTTGCTTTGCTGCCGCTGGTATTGCGGTAGAAAGCGGGGCTCATTTTCCTTTGTTACAAGCAGGCCCTTTCCAAAAGGGCCTGTAAAACGAACGTGCAACTTTAGGAGGGTATTATGGATTACATCGTTTACATTGTCATTGCTCTTGTGGTTTTGGCGCTTATTATTTTGATTGCAAACATCAAGATCGTTCCCCAGGCCCACGCGTATGTGGTGGAGCGCCTGGGCGCTTACAAGTCAACCTGGGGCACGGGAATCCATTGGAAGGTCCCGTTTATGGAGCGTATCGCCAAGAAGGTTTCCCTCAAGGAGCAGGTGGTGGATTTTCCGCCCCAGCCGGTTATCACCAAAGATAACGTCACCATGCAGATCGACACGGTGGTTTATTACCAGATTACCGACGCGAAGCTGTACGCCTATGGTGTGGAGCGTCCCCTTTCCGCCATTGAGAACCTGTCCGCCACTACCTTGCGTAACATCATCGGCGAGATGGAGCTCGACCACACTCTGACCTCCCGCGACGTGATCAACTCTAAAATCCGCGTCATCCTTGACGAGGCCACCGACGCCTGGGGCATCAAGGTCAACCGTGTGGAGCTCAAAAACATCCTCCCGCCCCGGGAGATCCAGGACGCCATGGAGAAGCAGATGAAGGCCGAGCGGGAACGCCGCGAGGCAATTCTCCGGGCGGAAGGCGAGAAGCGCAGCGAAATCCTGGTGGCCGAGGGCCACAAGGAAGCGGCCATTCTGCGGGCCGACGCGGTGAAGGAAACCAAGATCCGCGAAGCGGAGGGCGAGGCCCAGGCCATCATGAAGGTGCAGGAAGCCCTGGCCGACTCCATTAAACTGTTAAACCAGGCTTCCCCGTCCGAGCAGGTCATCGCCATCAAGAGCCTGGAAGCTTTCGGAAAGGCGGCCGACGGAAAGGCCACCAAGATCATCATTCCGTCCCAGATCCAGGGTCTGGCGGGATTGGTGACCTCCATTGGAGAACTGGCCAAGAGTGATGTGCAGATGAAACAATAATGCACAAAAGAAGAAACCATTTTCGGCCCTTATGCTGATAACTACACAAAATTTACGATTCGTTGGCGGATTCCTTGAATTTGGTCGGAAAATCGTATAAAATAGCAGGTAGAAAACAGTGTGGGGTGGCGAAACTGTGCTCAAAAATGTTTGTTTCGTATGTGGTAGGAAACATCCCACGGGTTGTATGTCCATTTTTGCCGCCTCGGACAGACCATAGCGTTTGAATGAAGATAAGGCTGCGTCGATTTTATGCGTCGCAGCCTTCCTGTTTGTTTTTGAGGCGGACAGGCTTTGGAGAAAAGGAGAGAAGGACGATGCAGCAAACGAAAAAGGTAGCCGTCATCATGGGAAGCGACAGTGACTTGCCGGTGGTGTCCGCCGCAATCAAGCAGCTTAAGGAATTCGGCATCCCGGTGGAGGCCCATGTCATGTCCGCCCACCGCACCCCGGCCCAGGCGATGGCTTTCGCGTCGAATGCGAAGGACAACGGCTTTGGTGTCATCATTGCCGCGGCGGGGAAGGCCGCCCATTTGGCGGGCGTGCTGGCCGCTCACACCACGTTGCCGGTCATTGGCATTCCGGTCAAGTCTTCCACGCTCGACGGGCTTGACGCGCTGCTTGCCACCGTGCAGATGCCAAGCGGCATCCCGGTTGCCACCGTCGCCATCGACGGGGCGAAGAACGCGGCCATCTTAGCCGCCCAGATGCTGGCTCTGTCCGACGAGGGAGTGGCCGAAAAGCTGACCGCCATGAAGAAGGACATGACCGAAGGAGTGCTCAAAAAGGACGCGGCGCTTAGGGAAAAGCTCGATACCCTGTGAGCCGGATGCGGGAAAAACGGAAACCGAGGACAGAATGGATAAGGAGTGTTAGCATGGCGCACAAGCCTCATGAAGAATGCGGACTATTTGGTATTTACAACAAGGACGGGTTGCAGGTAGCGGAGGAAACTTATCTGGCCCTCTATGCCTTGCAGCATCGCGGCCAGGAAAGCGCGGGCATCGCGGTCAACGACGGCGGCGTCATCACCGTCCATAAGGACATGGGGCTTGTGCCCGACGTGTTCGACGAAAGGACCATGAAAAAGCTGGGCAGCGGGCAGATTGCCATCGGCCACGTGCGCTATTCCCCCAGCGATAAGCTGGAACGGGCGAATTCCCAGCCGCTGGTGATGCGCTATGTCAAGGGGACCCTTGCCATCGGCCATAACGGCAGCATTGTAAACATTCCCGAGCTCAAAAAGGAGCTCGAATACGGCGGCGCCATCTTCCAGACCTCCTGCGACGCGGAGATCATCGCTTACATCATTGCCCGGGAGCGTTTGAACGCCGGTTCCATCGAGCAGGCGCTGGTAAACGCCATGAAAAAGCTCAAAGGCGCTTATTCTCTCGTCATGATGTCTCCGAAGAAGCTCATTGCTGCCAGAGACCCCCAGGGGTTCCGGCCGCTGTGCATCGGAAAGCTCGGAGAAAGCTACTGCTTTGCATCGGAGACCTGCGCGCTGACCTCTCTGGGCGCCGACTATGTGCGTGACGTGGAGCCCGGCGAGGTTGTGGTGGCGGACGAAAACGGCCTTCACAGCCTCAAAGACCACTGCGGCCAGAAGTCGTCTTTGTGTATCTTTGAATTTGTCTATTTCGCCCGGCCTGACTCCATCATCGACGGCCAGAGCGTGCATTTCGCCCGCCAGAACGCGGGGCGTATCCTGGCCCAGGAGCATCCGGTGGAGGCGGACTTGGTTATGGGCGTGCCCGACTCGGGGCTGGACGCGGCGCTGGGATATTCCTATGAATCGGGGATTCCCTACGGCATGGGCTTTGTGAAGAACCGATACATCGGCCGCACCTTTATCCAGGAAACCCAGAAACAGCGGGAACGCTCGGTGAGCATCAAACTGGGAGCTTTGGGCGCGGCGGTCAAGGGCAAACGAGTGGTACTGGTGGACGATTCCATTGTCCGCGGTACCACCTGCGCGAATATCGTAGCCAACCTGCGGGCGGCGGGCGCTACAGAAGTACATATGCGCATCTCCTCTCCGCCTTTTATGCACCCGTGCTACTTCGGCACCGACATCAGCTCCCGGGATCATCTGATCGCATGTAAGATGTCCATCGACGAAATCCGTGACCACATCGGCGCGGATTCCCTGGGATACTTAAGCATCGAAGGGGTGCACGCCATCGCCAAGGAGTCGAATCTGCAAATGTGCGACGCATGCTTCACCGGCCAGTATCCCATTGAGGTGCCCGACGAGATGCCAAAGGACAAGTACGATCAGAAAATAAAGGCGTAAGCCCGAAAGCAAACGATACGGCGGCAGTTGCCGTTTGACAATGAGAAACTGGCGGCGAAGGAAGGCCGCCGGGGAAATGGTGGTAGGAATGAACAGTTTTTCGGACAGCTATAAGGCGGCGGGCGTTGATGTGACCGCCGGCTACAAAGCGGTGGAATTGATGAAATCCCACGTGGCGCGCACGAAGATTCCGGGCGTGCTGTCGGGCATCGGCGGGTTCGGCGGCCTGTTTGAGCCGGATTTGGGCGGCATGAAGAACCCGGTCCTGGTCTCCGGTACCGACGGGGTAGGTACCAAACTGAAAATTGCGTTTTTGCTGGATAAGCACGACACCGTCGGCATCGACTGCGTGGCCATGTGCGTCAACGACGTGGTCTGCTGCGGCGCGAAGCCCCTTTTCTTCCTCGATTACATCGCCGTGGGCCGCAATGTTCCCGAACGGGTGGCGGCCATCGTCTCCGGCGTGGCGGAAGGCTGCGTGCAGGCGGGCTGCGCCCTCATCGGCGGCGAAACAGCGGAAATGCCCGGGTTTTATCCGGTGGACGAATACGACCTGGCCGGCTTCTCGGTGGGCATGGTTGACAAGGACAAGATTGTAGACGGAAGCAAGGTGAAGCCTGGGGACGTGCTCATCGGCGTGTCCTCTTCGGGCGTGCATTCCAACGGCTTTTCCCTGGTGCGCAAAATCTTCCATGTGGGCGAGCAGAACCTGAACCTGCATGTGGAGGAGCTGGGCAAGACCCTGGGCGAGGAGCTGCTGACCCCGACGAAGATTTACGTCAAGCCCCTCTTAAAGCTCATGGAGGAATGCGACGTACACGCCGTTTCCCACATTACCGGCGGCGGCTTTTATGAGAACATCCCGCGTATGCTCCGTCCCGGCCAGATGGCCCGCATCGAAAAAGCGGCCGTGCCGGTGCTGCCCATCTTCCATGTGCTCCAGCGTACCGGCGGCGTGCCTGAGCGGGATATGTTCAACACCTTCAACATGGGCGTGGGCCTGTGCATCGCCCTGCCGGCCGACGAAGCGGACAAGGCGATTTCCGTGCTCAAGGAAGCGGGCGAGAACGCCTGCATCCTGGGCGAGGTGAAGGACGGCGAGGGTGTCGAGCTATGCTAAACATCGCGGTTTTGGTATCGGGCGGCGGCACCAATCTGCAGGCGCTTTTGGATGCCCAAGCGAGAGGCGAGATCAAGAACGGGAAGATCGTCCAGGTCATCGCCAGCCGGGAAGGCGTCTATGCCTTGGAGCGGGCTAAAAAGGCGGGGGTGCCTGCCAAAGTGGTAGCCCGCAAGGGCCGCTCTCCCGAGCAGTTTGATGAGGCACTCGCCGAGGCTTTAGATGCATGCAAGGCGGACCTTGTGGTGCTGGCTGGCTTTCTCTCTATTTTAGGAGAGCGGGTCCTTTCCCGGTACAGCAACAAAATCTTAAACATCCATCCCTCCCTGATCCCCTCCTTCTGCGGGGATGGGTTTTACGGCCTGAAGGTCCACGAGGCGGTCCTGGAGAAGGGCGTGAAGGTGACCGGCGCGACGGTGCACTTTGTCAACGAAGTGACCGACGGCGGAGCCATCCTGCTCCAGCAGCCGGTAGCTGTGCTCGAGGCGGACACGCCCGAAACCCTGCAGCGGCGGGTGATGGAAGAAGCGGAATGGAAGCTGCTTCCCAAGGCGGTTTCCCTGTTCTGCGAAGGCCGGGTCGAGATCGACGGCAATCACACCAGAATTCGGTAAATACATAGGACACCTGGCAAACGTTCGCCGGGTGTCCTGTGTTCGGTTAAACGAGAAACGAAAAGAGGAGACTTGCGGGATGAATCAGAAACGTGCGATACTCAGCGTATCCGATAAAACGGGCATTGTGGATTTTGCGAAAGAATTGGTGGCTCTGGGCTTTGAGGTGCTCTCCACGGGCGGAACCGCCAAGGCCCTAAAGGAAGCGGGCGTGCCGGTCACCGGCGTGTCCGATGTGACCGGGTTCCCGGAATGCCTGGACGGCCGGGTAAAAACCCTGCATCCCATGATCCATGCGGGCATTCTTGCCATGCGCGGCAACCCTGCGCACATGCAGCAGCTTGAGAAGCTGGGCGTCACCCCCATCGACGTGGTGGCCATCAACCTCTATCCCTTTAAGCAGACCATCCTAAAGCCCGGCGTTACCCTGGAGGACGCCATTGAGAACATTGACATCGGCGGCCCCACCATGATCCGCGCCGCGGCGAAAAACTGGCAGGACGTGTCGGTGATCGTGGACCCGGCGGATTACGGCAAGGTGATCGCGGAGTATAAGGAGAACGGGGCGGTTTCGAGAGACACCAAGTTCGCCCTGGCGGGAAAGGTATTTGACCATACCGCCCAGTACGACACCATGATTTCTACCTACCTGCGCCGCCAGCGCGGGGAAGAGGGCCTGCCTGACGACCTGTCTTTGACCTATGAAAAGGTGCAGGACCTGCGCTACGGCGAGAACCCCCACCAGAAGGCCGCCTTCTACCGGGAGATCGGCAACCACGACAATACTCTCGACGCGGCCGAGCAGCTCCACGGCAAGGAGCTTTCTTACAACAACATCAACGACGCAAACGGCGCGCTCGACCTGCTCAAGGAGTTCGGCGAAGAAAAGCCGGTGGCGGTAGCCGTCAAGCACGCGAATCCCTGCGGTGTGGGCACCGGCGAAACCATCTGCCAAGCGTACAAAAACGCCTATGACGCCGACCCGGTTTCCATCTTCGGCGGAATCGTGGCGTTAAACCGCCCGGTGGATAAGGATACCGCCCAGGAGCTGGCGAAGATTTTCTTGGAAATCATTCTGGCGCCTGACTTTGATGAGGACGCGCTTGCGATTCTCACCCAGAAGAAAAACATCCGTCTCTTAAAGCTGCCGAACTTGGCAAAGCCCAACTCTAAGGAACTCTTAGACATGAAGAAGGTGGCCGGCGGCCTGCTGGTCCAGAGCCTGGATACCGAGCTGATGAACGAGGCGGACCTCAAATGCGTCACCAAGCGTGAGCCTACCCCTGAAGAAATGGAGCAGCTCCGGTTTGTCTGGAAAGTGGTCAAGCACGTAAAGTCCAACGGCATCGCCCTGGCGAAGAACAACGCCACCGTGGGCATCGGTCCGGGCCAGACCAACCGCATCACCGCCCTGGAGCTGGCCATCAAGTACGCCGGCGATAAGGCGGCGGGCAGCGTCATGGGCTCGGACGCCTTCTTCCCGTTCCCTGACTGTGTAGAAACCGCCCAGAAGGCGGGCATCACCGCCATCATCCAGCCCGGCGGCTCCATCCGCGACCAGGAAAGCATCGACGCCGCCGACAAGGCGGGCATCGCCATGGTCTTTACCGGCATGCGCCATTTCAAGCACTAAACTTTATTTTCTCCCGAAAGGAAGGAATCCCGATGGATATCTTAATGGTCGGCGGCGGCGGGCGGGAGCACGCCCTCATCCGCAAGCTCAAGGAAAGCAAGCGCTGCGGCGCCATTCACTGCGCGCCGGGCAACGGCGGCATCTCCCGGGACGCGGTGTGCCACAACGTGTCCGGCACCGACGTGGACGCAATCGTCAAGCTCGCGAAGGAGCTGAAGGTAGACTTGGTGTTCGTCGCACCCGACGATCCGCTGATGGCGGGCTTGGTGGACGCGCTGGAGAAGGAAGGAATTCGCGCCTTCGGTCCCCGGCAGAACGCCGCTCTCATTGAAGGCAGCAAGGTCTTTTCCAAGAACCTGATGAAAAAGTACGGCATTCCCACCGCCGGATACGAAGTATTCGACGATCCTAAGGAGGCTCTGCGCTACATTCAGAAGCAGAACACCTATCCCACCGTCATCAAGGCGGACGGCCTTGCATTGGGCAAGGGAGTCATCCTGGCGGAGAACGAGGAACAGGCCAAGGACGCCCTTCATTCCATTATGGAAGACAAGGTGTTCGGCGCATCCGGCAGCCGAGTGGTCATCGAGGAATTCCTCACCGGCCCGGAGGTGTCCGTCCTGTCCTTTACCGACGGCAAGACCCTGTGCCCCATGGTTTCCTCCAAGGACCACAAGCGGGCTCTCGATGGGGACAAGGGCCTCAATACCGGCGGCATGGGTACCGTGAGCCCCAACCCCTTCTATTCCGACGAGATGGCAAAGCGCTGCATGGAGGAAATTTTCCTGCCCACGGTCAAGGCCATGAATGAAGAGGGCCGCCCCTTCAAGGGCTGCCTCTATTTCGGCCTGATGCTTACCGAGAAGGGCCCGAAGGTCATCGAGTACAACGCCCGGTTCGGCGACCCGGAGACCCAAGTGGTGCTCCCACGGCTGAAAACTGACCTGCTGGACATCATCGACGCGGTGATCGACGAGCGCCTTGATGCGCTTAACATCCAGTGGTCCCAGGAAGCCTGCGCCTGTGTGGTCATGGCGTCGGGCGGGTACCCGGGAAGCTACCCCAAGGGCATCGAAATCACCGGGCTTGATGAAAACGGCCAGGTGGACGGCGCGATTGTGTACCACGCGGGCACCGCGTATCAGGGCGGCCGGTTTACCACAAACGGCGGCCGGGTGCTGGGCGTGACGGCGCTGGGGGACACCCTGGACGAAGCGCTTGACAAAGCGTACGACGCGGTGAAAACCATTCGGTTTGACGGGGCACACTACCGCACCGACATCGGCCGAATCGGCATGAAATAATCGTTATAGGAAGGGCGTTCCGAAAGGGAACGCCCTTTGTTTTGCTGGCCTACCGGCAATGCCGGTTCAGGCGCCCCTTGCAGCTGGAGTGAAGCAAGCTATAAAATAGCATTCGCCTCGTTTCGAGCACAAGCCCCCGTTTTCGAGCGGCGGGGTGAACGCTTTGAGACGCCTGCCAAGAATGGGCCTTTTTATGGCGCTTGGGAGAAGCGCGTTCCTATGGAATCCGGAAACCCATAGGAAATGTAAAAAAAGAGGACTCGGTGTAAAGAAAAAGCCTTGACAGGGGGAGGAAAACCTTGTATAATACGAACCTGTAAAGCAATTTTCTTTACAGGCGAGGGGGCGTTTCGGTTGGCAAAGAACCTGCAAGTCTCGGTGTTGCTGGACTTTTACGGCGACATGCTCACCGATAAGCAGCGCGACGTGATCGACCTGTATTACAACGACGACCTGTCGCTGGCGGAAATTGCGCAAAACGAAGGGATCACCCGCCAGGGCGTGCGGGATTCCATCAAGCGTGGGGAAGCCCAGCTCTTTGAAATGGAGGAGCGGCTGGGGCTTGCCAAGCGGTTTGGGAAAATGGAAGAGGGCCTGCAAAGTATTCTGGAAGCGGCCCGGCTGATTGAAGAGGCGAACGTCCGCTGCGGCGGTTCGCCGACCATAAAAGAGCAGGCGCGGCGGATCGCGAAAGTGGCCGAAGCGCTGTGCGACGAGGAATAAACGTGCTCGAAGGGAGGAGACACAATGGCCTTTGAAGGTCTTTCGGATAAGCTGAGCAATGCATTTAAGCGGCTGCGGTCAAAGGGAAAGCTGTCCCAGTCCGACGTCAAGGAAGCCATGCGCGAGGTGCGCCTGGCCCTGCTGGAGGCGGACGTGAACTACAAGGTCGCCAAAGACTTTGTGGCCAAGGTATCCGAACGGGCGGTGGGCGCCGAGGTCATGGAAAGCCTTACGCCTGCCCAGCATGTCATCAAGATTGTCAACGAAGAGCTGACGGCGCTCATGGGCGGCGAGAACGTACGCATCGCATCCGCGCCAAAGCCCCCTACGATTGTCATGCTCTGCGGCTTGCAAGGCTCGGGTAAAACCACCCATGCGGCCAAGCTCGCTCATATGTTTAAAAAGCAGGGCCGCCGGCCCCTGCTGGTCGCCTGCGACGTGTACCGTCCCGCCGCCATCACCCAGCTCAAGGTCATGGGAGAAAAGGCGGGGGTATCCGTTTTTGAGCAGGGTCAGGGGGACCCCATCAAGATCGCCAAGGAAGCGGTCAAGCATGCCAAGGACTATGGAAACGACTTGGTGCTTCTGGATACCGCCGGCCGGCTGCACATCGACGAGACGCTTATGGACGAGCTCAAGCGCATCAAGGCGGAGGTAGGCCCCCATGAAATCCTGCTGGTGGTGGACGCCATGACCGGCCAGGACGCGGTCAACGTAGCCAAGGCCTTTGACGAGGCGCTGGGCATCGACGGCGTGGTTCTTACCAAGCTCGACGGCGACACCCGCGGCGGCGCGGCTCTGTCGGTCCGGGCGGTCACGGGAAAACCCATCAAGTTCGCGGGCACCGGCGAAAAGATCGAGGAGATCGAAGCCTTCCATCCGGAACGGATGGCGTCGCGGATTTTGGGCATGGGCGATGTCCTGAGCCTGATTGAGAGAGCCGAATCCCAGCTGGACGTGAAAAAGGCCGAGCAGATGGCCCGGCGTTTTTCGGAAAACAAAATGGATTATAACGACATGCTCGACCAGTTTGCCCAGGTGCGCAAGCTCGGCCCCATCAAGCAGATTCTGAGCAGCCTGCCGGGCATGGATAAGCATCTGAAAGAAGCGGACATTGACGATTCCCAGATGGATAAACAGATGGACCGCACGGCGGCCATCATCCTGTCCATGACCAAGCGGGAGCGTGCGTGCGTGGACACCATCAATCCTTCCCGCAAGCGCCGCATCGCCGCGGGCAGCGGTACGAAGGTGGAGGATGTCAACCGTCTCATCAAGCAGCTCGAGCAGATGCAGCAGATGATGAAGCAGTTCGGCGGCAAGGGAAAGAAGCGCCGGCGCATGATGGGGATGCCCCCTCCGGGCGCGTTCCCCAGGTAAAAAGTCGTAGCGTGCCAAGCAAACTTGTTTGTTGGTGTTGACGATACTACATTTTATTATTCTCAGGAGGTAACTGACCAATGGCAGTAAAAATCAGACTGCGCCGCATGGGCGCGAAGAAGGCCCCGTTCTACCGCATTGTGGTGGCGGATTCCCGCTATCCCCGTGACGGCCGTTTCATCGAGGAGATCGGCTATTACAATCCCCTGACCGAACCGGCTACTGTGAAGGTGGACGCGGAGAAGGCCAAGAAGTGGATCGCTAACGGCGCCCAGCCGACCGATACCGTCAAGGCGCTGTTCAAGAAGAACGACGTTCTGTAAGGGCAAGAGGTGGAACTGTTGAAAGAGCTTCTGATCATCATTGCCAAGGGCCTTGTAGAAGACCCGGACGCGGTGAATGTAACCGTCGACGAGCCCAATGAAGAGGGCGTGACGGTGTATCATCTGCATGTGGCACAAAACGACATGGGCCGCGTCATCGGCAAGCAGGGCCGCATTGCCAAGGCAATGCGCACGGTCATGCGTGCCGCAGCCAGCCGCACTTCCCAGAAGATCGCGGTGGAAATCGACTAAGAAACCATCAAAACGGCTGAAATCCCGGGCGCATTTGAGCTTTGGATTCCAGCCGTTTGGCTTATGCAGACGCAGACGGAGAAAAGCAATCCGGCGGCGAAGGGCCGGGGAAGGGAGCGGAACATGAAAAAGCGGTATCTAGAGGTAGGCAAGGTCACCGGGACCCACGGCATCCGCGGGGAACTGCGGGTGCAGCCCTGGGCCAACGGCCCGGATTTTCTGTGTGGGTTTGATACCCTCTATTTCAAAAACGGGGAAAAGCCGGTGGCGGTGGAAAGCGCCCGCCCTCATAAAACCATGGTCCTGTTAAAGCTCAAAGGGATCGACGGCATCGAAGCCGCCCAAACCCTACGGGACCGGGTTTTGTATATCGACCGGGCGGATGTGACCCTCGCTCCCGGGGAATACTTTATCCAAGACCTGCAGGGCCTTCAGGTGCAGGACGCGGATACCGGTGAAATTTACGGGGAACTTACCGACGTCAGCCGCACCGGTGCCAACGACGTCTACCATGTAAAAACCAAACAGGGCGAGGTGCTCATTCCCGCCATCCCCGACGTGATTGTGCAAACCGATATTGAGGGCGGTATCATGAAAATCCGTCCCATCAAGGGGTTGTTTGACGATGCGAATTGACCTGCTCACCCTGTTTCCCGCCATGTGCGAGGCGGTGCTGTCGGAAAGCATCGTGGGCCGCGCCCGGCAGGAAGGGCTCGTCACGGTGGAGTGCCACGACATTCGCGCCTATACCCTGGATAAGCACCGCCGGGTAGACGACTACCCCTACGGCGGCGGGATGGGTATGCTTTTGCAGCCTCAGCCCATTTTCGACTGCTTTGAAGCGGTCTGCCGGGCGGCCGGCTCCCGTCCCCACCTGATCCATCTTTCTCCTCAGGGACGAGTGTTTACCGAACAGCGGGCGGTGGAACTTTCCAAGATGGAGCACATCGCGTTTTTATGCGGCCATTACGAGGGAATCGACGAACGGGTAATCGAGGAGCTGGTGGACGAGGAGATTTCGCTGGGGGACTTTGTCCTCACCGGCGGGGAACTGCCGGCCCTGGCGGTGGCGGACGCGGTGCTTCGTCTGGTGCCCGGCGTGCTGGCGGACGAGCTGAGCTTTACCGAAGAAAGCCATTTCTGCGGCCTTCTGGAATATCCCCAGTATACCCGGCCTCCGGTCTGGCACGGCCGTGAGGTGCCGGAGGTGCTCCTCTCCGGGCATCATAAGAACATTGAAACATGGCGCCGGGAGCAGTCTCTGCGGCGCACTTTGGAACGTCGTCCCGATTTGATGGAATCCTTTGTGCCCGACCGGCTCGATCAGAAGCTTCTCGAAAAAATCCATGCCCGTGAAAAACCAAAAAATAGGGAATAACAAGAAATTTCCATTGTTTTCTGGACTCCTTTCGGCATTTCCCACGGGACTCGGTATAATGGGGACGAAAATGCTGTATAATTATTTGTGGAATTGTCCAAGCCGGGAAAAGAAAAGAGTCAAATTAAACAAACGTGGCGGAATTTATTGTGGCGCGCTATGGTCATCAATACGAAATATAGCGCACGGCCCCGATTGGAAACCAAAATCGTTGACGTTGCGCGCAAATTTGCTTATAATAAGATAAAAGGAAGAATACTAGAGTGAATTGCTATTGACAGGGGGAAATTTCGAAGATGACTTATAAAGATGTCACCGTTCAGAATCAGGTAGGTCTGCACGCGCGGCCCGCTACCTTCTTTATTCAGAAGGCAAATGAATACAAGTCTTCCATCTGGGTGGAGAAGGAAGAGCGCCGGGTCAACGCGAAGAGTCTTCTGGGCGTCCTTTCTTTGGGCATCGTCGGCGGAACGACGATCCGCATCATTGCGGACGGTGACGATGAAACGCAGGCTGTGGACAGCCTAGTGAACCTGGTACAGTCCGGCTTTGCCGAATAAGCGTCAACGAATTAACCCGCTGCGCTTATGCCACGAGGAATATTCCCGATATCATGAAGAGGGCGGACTTGGAAAAAGTCGGCCCTCTTGTTTTTTTCTCTTTCTTCGCATATACTTAGATGGAAAATCATTCTTATAGAGGAACCCAGTCGCCGATTTGCCGGCATGGGGAGAAGAATCGGAAAGGAGCGGTACCATGCAGCCGAAACGGCTTTACAAAATCGAAGAGGGCAAGATGATCAGCGGGGTCTGCGGCGGGGTGGCCGAGTATTTTAACATCGACCCGAGCCTGGTACGCATCCTGTGGGCTTTTGTTGCCCTGTGTGCAGGTGCCGGTCTCATCGCCTATATCATTGCGGCTTGCATTCTGCCGCGCAAAAGCCAAGTGATCCAGTAACCGGTCAAAACCGCGCGTTTTTTAAAGGAGGCAACTTTGGAGGATACCCTTTTACGGCTGCGGGAAAAGGCCAGGCGCCTTCCCTTGGAGCCGGGCGTATACATTATGCACGACAAGCAGGGCAAGATTATCTACATCGGCAAGGCAAAGGCGCTCAAAAACCGGGTCAGCCAGTATTTCGGCGCCGGCAGCGGGCATACCGACAAGGTGCGCCAGATGGTAAGCCGGGTAGAGGACTTTGAGTATATCGTCACCGACAGCGAGTTTGAAGCGCTGGTGCTCGAATGCAGCCTCATTAAGCAGCATTCGCCCAAGTATAACATTCTCTTGAAGGACGACAAGGGCTATCACTACGTCAAGATTACCCAAGGTCCCTGGTCGCGCATCACCAGCGAAAAGCAAATCGTGCAGGACGGGGCCAATTACCTGGGCCCTTATGTAAGCTCCTGGACGGTCAAGCAGGCGGTCAACGAGGCCAACAAGATTTTCCGGCTTCCCACCTGTAACCGGAGATTCCCCCAGGAGTTTGGCAAGGGCCGTCCCTGCCTGAATTTTTATATCGACCAGTGCTGTGCTCCCTGCCGGGGAAAGCTCACCGAGAAGGAATATGAGGAATTTGTCTCCCAGGCCATTGATTTTCTCAGGGGCGGCAGCAACTTTTCGGTAAAATCCCTCACCGAACAGATGGAACGGGCCGCGGAAAACCTGGAGTTCGAGCGGGCCGCAAAGCTTCGGGATAAGATCAATGCCATCAAAAAGATTACGGAAAAGCAGAAGATCGTGGATTCCCACATCCCTGAGCAGGACGTGATCGCGCTGGCCACCCTTGGAACCCAGGCGGCGGTGGAAGTGTTTCGCTTCAAGGGCGGGCGGCTTTTTGACCGGGAGGATTTCCTTTTAGGAGAGATCGATACGGCTGTGGCCGCGCGCAAGGAATTTATAGAGCGGTACTATTCCATCCGGGAAACGGTGCCGCCGGTGGTAACGTTGGACGAGCCGGTGGAGGACGCGCCTCTGCTGGAGGCGTGGCTTAGCCAGAAGGCGGGCCGACGGGTACATATCCATGTCCCGCAGCGCGGGGAGCAGAAAAAGCTGGTGGAAATGTGCCGTTCGAATGCTTCTGAAAAACTTGCTCAGGAAAACGGACGCACCGGCAAGGAAGCAGCGGCTCTCGACGAGCTGTCGAGGCTTCTGGGGCTTTCCGAACCGCCTCATTACATCGAGTCTTACGACATTTCCAACACCGCCGGCAGCGAGAATGTGGCCGGTATGGTGGTGTTTGAAGATGGACGGCCCCTGCGGTCGGCTTATAAAAAGTTTAAGATCAAAGGGTTTGAGGGGCAGGACGACTATGCTTCTATGAACGAGGTGCTCACCCGCCGCTTTTCCCACTATGAGGAAGAAAAGGACACGGGCAAGGGCTTCGGCCGCCTGCCGGACCTGATTTTGCTCGACGGGGGCAAAGGCCAGGTGGCGGCAGTAGCCCCGGTGCTCAAGCAGTTCGGCCTTTCCATTCCGCTCTTCGGCATGGTCAAGGACGACAAGCACCGCACCCGCGCCATCGCCTCGCTGGACGGGGAAATCGCTATTTCCATGACCCGCAGCGCCTATACCCTGGTTTCCACCATTCAGGAAGAGGTTCACCGGTTCGCCATCGGGTACCACCGCCAACGGCGCAGCAAGTCCGCGCTGTCGTCCACGCTTCTTTCGATACCTGGGGTGGGGCCCGCCCGCGCCAAAGCGCTGCTTTCTCATTTTGGAAGTGTGGGGCGCATCAAGCAGGCAAGCGAAGAAGAACTTGCCGCGGTCAAAGGAGTATCGGCGCCGGCGGCGAAAGCCATCCGGCTTTATTTTGACACGGTGGAAGAATAAGGGACAGGAGATACATCTATGATCAAAAGCTACGTCAGCGCCAGCTCGTTGCTGCTGTCTTGTTTTGCATTTGTATTTTTCGGGATCGCGGCGATTATCTGGAGAGAGTCTCTGCTGTCCATCGTTTACCTAGTCACTTCGGGGCTCTTGATTATCGCCGGGGTGGTGCAGCTGGTTACTTCGGTATCCAGTAAGCCTTTTTTCAAAAACGGCCTACTGAAGATCCTGTCGGGCCTTTTGACCATCGGCCTGGGCGTCCTTTTGTATCTGGACCCGGACAAGTTCAAAGCGGTGCTGCCCATCCTGCTGGGGCTTTACATGATGATTCTGGCCATCATTAAGCTCATCTCCTTTTTCCAGTACACGGAGGATAAGCTGATTTACCGGCTTTATCCGCTGTTTTCCGGCCTGATCATGATCGGGTTTTCCGTCACCATCATGCTAAACCCCTACGAGAGCGTGTCTACCGTCATGCTCATCATCGGGATTTTCTTGATTTTTTACGGATCGACCTACTTGATCGACTTTTTCCGGGAAATACTACCCTGGAAGAACCCCGGTAAGATCAAGCGTCACATCCGTATCACCCTGCCGGTGGTGTTTGTCTCCTTCATGCCCAAGCTGATGCTCTCGAAGATCAACAATTTTCTTCAGTCCTCCAAGCAGGAGGAGGTCCCTCAAAGCCCGGTCAAGGACGAGAACCCGCCGGACATCGAGGTGTTCATCCACGTCATGGAAAAGGGTACCGGCGTCATGGGGCATATGGACCTTTTTTACCGGGGCCAGGTCATCTCCTACGGCTGCTACGACAAGGCGTCTCAAAAGCTGGACGGCGGCATGGGGGACGGGGTGCTTTTTACCATTGACAAAAAGGAAAAATACGTGGATTTCTGCAACAATTACGCGGGAAAAACCCTGTTTTGCTTCGGCCTTCGCCTGACGGAGGAGCAAAGGAAACGGGTGGACCAGAAGATGGATGAGATTTTCAGCTATCTCTACGAATGGGACCCGCCGGTGGTGGAAGCGATGAGGCGCGGGGAAACGGATTTGGACCAATATAAGGAATACGCCAGCCGGCTTTACCGGGTGACGGGAGCGAAATTTTATAAGTTCACCAAAAGCTCCTTTAAAACTTATTTTGTCTTTACCACCAACTGCGTCAAGCTGGCCGACGAGGTGATCGGCTCTTCCGGCACCGATGTGCTTGGCATTAACGGCTTGGTCACGCCCGGCACCTATTACGACTATCTCAACCGGGAATATACCCTGAAAAACGGAATTGTTATTTCCAGGGAGGTTTACCGCAACAATCCCGACCAGAAAGAAATCGTCCGGGGTTGACAAGAACCGACGAAAAATGGGATAATAAATAAAATATCCCCCTGCATACCGGCTGCCCTTTGCTGCCGGACGGGGAGCAACCACATGGAGGGAAACCCATGCGAGTCATAACAGGAACCGCCAGAGGCCGGCGTTTGATTACCCGGGAAGGGGAGGACGTGCGTCCTACTTCCGATCGGGTGAAGGAAGCGGCCTTCAGCATCATACAGTTTGAGGTGGAGGGCCGCAAGGTGCTCGACCTGTTCGCAGGCTCCGGGCAGATGGGCATCGAAGCGCTCAGCCGGGGAGCCGCATCCGCCGTGTTTGTGGACCAAAGCGCCAAAAGCGTGGAAGTGGTGCGCAAAAACCTGGAGACGGTAGGCTTTGAAGGCAGAGCCCAGGTGTTCACCACCGGGTACGACGCTTTTTTGCTGAGCACCGCCGATCGCTTTGACCTTGCGTTTTTGGACCCGCCCTATGAAAAGGGCTTTGTGGAAAAGGCGCTCCCTCTGCTTGCAGCGAAAATGAACCCCGGCGGGGTCATTCTTTGTGAGCATTCCGAGCGGGAAAATCCGCCCGAGGAAATCGGCGGGGGCTATGCCCTTGTACGCACCTACCGGTACGGGAAAATCCGCCTGTCGGTCTACAGAGGGGGGACGGAAGAGTGATTACCGCAATCTGCCCGGGCAGCTTTGACCCGGTGACGCTGGGGCATCTGGACATTATCCGCCGGGCCGCGTCCATGTTTGACCGGGTAATCGTCGCCGTTATGGGCAATTACGCCAAGACCCCGTGCTTTACCGCCCAGGAACGGGTGGCGTTCTTAAAAAGAGCCATCGACCTGCCCAATGTGGAGGTGGACGCGTTCGACGGCCTGCTGGCCGACTACGCCCGCATCAAAGGGGCCAAGGCGCTGGTCAAGGGCTTGCGGGCGGTGTCCGACTTTGAGTATGAATTTCAGATGGCGCTTGCCAATAAGCGTCTGAATCCGGACCTGGAAACCGTATTTTTGACTACCACCGCGGAAAACATGTTTTTGAGCTCCAGCGTGGTGCGTCAGATTGCCATGTATGGAGGGGACATCTCCGAATTCGTTCCGACCTGTATCATTGATGATATCAACAAAAGGCTTCTTAAAAAGGGGGATGACCAATCATGACCGTAGAAGATATTCTCGACCAGCTGGACGAAATGGTGGAAAAGTCCTTTTTGGTCCCGCTGTCGGGTGGGAAATGCTTTGTGGATTCGGGCAAAATCCAGGAGCTTATCGATGACATCCGTTTAAACCTGCCCCAGGAGCTGCGCCAGGCCCGCGCTATTGTGTCCGACCGGGGCGACATCATCGCCACCGCCCGGCGGGAAGCGGAATCCATTATCCGTACCGCGGAGGAACGGGCACGCGTGCTGGTCGGGCAAGAGGAAATCGTCAAGCAGGCCCAGCAGAAGGCCAACGACATGCTCGGTCAGGCCCAGCTCAAGGCCCGGGAGATGCGCAAAGCAGCCAGCGACTACATTGACGACCTGATGAAACGGGCGGACGACGCCCTTACCGCCAATCTCTCCCATGTGCGCGAGGCGGCAAAGAACCAGGAAGACGCCATGACCCAGCTGCTGAATGACCATCGCCGTCAGGTCAAGAATAACGACGATGTGCTCACCCACCAGATTGCCGAGCTTCGCAAAACCCGCCAGACCCTGCGAAATCCCAAGGCGTCGGCGGACGATTAAACCAATGAAAAAAAGCGGCTGCATGTGCAGCCGCTTTTTTTGTAGAAACCACCTTAGCGGTTGGATTTGATTGCAATTGCCTGCAAAGACCGCCGACCTGGAGTCGTGCCTGCAAAGGATGGCTCCACTCATGGGGCGGCGCTTCTTTCCTGCTTTGTTTGCGGAAAAACCTCGCTCAGTAAAGCCACTCAGTGGGCAGAAAAAAGAGATAGGGAGCGGTGAAAATGGCCATGTACAGGGAAAGGATGTGCTTGCTGCGGGCAGGCAGGTCCACCTTTCGAAAGGTAAGCTTCCGGTTGAACCAATAGATGAGAACGCCGCATATGGCTACCACCAGCAGGACGAGAAGAAATGCGGGGAAGCTCTGAAACGGGTTTTGGGACACCGGCCCTCCAATCGTATCCATCCACCAGCCGTCCGGCCCCAGTACCGTCAGAAAAAGAAGGCCGGATCCCACCAGGTCCGCCGCCAGCCCCAGCAAAAACGCCTTCCATATAGTTCTTTTGTACACCAGATCCATCCGCTTGACTTTGAGAAACTTTCCGCCTACCTGGAACACGATGGTGTCGACCAGAAAGTTTCCGATGATGACGAAAATCCAGCCAACCGGATAAATCAGCAGCAGCCACACGGGGAAGAAGATGTTATAAAATCTGGTTTCCTTTTTCATGGGGCACCTCGCTTTTGTTTTTTCCTGTCCTATTTAGTATACCGGAACAAAAGAAAAAAGAAAAGCCCCACGTACAAGCGCGGGGCTTTGGTGGCTATTTATTCTTGCGGCTCAAAGACCGATTCAATCACCCTTGAGCAGCTTTCCGGCGAGTACTGCCAGCAGTCCATATGCTCTCCTTCAAAGAAGTATTGGGGTTCCTCGGGCAGCACGCAGGCTTCAAAGGAATCGATGATGATGAGCTTTACCTTCATCCGGTCCGGAATCAGGCTTTTGATGAAAACGCTGGCCTGCTGGCCCACGTATACGTCGTCCCGCGGCTCCGCCAGCCCTGCCAGGTTAGGGGACAGCTCCACGAAAATCCCATAGCTTTCCACGCTGCGGATGGTGCCCGCCACCGTCTGCCCCTGTTCGAACAAGGCGGCGTTTTCCTCCCAGGTGCCTAAAAGCTCTTTGTGGGAAAGGGTAATCCGTCCGCCTTCCTCCACGTTCTTGACCACCGCACGGATGTCCATGCCGGTCTGGAACCGATCCCTGGGATGGGAAATACGGGAAACGGAGATGGCGTCGATAGGGAGCAGGGACGGCAGGCCGCAGCCAATGTCCGCAAACGCGCCGAAGGGCTCCAGATGTGTAATCCGGGCGTCGATGACGTCGCCGGGTGTGAGCCTCGTTATGTAATCGGCCAGGCATTCCTTCTGTACCGCCCGGCGGGACAGAAGAGCGTATTCCCCCTTTTCGTCGCTTTGAAACCCGGTGACGGCAAAGCAGACGGGTTTTCCGACCCTGGAAATAATGGCGATGTCCCTGAGATTTCCTTCCTCAATGCCGATGGCGCCTTCCAGACGGGGAATCATGCCCCGCATGCAGCCCAGGTCCACCCAAAGGTTGTGGGCGCTGTCACACAAGACGGCCTTGGCTTCTAAAATACGCTGTTCCGCGATGGCGTCCGCCAAAGCGGCGCGGCTGCGGGTGCGGGATTTGTTTTCCGGGGTGTTGAGAAGATAGCCTTCCGGTTTGAATGTGTTCACGTTTTCATATGCCTCCCTTTTTTTACGCTGGATGCCCTCCGGTCTTTGTTTTTCTGGCGCGCCGCCCCGGCCGGAGGGCTTCCTTTCAGTCAAAACGCCGCAGTTTTTGCTTTTCAAAGTTGCCTTCAGCCAATATCTATGCAGAGCGGGCGAAGGCTATGCCAAAAAGAAAAAGCCCGCGTCCGGGAAGCTTCCCGGACGCAGGCCGAATATTCTTTTCTATTTAGGAAACAATTACTTTTTTCACATCGTGTCCGCCCTGGCTGTGCATTAGGTTACTGGCAAGCCCGGCGCAGTCGTCGTCCACTTCCACGGTGAGAATGGTGTTTTGCCGCAGGGCTGGTTCGTACTCTTTCGGATCCACCGAACGATAGGGGTGAAAGGCGCTGGAAAGGTCTCCGGCCGAGCCGTAGGAGGACATAAGCGGGACCGGGGCGATGGAAACGTCGTCGTTGATGGGGAACGCCATGGTCACGCCGCCCATACGCACGTCGTGGATTTCTTCGCGGGAATTGAGTCGTACCGCGTGCACGTCGTTGATGCGGTAACGGATGAGGCGCGCTGCCGTCTCGGCGGAATCTATATTTTCAAACTCTGCAATGATTCGGGTACTCATTCTTGCCACCTTACTTTCCTTTATTTCAGTCCTATTTTGCCCGTATGAAAAGGCCACATACATGCAACAATGTGGAAAGGGCAATGTTTGTATCTTTTTTCCAAATAATATCCAAAAGGAAAGTCGTTTCTGGCAAAGCCCGCCTGCATCGGCCCGTCGAAAGCCATCCTACCGGGAAGGAACGACAAAAAGCCTCTGGCTTTTTTACCGCAGTGTGGTATAATGTGAACACTTAGCGAAGGCAAGCCGTTAGGCGCCGCATGAGGTTAGTGAGAACATATACCTGGACACTTTATGAGCGCAAGCGGCAAGCGCCGCGCGAATTTTAGTGATCAGGGTATCAGAACTCTACTGTGCCGATACCAGGTTTTTCTTACGCAAGGACAGCAGAAATAATCCCGGCAAAGGAGGCGGCAGCATGAACGTCAATGTAGGGGACACCTTAGAAATGAAGAAAAAGCATCCCTGCGGCAGCAACCGCTTTCTGGTGCTGCGCTCAGGGATGGACTTTCGCATCCGCTGCCTGGGCTGCGGGCACGAAATTATGGTGCCCCGGGTGAAAGCGGAGCGCAACATCAAGAAAATTCTGCCCGCTTCAGCTGGTGAGAACAAAAACGGGCCGCTCTAGCGTGTCCCTTTTCAAACGCAAAACACGCACAATATACACGGAGGGAACGCCATGTTTGACAGACTCGAAGAAGTCGAAAAGAGATACGAGGAAATTTCCCAGCGGCTCTATGACCCTCAGGTCATCGCCGACCAGGAGGAATACAAGTCCCTGATGCGCGAGCATAAACAGCTCACTCCCATTGTAGAAGCCTACCGGGACTATAAGAAGGCCAGTGAAAACTGCGCCCAGGCCAAGGCCATGATGGGGGATTCGTCGCTGGAAAAGGAGCTCAGAGAGCTTGCCGAGGAGGAATGGACCCAATCCAAGGCGGACATGGAGCGTATCGCCGAGGAGCTCAAGGTGCTTCTTTTGCCTCACGATCCTAACGACGACAAAAACGTCATCGTGGAAATCCGCGGCGGCGCCGGCGGGGAAGAGGCGGCGTTGTTTTCCGCCGCTCTTTTTCGGATGTACAGCATGTACGCCGAGCAGCGGGGCTGGAAGACGGAAGTCATTTCCGCCAACGAAACCGAGCTTGGAGGCTATAAGGAAATCAGCTTCCTGATTTCCGGGGAAGGAGCCTATTCGAGGCTCAAATTCGAAAGCGGGGTCCATCGGGTCCAGCGGGTACCGGAAACCGAGTCCCAGGGGCGCATCCATACCTCCACTGTAACCGTAGCGGTGCTGCCGGAAGCCGAGGACGTGGAGCTGGACTTAAATCCAGCCGATTTGCAGATCGATACCTTCCGCGCGTCGGGCGCCGGCGGGCAGCACATCAATAAGACCGAGTCCGCCATCCGCATCACCCACATTCCCACCGGCATCGTGGTGGAATGCCAGGATGAGCGCAGCCAGTATAAGAACAAGGATAAGGCTCTAAAGCTCATCAAGGCGAAAATCCTCGACGGCAAACGGGCCGAGCAGGAGAACGCCATCGCCGCCGAGCGCAAGGCCCAGGTAGGAACCGGCGACCGCTCCGAGCGCATCCGCACCTATAACTATCCTCAGAGCCGCATCACCGACCACCGCATCGGCCTGACGCTCTATAAGCTGGAAAGCGCCCTCAACGGGGATCTTGATGAGGTCATCGACGCCCTCATCACCGCCGACCGGGCGGAAAAGCTCAAAGCGTCCGGTGAGGAATAAGCCCATGGAAACGGCATTGCTCAACGGAAATAAGAAAAATGACATCATGGAAGCCGCCGCTCTTTTGAAAGCGGGAGGCTTGGTGGCCATCCCTACGGAAACGGTATACGGTTTAGCGGCGAATGCTTTAAACGGCAGCGCGGTCAAGCGGATTTTTGAAGCAAAAGGCCGCCCGCAGGATAATCCCCTGATCGTGCATATCGCGTCCTTGGATACCCTGCCAAAGCTGGTGGCCGCTGTGCCGGATGAGGCGCTGGCACTGGCAAACCGGTTCTGGCCGGGACCTCTGACCATCATCCTGCCCAAGGCTTCCTGTATTCCTGACGAAGTGTCCGCCGGGCTTGAAACGGTGGCGGTGCGCTTTCCCTCCCACCCGGTGGCGAGGGCCATCATCCAGGCAAGCGACTTGCCGCTGGCCGCCCCATCGGCCAACACCTCCGGCCGTCCCAGTCCCACCAAGGCCGAACATGTGCTCCATGACCTGAGTGGAAAAATCGAAGCGGTGGTGGACGGAGGCGACTGCGGCGTCGGGCTCGAATCCACCGTCATTTCGCTGGCTGGGGACCGGCCCAGGCTCTTGCGCCCGGGCGGCGTCACCCATGAGCAGCTCGAAGAGGTGCTCGGCTCCGTGGAGATTGACCCCGCCGTTACCCATGCGGTGCAAAAAAACGCGGTGGTGTCCTCTCCTGGCATGAAATACAAACATTATTCGCCCAAAGCCAAAGTGGTTATTCTAAAGGGCGGCGGGGAAGACTATATCCGGTATGTAAACGCGCACAAAAGAGAGGGCACGGCAGCCTTGTGCTATGATGAGGACGCGGCCGCTTTGCAGGTGCCAGCGGTGTCTCTGGGTCCTGAAGAGGACGGGGAGGAGCAGGCCCGGCGCTTATTCGACGCCCTGCGGACGATCGACCAGATGGGCGCCACCCTTGCATACGCCCGCTGCCCAAAGCAGACAGGCGTGGGGCTTGCCGTTTATAACCGGCTCATTCGCGCCGCCGCATTCGAGGTGATCGAGCTGTGAGTCATATGATCCTTGGTTTGACCGGTCCCACCGGCGCAGGGAAAAGTACGGTCGCCGGTCTCCTTGCCGGCCTGGGCTTCGCCGTCATCGACGCAGACCAGGTGGCCCGTGAGGTCATGGAGCCTGGTTCCCCTCTGCTTTTGGAACTGCGTGACCGGTTTGGAGGGGACATTCTTCGTGAAGACGGGTCCCTTAACCGCAAGCTTCTGGCCGCGCGGGCTTTTTCCAGTAAGGAAGGGAGCGCCGCTCTCAACGCCATTACCCACCCGGCCATCTGCCGGCGGGCGAAAAGCCGGATGGAGGCTCTGGAGGCGGCTGGAAATTCGTTTCTTTTGTTTGACGCGCCCTTGCTTTTTGAGAGCGGGGCGGACCAAATCTGTGACGTTACCGCCTGTGTGGTGGCCAACGACGAAAGCAGGCTTGCCCGCATCATGGAGCGGGACGGGATCAGCCGGGACGAAGGGCTTTTGCGTATGTCCGCCCAGCCGCCCACGTCCTTTTATACCGGCCGGTGCGACTATGTGCTCAAAAACAACGGGGACGCCGAGCTGCTAAGGACACAGGTAGAAACGCTCATGGAATCACTTCGCAGGAGGATGACCGGATGAAGGGCAAAAAGATACTGCTGGGCACGGTCGTCGGGATTCTGGTGTTGGCGGTGGCGGTGCAGGTGCTCCGGTTTGGATACACCCAGTTCATGCACAGCTCCTATCCGCGGCCGGAGGAATACCAGGCCTTGGTCACCCAGGCAAGCGCGGACACCGGTGTCAACGAAGCGCTCATCTATGCGGTCATCCGTACGGAAAGCGGCTTTCGGCCCCAGGTAGAGTCCCACGCAGGCGCCATCGGCCTGATGCAGATTACCCCTGCTACCTTCGATTGGATCCGGTTCATAACCGGGTGGGATGAACCGCTGACCTCGGAGGATTTAAACGACCCCGCGGTCAACATCAAATACGGCACCCAGCTCCTTTCCATTCTGCTGACCGAGTTTAAAACCCAGGACGAGGCGCTGGCCGCCTATAACGCGGGCCGCAGCCGGGTCAACCAGTGGCTTAAAGACTTGGACTGTTCGAAGGATGGGGAAACCTTATCGTACATTCCCATTGAAGAAACCCGCAATTATGTCAAGAAGGTAGAGGACGCACGGCAAACCTACCAGCGTCTTTATTACGATACAGCCAGTTCGAAGAAATAAAAGAAAAACGCGGAGCATTTCCGCCTATGGAGGGATTTTTCATGGAACAAAATTTTGACGCTCTGAAAAAGCAGCTGCTCATGACCCGCAAAAACCTGGCGGTGGGCCTCTCTGAGGGCGACGTGTCCAAGGCCGACGGGTACTGCGACGGGTACAAGGCGTTTTTAGACCGGGCAAAAACCGAGCGGGAAGCGGTAAGCTATGCCGAAAACGCCGCCCGGCAGGCGGGCTTCGTCCCCTTTGCCTACGGGAAACGATACGCCCCCAATGACAAGGTGTATTTTGTAAACCGCGGCAAGGCCATCATTCTCGCCGTCATCGGGGAAAAGCCGCTGACCGAAGGGGTGCACATCACCGCCGCCCATATCGATTCCCCCCGGATCGACTTAAAACCCAACCCGGTCTATGAGGACGGGGAGCTTGCCTATTTCAAGACCCATTACTACGGCGGCATCAAAAAGTATCAGTGGACCGTGATGCCCTTGGCGCTTCACGGTCGCATCATCAAGAAGGACGGCTCCGCGGTGGACGTGTGCATTGGCGAGGAAGAGAGCGACCCGGTATTCTGCATCACCGACCTGCTGCCCCACCTGGCGGACGAGCAGATGAAGCGCACCCTCGCTCAGGGCATCAAGGGCGAGGAGCTCAACGTGGTCATCGGTTCGCGTCCTCTGGGCGAGGCGAAGGCCAAGGAAGACGAGCTTGTTAAGCTCAATGTCCTGCGCCTGCTCAACGAAAAGTACGGCATCGTGGAGGCGGATTTCCTTTCCGCCGAGCTTACCCTGGTTCCGGCCCACAAGGCCAAGGACGTAGGGCTCGACCGGTCTCTCGTCGGCGCTTACGGCCATGACGACCGGGTGTGCGCCTACCCGGCCCTGACCGCCATTCTCGCCTGCGACCGGCCCAAACACACGGCGGTCACCGTCCTCACCGACAAGGAAGAAATCGGGTCGGACGGCAACACCGGTCTCAACTCTGCTTATCTCAAGGACTTTATCACCGCCCTGTCGGACGCGGCCGGCGTGCCGCCCTACGTGGTGTTCGCCAATTCCGAATGCCTCTCGGCGGACGTCAACGCCGCCCTCGATCCCACCTGGCCGGACGTGAGCGAGCCGCGCAACAGCTCCTATGTTAACTACGGCGTGGTGGTCACCAAATATACCGGTGCCAGAGGCAAATCGGGCACCTCCGACGCCTCGGCTGAGTTTATGGGAAAGGTGCGCCGCCTGTTTGACGAGCACAACATCAAGTGGCAGATCGGGGAGCTCGGCAAGGTGGATGCCGGCGGCGGCGGAACGGTGGCCATGTTCATTGCGTCGCTGAACGTGGACGTGGTGGACGTAGGGGTTCCGGTCCTCTCCATGCACGCGCCCTTTGAGCTGGTGAGCAAGCTGGACGTGTATATGGCCCATCAGGCGTTCTGCGTGTTCTTCCAGGCGTAAAGCAGGAAATAGAACGTTCCAGCGCTGTCAAAAGAAAAAAGCGTGA
Organism: uncultured Eubacteriales bacterium; assembly: GCA_951801675.1. Lineage (GTDB taxonomy): Bacteria > Bacillota > Clostridia > Oscillospirales > Acutalibacteraceae > Solibaculum_A. Next base: position 84,413 of record CATONX010000005.1, on the reverse strand, counting down.
ATGCGGCATGCCGCATTCACGCTTTTTTGTCTGCCTCCAGAGCCTGTTTTTTGCCGGATTTTCGTAGGGCGCGCCAAGCCGGATTATTCCCCGTCTCCGAACACTCGTTCAATCGGTGCAAGGAGGTTTTTCTTTCCTAAATACTCCTCCGCCATTCGGTACGCTTTTGCCAGGTCCAAAATATTGTCCCGGTCGCCGTGGCAGTCGCTCCCCAGAACAATGGGCATCCCGCACCGAAGAATGGATAGGGAACGGCGGCGGGTCAGCAGCTGTACCAAGGAGTAGCCGTTAATCTGGATGATCAAGTCGCTGTCCGCATAGCGGCGCAAAAGGTCCCGGCTGTTTTCCACAGGGAAACGCTCCAGATGGGCGATGATCGGCCGAAGACGATGCTCCTCCATTACCTGGTCCAAAGAGCGAAAAACCGCCCTGCCCCAGAAGGTGTACGGCAGCTCGATGAGGATAAAACGGGTCCCCTCGATGCAAAGCCGGTCGAGCCCCTCCAGCTCGGACACGCCGGTGGACAACTGTACCTCCGCAGCGGCCCGAATCTGCGGCACCGGCTTGCCCCGTTCCTTTATGACCTCTTCGAGCCTTGTCCGTGCCTTTTCCCGACGGGCGAGAAATTCCTCAATGGGATTTTGCTTGAGATAAAAATGAGGCGATACCACGACCGTCTCGATTTCATGGGAAAGTTCGGTTTGCAGCATCGCCAGAGATTCCCGCGTGGTCTGGCAGCCGTGGTCGGCCCGGGGAAGAAGATGAGAATGAAAATCCACATACATCATACATTCCTCCTTTCGATCGGAAAAAGCCGGCCTTAGGATGTTTGATCCCAAGTCCGGCTGTTCTTTCCTCAGTTGTGGTCGGTGTGGTGCTTTTTCGCCTGATCTGTGTCGGAATAATACCGCGCATATTTATAATGATACGAGTATCCATATTTATACGTGTAACCCGAACCCAGATTGTGATGGCGGATGTCGTTGAGCACCATGCCTACGATTTCCGCACCTGCCTTGTCCAGACGCTCCACCGTATCGGTAATCATCCGGATGGTGCTTTCCTCCTGCTTGATGACGAAAACAACCGTGTTGACGTATTTCATCAAAAGCATGGCGTCGGAAATGATGCCTACCGGAGGCGTATCGAATATGATATAATCGTATTGCTCCTCCAAACCGGCAAGCAGCTCGTCAAAATCGATCAGAGAAAGAAGGTTGGAGGACTCTTTGCTGGGATAGATGCAGGGCAGAATGTCGAACCCGTAATCGGTCTTCAGAATGGCGGACTGGGCGGGAATTTCTTTTTTGATAAGGGAATGGATGTCGATGGTGGCTTTCTCCGGCGCAATCCGGCGGTAAACCGTGGGCCGCTTTAAGTCCACATCCAATAAAAGCACCTGTTTGCCGGCCTTCACCAGACTCAACGCAGTGTTGATGGCAACGGTAGACTTGCCCTCCGACTGGTGGGTACTGGTAATCATGAACCGCTTGACCTTCAGCCGTTCCAGTTCCCGCATCAGGATGATGGAATAGGCAGCGTAGGCTTCCAGGTAGGTGTCGGAAATGTCGTTGTCGGTAACCAGGTGAGCGCGCTTTTTGTCTTTTCCCTTGACGTGGGGAATTTCGCCGATCACTTCGCTGTCGAAATTATGCTCCACATCCCGGGCATTTTTAATCTTGGTAAAGAGCAGGCTATAAACCGTCACACCCAGGCACACAGCCAGAAACGCCACTACGGCGAATACAAGCACATTCTTAAAAGGCGCGAAGGGGATGGGAGCGGTGGGTTCCTTGGGCTGGTCGAGCACGTTGACCGACCCGGTTTTCAGGGTTTCGTTGATCACCTGAGGGGAGTAAATCATCATTTGCTGCGCGATGTTATAAGAAAGCTTCGGATCGGTGGTAGTCACCTGGATTTTCACAAGAGGCGTGTTCTCCGTGACGGAAACCGAAACAAAGGACTTTACGTTTTCCGGCGACAAAGTCAGGTCCAGGGCGCTGCACACCTGCTCCGCCACCCGGTCGCTTTTCACGATTTCCGAGAAGGTGTCCACCATGCGCAAGGTATCGGTGGTGTTTAATGGATTGGAGGATTGCTGGGTGATGTTGAACACCATGCTGGCGGTGGTGGTATATTGAGGGACGTGGGTTGCATATGCATAAAAATATCCGCCGATGGCCGCAGCAACGGTAACAAACAGGATCAGCCACTTTTTACGCATCAGCCAGTAAAGGAGATCGCCCAAAGAGAGCTCGTTACGATCGGGAGTACGTCTTTTTCGATTCATATCCGAAACCTCATAATTCTAAGATTTTATCATTCATCACAAGGATAGATTATAGCTTTTTTATCGAACAATGTCAATTTGGAAAAATGTTGTTATTGTTTCCGATTGGAACACGAAAAAATCCTATGACCCGGGTTGCCTGAACAGCACGGCGCATAGTCCTGCTGCTAGAAGCTGGAGCACCAGAATCACCGGAAGACCAACCATGAATTTTTTATGCTGGGTTTTGTGACGGATGAGCAGCATACTCGCAAGCATGGCAAAGGCCCCGCCGAATGCCGCCGTCGTCAGCAGGGTGCTTTCCGGGATCCGCCAGCGCCCGCACCTGGCAGCGCGTTTGTCGTATAAAGTGAGGAGAAGCGCCGCCCCATTTGCCAGCAGCAAATACCAAAGAAAAACCACAAGATCGTTTTGAGGCATAAGGAGCCTGCCTTTCCGCCAAAGTCCGGCAGCATTTTGACAAAGTTTTATTTTGTATTCATATTATAATGAGATGGTTCGTTTGTCAACGAAAAACAAATTCCGAATCAATCGGTGGAACTCAGAAAAGAGGCATCGCCAATGAAATCCATTCGTTTTATTATACCCATCCTGCTCTGCGCGCTCCTGTTTTCCGGCTGTTTTGCACCTTCTGACCCTTCCGGCGTGGAAACGCTCGGCTCCCTTTACGCACCGGCAAAAGAGGACGAGCCGGACTTTGCCTATCCTCAGTCTGCCCTGCTGACGCCCAGAGAATCCGACACCGGCCAAGCCTCGCAAGACGAGTTGCGCGGGATTTGGATTTCGTATCTGGAGCTGGGCTGCCAGGGACTCGACGAAGCGGCCGCCACCGCCCGGGTGCAGACCATGTTCGATCAAATCAGCGCCTTCGGGCTCAACACGGTGTTTTTTCAGGTCCGCCCTTTTGCCGACGCCCTCTATCCCACCGAATATTTTCCCTTCTCCCACCTGCTCACCGGCGAGCAGGGGAAGGATCCCGGATACGACCTTCTGAAAATCGCCGTCACCGCTGCCCACGAACGGGGCTTAAAGCTGCACGCCTGGCTCAATCCCTACCGCATCCAGCTCAATACCGGCGAGACCCTGGTGCCTGAAACCCTGGATACCGACGGACCTTACGCCAAATGGAGCGAATCCGGCTTTGTGGTGCAGACGGGAAGCGGGCAGTATTTCAACCCCGGGATCCCACAGGTTCGCGAGCTCATCGTACAGGGAGCCGTGGAGCTTGTCACCAAGTACAAAGTGGACGGCATCCACTTTGACGATTACTTTTATCCTGACGACTTTGGCGATGCCGACCAGGCTCAATACGACGGATATACCGCGTCGGGTGGTCCCCTGTCCAGGGAGGACTGGCGGCGTGAGCAGGTAAGCGAGCTGATGAAAGCCATGTATGCCGGCATCAAGGGCGCCGATCCCTCCTGCGTCTTCGGCATCAGCCCCGCGGCGGACGTGGAGAAAAATTACTCCAATAAGTATGCGGACGTGGCCAAATGGGGAAGCGAACCCGGCTATGTGGACTATCTGCTCCCACAGGTCTATTTCGGTTTTCAAAATTCCAAGATGCCCTTTGAAGCGGTGTCCAGGGAGTGGGCCGGGCTTGTCAAGGCGCAGGACGTTTCCCTTTACCTGGGCCTTGCCGCCTACAAAACTGGAGAAGAGGACGCCTACGCCGGGAGCGGCAAGAGCGAATGGCAGACCTGTACCGATCTGATCAAACGCCAGGTGGAGCTCAGCCGCCAGATCGAAAACTGCAAGGGCGTCTGCTTTTATAGCTATTCTGCCCTGTTCGCCGATCAGCCCAGCGAAGTCAGGAAAGCAGAAAGAGACAATTTATCCAGTATATTGAAACAAACACGATAAAAGCAAGGAAAGACCGCCGGAATTCGCTGATAAAATGCCGAAAACCGGCGGTTTCTTGCAAAGTTTACAGATTATTAATTGTAATTTCCCTTTGCAGTCTGTAAACTAACTCTATTATGTAAATACTGTAGACGGACGTAAAAGCAAAATGAGACGTTTTGCTTTTTTCTTCTGCCAAAATACAGGGAAAAACCATTGCACAAGGAAATGAAGTGAGCGGGTGTTCGGATATATCAAGCCCTTTCAGCCAAATCTAAGGGTGAAGGAATTCGAAATGTATAAGGGCGTTTACTGTGCCTTGTGCAAATGCATGGGGCGGGAGTATGGCATTCTCTCCCGGATGACCCTGAATTACGATTTCGCGTTTCTCGCCATGCTTGGTCTGGCGGTAAAGGAAACATGTGCCGGGTTCGAGCGGCAGCGATGCCTCTTTAATCCGCTCAAAAAGTGCCTGTGCTGCAAGGGCGGCGAGGCCTTTTCCTTCTCTGCCGCGGCTTCCATGGTGATGCTTTATTATAAGCTCAAGGATAACGTGGCTGACCAAACCTTCCTCAAATCCATCCCCGCCCGGCTCGCCCTTCCTTATGCGGCGCATATGCGCAAGAAAGCAAGAAAGCGGTATGAGGCACTTGACGAGGTGATGGAGGAATACATCAAGGCCCAGGGCAGGGTAGAGGCGGAGAATACCCAAAGTGTGGACGCGGCCGCCGTGCCTACCGCCCGGATGCTTTCAAAGGTATGCGCCATGCTTTCCGCGGACGAGCGGGAAAAACGGATCCTTTCCCGGCTGGGATATTGTTTGGGCCGCTGGATTTACCTCATTGACGCGGCGGACGATATGAAAAAGGACTTAGCAAGCGGCAACTATAATGTGTTCCTGCGAAGAAGCGGGATAACCGAGGAAAACGAAATCTCCGGGGCAAAGGAGTACGCCGAACAGGTGCTCGAACGCACCGAAGTGGAGGCGGCTGCCACCTTCGATTTGTTGGAGGAGAAGCGCTTCGGGCCGATTTTGGAGAATATTTTTTACGAGGGGCTGCCGATGGTGGCCAGGCGGGTGTTTCACCCGGTTGAGAAGAATCCATCCCGCAAAGGACGGCGCCGCCAGGCAAAACAGGAGAAAAGCGGCTTAAAGAAAACGGAGGTGAGCGGCGAATGACCGATCCTTATAAGGTTCTGGGAGTCTCGCCCAATGCAAGCGATGAGGAAGTAAAAACAGCGTACCGGGAGCTGGCGAAGAAGTACCATCCCGACCGGTATGGGAACAATCCCCTGTCCGACCTGGCGCAGGAAAAGATGCAGGAGATCAACGCTGCATACGATCAGATCATGAAGCTGCGCCGCGGCGGCGCCTCCGGTTCCTCCGGCGGTTCTTCCTATGGCGGCTCGTCTTACGGCGGGTCTTCCCAGTTTCGGGACATTCGCAATATGATTAACGCCAACCGCATCGAGGACGCCGACCAGCTGCTCGACGGGGTGCCCAGCGCCAACCGGGACGCGGAGTGGTACTTTCTCAAGGGAAGCGTGCTGTATAAGCGGGGCTGGCTGGAAGAGGCCTACACCCACTTTGCCACTGCAAACCGTATGGACCCGAACAATGCCGAATACCGCGCGGCCCTCAATCAGCTGCAATGGCAGAGAAACGCCGGCGGCTACCGCGCCAACCCCTACGGCAACCGGGGCGGCGCGCCGGCGCAGACCGGCTGTTCGGCGTGCGACATGTGTTCGGGCCTGATCTGCGCGGACTGCTGCTGCGAATGCATGGGCGGGGACCTGATCAGCTGCTGTTAAATTCGGATAGGAGGGAAGGGTGCCGATGAAAAGCAGTCAGAAGCTGGCTTTTGGCGGAATCCTGACGGCCTTGTCGGTAGTCGTCATGCTCTTAAGCTTCTTTTCCATTGCCGACTATGCCTTGCCCGCCATTGCGGGAGTGCTGCTGATTCCGGCGGTTATTGAGATGGGGAGCAGCCGGGCGCTGGGTGTTTATGCGGCCACGGCGATTCTCTCTTTCTTTCTCGCGCCCAGCAAGGAAGCCGCCGTGATGTATATTGCGTTTCTCGGGTATTACCCGGTATTAAAGGGCACCGTCGAACGGCTTGGAAAGCTGTGGCTGGAATGGATCATTAAGCTCCTTGTATTTAACGTGGCCTGCGTGTCGGCCTACTATGTGGTCACCAACGTGCTGGGCATCCCGGAGGACATCCTGGAGGTGTTCGGCGCTTACGGGCCGTTGGTCCTGCTCTTGCTTGCAAACGTCACCTTCGTCATTTACGACATCGGCGTCACCCGGCTGATCGCCCTGTATGTCCATCGGATGCAAAAGACGGTGCGCAACTTGTTTCATGGAACATAACGACGCCGGTCTTTCAAAAACGAAAACGGTTTTCCGTTCCTTACCCGGCAGGGAAGACGCGGAAAACCGTCTTTTTTACGCTGGAATCGGCCTTACCGCAGCGCTCGCTGTATACGGGGTTTTTCTTTATACGGCCGGGCTTGTAAAGAGGGCCGCCCCAAAGCGGCAAAGGTTCTTTTCCCGGGAAATTTTCTTGCCGCATAGCCGGACGGCATCTGCTGTGTGCTTCACAAAAGGACGCGGTGCAGCACCGCCCCTATGAGGTGGAAGAGGTTTATGCGCCCTCAAGCCGAAAAGGCCGGGACTTCGGGAAAAATTATGCCGGACTTCCGGCACTTTTTTGTATAAAAAGGTGGAAAACCAGCCGAACCCCCGTCCTTTTTGTGGCAGGCAGGAATTTTTCGTTGAATTGTGTCGAGGAGGATGGTATAATAAGCAGAACCGGCCGAATAATATGCGGATTTTCAAATAATTGGAATTCATCCGCGCGGCGGGTCTATTTTTACATAAAAGGAGGAAATCAAAACGCATGCCGTTTTCCTTTCCAAAGCTGATAATCGTCTGCGGCCATTACGGCACAGGCAAAACGAACCTTTCCCTCAACTTGGCCCACCGGCTTCGCAGTGAGGGCAAATCCGTCACCCTGGTGGATTTGGACGTGGTCAATCCCTACTTTCGCTCTTCCGATTATACGAAGGAGCTGGAGAGCCTCGGCATTCACGTGCTGGCCCCCGGCGGCGCCGGAACCACGCTGGACATCCCGGCCCTCCCGGCGAGCATCTTCTCCGTGTTCGACACGGACGCGGACCACGTGATCTTCGACACCGGCGGGGACGATGCGGGCGTAACCGCCCTGGGCCGTTTCTCCGGCCGGATCAAGGAAGCCGGGGACTATGCCATGCTCTACGTGATCAACCAGTACCGGGTGCTCACCACCACCGCCCAGGAAGCGGCCTCTCTGCTCCCGGAAATCGAGGCGGCCAGCCGCCTGAAGGCCACCGGCCTTGTTAACAACTCCCACATGTCCCGGCAGACCACCGCCGCCGACGTGCTCGCGTCGGTCCCCTTTGCCGACGAGGTGTCCCGCTTAACCGGGCTGCCCGTCCTGTTCACAACGGCTCCTCCGGCCGCCGCGGGTTCGCTCGCCGGCCGGATCGGCAATATATTGGAAGCCCAGATCTATGTCAAATTCCCCTGGGAAAATTCTTAAGCTGGAGGTGCTTTGGATGGCAAAAATCACCGTAAAGGCTGATACCTGCAAGGGCTGCGGCCTTTGCATGACCGCCTGCCCGCGAAAAATCATCGGATTTGACCGGGAAAAGATCAACAGCAAGGGCTATCACCCGGCTGTTCTTCTCGACGAAGAGAAATGTATTGGCTGCGCCATGTGTGCACAGATGTGCCCGGATTGCGCGATCATTGTGGAAAGGTAGTGAAGAAATGGCAGAACGAGTATTGATGAAGGGCAACGAAGCGTTGGCCGAGGCTGCCATCCAGGCAGGCTGCCGCCACTTCTTCGGTTACCCGATCACCCCCCAGACGGAAGTCGCGGCCTACATGGCCAAGCGCATGCCGAAAATCGGCGGAACCTATTTGCAGGCGGAGTCGGAAGTCGCCGCGATCAACATGGTGCTCGGCGCCGCTTCGGCGGGCGTGCGCGCGCTGACCTCATCTTCTTCTCCCGGCATCAGCCTGAAGACCGAGGGCATTTCCTATATCGCCGGGTCTGACCTGCCCTGCGTCATCATCAACGTCCAGCGCGGCGGCCCGGGCCTGGGCGGCATCCAGCCCTCTCAGGCGGACTACTGGCAGGCCACCCGCGCCCCCGGCCACGGCGACTTGCATGTGCTGGTGTTCGCCCCGTCCACCGTGCAGGAAATGGTGGACCTGGTGATGGACGCCTTCGACATGGCGGACCTGTACCGCATGCCCGCCATGATCCTGGCGGACGGCGCTCTGGGCCAGATGATGGAACCCGTGGAAATCAAGGAGCGCCCCAAGCGCGACCTTCCCGAAAAAACCTGGGCTGCCAACGGCCATGAGAATAAGCGCCCGCATAACATCGTAAACTCCCTTTACTTAACCCCCGGCGACCTGGAGGCTCTGGTCAAGGAGCGCTTTGAGCGCTATGACCGGATTAAGTCCAAGGAGCAGCGGTCGGAAAGCTATATGGCCGACGACGCGGAGTTTATTGTGGTCGCCTACGGCGCTTCTTCCCGTGTTTGTAAGAGTGCCGTGAAGGCCGCCCGCGCCGAGGGCATCAAGGTGGGCCTCATCCGCCCGATCACCCTGTGGCCCTTTCCCACGGACGCGATCCAGGAAGCAGCGAAAACCACCAAGCATTTCCTCACCGTGGAAATGAGCATGGGCCAGATGGTGGACGATGTCCGCCTGGCCGTAAACGGCGCCGCGCCGGTGAGCTTCTTCGGCCATACCGGCGGCATCATCCCCAGCCCCGCCGAGGTGCTCGGGGAAATTAAGAAACTTGCAGGAGGTGCGAAATAATGGCGATCGTGTTTGACAGACCTCATGCATTGACCGACGTTCCCACCCATTACTGCCCGGGCTGCACCCACGGCATCATCCACCGTCTGGTGGCGGAGGTCATGGACGAGCTGGGCATCGAAGGCCAGACCATCGGCGTGGCCCCCGTGGGCTGCTCGGTGCTTGCCTATAACTATTTCGGATGCGACATGGTGGAGGCCCCCCACGGCCGCGCCCCGGCGGTTGCCACCGGCTTAAAGCGCGCTCTGCCTGACCGGGTCGTGTTCTCCTACCAGGGCGACGGCGACCTTGCCGCCATCGGCACCGCTGAAACCGTCCATGCCGCCACCCGCGGGGAAAACATCACCGTCATCTTTGTCAACAATGCCATTTACGGCATGACCGGCGGCCAGATGGCCCCCACCACCCTGCCCGGCCAGGTCACCCAGACCACCCCTTACGGCCGTGACGTGAAGGTGGCCGGCAACCCCATCCGTGTCTGCGAAATGCTTTCCACTCTCGACGGCGTGGCTCTGGCCCAGCGCGTGTCGGTGGACTGTGTCAAAAACATCCAGGTGGCCAAGAAGGCCATCCGCAAGGGCTTTGAAAACCAGATCAACAAGCGCGGCTATTCCATCATTGAGGTAATCTCCTCCTGCCCGACCAACTGGGGCCTGACCCCGGTGGAAGCCCTCGACTGGCTGCGGGAGAACATGCTGCCCTACTATCCGCTGGGCGTGTATAAGGATACCAGTGAGGAGGCAAAGGGAAATGAGTAAGAATTTCAATATGGTCCTGGCGGGCTTCGGCGGCCAGGGTATCCTCTTTGCCGGTAAGGTCATCGCGTACGCCGGCCTGATGGACGGCCAGGAGGTCTCCTGGCTTCCCTCCTACGGCCCGGAAATGCGCGGCGGCACCGCCAACTGCAGCGTCTGCCTGTCCGACGAGCCCATCGGCTCGCCCCAGGTGCTCAACCCCGACGTGCTCATCGCCATGAACCTGCCCTCTTATGAGAAGTTCATCAAAGCGGTGGTCCCCGGCGGCAAGGTGTTTATTGATAGTTCCCTGATCTCCGGCAAGGTGGAAAGAGAGGACGTGGAGGCTTTCTATGTCCCCGCTACCACCCTGGCGGAGGAGAATGACCTCAAGGGCCTGGCGAACATCATTTTGCTCGGCAAGGTGTTCAAGGAAGTCGGCTTCTCCTCGGAGGAGGCGCTTCACAAGGCGATTGAGAAATGCGTTCCGGCCCGCAAGGCGCATCTGAAGGATGCGAACCTGAAGGCCATCCAGATGGGCATGAGCCTGTAAGCTTTGGATAAGGAAAACGCCGTACAGCATGGTGCTGTACGGCGTTTTTGGTTTTGGATGGTGAGCGGGGGAGGGGTCAGTGGTTGACCTCGGGGTTCTCGGTACGGCCAACCAGGTAGTCGATGGATACGCCGAAATATTCGGCAAGTGCCTTGGTCGTAGAGGTCAGCGGGTCTAGCTCGCCGGCCTCATAACGCCGGTAATTGCGTTCAGCTATTCCAACCATTTCGGCAAGCTGCTTTTGGGTGAGTTTCCTTTCTTTTCGCAAGTGAATCAAAACATTTGCATCGATAATCATAAAAAACCTCACAATAAGTATTGACAGGTCACGTATGGCCTGATATAATGCATTTAGGACATACGTAGCCTCTCAAAGAGAATGACAGTCGGTTAGGTAAATGTGTTACAATGTTTTCCTCCTTCGCTTTTATTCAGGCTCTGTCTGCCGTCAGGGGAGAGTATCAGGGCCCACATCGGTTTCCTTTGCAGGAAATTAGCTTCGGAAAAGAACAAGAATACTATTTTTTTCAGTATACCATATACGAACACAAAGTTCAATTCAGGAGGGACCGGTTATGCAAAAAATGCTGGAAGACCTGTACTACAACGGCTTTGATTGGGGCGACCCGCCCCAGTCGCCCGAGTACCGCAAGGCGAAAAAGAACCTCGAGCGTGCGCACGAAGAGCTTTTGCGCGCCCTCGGCGAGGAAAACCGCCCCCTGCTCAACCGGTTCCTCAACGCCAAGGGAGACGCGGGCACCTACGAGTGCTGCCAGATTTTCATCGAGGGTTTCCGCCTTGGCGCCGGCCTCATGATCGACACCCTCTACCCCGAAAAATGACGCGTTTCCTTGAAAATCCCCCTTGCATCGGCTGGGGGATTGTGGTATAATTCTCTAGTCCAAATTCACTTCACACGTGTGCCCGTGTTCCGCGCCGGTGCCGCCTTCGGCGGTTGCGGGGAATGGCAAGGCATGCGGAGGAAAAACTAAGGAGGATTTCGTAAATGGCAGTCGTATCTATGAAGCAGCTCCTGGAGGCCGGTGTTCACTTCGGTCATCAGACCCGTCGGTGGAACCCGAAGATGGCGCCGTATATCTTCACCGAGCGCAACGGCATCTACATCATCGACCTGCAGAAAACTGTCCGCAAGCTGGAAGAGGCGTATATGTTCATCCGCCAGCTTTCGGAAAACGGCGAGTCGGTGCTCTTTGTCGGCACCAAGAAGCAGGCCCAAGAGTCCATCCGTGAGGAAGCCCAGCGCGCCGGCGCGCACTTCGTCAACGCCAGATGGCTCGGCGGTATGCTCACCAACTTCCGCACCATTCAAAACCGTATCCGCCGCCTTGCCCAGCTGCGCAAGATGGAAGAGGACGGCACCTTTGATCTCCTTCCCAAGAAGGAAGTCATCAAGCTGAACCTGGAAATTGAAAAGCTCGAGAAGTTCCTGGGCGGCATCAAGGAAATGAAGAAGCTGCCTGGCGCTCTCTTTGTGGTGGACCCGCGCAAGGAAAAGATCGCCGTTGCCGAAGCCAGAAAGCTCGGTATCCCGGTGGTCGCCATCGTGGACACCAACTGCGATCCGGACGAGATCGATTACGTGATCCCCGGCAATGACGACGCCATCCGTGCCGTCAAGCTGATTTCCGCCACCATGGCAAACGCCATCATCGAAGGCCGTCAGGGCGCCCAGGCTGAGGAAGCCGCCGCGCAGAAGGCCGAAGCGGAAGCCGAGGAAGACGCCCAAGCGAAAGCGTAAGCAATCTGGACGAAATGAAATGCCCGAGCCATCGGAGGGGGATAGGTCGCCTATCCTTTGGGGCCTCCTTTTGCACGGGCATTTTTCGGGAATCGTAAAAACCAGCAACAAAATCTTACAGGAGGAATGAAAACAATGGCAGCGTTTACTGCAAAAGATGTAGCCGCCCTTCGCGAGAAGACCGGCTGCGGCATGATGGATTGTAAAAAGGCCCTGACGACGGCCGACGGCGATATGGAGAAAGCAATTGAATTTCTGCGCGAGAAGGGACTCGCAGCGGCGGCGAAGAAGTCCGGCCGCATCGCGGCGGAGGGCGTCGTGTACGCCTCCGCCAACGATAAGGCAGGCGTCGTGATCGAGGTCAACTCCGAGACCGACTTTGTGGGCAAGAACGCCGATTTCCAGGCGTTTGTCGCCACCCTGGCCGACACGGTTCTCGAGCAGAACCCCGCGGACGTGGACGCGCTGGCTGAATGCAAGCCCGCCGGTTCCGACCTGACGGTTGCCGAGCTGCTGCGCGAGAAGATCCTCGTCATCGGTGAGAACATTAAGATCCGCCGTTTCGCCCGTTATGACGGCGTGGTTTCCACCTATGTCCATGGCGGCGGCCGCATCGGCGTCATGGTCAGCTTTGACCTGGACGGCGTGGATGCTTCCAATGCCAAGTTCCAGGAGTGCGCGAAGGACGTGGCGATGCAGATCGCGGCTCTGGGCGCGCCTTACCTGAATCGGGAGTCCGTCCCGGCTGAGACGGTCGCCAAGGAAAAGGAAATCCTCATCACCCAGATCAAGAACGATCCGAAGAACAGCAAGAAGCCCGAAAACATCATCGAGAAGATGGTGGAAGGCCGCATCGGCAAGTTCTTTGAGAATAACTGCCTCATGGACCAGGCGTTCGTCAAGGACGGCAGCATGACCGTGGGCCAGTATGTGGAATCCGTTGCCAAGGAGCTGGGCGGCAAGATCACCGCCACCGCTTTCACCCGCTTTGAGAAGGGTGAGGGCCTCCAGAAGCGCGAGGACGATTTTGCCAGCGAAGTCGCCGGCATGATTAAATAAGCAGCGAAAAACAAGAGCTGCCCCTTCCGTAAAGGAAGGGGCGGCTCTTACGTTTTCTGGGGAACCGGCGCGGGGCAGTAACCATCGGCATTGTCTCAATCTGCTTATATGATGTGCCCCTCTAGCCCGCCAACGGGCGAATCGCCGTCCTATCGGAACTTTGCTGTTAGTGCCTGTTTTGCTCATAGTTTAAAGTTGAAGCTTATTTGCAGGATACTGCCACCGGCTTGAGCCGTTGGAGGCATCGCCAAACAAAAGAAGGCCGCACGGAAATCACCGTGCGGCCTATTTTCGTCAGATCAGGAAAGAAACCAGCGTATCCACCGAGGATTCGTTGCGCGGGCAGGGGAGCATCCCGATCAGCTTCAGATCCCACTGCTCCTCATGCGCCACCGTAGCGCCCGGCTGAACCTCACACAGCTCGCCTAAAGACTCCAGCTCCAAAAAGTAGTTGCCCGTATAAGTCTCGAAATTCACGCCGAAGTCCGGATATACTCCGTTTGCCTGCCAGGGAGCGAACTTCTTAATGAACGCAATGGATTGGTTGAGGTACACCGCCCAGCCGGCCTCGTTGTTGGTTCCGATTTTGAAGGCGCGGTGGTTGAAAGGGTCCTGCTGAAGAGTAATGTACCGGTCGCCGAAGTAAACCCGGCTGTCGGCCAGGTTGGTGTAGGGCCAGACTGGCATGACCCGGTTGGCCAAAAGCCCGGTTTCCGCCGCGGCCTGGGGGATGATGGCCACCCCGCCGGGCGCCATCTGGGTGATGGCCCAAGGAGCGAAGGTTTTCGTTTCCTTGCCGGTGTTCGTAACGCGGTGAAGGACCTGCAGGCTCGCGCCGATGCCGAAGGAAAGCTCCATCTGGTGCTGCACATGGTTGTGCCGCTGTCTGGGCGGGGTAAAGACGGCGCCGGTCTCGGTCTGTTCCCACTTGACCGGGTCATTGTCCGGATAGTGAGAGGTAATGTCGTCCTCCGGGCTAGTCCACAGCCGATGGCCGCCGTAGAAGTGGTACACGCTGCCGTCCCCATAGGCTTCCTCCAGACTTGGGTCCTCAATGCTGGTGTCCCGGTCTATGTCGGTAAACAGCAGATTTTCTCCGCCGTTGAAGCCGAACCAGATGATGCGGGGCCCCACGTCCACCGTGACGAAAGCGGTAACCACGCCGTTGGAGAGAGACAGACAGTTGCCGTAGTTTTCATAGGTAAGCATTCGAAGCTGAACAGACATGGATTCCTTCCTCCTGCTTTTTCTCATTTGATCAGCCGATAGGTTTCCTCGCCGCCGCAGGGCTGAATCCGCGGGGTCGCCAAGCCGAACAGGTCGGTGGCTCTGCTTTCCAAATTAAACACGATTTGCGCCCGCTTGTCAAGGGAGGAAACCTGCCCGTACCGGCCCACAATGGGAAGCCGCGCGGATTTCCCCGCCCGCTTTAGCACTTCATACCCCCGCCCGCTTGCGCCCAGCACCCGCAGATAAGGAGGCGGTTCTTCGGTCAAGTCCCTCGTCAGCCCCAGAAACCCCGAAAGACAGATGCGGCGGATGCGGGCGTGGGAATACCGCTTGGTCTTGACGAGGTCATAGAGCTCCTCTAAGCTTCGGGCCTTACGCACCGCGTCGTAAAGCCGGTTCTCGAGCCCTTCCGACAGGTCGGGAAGCCGTGTAAGCTCCTTGAGGGTCTTTGCGCGCAGAGAGGCCAGTACCGCCCGTTCCAAATTGCAAAGCCCGGCCGGAGCCCGCCCTGCTTCCAGCTCTTCCTCTAAGACAGCAAAGCTTTCCGGCGGCAGAAAAGCGGCTGCCGCGTCTAGGACCCCCTCTCGGATTCGCGTTCGCACAAAGGAAGCGCTGGCAAACCCCGCTGCCGTCTCGGTGCCGTCGTGCCCCGCCCCTTCCCGGCGCACGCAGACCGGCTGAATGGGGGAGGATAGGGCGGACAGGGCCGCCAGGTATTCGAGGGCCAGTGTGTCGTTTGGAAAAAAGAGAGGGGCTGCCAGGGCGGGATAAGCCTCTTTTATCGCCGCCGCCCGCGCTTTCGCAAAGGGAAGGCCGGCCGCCAGCTTTTCTTTGAGAAGAGGAGGAAAGGCTTCCGAAGAGAGGGCTTTGGAACAGGTGGTAAGCAAAGCTAGGTCCCCGCATTCGCTGCCAAAGCTCAGAAAGTCCACACAGGAAAGGGCATTCAGCAGGAAGACCCCGCCTCTTGCAAAGGTCTGAGCCGGAGCCATGGCCCAGGGAAGAGGCAGCTCTATAATAAGGTCCGCCCCACCGGCCAGGGCCGCCTTTACCCGCGCCCCCTTTGCAAACATGGCCGGTTCCCCCCGCTCGACAAAGTTGCCGCTCATTACGCAGACAATGTGGGTGGCGCCCAGCTCCCGGGTCTTTTGGATGTGGTAGGCGTGGCCCCGGTGAAAGGGATTGTATTCGGCAATTATTCCTGCAATCCGCACGGTTTTCCTCCGTTCTTTGGATACAAATTCGCTTGAAATATCGGGGAAAATATACTATCATATAAATGTTATAGACTATTGTACACCAATGGGGTAATTGTGACAATCCCCTGGAAAATAGTAGGAGGAACGAAATGAAAATTCTGGTTATCAACGCAGGCAGCTCGTCGCTGAAATATCAGCTGATTGACATGAAGGACGAAAGCGTCATCGCAAAGGGCCTTTGCGAGCGCATCGGCATCGGCGGGCACATCCGTCACACCACCGCCGACGGCAGACAGGTGGAGTATGACATCAATCTTCCCACCCATACCGACGCCTTCAAAGAGGTGGAAAAGGTGCTGACCACCGGCGAGGCCGCCGTGATTTCCAGCATGAGCGAAATTTCCGCCGTTGGTCACCGCATCGTGCAGGGCGGCGCCATCTTCAAGCATTCCGAGCTTGTGACCGAGAAGACCATCGAGGGCATCCAGAGCCTGATCCCGCTGGCCCCTCTTCACAACCACGCCCATATCCAGGGCATTCTTGCCTGCCGTGAGGCGCTGGGCCCGGAGATTCCGGAAGTGGTGGTCTTCGATACCTCCTTCCATTCCACCATGCCCCCCGAGGCGTATATGTTCGCCATCCCCTATGAGTACTATGAGAAGTACCAGATCCGCCGCTACGGCTTCCACGGCACCTCTCACCGCTATGTGACCGCCCGCTGCCTCCAGGTAATGGGCAAGCCTGCTCAGGGTACGAAGATCATCACCTGCCACCTGGGCAACGGTTCTTCTCTGGCGGCGGTCAAGGACGGCAAGGTTATTGACACCACCATGGGCCTGACTCCGCTGGACGGCTTCATCATGGGAACCCGTACCGGCACCTTGGATCCCTCCGTTGTCACCTTTATCGCGGAAAAGGAAAACCTCTCCGGCGCGCAGCTTTCCGAGCTTTTCAATAAGAAATCGGGTATGCTGGGCATTTCCGGCGTTTCCAGCGACAACCGGGACATCGAGAAGGCCGCCCAGGAAGGCAATGAGCGCGCCATCCTCGCCCAGAAGATGCAGCGTTACCAGATCCGCAAGTTTGTCGGTGCTTTCGCCGCAGCGCTTGACGGGGTGGACGCCATCGTCTTCACCGGCGGCATCGGAGAAAACTCCGCTGAACTGCGCGAGGACGTGTGCAAAAATATCTCCTTCATGGGCGTGAAGATCAACGACGCCCTCAACAAGGAAACCATCCGCGGCAAGGAAGCGGAGATTTCCACTCCGGATTCCGCCGTGAAGGTGTACGTTATCCCCACCAATGAGGAACTGGTCATTGCCCGCGATACCAAGGAAATCGTGGAAGGCATGCAGAAATAAGCAAAAGATGCAGTTCGCCCGGCCGGGAATTTTCCCGGCCGGGCGTTTTTTCATGCATGAAACAGGAAAACGGAAATTCTCCTGCACTCACGCGCCTGTTCCCTACGGATACAGCCGCAGCCGTTCCTGTATGATGGCATATACTTTGTCCTTCTCCACCTCCGTCAGCCGTCCATACCCGTCGAGAAACTGCTTTTCCTCCTGGGAAAGGTCCTCCTTGTACAAGGACTTTCCCTTTTCTTCGCCTAAGAGATCGTAGATGGATACCTGAAAAAAAGCGGCGATTTGCTTGATAATATAAATGTCCGGCTCCACTAAGCCCATCTCGTATTTGCTCACAGAGGCCTGGGAAATGTGAAGCTGTTCGGCCAGCTCCTGCTGGTTGAGGCAGCGGGACTTGCGCAGGGCTTTTAGGTTTCGCAACATAAAAATCCCCCCTGAATGAACCGGTGGCGACGCTCGACCCAAATCGATGGAGCGTTATGCAAAAACGGAAAACTTACATCGGTTGCGATAAAATATGTCATTTTTACCAGACCAATTATACACGTATTTTCCAAAATTGTAAAGAGCATGTGAAAATTGTCCAAAAAACACAAAGGCCGGCCAAAAAGCCGGCCGGCCTCGTTTCCCTTATTTTTGCGGCTGTTCGTTCATCCATTCCACAAATCGCCGGATCCCTTCCTCAAAAGGAGTAGATGGGCAGTACCCCAGCACCCGGCGCGCTTTGGTCACATCCGCATAGGTTACGTTCACGTCTCCCGATTGAGCCGGCAAACGTTCCAGCTTTGCCTGGACACCCAAAACCCGTTCCAGCGTATGCACCATTTCGGATAGGGAAATGGTGTTGGATTCTCCCAGGTTAAAGACCTCGAACCGGTCGCCCTCGCCTTTTGTCCAGGCAAGTGCCCGCATCACGCCGTCCACAATGTCGTCGATGTAGGTGTAATCCCGCCGGCTGGTGCCGTCCCCGTAGAAGGGGATGGGTTCTCCGCTGAGCATGCGGCGGGTAAATTTGTGGATGGCCAGATCCGGGCGCTGGCGCGGGCCATACACGGTAAAAAACCGCAGGCACGCGGTCTTGATGCCGTAAAGGTGATGCCAGGTGTGGCATAAGAGCTCCCCCGCTTTTTTGGTGGCGGCGTAAGGGGAGATGGGCTTGTCCACAAAATCGTCCTCACCGAAGGGGACCTTTTTATTGTTGCCGTATACCGAAGAGGATGAAGCGAACACCAGCCGCTTGACCCCGCGCTTTTGCAGAGTGTCCAGAAGGACCAGGGTTCCGTTTAAGTTTACGTCGGCATAAAGAAGCGGCTTCTGGATGGAGGGCCGAACTCCCGCATAGGCGGCCAGATGAATCACGCCGTCCACCGGTGCGCTTGCAAAAACCTGTTCCATTTCCCCGGCGTTCCGGATATCGTTTCGAAAAAGACGCAGGCAGTCCGCACGCCCAAGGCGTTTTGCCGTCGCTTCTACCGCCTGCCAGTTTTGCTCTTTTATGGCCGGGGAGTAGAAGTCGTTAAAGTGATCGATTCCAATAACCCCGTATCCCCTTGTAAGGAGCGCTTCGCAAACATGCGAGCCGATAAAGCCCGCCGCTCCCGTAACCACAATGGTTTCCATTCTCCAATCCTTCTTCCTATCGGCCTACGCCAAAGTAGGCAAAGCCCTTTTCTTCCACATCCCGGCGCTCGTAAATGTTGCGAAAATCAAAAAAGTAATAGGATGCCATGGTGCTTTTCATCTGCTCCAGATCCAGGTTGCGAAACTGGTTCCATTCCGTGACCAGCACCGCCGCGTGCGCGCCCGCCACACAGTCGTATTCGTTCTGGACATAGGTAACCGGAATGTCCGCGAAGGCAAACCGGGCGGCGTTTTCCATGGCTGCCGGGTCGTAAGCGCGGATGTGAGCCCCGCGCCGGTGCAGCTCGCGCACAATGGTGGAAGAGGGCGCTTCCCGCACATCGTCGGTCTCCGGCTTAAAGGAAAGGCCCAAAACCGCAATGGTTTTCCCTTCCACGTCTCCCAGGGCGGCGGTAATCTTGTCCACCATCTTGAGCTTGTGTAGGTCGTTTGCGTTGATGACCGAGTCAATCAGCGACATTTCCACCCCATATTCCTTGCCGGTGTTGACAAGGGCCTTGGTGTCCTTCGGAAAACAGCTTCCCCCATATCCCGGCCCCGCATGCAGAAAATATTTTCCAATGCGCTTGTCCAGCCCGATGGCGTTTGACACCTGCTGTACGTTTGCCCCCACCGCTTCGCACAAGTTAGCGATTTCGTTGATGAAGGTAATCTTGGTAGCAAGAAACGCATTGGATGCGTATTTAATGACCTCCGCCGTCTCCACATTGGTAAAGACGAAGGGATGGTTGTTGATATAAAGAACCCGGTAGACGCTGCGCATGGTTTTGCGTGCCTTGTTGCTTTGGGTGCCGATGACAATGCGATCGGGGTGCATGAAGTCGTTGACCGCCGACCCTTCCCGCAGAAACTCCGGGTTGGAAACCACGTCGAAATCGTAGTCCACCCCCCGTTCCCGCAGCACCTCCCGGATGACCGCCTTGACCTTGCGCCCGGTTCCCACCGGTACGGTGGATTTGTCCACGATGACCTTATACCCGTTCATACACCGGGCAATGGACCGGGCGGCCGCGAGCACATACTGCAAATCCGCCGAGCCGTCCTCCTGGGGCGGGGTGCCCACCGCGATGAAAACCACAGTGGCGTGCTCCACCGCCTCGTTTATATCGGTGGTAAAGGAGAGGCGGCCCGATTTCGCGTTTCGCACCACGATTTCCTCCAGCCCCGGCTCGTAGATGGGGATAATCCCCTGCTTGAGGCAGTTGATCTTGGACTCGTCCACGTCCATACATATGACCTTTAAGCCGAATTCCGATAAGCACGCGCCGGAAACAAGCCCCACGTATCCGGTGCCGATAACCGCAATCTGGTTCATACAAAACATCCGTTCTTTTTAGAATTGACCCATTCGTACCCCAAAAAATGGACGAATTCCCCCATTTTTGTACCGAATGCACCTAAATTTTACCCTTTCCATTCTATTATTATATCAGCCGCAGGAATTATTGCAAGCCAAATCGTCCGCTCAGTCGTTTCCCATCAGTCCCTTGAAGGCGTTGCGGAAAACTCCCTTGCGTTTTTTCTTGCGGCAGGGACGTTCGTTGAAATTAACCAGGACGGTGTCCCGGCCGATGATGTTGATGTCGCACCAGGGAATGACAATATCGTCCTCCCGCCCCAACAGGCCGAAGAACTTGCACCGGCCGTAGACAATGATGGACAGGATCGTGGCGTTGCAGGTGTCCACCGCCACGTCGCACACCATCCCGATTTTGGTGCCGGTCTTGATGTTGACCACTTCCTTGCAGCGCAGGTCGGAGATTCTACAATGCATTTCCCATCGCCTCCTTTTCTCAGTATATGCGATAAAAAGGTGGGATAGCCGTCAATCTTGTCAGAAATCGGGGTTGACGTGCACCATGCAGTGCTTGACTCCGTTGAAGGCGTGTTCGATGCGCTGGTGCACCTCCTCGGCGATGGCGTGGGCTTCCTTCAGGGAAAGATGCCCGTCGGCCGCAATTTCCACGTCTACATACATGCCGTTTGCGTAAAGACGGGTTTTCAGATCGTCAATGCGCAAAACCCCGTCACACTGGCACACCTCCCGGGCAATGCGTGCCACCGTTTCCTCGTCGGCGGCCTTGTCGATGAGCTGACCGGCCGCTTCCCTTGCGATGGAGAAGGCGGTTTTGGCCAAGAGCAGGCAGATGAGCAGGGAAGCGATGGGGTCGAAGATGGGGAATCCCAGCATGGCCCCGCCTACCCCGATGAGGCTGCCGATGGAGGATAAGGCGTCGCTGCGGTGATGCCAGGCGTCTGCCATCAGCGCGCCCGACTTTATCTTGCGCGCCGCCGCCCGTGTGTACCAAAACATCCATTCCTTGACCACAATGGAGACGACGGCCGCCACAAGCGCGATCCCGCCCGGAACGGGGATGGCGCCGCCTTGGGCCAAAAGCGCGATATGTTCCACCGCCTTTGCGCCGATGCCGAAGGTGGTGACGAAAAGCATTCCCGCCAGCACGAAGGAAGCGATGCATTCGATGCGTTCGTGGCCGTAGGGATGGCCTTTGTCCGCCTTCCTGTGAGAAAGGTTTACCCCGATTAAGACCACAAAAGTGCTCAGCACGTCGGAAGCGGAATGCACCGCGTCGGAAAGCATGGCCGACGATTGGCCCAGAATGCCGGCTAAGAATTTAAATGCGCTAAGCAGGAAATTGACAGCGATGGTCACGGCGGAGGTGACGTTGGCAATATGGGTGCAGGAGGGATTGGGTTTCATCGAGCAGCCACTCCTTATATGTGATGCAAAAGGGCCCTGCATAAAAACGCCCATTTCTATGGTATGCGCAGCGCCTGAAGGGGTGCGGGGCAGGGGGAAAAGAAAAGGGGCGGTACTTGTGTTTTTATTGGATTGTGTGTATAATAAAAAGCAATATTGTCCCACCTTCCAAGGAGCCCGCAGGAAGTGGGAGCGGGCAGAGGAAACGCCAAACGCAAGAAGTGGAAAGGAAGTCACGACTATGTTTGATAACATGATGGACACCATTGGGTTTGTAACGAACACGGACCCGCAGGTAGGCGAGGCGATGAACCTGGAGCTTAAGCGCCAGCGCCGCAACATTGAGCTGATCGCATCGGAGAACATCGTTTCCCCAGCGGTCATGGCAGCTATGGGCAGCGTGCTGACCAACAAGTACGCCGAGGGCTATCCCGGCAAGCGGTACTACGGCGGCTGTGAGGACGTGGACATCGTCGAGAACATCGCCATCGAGCGGGCCAAGGAGCTCTTCGGTGCCGAGCACGCCAATGTCCAGCCCCATTCCGGCGCCCAGGCGAACCTGGCGGTTTATTTCTCCATGCTCAAACCCGGCGACACGGTGCTGGGCATGAGCCTGGCGGAGGGCGGTCATTTGACCCACGGCTCCCCGGTGAACATGTCCGGCAGCTACTATAACTTTGTTTCCTACGGGGTGGACGAGGTTACCCACACCATTGATTACGACAAGCTTTATGCCCAGGCCAAAGAGGTGAAGCCCAAGATGATCGTGGCGGGCGCCAGCGCTTATCCCCGCATCATCGACTTTGAGCGCATCAGCGACATTGCCAAGAAGGTGGGCGCCCTCTTTATGGTGGACATGGCCCACATCGCGGGCCTGGTGGCAGGCGGCCAGCATCCCAGCCCCGTACCCTATGCGGACATCGTCACCACCACCACCCATAAGACCCTGCGCGGCCCCCGCGGCGGCATGATTCTCTGTAAGGAAGAGTATGCCAAGGCGATCAATAAAGCCGTGTTCCCGGGCACCCAGGGCGGCCCGCTGATGCACATCATCGCCGCCAAGGCCGTCTGCTTCGGCGAGGCGCTGAAGCCCGAATTCAAGCAGTACGCCAAGAACGTGGTGGACAACGCCGCGGCGCTGGCCAAGGGCCTTTTGAACCGGGGCGTCAAGCTGGTTTCCGGCGGCACCGACAACCATCTGATGCTTGTGGACCTGCGTGACCTGGACGTGACCGGCAAGGAGCTCGAGCACCGGCTCGACGAGGTGTACATCACCGTCAATAAGAACACCATTCCCAACGAGCCCCGCAGCCCCTTTATTACCAGCGGCATCCGCATAGGCACGCCCGCCGCCACCAGCCGCGGCCTGGGCGTGGAGGATATGGACAAGATCGCGGAGTACATCGCGCTTGCCATCAACGACTTCGAGAACTCCGCCGATTCCATCCGCAAAGGCGTTACCGAGCTGTGCGCCAAATATCCGCTTTATTAATCCGAAACAAGAAAGGCCGCCCGATTTCGGGCGGCCTCTTTCTATTATCGCCTTCAACGGCTGCCTGCGACAGTGATGCGACGGCAAATCCTCAGTACCCCCTTCCAGGGGTCAGCAAGTACTGCCCCCTCTGGGGTTTGTGCAAACCAATCGGTTACAAGTGGTTTTGAATTAGAAAAGGGACCGGAAAGGGTGAAGGAGTGAAACGGGAGGAATTACGGGACCAAATTGCGCCTTGTTCGCTGCTTTGTTACACATGCAGCGCCTATGAGAAGGGCGTCATCGCCGCGCTCTCGAAAGAGCTGCTCCATTGTACCCAAGACCTTGCCGAATTTTATCAAAGGCATCTTCCAAAAAAGGAGGAGCAGGACTATGCGCAGCGGTTTTTACAGGTGCGGGCAGAGCTGTCCCGTTATGCGACGCGTTTCCCTGCGAAAAACCCAAGGAGCTTTTTGAGCGGGAAGTCTATGAGCAGTGACGCAAGGGGAACGAATGGATCCGGGAATGGGGCATCGAAAAATAGTGGGAGTATTGCAGCAACCAATCCCATTACCGGGCGTACTGCGGCGGCGAATAAAAAGCAGCCTTTTTACCTGGAACACAGGAGAAAAACTCAAAAAGTTGCGCGGGTCCTGTCCATCCTGCCTCACTTGTGGTAAAATAACAAGAAAACAATCTGACGAAAAGGATGTGGCAGTATGAAAGCGCCTCTGGCGGACCGGATGCGTCCGACGACCCTGGACGACGTGGTGGGTCAAACGCATCTGCTGGGAAAGGGCAAGGTGCTTCGGCGGATCATCGAATCGGGCCAGCTTCCCAACATGATTTTCTACGGCCCTTCCGGTATCGGTAAAACTACCGTTGCTTCGGTCATCGCCCGTACCACCAACCGTACCTTGCATAAGATGAACGCCACCACCGCTTCCACCGCCGACATCAAGGCGCTGGTAGGGGAGGTGGATACCCTGGCCGCGCCAAACGGAATTTTGCTGTACCTGGATGAAATCCAGTACTTCAACAAAAAGCAGCAGCAGACCCTTCTTGAGCACATTGAAAACGGCCGCATCACCCTCATCGCCTCCACCACTGAAAACCCCTACTTTTATGTGTATAACGCCATTTTGAGCCGTTCGACGGTGTTTGAGTTCAAGCCCGTATCCGCCGGAGAAATCGAAAAGGCGGTCCGCCGGGCGGTGGCATTTCTGGAGGAAGAGTCGGGCGGGAAAATTAAGGCGGAGGACGAGGCAATGGCCCACATCGCCGCTTCCTGCGGCGGGGACGTGCGCAAGGCTATCAACGCGGTGGAGCTTTGCGTCCTTTCCGCTCCGGCCGGGGAAGGTGCGCGGCGCATCACGCTCGAGCAGGCAAGCCAGCTTTCCCAGCGCAGCGCCATGCGTTACGACCGGGAGGACGACTCCCATTACGACATTCTTTCCGCTTACCAGAAGTCTTTGCGCGGGTCCGATCCGGACGCGGCGCTCCACTATCTGGCACGGCTGCTGGAAGCGGGAGACCTGCCCAGCGCCTGTCGTCGTCTGATGGTGTGCGCCTGCGAGGATATGGGGCTTGCCTACCCCATGGGCATTGCCGTGGTCAAGGCCTGTATCGACGCGGCCATGATGGTGGGTTTGCCGGAAGCGCGCATTCCGCTGGCCGACGCGGTGGTGCTGGTGTGCACCGCGCCAAAGTCCAACTCCGCCTACAACGGCATCAACGCCGCCATGGCGGACGTAAAAGCGGGAAAGACCGGAGACATCCCCGCTTACCTGCGGGGGACCGGCTACGAAGGCGCCAAAAAGCTGGGCCGCGGGCTTACCTACCACTATCCCCATGAGTATCCCAATCACTGGCTCAAGCAGCAGTATCTCCCCGATGAGCTGCAGGGAACCCGCTATTACCAGTTTGGGGACAATAAGACCGAGCAGGCCGCCAAGGCCTATTGGGACCTGATTAAGGGCAAAAACGAATAAGAGCGCAAGGAACCTCCGGCGATGATCCATCGCCGGAGGTTTTTGTCTTGTAAGCGGCCAGTCCTTCCTGTATTTCCCGGGAAAACAAGGACCAGGCCGAAGAAAATCCAATCTTGTCCCGTTATGCGGCCGTCGCGGTATGACCGCTTTTCTCAGCGTAGGGCTGGGAAAGAAGGGGAAAGAAGGGCATAGCTCTTTTAACCGGATACGCGCTTGCAGGTGCTTTCGAAAAATGGGAGTTATTTTCACTTTACAAAACATATGTTCTATATTAAAATAACTAACAGAATATATGTTCGATAAAGAGGCGAATGTCGTTGGAACGGGCCATTTTGCATTGTGATTTGAATAATTTCTTCTACTCGGTGGAAAGCCAGGATCATCCCGAGCTGAGGGGCAAGGCGGTGGCGGTTTGCGGCAGCGTGGAGGACCGGCATGGCATTGTGCTGGCAAAAAGTGAGGAAGCGAAGAAGTACGGCATTAAGACTGCGCAAACCGTTTGGCAGGCCAAACGCCAGTGTCCCAACCTGGTCATATGTGAACCTCATTATGAACGGTACGTCTACTTTTCCAGGCTGGTGCGGAGCATCTACGGGGAATATACCGACCAGGTGGAGCCTTTTGGGATGGATGAGGCTTGGCTGGACGTGACCGGCAGCCGCCGTTTGTTTGGCACAGGGGAAGAAATCGGGGAAAAGCTGCGCCGGCAGGTGCGCGAGGAGACGGGACTGACCATCTCGGTAGGGGTCAGCTTCAATAAGCCGTTTGCCAAGCTCGGCAGCGATTTAAAGAAGCCGGACGGCCTGACGGTGATTGAAAGGACGGATTTTAAAGAGAAGATTTGGCCGCTTTCCTGTTCGCAGATGATCGGAATCGGTCCCGCCACCGCCAGGCGGCTGGCTGGCGGTGGCATCTTTACCCTGGGGGATTTGGCGAACGCTTCGCCTGACTTTCTGAGAAGGCTTTTGGGCAAATGCGGCGGCCAGCTTTGGCAGACAGCCAATGGACGGGACGCGTCGCCGGTGCGAAGGGAGGGAGAGGAAGAGCCGGTCAAGTCGGTGGGCAACTCTATGACCGGAGGCGCGGACTTGACCGACGATCAGGCGGTCTTTTCCATGTTCCTGCTCCTTTGCGAGAACGTTTCCCGCCGCCTGCGGGAGCGAGGTTTGCTGGCCGGCGC
Source organism: uncultured Eubacteriales bacterium (assembly GCA_951801675.1). Classification (GTDB taxonomy): domain Bacteria; phylum Bacillota; class Clostridia; order Oscillospirales; family Acutalibacteraceae; genus Solibaculum_A. Next base: position 58,502 of record CATONX010000005.1, on the reverse strand, counting down.
CGTCGCGGTGTACATCCGGGACGATATGCTGACAACCGTAGGGCACCAGGCAAAGCTGGCAGCCCCGACCCGCAACGCGTTGGAGCTGGCCAGGGCCGCCATGCAGCTCTTTTCCCAGCGCTGGCACTGGGGAAAAGGGCGAACGGTGCGTTCAGTTGGAATTCGGGGCTACGATCTGGTAGAGGACGGCGCCGTCTGGCAGCTTTCCTTTTTCCAGGAGATCGTCCGGGAAGAACGGCTTGAACGGCTTGCAAAAGACGCCGACCGGCTGCGGGCAAGGTATGGAAGAGAGGCCTTGGTGCGCGCTTCTCTGCTGGGCAGAAGCGGCTGCAGTCCTACGCCGTCCGTGCTGCAAAGGGAAGGAACCCTGCGATAAAAAGCTGGATAATTTTTTCGGATTGGGGGTTGACAAACATATGTCGTTACGATATAATAATCAAGCACTCGAAATTCCGAAGCAAAAAACAGAAAAAGACGGAATTTGTAGATGTGATAAATTTCCAGCAGATTTCTTATAAAATGAAAACTGTGGGAATAAAAATGCGCTCGTGGCGGAATTGGCAGACGCGCTAGATTCAGGTTCTAGTCGGGGCAACTCGGTGGAGGTTCAAGTCCTCTCGGGCGCACCATGCTCAAACCCTTAATACTTAAGGGTTTGAGCAATTTTTTTGCCTTTTTTCAAAGCGCAAAAAACAATAAAAATCCGTTGGAAATCACTCTGCTGAGCTTTGCCTTATATGGGATAAGCGGCATTTATCCTAAGACTTGGGGCAAGAGAAAAACACTCCATACCGCTTTTGAAGCAGGGTTTTACATCACAGCGCCATATTTGCACCGTTTTGCATATTTAGCTCACTTGTTCACAGCGCACGGTCACACGGCTGCCGCCGCCGAGAGTGCAGGTATACAGGGACAAATCCCACCCGCTTTGAAGCATTTCTTCCGTGGCAGTTGGCGGCAGGGTTTCCAAATCGCAGACCTCGTAGGTATAAACCACCCCGTCCATGTCCGTAAACCGTACGGTATCGCCCATACGCAAATCGGCAAGACTTCCGAAATGACGGGCGTAGTTATGGGCAGCAATCACCAGATTATCCGTAAAGACAGAGCCGTAATACCGGCAGGGGGACTTTTTTAGCCGCGTATAATCCCAGTTGGCCATCACCGGCAGCTCCAGTTCCAGCGCGGGAATCGACAGATAGCCGATATAATTGTATCCATCGATTTCTACTTCCGTCATCTCCCTTACCAGCACAGTTTTGTCCGCCTCATCCGGGCTTTCAGACTTTTCCGTATGCGTGCGGTCTGCAATCGCCTGCTGCAGCAGCGGCAAAACCGTATTCGCCGCATGGGCGGCATTTGACGCCTCCAGTTGATTCAATGCCGCCAGTGCGATTGCCGCCCCAATCAAAAGAACGCCAAATGCCATACACAGGGCGCCGCTCTTTTTACGCATCTCTCTTCTTCCTCCACACAAACCAGCCCAGAGCAAACAATAAAATTCCCGCGCCTGCCAATACAGGGATAGGCCATATCAGCTGGCCTGTATCAATGAGTCCTTCCGTGTTTGTTATCGTGTAGGTATACCCGTTGCGTTGGTAAGCGGCGGTATATCCCTTTGGAACGGTCTCTTTGACGGTATAATCGTCGCTTTTGGGCTGGTTCTTCCATGTATGGGTCCAGCCGTTTTGTTCCCTCAGCGTAACGGAATCGATTGCCGTATCGCCTTTATATAACTGTACAGTGACGCTGTCCGGCCGGTGTTTCCCGTCATCGTTCCAGACTTTTTTCACCGTAATCTCGATCAGCTGCACCATATCGGTTTTCGGCGTGGCATCGATTTCATAGCACCATTCGCCGTTTTCCTCAAACGGAAGCGCAATGAGAAACGGCGTACAGTCGGAAAAGCCTTCCACGCTGCCGGTCTGCACCACAAGATAAAGCCCCAAAGGCAGTTCATTGATTCGGATGGTTCCATTCGCGTCCGATTTTGCCGATTGACCGGGGATTCCCTTTTCCTTCACATAGGCGGCGAGGCGCTGTATGGCGGTGATATCTCTGATATCCTCCGGCGCGCCGCCGAAGTCTTTGAAAGCGTGCGTGTAAGTAAAGCAGAGGTTGTTTCCCCGAATCTGCGCGTCCGCTGCTTTATACAGCGTCAGCTCCGCTGCGCAAATCGGCGTTGCGTCCGCTTGCAAAGTGACGCTCACCGCTCCTTTTTTCGACCAATCGACCGTATCCTTTTCGGCTGCCAATACGTCAACTGCGCTGCACAGCAGGAAAAGCACCAGCATGGCCGGCAATAGCCTGTACAGTCTGTTTTTCATATCATCACTCCGATCCCTTTTTCTTCGGCTTCTTTTTCCGGGTCTTAAAAAGTAGCGCAACCAAAAGCACCAGCAACAGCGGGATTGCCGCAAAGGGTGCTACCAGCAGTGGTTCGATCTGAATAGCGTCGGCGGTTACACGGACCGTCTGCTGCGCCTTTTCCGTTTCTATCCGGTGCCCCCGCACCAGCAGCCGATGGGTATTGACGCCGTAAGGCGTACAGGTCACCAGCGTGCAGTAATCCATGCCTTCTTCAATATACAGGTCGCTTGTTTCCTGAGGCATCACAATGCGGATCTGATCCACCTCATAGGTGAGCGTTTCATCCAGCGTGTGGAGCAGAAAAATATCGCCCTCCACCAGCAGATCCAGATTGGTAAACAGCTTTGCGCTGGGCAGTCCCCGATGGCCGGACAGGACACAGTGTGTGCTCTCGCCGCCTACCGGCAGGCTGCTGCCCTCGATATGCCCCACCCCTGTCGACAGCACCGCATTGCCGGTACCGTGATAGACAGGCAATTTGGTTTGCAAAACGGGAATTTCAATATATCCCATGATTCCCGTACCGGATACATCCAATACAGCGTTATACTCCGAAAGTTCCTCATCCGAAAGCGTAAAGCGGTCGCCAGTCCGTTTGATCAGCGTTTCGTTATACGCCTGGGCGTCTCTCAAAAGCTGCTCATATTTTGCGTCATCCATATTGGCGATCTCCTGCGTATAGCTGGCAATCGCACGGGACTGATGCAGCGAGTTCCACCAGTCGCTGACCGTTGGGTACAGCAGAAGGGACAGGCCTGTAAGAAAGACAAGAATGAAAAAAAGAGTAGGCAATCGCTTTTTCATACAGGCTTCTCCTTACTGCTGTAAGCCGGGGACCGAAAAGACCCCCGGCTTTTACACACAGAATTTTCTTTGAACAAATTAATCCGTTGTCTGATCTTCCACACTCATACGCTTTCTGACGATAAAGAATATGGCGGCTCCCACAAGCAGGATCGAACCGGCCACATAGAAAATCGTGGTACCGATACCGCCGGTGGAGGGGAGGAGGGAGCCGGTCTTATTGAGAACGGCCACCGCGGTAGCGGAAAGCTCATCAATCTTAACCGCAACCGTTATTGCCTGATCGTTTACCTCTTCCAACACGTTGCCGTCGGCATCCAAATAGATGGTCGTATTCGTAGTGGACGCGCCGGTCTTGGTAGGCGTCACTTTAACAGGATCGGCAAGCTTATTATAACCGTTCGGTGCGGCAGTCTCCGTGACGGAAATCTCCGTATCCGCTTTCAGGCCCTTCACAACAATCAAACCATTGGCGGGAGTCGTCAGTTCATTTACAAGGCCTTCATCTGCGTTTTTACCCGCATAGATGTAAGCGCCGTCCGCGTCCGGGGCCTCTTTGACATAAAAGGGGAACTGGAACTTGGCATCTGCCAGGCCTTGGCCCTTTTCATCTACCTTCTTCAATGCAAGCGCGTAGGTATAAATGGTTTCCGAGCTTTCCAGCTTGCCGGGGCCCGGTTCCGTATTGTCCTCAGTCGTCCACTGAAGGGTTACCTCGTTGGTGTTTCCGGCGCCGTCAATCGCCGCTTTGTCGGTCACGACGGCGGTGTAGGTAATGATGACGGCTGCGCCGTTGTCATACAAAAACTGGTTCTTCGTTTTGTCGTACCAGTCAAGGACGATTTTCTTGTTATTGAACTGAGGAGCGGGGGAGAGCGTCGTCTGGTCGTCGGTGGTTTCGGCATTGCCGTCATTGTCGATCAGGATACTGGTCACATTCACACTGGTCAGGAACTCTGGCAAGGTATCGGTGATGGTATAGGAAACGATCTTTTTCGCCTCTTTGCCGGCACCGTCATAGTTGGAAGTAGAAAAACGAACGGTATATGTAACCGTGTCCCCAATGTTGACATTGTCATCCTCGGTGGTTTTGGTCAGGTCTTTCGGTCCCGTGCTGTTTTTATCCACGATGGTTGCGTTGGGGTTGGTGGAGTCCACGGAGATGGCGGTTCCCTGGGTGCTGACCACAACATAATAGCCGTATTTGAGGGATTTGAACGTAAGCTCACTGCCATCGCTTGTCGCGGTAGCGACAGGGGTGATTCCCTCATTCTTTGCCCATGTCTCCAGGGCGGTTCGAAGTCCGTCGCTCATTTCCACCTTGGTGGTGGCGTCTTTCCAGGCGGCGTCCGCCGCGGTGATGTAGCCGTTTGCATCAGCGGTAAAATACGTGCTCAGGCCGTCAGGGATCGTGCCGGTATAGACGATGGAATCTGCTTTTCCCTCCGTCTGCGCTGCGGAAACCGCAGCGTCAAACAGGCGGTACAGCTTGTAGGTCTCTCCCTTGGCGGCGTTTTGGACCGTAATGGAGCCGTTCCCTTGGTCCGCACTGGCAGCAGGAGACGCCTCTTGTGCGAAAGCGGTAACGCCCAGCGCCAGAATCATCATCAGAGATAGTAGGAGTGCTGAGATTTTCTTACTTGTTTTCATTGGTTTATCATCCTTTCAAATTGTAATAAACACCTAATTCATATCCGTTACACACGGCATACACCATAAATAATTACTCGATTCGTCTCTCCCGCCTGCGCTTGACCGTATATACCACATAGGAAGTCGCCATCAGCAGCAGTCCTGCAAGGGAATACGAGATGGTTCCGTGCCCGCCTGTATCGGGCAGCTCATAGCCTTTGGAGTGAAAACCGCTGTCGTGATACTTGGATTCATACAGCGACGTTTGCATCTCATCGGCCTCGGGCATTTCAATCCCTAAGATCACCGTTTTTTCCAGCACCTTCGGATTCCCCGAATAGATAGGTACGCCATCGGAGTCCTTCTCGTCATTGTCGCCTTGGTTTTGCAGGGAGGCGGTCAAGCCCGCGATCTTCACGGTTGTGCCGTCCATGAAACGCACGGCAAAGGTTCCGGCAGGCAGGTCGGTGAATTTGTACCGGCCCTGCGCATATTCCGCGGCCGCGTTTGCATCCGCCGCACCCACGCTGATCTGTTGGCCGGTTTCAATTTCTACGATTGGCTGATTCGGGTCACCTTGGAAATGATATGGCTCGTAATCGTCTTCCTTGGCGGGATTGCCGTTTTCCTTGAGCTTTAGCAGCTGTACCTTCACGCCGGAGAGATGGGAGGACTCGGCCTCGTTTTGAATGCCGTCCATGCTTTCATCCAGCCAGGTAAGGCCCTCCAGAGTACGATAAATGCCCCTCGTATTTGTAAACGCAGCAGTTTCGGTCTGATCCGCTTCGATGGAGCCGCGGATGGTTTCGCTGCTGGAAATCACATGCCAGCCGTCAGCCTGTGTTTCTGTCACGCTCCACTGCGTTCCCAGCGGCAGGCCGAGGACCGTTACGGCCTCATCATGGCGCAGCGAGAGAGTTCCGCCGTTCTCAATATAGCCGGAGCGGTCTGTACCGAAGTAGTAATACTTATCTGTCAAAGGCTGCCCGTCACGGTTATGGAGCGTCACAGTGAACGTAAAGTTCTTCCTGTAATCCTCATCTTTTAAATCCGGTCCGGTAATGGTTTTGCGGATGATCAGTTTTCCGGTATCGGTGTCCTCCGTTTTCTTGTTTGTGACGACTACAACATTCGTCTGACTGAAGAGGCTTGAGATATCCATATTCCCAAGATCGTCCCAGTTGGCCGTATTGACGCCTTCATGGTACATAACCTTTTCCAGTGCGGCGCTGTTTTGCATCACCCGCGTGCGCAGAAAGCCCGTGTCGGTAACGAAGAAGGGGTTCATGGTCTGTCCGCCGTCCTCATCGTGAAGGCCGTAGTTTACCACCGCGTTGATACCGTAATGGAGATTCATACTGCGCGGCACATCGGTACCATCCAGCTTGTCATCCACCCAGCCGTCATGGCTCCATTCTTTACCGGACGACAGGCTTTCCTGTGTCTGGGCGATGGCGATGATGTCTCTGAGCGTAATGTTCACTGTGTCGTCGGCAGCGTATTTCGTCATGGTTTGCATCAGCTTACCGACGCCCGCCATGACGGTGATACCGTCATCGGCAGTACCGGCGTCGGCGTAGATGGAGTGATTGCCCAGCAGAATGGGAATCTCTGTATCGTTCGCCTGATAACCTGGCGGGGCTTCGGTCTCTTTTAGGGTATAGTTGGAGAAACCGGATGCCACCCAGGCGATTTTGGCGTACCCAGGCAATATATTACCGGCAGCGTCCGTGGGAGGTGACGGCATGAAAATCAGCGTACCGTCCTGCCCATCTACCGTTGCGGTAACGCCGGAAGCGACGATATTGGCATTGGCTCCACCAGAGCCCTGATACAAGGTAAACTTGGCGCCGTTGATGCTCTTACCATCTTCGTCCACTTTCCACACCCGCAGTTCCCGCTGCTCGTTGGGAATATAGATAAGGGAGCGGAAGTCTCGCTGAAACTGGTCGGTGTTCAGGAAACTGAAGCCGCGCTGTGCCGGTTCTCCGTTGCCCACATAACTGCCGCCGTCGGATGTGGTCTTGTGGATCGTCTCTCCGATCTGCGAAATGACCGCATCGATAACCTCTTCCCGGGTCTGTCCGCCGCCCTCATCGAAGTGCGCCAATGCCTCCTCGATTCGTTGCCGGACATAATTGCCAAGGTTATGGTAGCGTTCTTCATCCGATGTCCCTGTAATGCCAAGCTTCTGCAGGGCATACGGCTCGATGACGCCATATACCATCTTCATATCGGGGTCCTGTGAGTTGTTCAGCGCATAGCGGTCGGCCCGGCCGGGAAGGTCGTTGAGTATGCCCTCCAGCCGCTGGCTGTCGTCGTTCCACTTGAGACACCACTCCGGCGAGTCCTCGTCGCTGCACTGATACAGCAGCGCCTTTAAAATGGCCGTGCGCCATGCCACGGCGGTGCGCTCGGTTGGGATTACGGTGTTGAAGCCGGCGGTGTTGCTGCCGTACAGGGCCAGCCACTTGCCGGACTCCTCCTCTTTAGTCATACCCTCCTGAAGCAGCATGGGTACCGCGATGACAAGACCGTCTTTTTTACTCAGGTCGCTTACTTCGATATTGCTCGGTTGAATATCCCCAAAGCTCTCATGAAATGCGCCGTAAGTCAGCGACCCGATTTCCGCGATATTGGATATGAAGCTCGCATATGCCCCGGTCTGATATCGGTTTGCTACCACCAGCATGGCGGTGTCGGGGTTAAACTGCAACACGATATTCTCCGGCAAAGGCCGGTATCCGGCGGGGGTTTTGGTTTCCTTTAAGATGTAGTATATCGTACCGTCTGAGGAATACCGGTCGGCGAAGTTAAAGGGGCGCATAGCGCCGCTTTCGTCTTCCTCAAGGAATGTGGTGGTGCCATCCTCTCCGGTTTCCAGGGTGGCCAGAACTTCCCCGATCTGCTCATAGTCGCCGACGTTGCTGCTCATTTGAGTCAGGCCGTCTTTGAGCTTCGCCGCATACAGCTCGAATTGCACGCCCGCAAGAGGATCGCCGTTCTGGTCCACCTTCTTGATATGCTGGTAGAGCATCGGCTGCAGATTGAAGCGCAGGTGCAAGCTGGAGTCGTAATTGCCTCGCTCCAGATAGAACATCTTCAAGGTGTGGGAGGAACTGCTGGCAAAGGTTTTCCCCCCGTTTGCCGTCACGTTCCAGCCGAGCGTATCGGTTTTTTCCTTCCCCAAAGCATTTATAAAAAGATCATAGAGAGTGGTTGTAGATGCCCCTTCTCCCGGAGTCTGCGGTATGTTGCCGCTTGTTCGCCAGCTTTGGCCCATTACAACCTCGCCGGTGGCGAAATTGATGGTGCCGTACAGCTCGCTGTGGATGCCGCCGATATCCAGTACCAGCACATCGTCTACAAAAATCCAAACATCGTCGTCACCGGAGAACTCGAAGATCATATCCTGTTTGCCGGTGGCGCCCATATTCACTTGGCCGTTTACCGGTTGGGTAAAGTTAATCTCCAGCGACATTCCCATATGATGGTTGAGATATATCGCTTCCTTGGTGGCTTGATTGATCATCTGCTGCGATTGAGACCATTTGGAGTTATCCAGGTTCACGCTGCTGCTCAGAACCTGTCTGCCGTCTGCAGTGGTTTCAAGGCTGTCAAATACTTGTCTGCCCGTGTTAAAAGGATAGAAGTTCCCCAAACTCATATCGCCGGTAAAGCCTTTGCCGTCCCAGCCTCCGTCTGAACGCCACACGGCAGGGCCGTCATATAAAGTGAAGGATCCGTCACTGGATTTCCCGTCCTGCGTGGTGGCATTGCCGCTCTCGTCCTTTACAAACTCGGCAAAATTTTTCCGGGCGCTGTAGTAGTAATACCCTTCGTTATCCATCTGAAACAGGCCGGTGACATTTTGGTAGGCTTTTTTGTAACTGGATCCAGATTCCTTTTCCGGGTCAAACAGATAGTCCAAAGACGCGTCTACGTTGGTATAGTCCCAGGTGTTATCTGATCTTTTTGTTGCTCCCGCCCCTGTGAGCACTGTGGTTGACAGCGCCGGGGCGTTTTGGGCGTTTGCAAGGTTGTTTGCAGCGCCGATATTTTCGGCCCGGTGCAGGTTGGCGAGACTTAAACTCAAGGATGTTACACCGATTAGCGGCTCCCGCGCCTTGTTCAGGTCGATCATGGGATAGCCGTTGGTCAAGGTGGCCTCCACGATCCCTTTCATGTTGGAATAGTCGCGCGCCCATTGTCTTCCCGCGCCGGCGCCGATGTTCCAGTAGCCAGCACCCGCCATTCCATCGCCGAAGAGCAGCAGACGGTTTGAGTTAATGCCTTTGTTCCAATCGGCGGGGCCTGCCGCGCCGTTGTTGGTTTTGTCCAGAAGGTCCTTTTCGATGGCACCGTCCTTTGCCGAGGTGTAGTCAAAAAGGTTCACGGTGGTGTTTGGCGGGTTCATACCCTGTATGGTATGGGTTTTCAGCGCGGCATCCAGCTGCGCTTGCGTCAAAGTCGTGCGCACGCCGGGGTACCCGGCATACAGCTGCACGTCGCCCAGTACCAGTATGACCTGCAGCTGCGGGATACCTTCCTGCAAGGTATAGCCCTGCGGCAGGCTGGCGGATAGGGAATAGACGCCCTCGTATCCACCGGTCTCGGGCAGCGCGGAGAGATTCCATTCCAGCGAAAGCGTACCGGCCGTGCCGTCGGACATGGTTGCCGTCAGTTCCTCCGGCAGCAGCCCACGCACCGCTTCTGCCGTTGCAGGATTGCTTGCGCTGGCTCCCGGCAGGCTCAGGTACCACTGGCCGCCGTTCTCGATAAGAATCTCATCGTTATCCACCCAGCTCCAACCGGTGATGCCGCGTTTTTCCATGGTGATTGCCGGCAGAATCAACGCATAGGTGGTGGAGAACACTACAATCGCCGCCAGTGATACGGCAAGAGTATAATACCATTTGCGCCGCTTCTTTGCCGAAAGCTTTTGATCCAAGCCCGTCTGCGCTTTACCAGGCTTTGTTTTCACTGGCCCTTCTCTCCTTTCCACAAATATGCCATAGATATCCAATATGCATGCTAAAAAATCAGTTTACCCTTCCAAATTGATCCAGAGGCCAAACGCGGAGAACGATTTTCCCCACAAGCTGTTCCTCCGATACGCAGCCGACCGCTGTGCTGCGGGAATCCACGGAAACGCTGCGATGATCGCCCATGACGAACAAGCGGGATTCCGGAACCTGATAAGGAAGCTCCAGATCACATTCGCCCAGCGCCTTTTCGGTCAGATACGGCTCGTCGAGGGGAAGGTCGTTGACATATACGGTCCCGTCCGCGTCGATATTCACCCAGTCTCCCGGCTTGGCAATCAACCGTTTTACGAGCACCTTGTTGTTGTACCGGAAGACCACCAGATCTCCGGTTTCAAACGCGCCCGACTTTACCGATAGGACAATCTGGCCGTTCTCCAGCGTAGGCGTCATGGAGGCGCCGTAGATTTTCAGCACCGGCAGCCACAGCGTTGCCACCAGGACGGCGATGGCTGAAACGGTAATCAATGTAAAAATCGTGCTGCGAAACACGTTTCTGTACCGGCGCCTGTAACGCACGCGGTTGAGTTCCGTCTCCAGCTGCCCAATCGTAGGAAGCGGCTGCGAAACCGTGTTCTTTTTTCTTGCCCGGATCATTCGGATTCCCCCGGTTCGTCTTTTTCTCCCGGGCATTCGCATAAGCCGCCGCCCAGCCGTTTTACATTTTCCAAGTACTGGTCCGCAGCCTTCTGTGCCGCCTCAAACACGCCGTTAAGCTTTAACGACGCTTCGGCAATGGAGCCGGCGCTGCGAATGGCAAGCTGCCGCTCTTCCAACAAGGCATTTGCCTTTTCGAGCTCTGCCTTCAGCTTCTGCATCTCCCTGCTCTGTTCAAGCAGCATCTCCAGAAGCTCTAAGCGGCTCAGTTTTCTCAGTTGCTTATCCGTCATGACAGCAGCGCACTCCTATCCCACCGTTTTTCTGCCTCAAAGACCTACCGATCCTCCCGGCTTTTTACCAAGTGCGACATGCCCGACCAAAGCAAACCCCATATCAATTCCATGCTCTGCGAATCTGTGGACAGTTCTCCTGCGATCATCCTCTTGGCAAAGGAACCGGTAACATCGAAAAGATACATTCTGCAATACCCTATTCTGAGTTTGCTGTGTGCATGTTGTTTGATAAACGCTCTCGCGCTCTCAAAGCAGGGCGGCGTATGATCCCCGGCCGTTTCAGACACATCATATTTCGAACCACGATACTCGAAATAGAAAAGCGTCTTATTGGGGTTTTGCACCAGAAACGTAAAGTATTTGATCCACATATCATGCATATACCGGCGAAGATCCTCTTGGGTTTTGATTGCGGGTACGGCTTCCTTTTCAAATAACGCCTGAATCTCCTGTTCAACATTCCGGTAACACTGGTAAAGAAGCTTTTCCTTCGTTTCAAAATGGCGGTAGATCAGCGCGTCCGATACACCGCACGCATCCGTTACCTGTCTCATGGAAAAAGAGGTCAACCCGCCTTTTGCGATAATCTGCATGGTAGTATCCAGCAGCAATTCCTTATTCGTAATCTTTTTTATTTTTGTTAGGCTCCTTTTCGTTTCATTTGCAACTTAATTACAGTTATGTTGTAACCAGCCATTGAATATGTTAGTGACTGGTTACATTTATACACTATTGTATAGCGGGTGGGAAAAAAAGTCAATATAAATAAGAAAATTCCCTTAGATTGAAAGCGGGTTTTCCTATATAAGGCAACACAAAAAGCTCCCGATCTTTTCTTTTCAATAAAAAGAAGGAGCTTTTATTTCTATACCCAAAATGGAATCGTTACCGCTTCGAATATAGCGAAAAATTGCTATTTTATTGTTTCTCATACAACATAACTGTAATTATGTTTTCGGTGCTTTTGCACCGTTTTTTTATTTACAGAACCAGCCGCAATCCTTCTATTCTGCGGCGATGCTCCGCACCGGTGGTGACGATGTAGATCCGTGTGGTATTGATATTGTTATGTCCCAGGATGTCCGCCAGCTTGACGATGTCCCGTTCAACTCCGTAAAATGTTCTTGCGAACAGGTGTCTGAGATTGTGAGGATAAACCTTGCCCGGAGAGACACCCGCGCGTCCGCACAGCAATTTCATCTCCTTCCAGATGTTGCACCGGTTCATCGGTTTGCCTGTCCTGGTGACGAATACGGCGCCGGTAGTAATGTTCTTCTCTTTTATGTATCGAAGCAGCTTTTTCTGCAGCTTTGGGGGTATGAACACCGTCCGGGTCTTTCCCTTGCAGCTGACAGTCGCATCGCCTTTTATAACCGCTTCTGCTGTGACAAACTGCAGCTCGCTGACGCGGATACCGGTTGCGCAAATGGTTTCGATCAGCAGGCTCAGCCGTTTGCTGCCCTTGTCTTTTGCGGTGTTTACCAGCCGGACGTATTCGTCCCGTGTAAGTTCCTTTTCCTCCGGACAGTAGGTTTGACGCTGTACCTTAAATTGCTTGACACAGCAGGAAGGCAGACCGACAAAGCGCAGAAAACAATTGAGTGACGCGAGCATCGAATTGGCGCTCGAGACGGCGTAGTTCTCCTGAAGCTGTGCTTTGTATTCCATCGTCAGGGCTTTATCCATGGTGCGGTCTCCCATAAACTGGATAAAGTGACGGACATCACGCAGATACTTTTCGACCGTAACCGGGCTTTTCTCTTCTTTATTGAGTTGTTTCTCAAATTTCTGAAGTGTCAGCATATTGATCTTTTTTCGTTTCATATTGTTTTTGGGCCTCCGTTTTTTCTTTTTCATTCATTGTACAACATTCCAAAACGGTGCGTCGGTGGAGATTTAACACATTTCAAAAAAACATTCTAAAAACGTACGATATTCAACAACCCACCTTTATATAAAAATCGAATACAGTCTGCTATGGTATGAAAAACAAAGTATATCACCGTTTTGCAGGATCAAAACGGTGATTTTATGAATACCGATGACTGCCCATGCAGTCCCTCGCCGCATGAGCGGTTTTAGCAGAGCAGATTCCGCAATGGCGCAAGAAACTGCAAACCGTCATTGCCGCAAAAGAGGCGTTCGTTTTATATGGGGGCTTTGGGCGGGGGCAGGGTTTTTCATTTGAGGAAGCGGAATATGAGAATGGGATGCAAAAGCGGTAGGATTGTTTGAGAAGATACGGGGCTCAACCAAGTCTCTAGAAGTACCCAGCCGGTGAGGAGTATATCTAACGAATTACGGGGAATGGCGCGTTTCAAGGCCCTGTTCTAGTACATAAAAAAGCCGCTCGGAAGGCCATCTTGTTGGCTGTGAGCGGCTTTCTATATAAAAAAGCGCCCGACAAGGCGGTAGCCGTTGTCGGGCGCAGAGGTGCTAATTAAGAAACATCCATTTAAAACGTGTCGTCGGGCGTATTTTCGATTGCGGGAATATGCGCCTCCTCAATCGTGTGCTCCTGCTCTAAGAGGACGGCAGAGGGATGGTCTTTCTTAACCAGACCAAACAGAGAAATAACGAGAATCAAACCAGAGGCAGAAATATAAATGGCTCTCTGCGACATGCCTCCTGCGATCTGACCGCCACGCAAGGCGGCCTCAATTTGAATATTATACGCGTCTCCTCCGACGTAGGCTTCATACCCATCATCGCTCAAACTGCTTAATCCGATTTTTTTATTTGGGACAGTTGTGAAAATCCCCAAACAAAACAGGACAATTGCAATTAAAATTCCGATTCCTGAAACAACTTTTCTTCCGGTTTGTGTGTTCATTTTTCTTTCTCCTTTGTTTTTAATGATTTCCCCAAAGATTCCTTTGAGCCTATTGGAAAAGAATAGGCTCAGCAATGCCCGTTTGCATCCCCTTCTTTCTTAATTATTTAACGAAATCAACTAAGTGCTGCCAACGCAAACAATCCGTTGCTATTCCTTTTGACCCATAAAATTGAAAAAGTGTGCTTTTGGCAAAAATGAAACGCATATTTCGAAACATTGAATGGAATAAATATTTTCGATCGATACAATTTTATTTATAATATACATAAAATTTTTATAAAAGTCAAGATTAGGATGCTTTGTGATGAGTGTGGCAGGCGACAAGAGAGGAATTCCTTTTTACAGATGAAAACATACTTGCATAGACGAGAAAACGGACAAAATGAAGGCTTTGAAAAGTCTTCCAATGAAATTCCAGAAAGTGATACTTGCATATTTCCATTGCTTTTCGAAAAAGTCTATTGGAAAAGGATGTAGAGCTTGATATAATAGAACGGTACGAAAAAGTAACATTAAGTTGAAGTAAGAATAAAAGGAATGTCAGGCATATTCGCAAACGTGTATCAGAGCCTTGGCGTAAAAGGAAGAGTTCAGGCAAATGGGGGGTCTTGCCTACGTGAAGATGATATACATAGGGAGGAGCGATTCGCTGGCGTCCAACGTCATCGACCAGCTGACCAAGGAAGGCCATTCGGTCACCCTCCTGGCAAAACAGTCTTTTCAAAGAGGGCTTGGCCCCAAACTGCGGTACAAACGGTATCCGATGGACCCGGACAGTCTGGGGCTCGAGAAGGTATTCTCCAGCATCCGGCCGGACGTGGTGATTGTTGCCCCGGCGGGCTGTGAGGCGACGGTCTGGGAATACAACAAAGAAACCAACGCCTATTTGGCTAATCTCCTCAATGTGCTCAATCAGGCCGCTATAAGCGGGGTTTCCAAAATGGTTCTCCTTTCCTCCGGCGCGGTTTACGGCCATAAAAATTCGCCGGCCACCGAAGAGGATGGGGGCGTGTCCCAGGAATACAAGGGAATTCTCTGCGCCCAAGGGGAAGCCCTTTTCGAACACTTCTGCGATACGCATTTCATGCAGCCGGTGGTGCTGCGCATGGGCGATTTGTTCGGGTTTGCCCTGAAGGAAGGGAAGGAGGATTTCGTTTCCCGGTTTGCCCGCGCGTGTCAGAAGGAAGAGCCGTGCCCCGCCAGCCCAAACCGCACCTTAAATCCCGTCTACCTGCCCGATGCGGCCCAAGCGGTGGTACGCGCCTGCGGCGTTACGCCGGCCGTGGTCTATAACGTGGGGGCGAAGGAACCGGTCAGCGAGTACGACGCGGCGCGCTTGGTGGAGCAGGCCTGCAAAAAGAACGGGTTGGTCACTGCTTTACAGCAAGAAGCCAAGGGCTGCGGGCTTGTCAGCCGGGCCATTTCCGCCCAGCTGGAATGGACCCAGTTTTATTCTTTGGTCCAGGTACTGTCCGAGGGAGGAGTGGACCTGACGCCGCCAAAACAACAGCAGGCGGAGAGGAAGAAGCTGTTTGGGGGAAGCCCTTGGCTGCAGACGCTGGAAAATGTGCTTTTGTTCTTTCTGTCTGCCGGGCTTACCCTGCTTTTTCGCCAGCACTCGGTCCTTAGCACCATTGACCTGTTCTTTCTCTACATCCTCTGTGTTTCCCTGCTGTTTGGCATCCGCCAGTCGATTTTGTCGGTGCTGCTCTCCTGTCTGTTTCTGGCGGGGGAAGCGGGGTTCAGTG
The DNA here is from genome assembly GCA_951801675.1 of uncultured Eubacteriales bacterium. Lineage (GTDB taxonomy): Bacteria > Bacillota > Clostridia > Oscillospirales > Acutalibacteraceae > Solibaculum_A. Next base: position 43,174 of record CATONX010000005.1, on the reverse strand, counting down.
TGACGGCCATTTTGATGGACGCCGAAGTCATCGTAAAAATTGCCCAGTATATCTTTGTGGGCATGGCGGTGGGGTACACGGTGGACCAGTACCGTATTCAGGTCAGGGAGAAGGAAACCGACTACGCCTACCTGGAAAACGAATACCGGGAGCTGCGGGAAATCAATGACGAAAATGTGAAAATCAAGTTGGAATACGAAGACCGTCTGCTTAACTATAAAACCAGCCTGCCCCAGCTTTATTCGGTCATCCGGCGCATTTCCGTGCTGCAGAAGGACAAGATTTTCGGGGCCATCGTGGATGTGGTCAAGGACATTATGGAAACCAATACGGTCAGCGTGTACGCAAAGAACGCGGAGAGTCCCTATATTCGGCTGTTGGTATCCAGCGATCCGCAGGCCCAGGAAAAGTCCCTGAATTTAAGCGAATATCCCGAGATGCGCCAGACGCTGGAGAAGGGCGAAGTGTTTGTAGGATCCCGGTGGGAGGAAAACCAGCCGGCCCTGGCCGCCCCCATACTCTATGAAGGCCAGTGCATCGCAGTGGTGGTCATTCGCTGTATGCCCTTTGAGGGGATGAACCTCTACCATGTCAACCTTTTTCGGACGCTGGCGGGCCTGATTACCGACGTGGTGGTCAGTGCCAACGAGTACGAACGGGCGGCAAGAGAGAAAAAGTACATAGGCGGCACCGACATTCTCAAGAAGGACGAATTTGCCCGGGTATTGGCCATACGTATGGAAGAAAAGCAAAAGGGGCTGGCCGACTGCTGCCTGTTAGAGGTACAAATTGAGGGGACTCTTGAGCAAACGGGCGAACGGCTTTCCAGCCTTTTGCGCATCACCGATTCCATCGGTGTTTTTGAGGAAGGGAATCTGCGGGTCCTTCTGGCCAACACAAGCAAAAGGGAAGCGGCCGCCGTCATCGGCCGTTTGACGGACAAAGGCCTTCACGCCGATGTGGTTTCGTTTGCAGAAGATGGCCGGGAATCTGGTTTGACGCGATAAAGGAGGCGGCTTGGATGCTTTTATGGATCATTGCGGCGGTGTTGGTTCTCAATTTGGCCGCTACCGCCGTGCTGGCCGTCTACAACTTTCGGCATGACCGGCAGGCGGTGATTTTCACCGCCTTTTATTTGCTTGCCCCGGTGGTGGGCATTGGAGTGATGTACCTGCCGTGGCTTGTGCGAAAGCTGAGCGGCCGCAAGGAACTTGACGCGGTGGACCTGATCTTTGACGAAGAAAAGGAAAGATACGTGCCCCGTCCGCGTATGGAGGAGGAGATGAACATGCTTCCCTTCCAAGAGGCGCTGCGGGTAGGAAAGCCGGAAGAAAAGCGGTTTTTGCTCCTTGACATGCTCAAACAGGATATGATGAAGTTTTCCTCTCTGGCCAAATCCGCCTTGCAGGACAGCGACTCGGAAACCTCTCACTACGCGGCGGCGGCCACCATGGAGGTTTCCCGGCGGATGCGCCTGTGCGTGCAGCAGCTGGAGGGAGCCTATCGCAATGACTCGGAAGATCCGGACAAACAGGAGGATTATGCCAGGGCACTGGCGGACTATCTGGACAGCGGGATCTTGTCCAACCGGGATTGGCTGGGAATTGCGAACAAATACGTTGCGCTGATGGAGGAGATCTGCAAAAGTCCTCACACCTGGCCGCAAAGCGGCGATTACATCCGTCTGGCCCGCTATTTTGTCCGCCTTTCGCGCACAGAGGAGGCGGAATATTTTCTGCTCCTGGCAAAAAGGCGCTTTGAAGAAGAGAATGTGTATCTGGCTTTGCTGCAGTTTTATTACGATCAGCGGGAGCGGGTGGGTTTTAAACGAACCTTGGAAGAACTGCGCCGGTCCCCAGTCACCCTTTCGAGCAAGGGGCTCGATACCCTGCGCTTTTGGCTTGCAAAGGAGGAGCTATGTTATCCACCAAACGCTTCCTGCAAATCTTGACGGTATTGCTGCTGCTGGTGGCTGCCTTCTGGGGATTTAACGCCAGCGGTACCATCATAGGGTTTCCCAATCAAAATCCATATGTCGCTTCCACGCCAGCGCTTATCGAGCAGCCTCTGGAGGAAGGAAATACGTTCTCCTGCCTGGTATTGGGAAGCTCCCCGCGAGACGGGGAAGAGGACGCGGACAAAACCGAACAGGCGATTTTTGAACAGGTACAGGCGGACTTATCCCAGATGCGCCTCGCGTTTACGACCAGCTCCATGCTCACAGAAGAGACGCTCCGGGAGAACCCGGTGGTAGTGGTCACCAGCGCCGACCCAGGAAAGGTGGCGGACCTGGCGCTGTTGGGAGAATACATCCGCACCGGCGGGAAGGTGCTCTTTGCCGCGGGCATCCCGGAAGGGTTTACCGCCTCCTATCTAAACCCTGTCTGGGACATTGCGGAAAAAGGCAACCGGTTCGTTCTGACCGGCCTTACGATTTCGGACGGCTTTTTGCCCTACGAAGGCGTAACCATATCCTACAACGCGTTCGCCGCTGCCACCAGGATTGCCCTGTCCGGGCGCTACGAGGTATTCGTACGCACAAACGACGGCGTCCCTCTCGTCTACGGAGGCGGCTACCAGCAGGGGCGGGTGATGGTGATAAACGCCACCATTCTCGAGGACCCCAGCGCCCAGGGGTTCTTTTATGCCGCTTTGGGCGAGCTGACCCAGGACCTGCTCTACCCGGTTTTGGGCGTCAAAACCGTATGCTTGGACGGATTTCCGCCCCTGGGAAACGCCCACGACGAAACCTGTTTCTGGCTTTACGGGCGCAGCGCCGAATCCTTCACGAGAGACGTGCTCTGGCCGGCGCTTTTACGAAATTCCAGCCGCCAGGAGCTCAAATATACCGTAAATCTCTTAGCGGTCACCCCCGATTCCTATGCGACCCTCGCCTCCCTGGAGCGGCAAAACAGCTACTATGCCAAACAGATTCTGTCAAGCGGCGGGGAACTGGGCCTTGCAGGTAACCACTGGGGCGATAAGCCGCTGGATCTCGGGCAGGCGGGGGAGATCGTTTCCCTGCTTCAAAAGGATTTTCCCAATTACCGGTTTTCCGCCTATTCCATTTTAAGCGGAAGCCCGCGCCAGCCGGAGCTTACGTCGCTCTTCTCCACCATCGGGACCCCGGGCATCCTTCGTTATCAAATAGATGATGCAGGCATCGGGCAGCGGGACAACCGTTTGTCCTTTTCCAAGGTGGGAAACTATGTGACCTTTCCCTGCCTGACCACCGGGTTTACCAAAGAGCAGCAGCTGGAGATTTTATCAGGCCTGACTGCCTATGGGACGGTTTCCCACGGCTTTGCGCTCGAGGAGCTGCTCGGCGCCCCAACCAAGGAAACGGGCTGGGACCAGGTGCAGGAGGGCTACCAGCAGCTTAACCGCGACTATTTTGAAAAGACCCCGTGGCTCAGGTCCACCGTGCTTTCGGAAAACGAAGCCATCGTCAAAGGATACGCGGGGCTTTCCATGTCGGTGCGGCAGAGCGAAACAGGTTTTTCCGTGCGGTGCAGCGGCTTTTTGCAGGGCCAGGCCTTTTACCTGCGCACAAACAGAGACGCGAAGGCAGGGGCGGGCTGTACGCTGGAAAAAATCAACGACCGGTATTTCCTGGTTACCGCCCAGAAGCCGGATTTCTCCATCGAATGGGAATAAAGAATACGGGCAAAGGAGGGAGAGCCGCGTGACGGTCTGCTTAATCTGTGAAGGGAGCTACCCTTATATCTTAGGCGGGGTGTCCGGCTGGGTGCAGATGCTCATCCGGGAGAACCCACAGCTTGATTTTGTGATCTGGTCCATCGCCACCAGCCGGGAGGAAATGCACGAGTATCAATATGAAATCCCGTCAAACGTCAAAGAAATCCGCACCTTTTATCTGGCAGACCGCAAGTTTGAAAAAAGCAAGCGCCCGGTGCGGCTGACTGCCAAGGAAAAGGCAAGCCTTCGCTCCCTTCTGCTGGACGATGCGGACCGGATTGACTGGGAACCGGTCATGGTGTTTTTGGAGAAATACGGCGCCAGGCTGGGAGACATCCTGATGGGCAAGGATTTTTACCATGCGGTGGTGGAGCTTTATAACCGCAAATATACCCGCGTGGTGTTCAGCCAATTCCTTTGGAACATGCGCTCGATGTATTTTCCGCTGGTTTGCGTTTTGTCCGGCGGGATGCCCAGAGTGGACTTATACCACGCGGTGTCCACCGGATACGCCGGGCTTTTGGGGGCGGTTGCCTCCCATGTAACGAAATGTCCCTTCCTGCTAACCGAGCACGGCATTTATACCCGGGAGCGGGAGGAGGAGATCATCCGGTCGGACTGGGTAATCGGCAGCTACAAGCAGCTATGGATCAATTTCTTTCTCAAGCTGTCGCGTATCGCCTATCTGCAGGCGGACCGGGTGGTGACTCTGTTTGAAGTCAACCGTCAGCTCCAGATCGAGCTGGGCTGCCCGCCCCAAAAGACCGGAATCATCGTAAACGGGGTGGACACGGCCCGGTTTTCGAACCTGCCGGCCCGTTCAAAGGAGGACGGGAGGTATTTTACCGTGGGCGCGGTGGTGCGGGTGGTGCCCATCAAGGACATTAAGACCATGCTTCTGGCCTTTGACCGGGTCAAGTCCAAACGCCCGGATGCGCGGCTGATGCTGGTGGGCCCTTTCGACGAGGACCGGGCTTACTACGAGGAATGCCGTATGCTGGCAGACGAGCTGGGCACTGGGGACGTGGTGTTTACCGGCCGGGCGGACGTAACCGAATACCTGCCTTTGTTTGACGTGATGATGCTCACGAGCATTTCGGAAGGACAGCCCCTTTCGGTGCTGGAAGGAATGGCCGCGGGAGTGGCCCAGGTATGTACCAACGTGGGCGCATGCAGGGAGCTGCTTGACGGCCGGGAGGGGGACCCTTACGGTCCGGCGGGGCTGATTGCACCGGTGATGGACCCGAAGGCCATCTCCGACGCGGTGCTTACCTTGGCGGAAAACGAGGCATTGCGAAAGCAGATGGGGGAGAACGGGCGCAAACGGGCAAAGACCTATTATGAAAAAAAGGATTTTTTGACGGCTTACCAAAAGCTGTACCAGGAGCTGGGAGGGAACACGCATGGCGGGAATCGGGTTTGAGCTGCGAAAGCTCTTTCGTGGAAATAGCCTTTTGAGCAAAATCCGGGGCGTGCTCTATGCGTCGGCTACCACCATCGGGCCGCTCTTGATTTTTCTTCTTCTGCTGCTGGCCGTCAACCTGTGCATCCGCTTTTTCGGCTTGGATACCGCCGATCAGCTTTTCTTCTCCAGCGCTTTTCAGTACCTGTTCGTGCTAGCCGTGTTGGTGTCCTGCACCCTCAACACCATCGTGTCCCGGTACACGTCGGACATGATATTTGAGAAAAAGGAGGACCGCGTCTGCGACGCTCTATACGGAAGCGTTTTCCTGAGCGCAGTGGGCTGCGCCTTGTTCATGCTGCCCATCTGCCTGCTTCTTTGGCTCGAGTACGGCCGTCCGCTGCTATTTTTGTGCGGGTATTATCTGCTGTCCATTCTGGCGGGGGTAACTTACACCATTATGACCTTTGTTTCCACCATCAAGGAGTACAAACGGGTGACGTTTGCCTTTGGCTCTGGAATTCTGGTGGCCGTGGCGGTGTATGCGGCGCTCTTCTTCCTTGCCGGCTGGCCGGTGATGGAAAGTATGATCTACGCCATCTTAGCCATGTTCTTTGTTATCAACCTGTTCTTGCTTACAAGCGTCATTTCCTTTTTCCCAAAGGGAAGGGGCAAGTATTTTGCGTTTCTTCGTTACTTTGCCCATTATCCGTTTCTGTTTCTCAGCGGCTTTCTTTACATCGTTGGGCTCTATACCTCCAATCTGGTCTACTGGTTTTTCTCCGACGACATTTCGGTGACCGTAGATCTCTTCCATGTGGCGCCCCCTTATGACATGGCCATGTTCCTGGCCCTTCTTGTGAACATTACCGGCACCGTCATCTTCACCATTAAGGTGGAGACCCAGGTGTACGAAAAATATAAGCTTTATGTGACCGCTATCGCCAACGCCAGCTTCGCGGTCATCGAGAAAACCCGCAAGAACCTGATGAACACGGTGGATACCCAGCTTTTCTTTATTTATGAGGTGCAGCTGGTCATCACCACCTTCCTGTCCTGCCTGGGAATCCTCTTTTTCCCCATGCTGGGCCTGGGCGGCATGGTGCTCGACTTCTTTCTGCTTCTGGGCCTTGCGGTCTACTGTATCTTTTCCATGTATTTTACCATCGTGTTTCTCTATTACTTTGATGACCAATGGGGCGCCTTTGTCTCTGCGGCCCTCTTCTTTGTGGTGACGCTGGTACTGTCCTTTGTCTTTCTCGGGCTCGGCACCGCTTATTACGCGGTGGCCCCCGTTGCAGGCGCGGTGGCAGGATGGGTGTTCGCCTTTGTTCGCCTGAAATTCTTTTTAAAACACATCAACGCCCACCTCTTTTGCAGAGGCTATCTGGGCGACCCGGAAGGAGAGAAAGCATGAAACGACACATCCGCCAAAGCAGATGGCTGATCGCGGTTTTCTGTGTGCTGGCCGTGGCCGCTTTCACTGGGTTATACTGGGTCCACGGGGTCAACCGGGTAGAAAAACCCAACGAGCCTTTGACCAGCACCTTGGACGACTGGAACGTAGAGCAAAGCGCCATAAACGGCGCGCCTCTTGCGGAAAACAAGAACATCTACAAATCTGAGAACCCGGGGGAGCTGACCACTGTTTACATCACGGTTTTTCCCACATATGACGAGGCAGGGAATTTATTGGACTTTTCCGCCTTCGACCAGCTGACCTCCCGGGACAAGACCTTTAGCCCCGTGCTGGATGCGAATGTCCAGTTCGGAGATGCGGATGGGAGCCTTAATCCTCTTGTGAACACCAATTCCGCCAATTCCACCATCCAAGTGCGAGGCAACTCTGCCCGTGGCGCCAAGTATAAGTCCTACAAGGTCAAGCTCAAGGATGAAAACAGCTTTCAGGGCCAGACGGTGCTCAACATCAACAAGCACATGTTCGACGTCAGCAAAATTGCCAACAAGTTCTGTATGGACATGATGCAGCAAGTGGACGACATGGCAAGCTTCAGCACCTATTTTATGCGGGTGTACATCAAGGACGCCTCCCTTCCCAAAGAGCAGCAGACCTACAAATACTACGGGCTTTATACGGACATCGAGCAGCCGAACAAGACCTATCTGCGCAGGCGGGGCTTAGACGAAAACGGCACGATGTACAAGGCGTCCAACTTCGAGTTTCGGCTGACGCCGGAGCTCAAAAACGTGGACGACCCCGGCTACGACGAAGAAGCTTTTGAAACGGTGCTGGGCATCCGGGAAGCAAAGGACCATACAAAGCTTTTGCAGATGCTGACCGACATCAACGATGTAAACCAGGATTTCAACACCGTTTTTCATAAGTATTTCAATGAAGACAATTACCTGACCTGGCTTGCCTGCAACGTGCTGCTCGGAAACGAGGATACCATTGCCCACAACTTCATCCTCTATAGCCCCCAGGATTCGCTGACCTGGTACCTGCTTCCGTGGGATTATGACGGCACGTTCAAGTTCGGCGAGTATGCCTCCTCCTTCCAGGCGCCCCAGTCGCTCAAGGGAGTGCAGCGCTTAAGCGGTGTGCAGCTGCACCGGCGGTACCTGCTGCAGCCGGGCAACCAGGAAAAGCTGACGGCGAAAATCCAGGAGCTGATGCGCACCTCTTTTACCGAGGAACGAGTCAATTCCCTGCTCGATTCCTACCGGCCGGTGCTGGAGGAAATGCTGGATAAGAGCCCGGATTTGGAACTTTTGGAAATTCCGCTTAACCAGTATAACCGGTACATCAACCAGTTTTACGGGCAGATTGAGAAGAATTATCAGGCGTATCTCAATTCCGTCCAATACCCCCTGCCTTTCTTTGTCAGCGAGCCTCAGAAAAACAGCGACGGCACCACCCATTTTGCCTGGGAACCCTCTTATTCGGCGGCGGGGCGGTTTGTGACCTATTCCGTCACCCTGGCAAAGGACCCAGGCATGCAAAACGTGGTGCTGAGCAAGGAGAACCTGACCGAAAACCAGTTCGATTCCCCCGGGGCGATCGCACCGGGCGACTATTACCTGGCGGTCACCTCTACCGACGACGCGGGTGTGCGGCAGATCAGTCTCGATTACTACAAGGCGGAAAAGCCGGTGACCAAAGCGGAGATTGCCCAGTTCAAACGAAACGGCAACAGCAGCTACTACTATGGCGTGCGAAAGATCCATCTGGAATAGGGAGGCGGGAATACCATGGAATTTGAAGGGCATAAGCTTCGCCACGAGCTCAAATATGAGATTCCCGACGCCGTCTACCATACGCTGCGCGAACGCTTTGGAGAAGTGCTGCGGCCGGATGAAAACATGGTTTCGCCTCAGGGATACCTCATAAGCAGCCTTTACTTTGACGACATACATAACACGGCGTTGGAAGAAAAGATCAGCGGCACCCGGTTTCGCAAGAAATTCCGCATCCGGGTCTATGAACGCAGCGATGCGGTTATCAAGCTGGAAAGCAAAATCAAGTTCGATTCCTTCATCAGCAAGGAAAGCGCCCGGTTAAGCCGGGAGGAATACGACCGGCTTTTAAACGGCGACTATGATTTTCTCCTTTCCCGCCCTGAGACCGTTTGCCGGGAACTTGCCGCCTATCGCCGCATCCGCCTGATAAAACCGGTGACGGTGGTGGAATACCGGCGGGAGGCCTACGTAGCCAAGGAAGGGAACGTGCGGGTCACCTTTGACAAAAATATTTCCGCGTCGGTGTTCGGGCTCGATCTGTTCGATCCCGATTTGGTGCTGACTGAAGTCATGCCGGCCGGACGCATGGCGCTGGAAGTAAAGTACGACGATTACCTTCCGTCCCATATCCATAAGCTCATACAAACCGAACGGGCCAACCGGCAGGCCATTTCCAAGTACGTCATGTGCCGAAATCGAAACTTGAGGGTGAGACATCAATGACATTTGAGGACATTTTTAAAAAAGGCTTCCTGGGAAATTTTGAAGAGCTGAGCCTTGCCACCATCGCCATGGCGTTGCTGTCGGCGTTTTTGTGCGGGATGATTATTTATCTGCTCTACCGGCATTTTTACAAAGGCGTGGTTTATTCCAACAATTTTAACATCCTGCTGGTGCTCGTCAGCGTGGTCACCGCCTTCATTGTGCTGACCATCAGCTCCAACGTGGTCCTTTCCCTGGGTATGGTGGGCGCTTTGTCCATCGTGCGTTTTCGCACGGCGGTCAAGGACCCGTTGGATGTGGGCTTTCTGTTTTGGGCGGTGGCCATCGGCATTACCTGCGGGGCGGGGCTTTACGTGCTCTCTTTTTCGGCTACCATCCTGATTTCCATCATCTATATCGTGCTCGTAACGGTGAAAAAGACCACGCGTGTCTATCTGCTCATTGTGAAGTTCGACAACGAGGCCAACGAAGAGGTACAGAAGGTGCTAAGGCCCCTTAAGTGCGTACTCAAAAACCGCACCGGCCTGAAAGGCAAGACCGAGCTTACCATGGAACTGCGCACCAAGGGAGACAATACCGCCTTTGTTTCCGTTCTCTCAGCCATCGACGGGGTTTTTAGCGCCACATTGGTGGAGTACACCGGCGATTTCGGCGAATAAGCGGCAAATCACGGACCAAGGGAAAAGGCGGTTTCCCGGGAAATAAGGAGAGAGAAATACATGCATAAGGCGCGGATTGGAGCGGTCTTTTTGGCGATATTGGCAGCGGCGGCTCTGCTTTTGGGGATGCTTTGGCTGTGGCGCTGCGGCATACAAAAGGCAAGTGTTACCGTGTTCGGCACCTTGGCTGACGCGGATGCTATTTTGCTAAAGGAAGGGGAGCACGCCGTCCTCATCGACACAGGGGAGGAGGCGGAGGCGTCCAAGCTAATCGACCAGCTTTACAAAGAAGGGATCCAAAAAATCGACGCGCTGATCCTCACCCATCCCGACAAGGATCACATCGGCGGCGCCAGGGCGGTGGTCCAGTCCTTTCCGGTGGCGCAAGTATTTGTATCCCCTTATGAGAAAGGTTCTGCGCTGCAGGAAGGGCTTGAGAAAATCCTGTCGGACCAGGGAATTCCCGTGCAGGTCCCGCGGGAGGCTCAGGTCTTTTCCTGCGGCAGCCTGGAGATGACCCTTTATCCGCCGCTGAACACTTACGAGGAGTCCAACGATTCCTCTTTGCTTGTTTACGCAAAGCACGGGGATGTTTCCATGCTGTTCGCCGGGGACGCGGAGAAAAAGCGGCTCAAGGAAGCCTTGGCCATCCCGTTTGGACCGGTGGACCTATATAAGGTGGCCCATCATGGCCGGGGCGGGAAGAACGCGGCGGAGTTTGCTCAAAAGCTGTGCCCTCGCTATGCGGTGGTGACGGCGGGGAACGTGGAAGAGTCCCTTGCCCGGGTATTTTCCGGGATGGGGACAGAGGTGTACGTGACCGTACCCGAGCATACGGTGCGGTTTGAAAGCGACGGCCGCACACTGGCGGCTCTGGAAGAGGAACAAGCTTCTCAGAGCACAGGAGAGGCGGCATAAAAGGAGAAAACTCTTGAAAAACGAACACATCGATGCAGGCCGGTCCTTTGATTGGGGAAAAGCTTCGTCTGACTACGCCAAGTACCGGGACATTTACCCGCCCCGCTTTTATCAGGAGTTTCTAAACCTAGGGCTTTGCAAACAGGGAGACCGGGTTTTGGACCTGGGGACCGGGACGGGGGTTCTTCCCCGCAACCTTGCCCATACCGGCGCGCATTTTGTGGGAACAGATCTGTCGGAAAATCAAATCCGGGAGGCAAAACGCCTTTCCGAAGGAATGGATATCGATTATGTAGCTTCGGCGGCGGAGGATCTTTCCTTTTCAGACAGGTCTTTTGACAGCGTGACTGCCTGCCAGTGCTTTTTCTATTTTGATGCGGCCGCCGTGCTGCCGAACATTGCCCGAATGCTGAGACCGGGCGGTCGGTTCGCTATTCTCTATATGGGGTGGCTGCCCTATGAGGACCCAGTGGCCGGCGAAAGCGAGGCGCTGGTGCTGCGGTATAACCCCGACTGGACCGGAGGCGGGGAGACCCGGCATCCCATTGCGCTGCCAGAGGAGACCGGGCGGTATTTCACGGTGGAAAATACCGTGATGTTCGACCTGAAGGTGCCCTTTACCAGGGAAAGCTGGAACGGGCGGATGAAAGCGTGCCGAGGAATCGGCGCTTCCCTGACGAAAGACCAGGTAGCCCGGTTTGACAAAGAGCACATGGCGCTGCTGGAGAAAATTGCGCCCGAGCAGTTTGACGTGCTGCACTATGCGGCCATAACGGTCCTCAAAAAGAAACCGCAAGAATAAGCGCCTTCGGAATTTCTGCCGTAAAGGCCGGTTTCCTTCAGTGCAAGTTCTTTGCCTATGGGAACGCGGGGGCCCTGCATTTTTCAGAAATCGGAAACCGCATGAAAGAGAAAAAGCCCGGGACGGCAAGGATTATGCCGTCCCGGGCTTTCTTTGATTTTGGAGATTTCTCGCCACCTGCGCAGCGTGCTGAAAAACCGGGTCTTTCTAAGAGTTTTCCTTATACCGGGTCACATCGCAGCAGCACATCAGGCACACGGATTTGCCGTTATTCCACTCCATGACCGAAGCGGTGGCGGCAGTCCACACCTTGAGAACGGGGTTATAAAGCTCCATGGTACAGCTGCTGTCAAGATTGCCTGGATCTACCTGGCTAAGCGGACAGTGTTCGCATGGAGTGTCCCTGTGGTAGAAGGATTCGTAACACCGGTCGCCGACCTTGGAGGCGGGGGAGATCCGCTGGGTTTTCTTGTTAAGGAAAAGAAGCCGGTGGCTCTCAATGTCGATCACATAGGTCCAAGTGCTCAAATGGTCCATAATCGCCTGATTCATAGCAAAGGAGCTGTGCAGCCTGTTTTGAGCCTTTTCCTGCATCAAGAAGGTACCCAGCAGCTTTGACACCAACGACAGAGTCATGACTTCTTCCCGGGTGGCCAAGTGCTTCTTCTCGCAGTCGTCAAACCCGACAAAGCCCTTGAATTCCCCATCCTCCCGGATGGCGCACTGGAGCATGGACTGGATTCCCTGGCCTTCCTGCAAAAAGCGGCGCAATTCCGGTTCCAGTGCCGATACGTCGTCGAAATAGAGAATGCCGTCCTCATCGAAATACGCCCGGTAGTCGGAGAACAGCTCGTAGGAGACGGTGCGCAGGTTTTCAATCTGCGGCGCAATCCCTTCCCTGCACCATTCGAAGGTGTTGTGGCAGAGAGTGGAATCCTGCTCATCGGTTTCAAATATGTAGGCCCGGCTGACATCAAAATATTCGCCCACCAGATCCAGAATCATTTCGATGGCGCTGACCCGGTCCTTCGCGTCATAGAGAAGCGCGAAAATATACTGGACGAGGTTTTGCTTGAGCGCCTCCGGTTCTGCAAGGGGAAGTACCTCGTCGTGAGCCTTTGCAGCTGGTTCGCTGACCGCGAGAAATTCTTTGGTCAGAAGAGTGGAATCAAACAGACAAAACTGATCCTTGCCCAAGGATTTTGCACGATAAAGCGCTACATCCGCCTGTTTCATCAGGTCCATATAGCTTTGTCCGTCGTCTGGGTAGAGGGCGATGCCCACGCTGCCGGAGATTTTATAGCGGCGGCTGTGGCCGGTGAAATCCTTGCGGAAAATTCCGGTTACCTCTTTTGCCTGGTCCATAACCCAGTCTTTGGACGGATATCCTTTGAGGAACACCACAAATTCATCCCCGCCGATGCGCCCGATGAGGTCGCAGGGGCGAAGCAGCGCCTGAAGCTTTGCGGCCGTGTCCCGCAGCACTGCGTCACCGAACAGGTGGCCCAGATTGTCGTTGACCGCTTTGAAATTGTCAATGTCAATGATAAGAAAGGCGTGAACGTCTTCTTTTCCAGGACCTTTCAGGCATTCGTCCACCGCCTCCTGGACCGCGCCCTTGTTGAGAAGCTTGGTTAGACTGTCACGCTTGGACTGGTCGAGCATCTTCAGCTCCCGCTCTTTGCGCTCATCAATGTTTTTGAGATACCCGATTACCACCACCGCCTCATCCACCTCGCAGCTTTGCATAGGAACGATGGTGCACGAGGTCCAGCAAAGGCGGCGGTCTTTGTGATAGCGACGGTATTCTACGGTGATTTCCTTCTCGCCCTGGCCGAACCGGCGTAAAATATTGGAGATCGAGAAGGTATCGTAAAAGGCTTTGCGGTCTTCGGGAAAGACGTGGTTGGCAGCGATATACTCGATGACTTCCGTAAACGAAGAGAGAAAGGTGGGAATATCCCGGTCGTTTTCCGCATCGGTTTCAATGGAAAACCGGTTGTGGGTCAGATCCGCTTGAAAGATGGTGTCGCTGGACGCTTTCAGGGCTTGGCGGAAATGCTGTTCACTGCGGCTCAAAGCCAGGTTACGGGCGCGTACCGTGTCAATGAGGCTGTTAAACGCGTCGGCAATCTGCGCGAATTCCGTGTTCGGCTTTGCCTGCAAGTGAACCGAATAGTCCCCTTCTTCCACCTGATGCATGGTCTCAACAAAGCGCTTGATGGGTTTATTGAACCAGAAGGAGAGGGCAAAGCTGCTCAAAATAAGGAGCACGACCAATACCGCCAGGAAAATCAGAGCGGTGAAAGCAGCCTGCTGTGCCGGCGAGATGAAATCCTCTACCGGCAAGGTATAAAAGAGCATCCATCCAGTTCCCTCTATGCCCGAATAGGCGGTGATCATTTTGCCGCCTGCAACTTTATACTGCAAAATCCCGCTGGAATCCGCCTTGGCGCCTTCTTGCGCCCACACATTCTCTTCCTGTATGGCTTCAAAAAGCGACTGATGTAAGGAAGAGTCGGAGCTTGCGACGACGTTTCCCTTGCGGTCGAGAAGGCTGACCGCGCCCGAATGGGAGAAATCCACCGTTTGAATCAGCTCGTCAAAATAAGACCGGCTCAGAACTTCCACCACATAACCAAGCCTCTGGCCGCCGTCGTTGATGGCGACTAGGTGAAAGCAGCAGTTTTGGCCGTTTTGAATCCGTGCATCCTCCGAAAGATCGGTATACATCGACGCATATGGAGACAAGGCCTTCATTTCCTGGGTAATGGGAAAGAACGCTCCCACATTGCTTTCCTCGCTGGAGGACAGAATCAGGCCATCTTCATTCATCAAAATGATTTCATTGAGAAAGTCAAGCTCCTTTGCCTTGCGGTAAAGGATGTCCGTCACCTCTCGACGGTTTTGCGCGTCAACGTTTTCGGGTGTTTCAGACAGGAGCCTGTTGATCTGGGGCAGCTGCGCAGTCAGGCGCATTTGGATGGAACGCTGCTCAAAAAAGCTTTCAAAACTGTCCGTCTGCTGCACGGTGGAATGAAGCAGATTGGTTTGCAAAAGCGCTTCGGTTTTCTGGTAAAAGGAGCCGATCTGCAGGGCGCTGACCAGCGTCACCGACACAATCGACACGACCAGAAGCAACAGAAGAAACAAACGCTTTATTTTCAAAGTCGAATCATCACCTTATTCACGGAATACATGGAATTCTTTCCATGCTCGCGGTAGCTGGCTGCCGTTTCTTCAAAAAGAGGTAGGCCCTGTAGCTTTGTGCCGCTGCCTTTCGGCAGGTTTACGATTGCATAAGGGTATCGGTTTGAGTGACGAAAGTATAATAATTTTATTATAGTACATGTGATGCCTTTCTTCAACTATAAAAAGAGCGAAAGAGACGATAAATTCCGTCTCTTTCGCTCTTTTCTAAAGAAGAAAAAAACTTATTCGTCGGTATCCTGCATGGCGTCATAGCCTTCCTCGCCGGTACGGACCTTGATGACATTCTCCACGTCGTAGACGAAGATCTTGCCGTCGCCGATGTGGCCGGTGTAGAGGACTTTCTTGGCCGTGTCGATCACCGTGCGCACCGGGACCTTGCAGACCACGATTTCCACCTTAATCTTGGGCAGCAGGTTCATCTCCACCGGGACGCCGCGATAATATTCCGTCGCGCCCTTCTGGATGCCGCAGCCCAAGACCTGGCTCACCGTCATGCCGGTGACGCCGATGCTGTTCATAGCCGCTTTCAAAGCGTCAAATTTGGATTTGTTCATGAGAATGCTGACCTTGGTGATCTTCACGTCGCTGGCAGGCGTCTCAGAGGGAGCGGACACCACCTGCACGGGAACCGCTTCGTTGATGCCCACCGCACCGGAGGAAACCGGTGCTTCCACCGCCAGATTCGCGTCATAGCAGTGATCCACCGCAGGCATAAAGTCCGCATAGCTGCTTTCGATGCCATGTTCCCTGGAATCCAGGCCGGCGATTTCCTCTTCCTTGGAAACCCGCAGGCCGACCGTCTTCTTGATGAGGAAGAACACGATGGTCATGGTGACGGCTACCCACGCGATGACCGAGATAACGCCCAGCGCCTGCACGCCGAGGAACGTAAAGCCGCCGCCGTAGAAAAGGCCGCCGTCGGTAGCGAAGAGGCCCACCATCAAAGTACCCGCGGCGCCGCACATGCCGTGCACGCCGATGGCTCCAACCGGGTCGTCGATCTTGAGAACCTTGTCGATAAACTCAATGCCGAAGACCACCACAAACGCGGCGATCAGGCCGATGAAGAAAGCGCCGAAGGGATCGACCATGTCGCATCCGGCGGTAATGGCCACAAGGCCGGCCAAAGAGCCGTTTAAGGTCATGGAAACGTCCGGCTTCTTATAGCGAATCCAGGTGATGATCATCACGGCGACCGTGGAGGTAGCCGCGGCCAGGTTTGTGGTGACAAAGATGTTGCTGGCGCTCATAAGGGTGTCGTCGCCCGTCATGGAAACGGTGGAGCAGCCGTTAAAGCCGAACCAGGCAAACCACAAAATGAAAACGCCCAGGGCTGCCAGGGTCAGGCTGTGGCCGGGAATGGCGCGGGGCTTGCCGTCTTTTCCATACTTGCCGATGCGGGCGCCCAGTATTTTCGCGCCCACCAGGGCCGCTACGCCGCCCACCATGTGCACCGCCGTGGAACCGGCGAAATCATGAAAGCCCAACTCGCTCAGCCAGCCGCCGCCCCAGATCCAGTGACCGGAAACCGGGTAGATGATCAGGCTGATGATGGCGCTGTAGATGCAGTAAGAGCTGAATTTAGTGCGCTCCGCCATGGCGCCGGAAACAATGGTCGCCGCCGTAGCGCAGAACACCGTCTGGAAGATGATGAAGGCCGCCGTGGGGAAGGTGGAGCTGTAGTCGCCCTGGATAAACAAATCCAGCCCCCCGATGAACGGACCGTCTCCGCCGAACATCAGCCCAAAGCCGATGAACCAGAAAATAACGGTACCGATGGCGAAGTCCATCAGGTTTTTCATGATGATGTTGCCCGCGTTTTTTGCTCGTGTCAGACCCGTTTCTACCATAGCGAAACCGGCCTGCATGAAAAACACCAGCAGTGCGCCGATCAACACCCACATTGTGTCAACGGATGAGAACATAAGAGATACCCCCTCAGAAAAAATTCGACGTGCAATTTGTCCCGTCCTAACCGCTCTCGGCCGGCCCGGGTCAAACTGCACGTCGTTGTGCATGACGTTTTATCGCTTTGTCAATTACACACGGAACAAAAGGTCGCCGTAGGTGGGGAAGGGCCAATACTTTTGCGCGGTGATGGTTTCGAGCTCGTCGGCCACCGCCCGAAGCTCCCGCATGGCGCCGAAGACCGACTCGTAATAATAATTGGCGCTGTCGGTGATCGCGGTGTGGTTCTTGGTGCCGAGGATCGCCTCGTCAAGCTTCTCCGCCTTTTTATAGAGGCAATAGGAAAGGTTCGAAAGCTTTTCGAGCAGCGCCTCTTCCACCTGGCAGCTCAGCTGCGGGGAGAATGCCTTCTTGTCTTTCGCGGTTTCGCTCAGATCCTTGATGTAGCCGCCCACCGCCGGAAGAATATCCCGCCGGGCCATTTCCAGCATGGTCAGCGCCTCGATATGAAGCACCTTGCAGTAATTGTCCAGCTGGATTTCGAACCGGGAATGCATTTCCTCGGGCGTGTAAATCTTATGCTTGGTAAAGAGCTGGATGTTGCGGTCGGCAATGTAGTAGGGAAGCGCTTCGGCGGTGGACTTTAAATTGTAAAGCCCGCGGCGTTCGGCCTCCTTGACCCATTCGTCGGAGTAGTTGTTTCCGTTGAAGATGATGCGCTTGTGGTTTTTCATGGTGTCCTGGATAATAGCGGTGACCGCCGCGGAGAAATCCTCCGATTTTTCCAGGATGTCGGCGAACTGGGAAAGCTCTTCGGCCACAATGGTGTTGAGCATGATGTTCGGGCAGGCGATGGAAAGAGCGGAGCCCAGCATCCGGAATTCGAACTTGTTGCCGGTGAAGGCGAAGGGAGAGGTGCGGTTGCGGTCGGTGGTGTCCTTCTGGAAGTGGGGGAGCACCTTGACGCCGGTTTCCATATCCACTCGGCCGTGGCCTTCGTAGGCAGCGCCCTTCTCGAAGGATTCGAGCACCTCGGTAAGCTCGTCGCCCAGGTACATGGAGAGGATGGCCGGCGGCGCTTCGTTGGCGCCAAGGCGGTGGTCGTTGCCCGCCGTGGCAACCGACACGCGCAGCAGATCCTGGTATTCGTCCACGCCCTTGATGACCGCGCACAGGAAAAGGAGGAACTGGGCGTTTTCATGAGGCGAGTTGCCAGGCTCGAGAAGGTTGAACCCGGTATCGGTGGAGATGGACCAGTTGTTGTGCTTGCCGCTGCCGTTGACGCCGGCGAAGGGCTTTTCATGCAGCAGGCACGCAAGGCCATGGCGTTCGGCCACCTTTTTCATGATCTCCATGGTCAGCTGGTTGTGGTCGGTGGCCAAGTTCGTATCCTCGAAGATGGGAGCCAGCTCGTGCTGGGCGGGCGCCACCTCGTTGTGCTTGGTTTTCGCGTAAATCCCCAGCTTCCAAAGCTCTTCGTCCAAATCCTTCATGAACGCGGAAACGCGGGGCTTGATGGTGCCGAAGTAATGGTCCTCCAGCTCCTGGCCCTTGGGAGGCTTGGCGCCGAAAAGAGTGCGCCCGGTGTACATCAGGTCCTTGCGCTGGTTATACAGCGCCTTGTCCACAAGGAAGTATTCCTGCTCGGGGCCTACGGTGGTGATGACCCGTTTGGCGTCCTTGTTGCCGAAGAGGCGCAGAATCCGCAGCGCTTCGGTGTTCATCACCTCCATGGAGCGAAGGAGCGGGGTCTTTTTGTCCAGCGCCTCGCCGCCGTAGGAGCAAAACGCGGTGGGAATGCAGAGGGAGCCGTCCTTGATAAACGCGTAGGAAGTGGGGTCCCAGGCGGTGTAGCCGCGGGCTTCAAAGGTGGCCCGCAGGCCGCCGGAGGGGAAGCTCGAAGCGTCCGGCTCGCCCTTGATGAGCTCCTTGCCGGAGAACTCCATGATGACGTTGCCGTCTCCGGTGGGGGAGATGAAGCTGTCGTGCTTCTCGGCGGTGATGCCGGTCATCGGCTGGAACCAGTGGGTAAAGTGGGTGGCTCCTTTTTCGATGGCCCAGTCCTTCATGGCGTTGGCCACGACGTTCGCCACGCTCAAATCCAAGGGTTTCCCCTTCTGAATGGTTGCTTTGAGCGCCTTGTAGGTGTCTTTCGGAAGCCGTTCTTTCATAACATTGTCGTTAAATACGAGACTGCCGAACAATTCTGGAACCTTGCTCATACGGTTTTCCTCCAATCCCAATTTAGGCAATAAAAAAGGCGCCGCAGGCTTTCGCCCGCAGCACCTTTGCTGTCGATGGGCTTAGTATAGACCGGCTGGTTTCGTTTGTCAACCCCTTTTCAAACTTTTTTTGCAGGATTTTTTTGCGCCCCTGCATTTTATGGACAGGCTACCTCTATATATCCCATTGTCCTTGTCGAAAAAGGACAAGCGGTGAAATTTTTGCGAAAAAAGGTGCAAAAGACCCTTGACAAGGAAATCGCGCTGTTGTATGATGAGGGCGATGAACAAAGGCGTTCGTCCGAAGACAAAACCGCTTGTCTTCGGACGAACGCCTTTGTTTTTTTGTCGGCTTCTAAAGAGCCGGAAGGAAAACAAAAGCATCCACAGAAGGAGGCAAACGGTATGCGCTTAGAAGGTCAGGTCCGGATTCCGTCGGGCTGCGCGATTTCGGGAATTTTTTCGAAGGATGGAGAACGAATTGCAGGCGACCAGATTGTACGCTCCATCGCCACCATGCACGACCGTTCCAATGGGTTGGGCGGCGGCTTCGCGGGATACGGCATTTATCCCCAGTACAAGGATTTCTACGCGTTTCATCTGTTTTATGACA
This sequence comes from uncultured Eubacteriales bacterium, assembly GCA_951801675.1. Taxonomy (GTDB): domain Bacteria; phylum Bacillota; class Clostridia; order Oscillospirales; family Acutalibacteraceae; genus Solibaculum_A. The sequence continues at coordinate 23,814 of CATONX010000005.1, read as the reverse complement.
GTGAGAATGCCAAGGAAACCTGCGAGGCGTTCTTAAACGAACACTTTGACGTCATCAATCTTTCGAAGATCCCGGTACGAAAAACCCCTCAGATTACCGACGAACCTCTGATTTGGCGCTATTTCGTCACCCCCCTTCCCACCCGGCTGGCGCAAAGCCAGCTCGATGAAAAGGAATTTGTGGTCCGCTGCGTCATTCGTATCAACTCGAAAATCGACGGGGCATATGTCTTCTCCAGCGGCAAGAACATGGGCGTCTTCAAAGCGGTGGGCTTCCCGGAGGACGTGGGCGAGTTTTACCGCCTGGATGAGTACGAAGGCTATTGCTGGACCGCTCACGGCCGTTATCCCACCAACACCCCCGGCTGGTGGGGCGGAGCGCATCCCTTCGCCATGCTGGACTATTCCATCGTTCACAACGGGGAGATTTCCTCCTACGACGCCAACCGCCGCTTTATTGAAATGTTCGGCTATCAATGTACCCTCATGACCGATACGGAGGTCATTACTTATATGGTGGACTATCTGCTTCGAAAGCAGGGGCTGAGCCTAGAAGAAATGGCCAGTGTCATCGCGGCTCCCTTCTGGAGCACCATCGAACGAAAGCCGCCCGAAGAACGGGAAAGGCTTACCTATCTGAGAAACGCGTTTTCCAGCCTTTTGGTCACCGGCCCCTTCTCCATCCTGCTGGGCTTTGACGGCGGCATGATGGCGCTAAACGACCGCCTGAAGCTCCGCTCCATGGTGGTGGGGGAAAAGGGCGAGCGGGTGTACGTGGCCAGCGAGGAATGCGCCATCCGCGTGATTGAACCCGAGCTCGACCGGCTGTGGTCGCCCAAGGGCGGCGAACCGGTCATCGTGACCTTGAACGGGAGGAATTGAATCATGGCAATTGATTTTTTATATCCGGACTATGAGGTGGTGCGCAACCCCAGCCGCTGCATCGCCTGCCGCGTGTGTGAACGACAGTGCGCCAATGAGGTGCATTCCTACGACGCCGAGCTCAACTGCATGGTCAGCGACGAGAGCAAATGCGTCAATTGCCACCGGTGCGTGTCTCTGTGCCCCACCCGGGCGCTCAAAATCGTCAAAACCGACCATACCTTCAAGGAAAACGCCAACTGGACGGGGGAGACCATTTCCGAGGTTTACCGCCAGGCGGGGAGCGGAGGGGTGCTCCTTTCCTCCATGGGAAACCCCAAGCCCCTGCCCATCTACTGGGATAAGATGCTCATCAACGCCTCCCAGGTGACGAACCCCTCCATTGATCCCTTGCGCGAACCCATGGAAACCAAAGTGTTCTTGGGCAAAAAGCCCGGTCACGTGGAGCGCGACGAGAACGGAAAGCTTCGAAATAACCTGACGCCTCAGCTGGAGCTGGCGGTGCCGGTGATGTTTTCCGCCATGTCCTACGGTTCCATCAGCTATAACGCCCACGAAAGCCTGGCCCGGGCCGCCCAGGCTCTTGGCACCTATTATAATACCGGCGAAGGCGGCCTTCATGAGGACTTTTACCAGTACGGGAAAAACACCATCGTCCAGGTGGCGTCGGGGCGCTTCGGCGTACATAAGGACTACCTGGAGGCAGGCGCCGCCATCGAAATCAAGATGGGCCAGGGCGCAAAGCCCGGCATCGGCGGGCATCTGCCCGGGGCGAAGATCGTCGGAGACGTGTCGAAAACCCGCATGATTCCCGAGGGCTCCGACGCCATTTCCCCAGCACCCCATCACGACATATATTCCATTGAGGACCTGCGCCAGCTGGTCTATTCCTTAAAGGAAGCCACCGAGTACAAAAAGCCGGTGATCGTGAAAATCGCCGCGGTGCACAACGTAGCGGCCATCGCGAGCGGTATCGCCCGGTCTGGGGCGGACATCATCGCCATTGACGGGTTCCGGGGCGGCACGGGCGCGGCGCCCACCCGCATCCGGGATAACGTGGGCATTCCCATCGAGCTTGCTCTGGCAAGCGTGGATGCCCGCTTAAGAGAGGAAGGCATCCGTGGAAACGTGTCCTTGGTGGTGGGCGGCAGCATCCGCTCCAGCGCGGACATCATCAAGGCGGTGGCTTTGGGGGCGGACGCGGTGTATATCGCCACCAGCGCTCTGCTGGCTCTCGGGTGCCACCTCTGCCGCAGCTGCCACCAGGGCAAGTGTAACTGGGGCATCGCCACCCAGCGCCCGGAGCTGGTGCGCCGGTTAAACCCCGACGTTGGCTACCAGCGGCTTGTCAATCTCGTCACCGCCTGGAACCATGAAATCAAGGAAATGATGGGCGGCATGGGCATCAACTCCATCGAGGCGCTCAAGGGCAACCGCCTGATGCTTCGGGGCGTGGGGCTCACCGACCGGGAGCTTTCCATTCTGGGCATCCAGCACGCAGGCGAATAAGCGGCGTCAAGCCATCGGGAGGAAGCGGCAATGAAACGAATTTACGTCAATGAAAAATGGTGCTTGGGATGCCATTTGTGCGAATATTATTGCGCCTTCGCCAATTCGGGTGAGGACAATATGGCAAAAGCCCTCAAGGATGTGGTCATCCATCCGCGCATCCGCATCGAGCAGCAGGGAAACGTCAGCTTCGCGGTTTCCTGCCGCCACTGTCAGGAGCCGTTGTGCGTCAAGGGCTGCATTTCCGGGGCGCTGACGGTGCAAAACGGCGTCATTTCCATCGACTCGGAGAAATGCGTGGGCTGCTATACCTGCATCCTGTCCTGCCCTTACGGGGCGATTATGCCGTCGGATACGGGGGCGGTGCAGAAATGCGAGCTGTGTACCAAGAACAAGGAAGGGCAGCCCGCCTGCGTCAAGGGCTGCCCCAACAAAGCCATCGTTTTTGAGGAAAGGGGCGAGGTACAATGACCCGGTATGCAATCATCGGCAATTCCGCGGCGGCGGTGGGCTGCGTGGAAGGGATCCGGCAGGTGGACCGGCAGGGTCCCATCACGGTCATTTCCGACGAGCCTCACCACACCTATTCCCGCCCGCTGATTTCCTATCTCCTGGAGGGAAAAACCGACCGGGTACGCATGCAGTACCGGGGGGCGGACTTTTATGAAAAGAACGGGGTAACCCCCTTGCTCGGGAAACGGGCCGCTTCCATTGACCCGGAGAAAAAGACAATAATTCTGACAAGCGGCGAAAAAATCCCCTACGATAAGCTGCTGGTGGCAGCCGGGTCGCGCCCCTTCCTGCCGCCGACCGAAGGCCAGGAAACGGTAACCAAGGTCTTTACCTTCATGAACCTGGACAGCGCCCTCGCTTTGGAGCAGGCTCTTACCCCAGAAAGCCGGGTTCTCATTGTGGGCGCGGGGCTCATCGGGTTAAAATGCGCCGAGGGCATCGCCCACCGGGTGAACACCATCACGGTGGTGGACATGGCCGATCGGATTCTGCCCAGCATTCTCGACGAGGCGGGTTCCAAGCTGGTACAGACGCATTTGGAGGAAAAGGGGCTTACCTTTCATTTATCCGACTGCGTGGCGAAGTTCGAGCCGGATGCAGCCACGCTCAAAAGCGGGCAGCGCGTCCCCTTCGACATCTTGGTGATGGCGGTGGGAGTCCGGCCCAACACGTCTTTGATTGCCGACGCGGGCGGACAGGTCCGCCGGGGCGTGGTCACCGACGAATTCTGCCGCACGAGTCTTCCGGATGTCTACGCGGCGGGGGACTGCGCCCAAAGCTTCGACATCACCACCGGCCAGGAGCGGGTACTTGCTCTCCTTCCCAACGCCTACATGCAGGGGGAGACCGCCGGGATTCATATGGCCGGCGGGGAAGGAAAGCCCTACGACCGGGCCATCCCCATGAACGCCATCGGCTTCTTCGGGCTGCACATCATCACCGCCGGCAGCTATCAGGGAGAAGAGGTGCTCATGCAAAAGGGAAACACGTATAAGCGCCTGTTTTACCAGGACGACCGGCTCAAAGGCTATATCCTTATCGGCAATGTGGAGCGGGCGGGCATTTACACCTCCCTCATCCGGGAGCAAACGCCCCTGTCCTCGATTGATTTTGACTTAATCTGCGAAAAGCCGCAGCTGATGGCCTTTTCCAAGCGGGCCAGGGCGAAAGCTTTGAGCGGCGCGGCAGGCTGACCAAAACAGACTTTTGAACGCAACGAACAAAGGTGGGAATCAACATGAAAATTATCGCCTCCCAAATGCATTTTCAGGATTTAAACGAACTGGTGCGCACGTCCAGCGACCCGAAGGTGGTCATTGACAACTGCATCGGCCAGAGATACATCGCAAGCGGCCTCTCCCAAAAGGAAATCGTCATCAACGGCACGCCCGGCAACGCCCTGGGCGCTTACTTAAACGGCGCCTCCATCCTGGTCAACGGCAACGCCCAGGACGCGGCGGGGGATACCATGAACGACGGCGCTATTTTCATCAACGGCTCCTGCGGTGACGCGGCGGGCTACGCCATGCGCGGCGGCAAGATTTTCGTCAAGGGAAACGCCGGGTACCGGGCGGGCATCCACATGAAGGCCTATCAGGAGAAGGTGCCGGTGCTGGTCATCGGCGGGCAGGCGGGCAGCTTTCTGGGCGAGTACCAGGCGGGCGGCGTCATTGTGGTGCTGGGCATCGGCAGCGGCGGCAAGCCGCCGGTAGGCAATTTCTGCGGCACGGGGATGCACGGCGGGAAAATCTATCTGCGTTGCAAGACCCTGCCGGGGGACCTTCCGCCTCAGGTGGACGCGAAGGTGGCCTCCAAGGACGAGCTTTCCTTCATTGAACCGGACGTGCGTGCCTTCTGCGAGGCGTTCGGCTACGACGCTAAGGAAATCCTCTCCGACCGGTTTTATCTTTTGACCCCTGATACAAAAAACCCCTATAAACAGCTTTATACTTACAATTAAATCGTGTATAATGATGCTAATCCGATTCGTCTGAGAGAATCGAACCCGACTGGGAGGTGCGGTCCTTGAATTATACCATGAGCGAGGTGCTGCAGTTCGTGCAGGAGAACGACGTGAAATTCGTCCGCCTGGCGTTTTGCGATATGTTCGGCACGCTCAAGAACATTTCCATCCTTGCCGACGAGTTGCCACGCGCGTTCGAAAACGGCATATCCTTCGACGCGTCGGCGGTGCGCGGGTTTTTGAACGTGGAGGAATCCGACCTGTTCTTGTTCCCTGACCCGGGGACGCTGTCGGTGCTTCCCTGGCGGCCCCAGCAGGGAAGGGTGGTGCGGTTTTTCTGTGAAATCCGCCATCCCGACGGGACGCCTTTCGAGGGGGACGGGCGGCACATTCTCCGCCAGGCGGTGGAGAAGGCCGCCAGGATGGGATACGTCTGCAAAATCGGGCCGGAATGCGAATTTTACCTGTTTGAGGCGGATGACCGGGGAAAGCCCACTAAGATCCCTCACGACGAGGGCGGATATCTGGACTTTGCGCCCCGCGACAAAGGGGAAAACGTGCGCCGGGAAATTTGCCTGACCTTGGAGGAGATGGATATTCAGCCGGAAAGCTCCCATCACGAGCAGGGCCCGGGGCAAAACGAGATCGACTTTAAGTATTCCGACGCCCTGTCTGCTGCCGATAACCTGATTACCTTTCAGTCGGTGGTAAAGATGGTGGCTGCCCGCAACGGGCTGTATGCTTCTTTTCTGCCCAAGCCCTTTTCGGATCAGGCGGGCAGTGGATTGCACATCAATCTTTCCCTGTCCAAGAACGGGATGAACCTCTTTAAAAACCGCAACGACGGCCATTCCCTGGAGTCGGAACGGTTTATTGCCGGAATTTTAAACCGGGTACGGGAGATTACCGCTTTCCTAAATCCCCTGACCAACTCGTACGCCCGGTTCGGCTGCTGCGAAGCGCCTAAGTACATTTCCTGGTCCCATCAGAACCGCTCCCAGCTGGTGCGCATTCCCGCCGCCAAGGGGGAGTATTCCCGCATGGAGCTGCGTTCGCCCGACCCTTCCTGTAACCCTTATCTGGCCTTTGCGCTGCTCATTTACGCGGGTTTGGAAGGCATCGAGCAGCATATCGATCTGGGCGAGCCCACCAACCTCAATTTGTACCGGGCGGACGAAACGACGCTCAAATCCTTCGCCGTTCTTCCGCAAACGTTGGGCGAAGCGCTTCAGATTGCAAAGGAAAGCGAATTCGTGCGTGCGTGTTTCCCAAAAAAGACGGTGGAAAAGTACATCGCGGCTAAAGAACGGGAATGGCGGCTTTATGAGCAGGCGCCCGACAAGGCGGCGTTTGAGCACGAATGTTATTTCTCCCAGGTTTGACGCAGAACATCCGATGCTCCAAGTGTTAGCTCAGGTTTGAAAACGGTGGTGAAGACGATTGGAAAGTGTTCTATTGGTGTCCAGCTCCGAGAAGGCGGGAGAATCGCTCACGCAGCTGCTGCGCACCGCGTCTTACGGGGATATTACCGAGCTTCGAAGCGGTACCGCCGCCCGGCGCGCCCTTTTGGACGCAAGCTTTGATCTGATTCTTATCAACACGCCGCTTTCCGATGAGTTCGGGCATGAGCTTTCCATCACGGCGGCCCAGTCGGGATCGGCGGGGGTCATTTTGATCGTCAAAAGCGAGCTGGCGGACGACATATCCGCCAAAGTGGAGGAATTCGGCATTCTGGTGGTGCCAAAGCCGGTGGGACGGGCGCTTTTTTACCAGTCCTTGAAGCTGATTTCCGCCACCAGACGGAGAATCTTGAATCTCAAGCAGGAAAACGTCAAGCTGCAGAAGAAGATCGAAGAAATCCGCCTGGTGGACCGGGCCAAATGCGTGCTCATCCAGCACCTGCACTTTACCGAGGCGCAAGCTCACCGGTATATCGAGAAGCAGGCGATGGATCTGCGGGTGACCCGCAGGGAAGTGGCGGAGAATATTTTAAAAACCTACGAAATGTAAAAAGCACCGGGTATTCACCCGGTGCTTTTTCGAAAGAATAGAATTATTCATGATAAGCGATGGACTTGATGGAAAAATCCTCTCTGTCATAATCAAAATTCGGATTGAGATAAGGATCGTTGTGCTGCAAGACGGACTTCCATCTTTTCTGGAAGTAGTTCACTTCCGAGCGGAAACGAGCGTAGTGCTCGGGACTCAGGTCGTTGCCGCGGCTTTTGGATTCGTAGTGGTAAAGCTCCGCAAAAGGAGTAAAGCAGATGAGATAACCGGCTTGCCGGATTTTCAGGCAGAGATCTACGTCGTTGAACGCCACCGCCAGCTTTTTGTCAAAGCCTCCGACCTCTTCGAACACCGACTTTTTCACCATCATACAGGCAGCGGTGACACCGGAGAGATCCTGCGCATAAGAAAGGCGTCCCATGTATCCGTAATTGTTGCGTGGAACCCCCCGGAACAGATGGCCGGCCAAACTCAATAGCCCAATGCCCAAGCCCGCGTGCTGGATGGTATTATCCGGATAGTAAAGCTTTGCACCGACTGCGCCCACCTCGTTCCGCTGGGCGTACATGAGCATTTCTTCGATCCATTTGGGAGTGATAATCTCCACATCGTTGTTGAGCAGCAGATAATAGTCGCCCTTTGCAAAGGTCACGCCAAAATTATTGATAGCGGAATAGTTAAACTTGCCTTCCCAGGTGACTACCTGAACATGGTCGTATTTTTCCAGGGTTTTGTAATAATCAAACGTGGCGGGACTGGTGGAGTTGTTTTCCACGACAATGATTTCGTAGTTTGAATACGTGGTTTTGCGAAGGATAGAGTTCAGACACTTGTCCAAATCTTCAATGTGGTCCTTGGTGGGAATGATAATGGAGACCAGAGGTTTCGACGTAAGCTTATAGTTGGTTCGATAGAACCCAGGCATATTACCAATCGGGGAAACTTCCCCTTTTAAGCCCACCCGCTGAAGATGCTGTGAAATAGCTTTAACGGCTGCGGTGATGCAATAGGGCTTTGCACTGATGTCGCTTGCCACTGATTTCGCATGGTTGCGCCAATAATAAAGAATTTTCGGAATATGGACGATTTTCTCTGCTTTTTCCGTCAGCCGTAAAATAATGTCATAATCCTGGCTGCCGTCACATTCAGGATTGAACCAGCCGGCCTGGTCGAGCAGCGTTCTGCTGAAGGTGGACATATGACAGATGTAGTTGTTGCTGCGCAGGTTATCAATGGCAAAGTCCGGTTTCAGATGAACCACGGTAACATCGTCAATGTTGGAGGCAAAGGTCAATTCGTCGGTATAGATAAAGTCCGCACCTTGGTCGATTGCCTTGCGCACTTCAAAAAGGGCGGCCGGATGGAGCAGATCGTCATGATCAAGCAAGGAAATATAGTCTCCGCTTGACATCTCAATGGCAGCGTTGGTGTTGTGGGAAATTCCCTTATTTTCAGAGAGCTTTTTGTACCGGATGCGGGAATCACTGGCGGTGTACTGGGCGCAGATGGCGCCGGTTCTGCCGTCGTCGCTGTCGCTGGCGTCCGCCAGGCAAAGTTCCCAGTTGCGATAGGTCTGATTGATGCAGGAGTCGATCATTTCCTTGAGAAAGACCGGAGGTGTGTTATAAAGAGGTACGAGTATGCTGATTTTTACCTCTTTGTCAAATGGCGTTTCGAGCTGCTTGACCGCGGTTTCCGCAGACATAAATTTTCCAATACTCAGACTGTTTTTCGGAATATACCGCCGCAAAATCCGTTTTGCTTTCCTTTTTTCTGCAATCCCGGAAAACCCGATCTGCCGAAACAAGCGAAAGCTGTTTACCATCTTCGGTACAAGGGGGATTCTGCGCAAAACGTTTTTGCATTTGGTGACCGTCCATCGCCCGGGTTTGGTGAGTTTCCACCACGTGGAGTTTAAAAGCTCCTGATAGAGGGATTGCTTATAATCCCGATCGGCAATGAGGACTCTGAGCTGATTTTGCATATCGTCCAGGGTGTCGTTGAGCCGTTCCAAAGCGGTTTCAGTTTGACTTTTTGCATCGGTTAAGGAAGAAACGGAATTCTCCAGATTGGAAATGAGGAGATCCTTCTCCCGGAGAAGGGAATCAAACTGGGCAGCGATTCGCTCACGGGTCAGCCGGCAGTATCTTTCATAGTCTTCAATCAAATCCGACCATTCCTTATGGTCGGCGTGGTAGAAGCACAGAGCCTGGGGAGAAATGTAGGACGGGTCGTAATCCAGCTTGTGCAGAAACTGATAGGGAGCAAAATGCTTGACCCAGTATTCCGGTTGCTGTACATTGAGATGGGTGGGCTCATCCCCGGCTTGCGGGGTGGAGGAAAGCAGCAGCGTATCGGCATAGGTACACATCTTCTTAATGAGGGCCAATCCATCCGGTTCCTCAAGATGCTCGATCATTTCTATACAGGAAACCATATCGTAATGTGTTGGGAAATCCGCGGGCAGGTTTTCCAAGGCCGACTGCGCTCTGCAATAGGGCCGGATGTCCTCCGGCACCTGGCCTATGGCGTATTCAGAGACGTCGATTCCATATGCTTGTACCCCTCGGTCCCGCAGCGCGGCAACCAGAGTGCCCATCGCACAGCCGATATCCAAAAAGGTTTTGGGATGAAAATCCTTTACGATTTTATCAGCGAATTGCTGATAAAACTCCTTGAGGCTGAGATTATCTTTGTAAGAAACCGCCCCGGCAGCCGTACCGTAGGCATCATAATAGTCTTTTCCGTAGAATTGACGATAATCCATTCGTTATCCTCCAATGATGGTTTGATCTTTTCTCCATTTCTAATGGAAAGCACCATTTCTCGAACCATTTAACAAATACGAAAGACACACTGGATTTCCAGACGGTAAAAAACAGCTGAATCCATAGGAAAAATTACTGATTCAAAAACTATAGCATATTTCCATGAACATGTAAATTGACTGATTGACGGAAAGAAGAACGGATAAAGGGAGATATTTGGTTCTTTCCTGCAAAGACGACGGGAGTAGCCACACAAGCAGTTCCGAGGAAAAAGAGGGGGCAATCAACAGTGTTTGCTTCATTTTTGCCGTTCGGTGTTGGCGTTATGCGGCACTGGAAAGATAAAATATCCAAGACACGCGAAACTCTATGAAATACGCGATCGAAGCCGCACAGCAGAGTGATGGTTTGAGATGTACAGAAGAAACAAGGCTTGGCAGGGTTGACGGGAAGGAAAGGTTTCATTGAGGCCCTGAAAATGAAAAACGCGAATCTGGAGGAATGAAACATGACACAAAAGACAGCGCAGTTAATCGATGCCATGATCGTGTACGACCGGGGAGACCCCAAACGCATTCAGCATTTTCTGAAAGTGTATGCACTTGCGCAGGCAATCGGAAGGCTGGAGGGACTGCCGGAAGAGGTACAGGAGATTTTAGGGCTGGCGGCTGTTGTCCACGACGTGGGGATTCGCAACAGCCTTATGAAATACCAATCCAGCGCCGGAAGCTATCAGGAAATAGAAGGTCCGCCGGTGGCAAGGGAGATGCTCACCCGGCTTGAGATCTCCCCGGAGACGGTAGAGCGGGTATGCTATCTGGTTTCCCGCCATCACACCTATACGGAAATCGACGGGCTCGATTATCAAATCCTCGTGGAAGCGGATTTCCTGGTGAACCTTTATGAAGAAAATGCGGGCAAAGAAGCAGTTGCTGCGGCGAGGGAGCGGATTTTTTGTACGAGGTCGGGCCGGCGGTTTCTCGACAGCCAGTTTCCGCCGGACTTAGAGCAGCCCAGGTAAAACTGCGCCATGCAAACGGTATGGTACGGCCCGATTGTGAAATGGAAAATCCGTTCCTTTTCATGAAAAGGACTGCAAAAAGGAGGAGGTCTAGCGACAGGCTCATTGAAGAAAAAGGCTTGTATGGGGAAAAAAGAAAAGAAACAGCGATTTGTGCCTGAAAAAAGGAACGATATCGAGAAAAAGTGGAAAAACAGTGGAACATTCGGGCGGATTCCAGTATAATAGAGAAAATTTAAGAAATGGGGGGTATGAAAATGGCAGGGAGAAAAAAGGTATGTTTGCTGCTGGCGCTGCTGATGCTTGCGATTACAGTGCTGGGAGGCTGCCAGAACAGCGGCTTTGATGGAAAGCTGGATCCCAAAAATCCGGTTTCCATCGAAATCTGGCATTATTACAACGGCCCGCAGAAAACAGAATTCGACCGGATGGTTACCGAGTTCAACGAAACCGTGGGCAAGGAAAAGGGAATCATCGTAGAGGCCTTCAGTCAGGGCAACAGCATTTCCGCCCTGGTGGAAAAGGTAATGGACGCGGCCAACAAAAAAGTGGGCGCGGGTGAGATCCCAGACGTGTTTGCCGCTTATGCGGACACGGCCTACCAAGTAGACCAGCTGGGGCTGGTTGCTTCCCTGGACGCATACCTTACCAAAGAAGAACTGGACGAGTACATCACCCCCTATATAGAAGAAGGCCGGTTCGACCAGGAAGGATCCCTGAAAATCTTTCCCATTGCGAAATCCACCGAGCTTTTCATGCTCAACAAGACCGATTGGGACCGCTTTGCCGCCGCAACCGGCGCAAAGGAAGAGGACCTGCAGACCATGGAAGACTTGTGCCGGGTGGCGCAAAGCTACTATCAATGGACCGACAGCCTGACGCCGGAAGAAAACGACGGCAAGGCCTTCTTCGGGCGGGACGCTATGGCCAATTACATTATCATCGGCAGCAAGCAGCTGGGTACTGAAATCTTCTCGGTAAAGAATGGTCAGGTTACCTTCCAGGTGGATGAGACAATCATGCGAAAGCTGTGGGACAATTACTATGTGCCTTACATCAGCGGGTATTTCGCATCCTACGGGAAATTCCGGTCAGACGACGCGAAAACCGGGGATATTATCGCTTTGGTAGGCTCAACCTCCGGTGCCGCCTATTTCCCCGACAAGGTTACCGTCAACGACACGGAAAGCTACCCCATTGAGGTGGAGGTGTTCCAGGCTCCCTGCTTTGAGGGCGCGCAGAAATGCGCGGTGCAGCAGGGCGCGGGCATGGTGGTCACGAAGTCCAACGAAACCAAGGAATATGCAGCCACCGTATTTTTGAAATGGTTTACTGACGCAAAGCGCAACATTGCGTTTTCCGTGGGATCGGGCTATATGCCGGTGAAAAAGCAGGCAAACGACGTGCAGATGGTAAGCGAGGCTCTCGAAATGCAGGAGAATTCCACCGTCACCACAAACCTGAAGAAATCCCTCCCGGTGGCCATCGAGCAGGCAAACACGTACGAGCTTTACACCAACAAGGCATTCGAAGGCGGAACCAAGGCGCGCAACGTGCTGGAAACATCGATGCAGAACAAGGCGAAGGAAGACCGTGCTGCGGTGGTGGAGTTAATGAATCAGTCGGTGTCCCATAAGGACGCGGTGGCGCAGTATAACACGGATGAGAACTTTTCTGCGTGGCTCGATCGCTTTAAAAAGGAATTGGCCGCAGCCGTCCAATGATTCAAAATCCAAGCTGAAGGTGCGAAAGCAGAATGATGCGAATGAAAAAACGCAAAGGCAGCTCCATCATGAAAAAGATGCTTTTCCCCATGATTGTGGTCATGCTGGTACAGGCGGGCCTGTTTGCCGGCACCATCCTTTGGGGCGGCACCATTGAGCAGCTCAACAACAATTCCTTTGATATTCTCAACGAACGGGTTATCAACCGCAAAAACTATTTGGAAAACGAAATGGTCCAGCGCTGGTCCAACTTGACGGAAACGGAGGAATCGGTCAACAACAAGGTCGCCCAGGTACTGGCTCAGGAAAACGCCACCCTTGCCGATCTTACGGCCAATTCGCCTCTCGCCATCGAGATTTTGGAGGGAATCAGTTCGGATATCATCTATCTCATCCGCAAAAATTCGGTGACCGGCGCGTTTGTGATCTTAAACGGGCAGGACCCGGCTGTGGCATCGGGAGATATGGTGAAGTCCGGCCTTTACATCCGAGATGACGATCCGGTGACCAATCCCAACGACACCTCCGACCTGCTCATCGAGCGGGCGCCCTCCGCCATTACCAAGACGTTGGGCATCCCCATGGATACCGGCTGGTATCCCACCTTTCAGTTTCGCTCCGACGACCCTCAAAACAGCCGATTCTATCAAAAGCCCTTCCAGGCGGCGGTGGAGTATCCACAGATATCCACCGCTGATCTTGGCTATTGGTGCCGCCCTTTTTGCTTATACGACGATGAGGAGGAAATCATCACCTATTCCATCCCTCTTCGGCAGGCAGATGGAACAGCGTACGGCGTGCTGGGAGTGGAGCTCAAGCTCGATTACCTGCGCACCATGCTTCCTTATGCGGAGGTGGTCGCCAGCGACAAGGGTGCGTATCTGTTGTGTGTGGACGAAAACGAGGATATGCGGGTGGAACTGGTGCTGGCGAGCGGACCGATTTCCAAGGTGCTGTTCGGAGAAGAAGACCGAGTGGTCCTCGCGGAGCAGCCGGACTATACCAATGTTTACCGGCTCGAGAAAAATGAACGGATTACCGACACCACCTTCGCGAGCCTCCAGTACCTCAAGCTCTATAATTCCAACACGCCCTTTGAGAATGAAAAGTGGGCGCTGGCCGGAATTGTGGAAAGCAAGACCCTTTTGAGCTTCTCAAGAAGCGTTCAAACCGCGGTGTTCATCGCGCTGATTCTTTCTTTGTTTATCAGCATTGTCAGCGTCCTGATGGTAGGTTCCTTCTTCACAAAGCCCATTACCGCGTTGGTGCGCAAGGTGCGTGACAGCGACCCGACCCAGCCGGTGCGGCTGGAGAAAACCCGCATCGCGGAGATCGACGAGCTGGCGTCGGCGGTGGAAACCTTGAGCAGCAGCGTCTTTGATTCGGCGTCCAAGCTTTCCCAAATCATCCATATGGCCAACATTTCCATCGGCGCGTTCGAGCAGCAAAAGGGCCTGGACCGCGTATTCTGTACCGACGACTTTTTTGCCATTATGGACATTGACGGCCCCGACAAAGCGTCCTATCTTCCGGCCCAGCAGTTTGCCAGGATGCTAAGGGAAAAGGAGCGGTATGTGGACACCACGGAGGACGGCGGGCAGGTGAAGGTCTACCGCCTGCTTACCAAAGAAGGTGCGCCTAAATGGGTGCGTGTCAAGCTGGTGCAGGACGGGGAGCATATGCTGGGAGTGGCGGTGGACGTAACCCAGGAAATGCTCGAAAAGAAGAAGATCGAGTACGAACGGGACTACGACCTGCTGACCAACCTTTTAAACCGCCGTGCCTTTCATGCCAGGGTCGCCAAATGTTTTCAAGCTCCGCAAAAACTGCGTACGGCGGCGTTTATCATGTTTGACCTGGATAACCTCAAATACATAAACGATACCTATGGCCATGATTTCGGTGACGAGTACATCCGCTGCGCCGCTTCCATCTTCAAGGAGTTCATCGCGTATAACGGTATCGTTGCACGCATGTCCGGCGATGAGTTTTATGTGTTCCTTTCCGGCTACGAAAGCAAACAGCACATCCGCCGGGTGATCGGGGACGTGCGCGAGGAACTGCGCAAGGCCACGCTGACCCTGCCTGATTCCCGCACCATTAAAATCCGGGCTTCCGCCGGTGTCTCCTGGTACCCGGAGGATTCCGCTTCCTATGAAGAGCTCATCAAATACGCGGATTTTGCCATGTATAAAGTAAAGAACACCATCAAAGGCGAGCTTTATGAGTTCGATCGGGAAAGCTACAACCGGGATTCCTTCCTGCTGCGCAGCCGGGAAGATCTCAACAAGCTCATCGACGAGGAATTGGTGGAATACGCCTTCCAGCCCATTGTGGACGCGGTGAGCGGCGAGGTGTTTGCCTATGAAGCGCTTATGCGCCCGCAGATGGGCACCCTCAATTCGCCGGTGGACGTCCTGCGTCTGGCCCGGTCCCAGTCGAAGCTTTACCAGATTGAACATTTAACTTGGTTTAAGGCGCTCAAAGCTTTTGACCGAAACAAGGAGGCGCTCGCCGGGTGCAAGGTGTTCATCAACTCCATCCCCAACCAGCTTCTCACCGAGAGCGACATTTACGACATTGAAAAGCTTTACCACCCGCTTTTGGACCGCGTGGTGATCGAGCTGACCGAGAACGACGAAATCGACGAGCAGGCTACCAGCCGCAAGCAGCGTCTGGTGCAGTATTGGGACTGCTGTCTGGCGCTCGACGATTTCGGTTCCGGATATAACGGGGACGCGGTTCTGCTGTCGGTTACGCCGGACTTTGTGAAGATCGACATGTCCATCGTCCGGGGAATCGACGAGGATGCAAACCGGCAGGTGCTCTTCGAAAATCTAATCGCCTATTCCAAGGAACGACACATTAAAGTCATCGCGGAAGGGGTGGAAACCAGGAGCGAAATGGAGACGCTCATTTCCCTTGGTGCGGATTATATGCAGGGATATTATCTTGGAAAACCCAGCTATCATCCCCAGGGCATCGAAGAATCCACCGTGCAGGAAATTCAGGCGGCTGCAACACGAAGAAAAGAGTGAGTGCGATCAATCGGTTCCCCTGTCCGCCGGGCGGGAGCGGCCGACGAGCACAAAAGTCAGAAATAAAAAGGAAGAGGGCCGGGAATCCGGCCCTCTTCCTTTTTACAGAAAATCACATGCGCTTTCAGGGGAATATGCCCGCCTTCGCTTCCTTCCGGCCGCATACGCCGGTGAGCCGGCCGGCACCGGTTTTCTGAGGCCCAAGCAAGAGGCTTTTTTCATCCGGTAACAAGAGCGAATCTTCTCCTTTTTGCAATGCGTTTGACCGCGAGTTCCTTCCCGCAAGCTAGACAAAGCGGCCGGCAGAAAATGGACAGGAACCAGGAGGCCTCCTTTTGAGTACATTGGAAGGAAAGGGTTGCATGCGAACGAGCCATATCCATTTCGAATGCAACAGGAAGATCGTCAGAAAGGGGGAGAGCGGCTTGAAGACAGGGGTCGCCCTGATGGGTGATGGATATAGCGCCGCGGCGGCCATCGGCGCACTGGCGGCGATACGCAGACTGGACATTCGAGTGGCGGCGGTGTCTGCAACCGGGACGGCTGCGCTGCCGGCGCTGCTTTTTTGTCAGGAGGTGGATACCTCTGCCCAGCTGGGGGCGCTGATGAAGCTGCTGCGCTTTGAAAACCGGGGTGGCCCGGTTTCCCGCTGGCGGCGCAAACGGCGTCTGACCAAAGTTTTGGAACGGGCCGGGATCGCGCCGCTGGGGCCGTTGCCGCCTGCCTGCGCTCTGTCGGCTTTCGACCTGCAGCGGGCCAAGGATATAACCGCAGTTACCCTTCCTCCCGGGACGGCGGGAGACTCGGCGGTGATTGCCCGGGCGGAGGCGCTGCCTATGGCCGCCGCCTGCATCTTTGGGGAAAAGACTCTGGTGACCGCCCGGGGTGAGCGGTATTTGTTATATGGAAACGTCCTGCTTAAGACCTCTCTGCTTTGGCCCTTGCGGGAGCTGGGCGCGCAGAGGCTGCTGCTGGTGGAGGCCGACACCGGGCCGGACGGAACGAATGCAAGGGAGGACAAAGCGGCCCGGCGGCTGCAGGACCTTCTGGATACGGGAGCGCTCAAACGGGTGCTATGTATCCGGGTGCCGGCGCCGAAAGACGCGCAAAACGTGGGAGAATGGGCCAAGGCGGGGTACGCGGCGGTGATGGAAAGGCGGATGGACATTTACGATAGCCTGTGGAATACCTGAAAAGATTGCGGTTGAATCAAACGGGCAAAAGTGGTAAAATAAAACGATATCAACGAATGCGCCGCGTTTGCCTAACGGCTTGGGCAAACGGGGGAAAATCAGACGGTGAGGATAGTCTATGGGAAGAAAAAGATGGGTGCTTCATTCCTTTGACCGGGCGGCGGCAAACGCGCTGAGCGAATCGGGCCAGTTTTCCGGCCTGCTCAGCGTGCTGCTGGCCGGGCGCGGCTTTGATGACCCACAAGCTGCCATTGCATACATAAACGGAGCGGACGCCTTTGAAGACCCGTTCTCTTTTGCGGATATGGACAAGGCGGTAGAGCGAGTGGAAGCGGCCATTGAGAACTTTGAGCGGATCGCGGTCTATGGCGACTACGACGCGGACGGGGTGACGGCCACGGCGGTTCTCTATTCCTATCTTTGCGCCAGGGACGCGGACGTACGCACCTATATCCCCAAGCGGGAAGGGGAGGGTTACGGGCTCAACAAGGAAGCCGTCGCCGCCCTTCATGAGGACGGGGTTAAGCTTTTGATTACGGTGGACAACGGCGTATCCGCCCTCGAGGAAATCGACTATGCCAGTGCCCTTGGGATGGATGTGGTGGTAACCGACCACCATACCCCCGGCGATACCCTTCCCAATGCCTGCGCGGTGGTAAACCCCCACCGGGCCGACTGCCCCAGCCGGTTTCATGACTACGCGGGGGTAGGCGTGGCCTTTAAATTGGTACAAGCCCTGGAAGGCGGCGAGCCGGAGGGGCTCTTGGACGAGTATGCAGACCTGGTCGCCATCGGTACCATGGGGGACGTGGTTCCTTTAAAAGGAGAAAACCGGGCGCTGGTCCAGCGGGGGCTTTTGCACCTGAGTAACTCCGACCGGGCGGGAGTAGCCGCCCTGCTGGACGCGGCGGGGATGACCGGGCGCCGGCTCACCGGCACAAACGTGGCCTTTTCCCTGGCCCCGCGCATCAATGCCGCGGGGCGCATCGGTTCTCCTGACCGGGCGGTTCGCCTGCTTTTGTCGGAGGATCCCCAAGAGGCCCAGGACCTGGCCCAGGAAATCGATGGAGAGAACCGGCTTCGCCAGCAGATTGAAGCGGACATCCTTCAAAAGGCCCAGCAGATTCTGGACGAAAACCCGGCCTTTGCTTACGACCGGGTGCTGGTGCTGGCCGGGGAGGGGTGGCACAAGGGGGTCATCGGCATCGTCGCCTCCAAGATGATGGAGCGATACGCCAAACCTTGTATTTTGATTTCCATTGAAGGAGAGAAGGCAAAAGGCTCTGGTCGGAGCATCGACGGCTTTTCGCTGTACGACGCCGTCGCCGCCTGTTCTACTCACCTGACCCGGTTCGGCGGGCATAAGCTGGCGGCCGGGCTGGAACTGGAAGCCGGAAAGGTGGACGAATTCCGCCGGGCCATCAATGCCTATGCGGCGGGGCTCCCAACACCGATGCCCCTTCCCAAGCTTACACTCGACTGCAAGCTGCGCCCGGCCTCCCTTTCTCTGGAAGCGGTGCGGGACCTGCATTTTCTCGAGCCCTTCGGCTGTGAGAACCCGGCGCCCTTGTTCGGCCTGTTTGGTATGACGCTGCAAAGCGTCACGCCGCTGGCGGGCGGTAAGCATGTGCGCTTAAACCTTTGGCGGGACAACGTCCAGGTGCAGGCGGTGTGGTTCGGGACACCGGTGGCGGAGCTTGCCTTTTCCCAGGGGGAAAAGCTTGATTTGGCGGTGTCCCTCTCCATTTCGGAGTTTCGCGGGGAACAAAGCCTTTCGGTGATCGTCAAGGATGCGCGGCCGTCGGGACTCAAAGAGGAAGCCTGCACCGAAGGCCTTCGGTTGTATGAACGCCTGCAGAGAGGGGAACCATGTAAGGAAGAGGAATGGGCGGCCTTATGCCCAAACCGGGACGAAATGGCGGCTCTCTTTCGCTATGTGCGCGCCCAGGGCGGCTACCGGGGCAGCATCGACCTGCTTTTTCATCGGCTGGGGCTAGGGAGCGGCAAGCTGCTGGTGGCGCTGGACGCGCTGCAGGAGCTGGGCATCGCCGCCTATGAAAATAGGGCGGGCCAGCTGGACATTCGGTTGCTGCCCACCAAGGGAAAAGTGAATTTGGACGATTCCGCGGTTTTGTGCGAAATCCGGCGTAAAAGAGACGCGGCGGGGAGGTGAGACGATGGAAATGACCTATGACTGGCTTTACCAGATTATGAAGGAAACCGGCCGGCCTTATGATTACGAGCAGGTTCACAAGGCGTACGACTATGCGTTCGACGCCCACAAAGGGCAGAAGCGCCAGTCGGGCGAGCCGTATTTTCTCCATCCGCTCAATGTGGCGGCCATTCTTGTAAACTTAGGAATGGACACCGACTGCATCATCGCGGCGCTGCTCCACGACGTGGTGGAGGACACCGGGCACACCATTAAGGAGATCACCGATTTGTTTGGTGAGGACATAGCGGCTCTGGTGGACGGGGTGACGAAGCTCGATAAGATCCCCTATTCCTCCCGGGAGGAGCAGCAGGCGGAAAACGTGCGCAAGATGCTGCTGGCCATGTCTCAGGACATCCGGGTTATCATCATAAAACTGGCCGACCGGCTGCACAACATGCGCACCCTCCAGTATATGCCCGAGCAAAAGCGCCGGGACAAGGCCCGGGAAACCATGGACATTTACGCGCCCATCGCCCACCGTCTCGGTATCCGCGCGGTCAAGGAGGAACTGGAGGACCTGTCCATCCATTATCTGGACCCGGTGGCGGTGCACGAGATCGAAGAAAACCTGGAGCTGCGCAAAAACGACCGGGAACGGCTGTTAAAAAGCCTGCAGGAGCAGATCCGCGAACGTCTGAGCAGCATCATGCCAAACGTCTACATCGAAGGCCGGGTCAAAAGCGTCAATGGCATCTACCGCAAAATGATCATCCAGGGCAAGTCCTTCGATGAGATTTACGACATTTACGCCGTACGCATCATTGTGGACACGCTCATCGACTGCTATAACGTCTTAGGCATCATTCACGACATGTTCCGTCCGGTTCCCAGCCGGTTTAAGGACTATATCTGTACTCCCAAGCCAAACATGTACCAGTCGCTGCACACCACCGTCATCGGCAAGGAAGGGGTTCCCTTCGAGGTGCAGATCCGCACGTGGGACATGCACCACACGGCGGAATACGGCATCGCGGCCCACTGGAAGTACAAGGCCGGTATCCAGGGGAAGGACAAGCTGGAGGAGCGCCTGGCCTGGATTCGCCAGATGCTCGAAAACCAGAAGGAAGCGGACGATGTGGAAGACATTGTGCGCACCATCAAAACCGATTTGGCCCCGGAGGAGGTGTTTGTGCTCACCCCCAAGGGGGACGTGATCAGCCTGCCGGTGGGCTCCACCGTCATCGACTTTGCCTATGCCATCCATTCCGCCGTGGGCAACCGGATGACCGGCGCGAAGGTGGACGGGCGGATCGTGCCGCTGGAATACAAGGTGAAAACCGGCGAAATCATCGAGGTTATGACCTCTTCCGATCCCAAACACGGACCCAGCCGGGACTGGCTGAAGATCGTACAGACGGGCCAGGCCAGAACCAAAATACGCCAGTGGTTTAAAAACGAGTGCAAGGAAGAGAATATCATAGAAGGCAAGGCGGAGCTGGAGCGGGAATTTGCCCGCAACAGCATCCGGCTGCCGGAAGAAAAAATGCAGGAGTTTTTGCAGGACTTAGCGGCAAAGCAGCACTGCAATTCGGTGGAGGAGCTCTACGCCTCCATCGGCTACGGCGGGGTGGTATTGTCCAGAATCATGCCCCGCATCCGGGACGAGTATCAGAGAATTGTAAAGGCGGAACGCTTTAACCCGGAAACGGCCATCACCGCGCCCAAACGCAAGGTGGTCAACAACTCCGGCGTCATCATCGAAGGGGTGGACAATTGTCTGGTGAAATTCTCCCGCTGCTGCAATCCCCTGCCCGGGGACGAGATCATCGGGTTCATCACCCGGGGCTACGGCGTCTCCATCCACAAGCGGGACTGCCCCAATGTCCCCAAGGTGATCGCCATGTCCGATGAGCCGGAGCGGTGGGTCAGCGCCTATTGGGACACGGTGCATAAGGGCGAATACAAGTGCGGCTTGAACGTGGAGGTCACCAACCGCCACGGCATTCTGGCCGATTTAACCGGTCAGCTGGCCGCCATGCACGTGATGATCCACGCCTTCAACGCCCAGGAAGCCAAGGGCAGCAGCGTGGGTATTCAGCTGACCATCGGCGTCAACGGCAAGGAGCATTTGAGCGGCATCATTTCCCGTATTGCAAAGATTCCGGGCGTCCTTTCCGCGAAACGCGCATAGGAAAGGAAGGAGACGGACGGATGAGAGCAGTCATTCAGCGGGTGGCGAACGCCCGGGTGGAAGTGGATGGAAAAACAGTGGGGGAGATCGGCCCGGGGCTTCTCATTTTGCTGGGTGTCACCCATGGGGACGGGGAGGCCGAGGCTTCCCTGCTGGCGCGTAAAACCGCGGGTCTTCGCATTTTTACCGACGAACAGGACAAAATGAACCGGTCGGTGTTGGACATAGGGGGAAGCGCTTTGGTGGTGTCTCAGTTTACCTTGTATGCCGACTGCCGCCACGGCCGCCGTCCTTCCTTTACAAACGCCGCCGAGCCCAAAGAAGCGGACCGGCTTTACCGCTTTTACGTGGAGGCGCTGAAAGGGGAGGGGATCGAGCAGGTACCCACCGGTGTGTTCGGGGCGGACATGAAGGTGTCTCTATTGAACGACGGGCCGGTGACAATTTTGCTCGACACAATGGAATTATAAAAACAGCAAACAGGCAACATCATAAAAAGGGTAGGTGTGGATATGGAGCTATGGGATATTCTTGATGAAAAAGGAAACAAGACCGGGCGCACCATGGTCCGGGGAAACCGGATCAAACGGGGGGATTACCACCTGGTGGTGCATATCTGGGCGAAAAACGAAAAAGGGGAATACCTCATCCAAAAACGGGCGAAGACGGTGTTTTCCATGCCGGGAAAATGGTCGTCCACCAGCGGCTCGGTGGTCGCCGGGGAGGATAGCCTGACGACTGCCGTGCGGGAAGCCAAGGAGGAGCTGGGCATCGACGCGCCGCCTCAGAACTTCCGGCTCATCCGCCGCTTAATGCGCAGGCAGGACTTTGCCGATATCTATCTGCTTACCCAGCCGGTGGACGTGTCCGCTTTGGTGCTGCAAAAGGAAGAGGTGGAAGCGGTCAAGTGGGCCAGCCGGGAGGAGATTACCGGGATGGTCCAGTCGGGCGAGTTTCACAACTATGGGAAAGAATACTTCGACCTGCTTTTTTCTATCTGATCGCTGTTTTCTGGAGGAAAGACGATGAAAATCACACGTATGAAGGTGGGCGGCTTTGCTGCCAACTGCTATCTGCTGATGGACGAGGAGACCAAAGAGGCGACGGTGATCGATCCGGGGTCCTGCCCGGGGAAGATCGTGTCCTCTTTGGAAGGCTACCACGTCAAATACATCCTGCTTACCCACGCACACTTTGACCATTTTGCCGCCCTTCTGGATGTGCAGAAGGAAACCGGCGCCCTGGTCGCCATGCACGAGGACGCGGCGGACGCGGTCAACGACCCCGAACGCAACGTATCCAAAATGTTCGGGCGGGACCTGCCTCCTATTCACACCGACGTGCGCCTCAAAGACGAGGATACCCTTTCGGTAGGGAATCTGACCATCCGGGTCCTTTCCACTCCCGGCCATTCGGCGGGAGGCTGCTGCTATTTGTGCAAAGACGTGCTCTTCACCGGGGACACGCTGTTTCGCCTGGAGGTGGGGCGGACCGATTTTGCCGACGGCAGCTATCCGACCTTGTGCAAATCCCTGCAAAAGCTGGCCGCTCTCCCGGGGGACTATCGGGTGCTTCCCGGTCACGACGAGGAAACCACTTTGCAGTACGAGAGGGACCACAACCCCTATTTTTACGGAGATTGAGAGAATACCATGACGCTATACATTGACGGACATGCTTTTCATTACGAGATGGAGAACCTTTGCCGGGTGTTTTATCCCCAGGAGCGCATCCGGGTGGTGTACGAGCCGGCAGAGGATGAGGTCGTGATTGTCACCTCGCTGCGAAAAGGGGAAACCACCACGGCTCTGACCGCCTCTTATCAGGCTTTTGTGACAAAGGAAAGCAGGACAAGACAGGTGGAGAACAGCAGCCCGGATTACGAGAAGGAATGCGAGCGGCAGATGGCTGTGGCTTTGTTTGAAGTGCTTGTAAAGGTGAGAGGCTTTACCCCGAAATGGGGAATTCTCACGGGGGTGCGCCCGGTCAAGCTGATGCGAAGGCTTATCGCGGAGGAAGGAAGCGAGGAAGCGGCGGCCCGGTATTTCCGGGACCGGCTTTTGGTGTCAGAGGAAAAGACAGAGCTTGCTCTCCACACGGTCAAAGCGGAGAACGTGCACCTGGCGAAATCCCGTCCCGATTCCTTTTCTCTTTACATTTCCATCCCCTTTTGCCCCACTCGGTGCGCTTACTGCTCCTTTGTATCGGTGGGGATTGAAAAGACCTTTAAGCTGATTCCGGACTATGTGCGGCTGCTTTGCAAGGAAATCGAGGAAACGGGGAAAATCGCCAAGGACCTGGGGCTGCGTCTGGAAACGGTTTATTTTGGCGGCGGCACCCCCACCACCCTGACGGCCGAACAGCTTACCGCCCTTCTTAAGGCGGTGCGTGAGAATTTCGACCTGAGTACGGTGCGCGAATATACGGTGGAGGCCGGGCGGCCGGACACCATTACGAAAGAGAAGCTCGACGCGCTCAAAGCGGGCGGCGTCACCCGCATCAGCATCAACCCCCAGACCATGCATGACCAGGTGCTTGCGGCCATCGGCCGGCGGCATACCGCCGCGCAGACGGTGGAAGCGTTCCATCTGGCCCGCGCCGCCGGGTTTTCGAATATCAATATGGACCTGATTGTCGGGCTGCCGGCGGACACGGCCGAGGGCTTTACAGATACCCTGCGCCAGGTGATCGAGTTAAACCCGGAGAGCGTGACGGTACATACCCTGTCCCTCAAGCGGGCGTCTGATTTGAACCAAAGCGGGGAAGGGGCGGCCAGAAGCGCTGGCAACCAGGTGGCCGACATGCTGCATACCGCCGAAGCGATGCTCGGCAATGCCGGGCTTTTCCC
>CATONX010000004.1 GCA_951801675.1 uncultured Eubacteriales bacterium | reverse complement strand
AAAAGGGCAAATTTTTCGAGGAAATTTTCGCATACGCCCCTTGTAATTTTCTTTGAAATCTGATAAAATACTTATGTAAACAAGATTTACTTTACGCAAGGTGGTGAGAGAAGTGTCAAAGCAGGCTCTTGGTCAAAAAATCAAGGAGCTGCGTCTCGCGAAGAAAATGACGCAGCGGGAAGTAGTAGGAGATTTCATCACCCGTAACATGCTCAGTCAGATTGAAAGCGGCACGGCCACACCATCGGTGCGCACGCTTGCGTATTTGGCAAAGGTGTTGGAGGTACCTGTCTCCACCCTGCTGGAAAACGAAGAAGCACAAGGGGCGGCGGCTGGTTTGGCAGAGGCAAAACGGCTTTACCGCCAAGGAAAATGGAAGCCGTGCATGGAGGCGCTCTCCCAGGTGGAAGAAGAGTTTATGGACGAAGCAAACGCCCTCAAGGCGAAAGCCAGCCTGAAGCTGGCCCAGGAGGGGCTTTTGACCGGAGATTTCGATCAAGTGCGCCAGCACGCCGGGAACGCCATTGCGTTCAACGACGATACCATCTACAGCTCCCAGTCCATCAAAGCGGAAGCGCTGTTGTGTCTGGACGAGGTGACAAACGAAGGCTGGGATTACTTCATGCAGTACCAGAGCGCGCTGCAGTCCTCCTTTCTCAGCGCCCATTCCTCCCTCATCAACGCCGAAATGTATTTAAATGACGGCAATTTCGACCAGGCCCAGATTGTGCTTCGGTCGCTGGAAGGGGGCGGGTACAGCGAGAGTATAGACATGGGGCGCATCAAGCTGCTAAGAGGCCGTGTGGCCATGGGACGCAAGAAATGGGACGATGCCCTTTGTCTCTTCCGGGAGGCGGACGAATGCTGGGCGGACCTGCCCGGCCACGCGCTGCGTTCCTCTTTGTACCAGAACATGGAGCAGTGCGCCATTGAGCTGGGAGATTATAAGCAAGCTCATTACTTTGCCACCATGCGTCTTGCGCTGGCCACCGGCGAGACACCGCCATGTGAGCCGCAGGAAGAAGTGAGCAAAGTTCCCGCAAGCCGTTTGCGCTAAGGAAACCTATGCGAAAAGGTGGAGATTCATGCAGGAAAAAGCCTGGCATCCAAACTGGATGCCAGGCTTTTTTGTTCTCATAACAACGATGTCTTTCCGCCCCGCGTTTCAACCGAAGGGAGAATGAAGATCGTATCCGTTTGCGCAAAAGGCGTAAGGAGAATCAGGACTCGGCCGGAAGGGAAGAGTCATACAGGGGCTCGGACGATTCCGGCAGGGAAGATTCCGAGTAGGAAGAGTCTTCTTGAGAAGAATCGTATCCGTCTTCCGGTCTGCTGGAATACGGATCATAAGAGTCACCATAAGAGGGATTGTTTAGTTCCTCATATAGGATAAAGCGTCCGTCCTCATACCGTCCGGTATAGAGATTGGAAACCGGATCGCCAAGGGTAGAAAGACCTCTGTAATTGATCAGGTTCAAGCGCACCGTATCCGGCTTCTCGACGATATACTCCACGTAAAGCCGTGCGCCGGTCATCTGGTAGTTCATGGAGTTGGGGCCGCTGGTGATGGTCATCGTGCCGTCCTCAGATACGGTTTTCACATTGTCCCGGTACAGGGTAAGCAGCTGGTCGCTGGCGTCCTTATCGTTGTAGCGCACGGTGATGTTGCGGGTGACCCGCAGCTGGCTGGAGGGGATCACCTTGATATAGGCGTTCTGGTCGTCCAAAGTCAGGGTTGCAACATTGGAGGCGTCGATTTTGTCCGATACCGCGATGGAATACTGGTAGCGGTCCATCTTTTCCTCCATCCAGGCCTTGGTCACATCGCTTTGGAAGACGCTGGTGACCCCGTAGGTGATCAAGCCGCCCACCAGAATGAGGCACACGAAAAAGATACTCAGGCCGTCGAACCGGATGCGGGGCTGGTCTTCCTTGGAGAAGTAAAGATACAGAAGCATCTCAAGCCCCAAGAGAATCATGATAATGGGCCAGCCGATGGTGAGGGCTTTGCCGAAGTTTAATTCAGTAAAGTTGGAAACCAGCAGCAGAATCCCCGCTACAATCAGGACCGCCGCCATGGAAATGTTGCCTACGCGCCAGCGTCTCATTTGTCTTCCTCCTTCGTGTCCAAATGCAGGTCCTGTTCGTAATAGGGGGTATCGTCCTTCTTGGACACCTTGGGTTTGGTGGCTTTGAGCAGATAGATGCCGCCGAAAATCAAGGCCGCAGCCACAAGAACCTGCCAGAAAAGATTGCGGATGTTGTGGATGAGATTGAAAATGCGGTTGATTTGTTCGCTGGAATAGTTGCTGGAGGAGAGAATGATATCCAGGACGATGTTAAAGCCGTTGTTAAGCAGGAAGAGCACACCCAGCACAATCAAGACCCAGGCCAGAATTTTGCCCCAGCTCTTGCCCTTGGGCGTAAACTTGTCGGGCAGGTGGAGCCATTCGAAGATGCCCAGATTTTCCTGAGCCATCTGCCGAGGGTCCATCAACTGCTGGTTGATCAGGTTCTTCTTGGTAACCGCGTCAAAAATGCTGTAGCAGAAGAAGATCGGTAGAAAGAACAGCAGCAGAGAAAAGATGTTCCCGAAAAAGCTGACGGTGAGGCTGCTTAAAAAGATGGTTCCGAAAAAGAGGACCATCAGCTGAATGCCCTGTTTAATCAGACCTAGGTACATGTGGCCCGCGCCGGGCAGAAAAGAAAATAGAATGGTCAGAAAGGTGCTTTTTGTTTTCATTTCGCTGTCTCCTTTTCGGGTTGAGATGAGGGTTTTGCGTTGCCGCCTTTGAGCCAGTCAGCCAATATGTCGTAAAGCTTAGGAGAAGCCTCCTCCTTGTCTTCATTAACGTCCTGGTTCAAATTTTCGTCTTCCTTCTGTGTGGGGTTGGGTACAGCCATGGAGTTGAGCCCCGTGGTAATCTGCCCGGTAAACTGGGTCAGTGCGTTGGCGCTGGCGGGAAGAGCCTGTGCGAGCCCTTCTCCGAAGTTTGTGAAGGTGCCGGTGAAGGTGATGATCATGGTAGCCACGGCCGCAGCCGTATAGCACCAAATTAGCTTGCGGCGAAATTGTGGCGTCACCGTTTTGAGCACCGGTTTGGGAACAGGACGTACCGCTGGCAAAGAGTCCATCACCTCATCGGTGAAGTCCACCTCACCAATCTCCTGCCCTGCCAGCAGGCCGGTGAATGTTTGAAGACAATGGTCACAGCCGAACAGATGCGCTTCCATTTCATCCCGGCGTTCCTCGTCCAAGGTGTTATCTATGTATTGCTGCCATTGCGCCTTGTCGTAATGCTTCGTCACAATTCTCACCCCACTTTCGTTTGATCATCTGTTTGGCCCGGTAAAGCTGAGATTCCACGGTCTTCTGCGCTTGGCCGGTCATGTCGGCGATCTGCGCGACGCTGCGCCCTTCCATGTGCCGCAGCCGAACTACCCGGGCGTACCGTTCGGGGAGGCTGTCGATCACCGCGAGAAGCTTTTGATACTCGTCGTGAAGTTCCACATCCTCCTCGAATTCCCCGCCCGAAGGCTCGCTCCCGTTTTCGGGGAATTCCGTAGTATGCTGCAGGTGCCGGGTCCATTTTCGTTTGACGTCGATCGCTTTGTTGGTCGCAATGCGACAGATCCAGGTTTTAAAGCCCCGCCCCTCATACCGGTCCAGCGACAGATACGCGTGGATAAACGCCTCCTGTGCCACGTTTTCCGCTTCCATTTCATCTCGTAGGATGGAATAAGCGATGGAGTAGAGCAGGCCCTGGTACTGCTTGACGATTTCTTCAAACAGTTCTTTTTCGCCGGATAAAATCCTTGCGACCAGTTCTTCTGCATGGGCCATCGGCTTTCCTCCCATCCTTTAAATTTCGTTTCCCTGGTACCAGTATAATAGACGCGGGCAAAAAACAAAACCCTGCAAAATCGCCCATGGAAATGGCCGGAAGTTTTTTCTGCAGGAATTCCGGCTTTTTTACGGATTGGCTGCCTGCCGCCCGGTATACTTGGGACAAGCGCCGCATATCTATGGGTACAAGCCGTACAAACAAGGAAATCTGGGCACAATTGCATAATTCAAACGATAAAAATTCATGATCTGTGAAAATTTTTATGAAATGCGCTAATTTTTCTTGAATTGTGTAGGCAAATACGCTATAATTATCTCTGTCGGTATTATGGAACTGTGAAACATGGCGATACCGAAATGGCGAAGATGCCAAGTTCGTGCAAATAAGTACATCGGAAGGGGAATCTTACCTTGAAACAGTATTCGGCCAAAGACATTCGTAATGTTGTTCTTACGGGACATGGCGACTCGGGAAAGACCTCTCTGGCAGAGGCCATGTTATTTCTCGCAGGAGCGACGGACCGCCTGGGCAAGGTAGCCGACGGCAATACCGTGTGCGACTTTGACCCGGAAGAAATCAAACGCAAAACTTCCGTTTCCACGGCAGTCGCGCCGCTGGAATGGTTGAATAAAAAGATCAATGTGATCGACACGCCCGGCCTGTTCGACTTTGCGGGCGGCCTGTGCGAAGGAATCCGGGCGGCGGAGCTGGCGGTGATCGTGGTATCCGGCAAGACCGGCGCGTCGGTTGGCGCGGAAAAAGGATACAAAGCGGCAGAGAAGCGCGGTATCCCGAAATACTTCTTCATTAGCCGTCTCGACGAGGAGAACAGCGACTTCTTCAAAAGCTACCAGTCTCTCAAAGACGCGTTCGGCGTGACGGTCTGCCCGATTATCATGCCCCATGTAGAAAACGGAAAGATCGACTGCTTTGTGGACCTTTTGAAGCTCAAGGCCTATTCCTGCAGCGGCGGCAAACGGCACGAGGTCCCCATGCCGGATGTGGACGACCGGTTGAGCGAAATGCGCGACGCCATCGCGGAAGCCGTGGCCCAGACCAGCGAAGAATTGATGGAAAAGTATTTCAGCGGCGAGGAGTTCACCTCCGAGGAGCTGATTGCCGGTGTTTCCTCCGGCGTGCGCAATGGGGAAATTACCCCGGTGCTGGGCGGTTCCGCCGCCACCCTCGACGGTGTTGGCCTTTTGATGGACAATATCGTGTCCCTGGCTCCCTCGGCAGAGGAAGCGGCGGGCGAGATGGGGGAGACCCCCTCCGGTGATGCGGTAGAGCTGAAGGTGGACGAGAGTGAGCCCACCGCCGCCATTGTTTTCAAAACAGTAGCCGACCCCTTCGTGGGTAAGCTTTCCTATTTTAAAGTGATCTCCGGCAAGATGAAGCCGGAAACCCAGATGGTCAATTCCCGCACCGGCGCCACCGAGAAGATCGGCAAGCTGCTGACCATCCGCGGCAAAAAGCAGGAAGATACGCCTTGCGTAGTGGCCGGGGACATCGGCGCGGTGGCGAAGCTTACCTCTGCCAACACCGGCGATACCTTAGCGGCCGTGTCCCGTCCGGTTACCCTGGCGGGGATTGACTTCCCGGCGCCCAGCCTCTCCAAGGCGGTGACTCCCAAGGCCAAGGGCGATGAGGAAAAGATTGCGGCAGGCCTGGCGAGACTTAAGGAAGAAGATCCCACCATCCGAGTGGAAAACAATACCGAGACCCATCAGATGATTTTAAGCGGTCTAGGCGAGCAGCATCTGGACGTGATTGTTTCCAAGCTCAAGCAGAAGTTCGGCGTGGACGTGGAACTTTCCGCGCCCAAGATCGCTTACCGGGAAACCATCCGCAAGAAGGTCAAGGTCCAGGGCCGGCATAAGAAGCAGTCGGGCGGCCACGGCCAGTTCGGCGATGTGTGGATCGAGTTTGAACCCTGTGACGGGGACGATCTGGTGTTCGAAGAGAAGGTGTTCGGCGGCGCGGTGCCCAAGAACTTCTTCCCGGCGGTGGAAAAGGGCCTGCGTGACTGCGTCACAAGCGGCGTGCTGGCGGGCTATCCCATGGTTGGCCTGAAGGCCACGTTGGTGGACGGCTCCTATCACCCGGTGGACTCTTCGGAAATGTCCTTTAAGATGGCGGCCAGCCTCGCTTACAAGGCGGGTATCCCCCAGGCAGGCCCGGTTCTTCTTGAACCCATCGGCAGCCTGAAGGTGTACGTGCCGGAAGCGAAGATGGGCGACATTATCGGTGAAGTCAACAAACGCCGCGGCCGCGTGCTGGGTATGGACGCGGGTCCCGACGGCTTACAGGAGGTCAGCGCCGAGGTGCCGGTGGCGGAAATGGCGGACTTTACCACCTATCTGCGCCAGGTGGCCCATGGCCGGGGATATTTCACCCTGACCTTTGAGCGCTATGAGGAAGCGCCTCCCTTTGTGTCCCAGAAGGTCATGGAGGAAGCAAAGAAGGCCGAATAATTGATACATAAAGCCAATCCGCCCTGTCCGGTGAAAGCCGGACAGGGCGGATTTTGTCATGGAAGGACTACAGCCGGAGCCGATTCGATTCGGCAATGAAACGAAGCGAATGCAAAACACCATTCGCGGATAAAAAGGGCATGGCGAAAATATGGCTCTGGCAGGAAGCTCTTTTCGGAAAACGGCTGCGAAACAGCTTGGTATGCGTTCTCTCACAAAAAGGAACTGGACGACCGTCAGTTTGAGGCAAGGCGGATAAAGCAGGGAAACGAAGCCTTTATGGAGAAGCGGGCGGCTCGGAGGATTCCGGAAGGGCGGACGGGGTGTAGGGATAGGGCCGCGCGTAGGGGCCTCTTTCCGTAGGGTCGGGGGCATAGGTAAGCGTCCCATGTTCGGCTACATAATAGTAGATTTCTTCCATCAGCGCATACATGCGGTCCAGATCGTTTACTTTATAGTCGCCGATAATGCGTGGTTCATTGTAACCGTCATAACAATCGAAGCCAGATTCTGGAATGTATTGAATGCGGCCTCCATTATCTTTAACGGTAAATTCCAAGCCGAAGCTCCATCCGCCCGTCATATTCCAGATGGTCTTAATGCGCGGTCCCCGTTGGAATCGAAAGGTATCCAATTCCTCAAGAACCTGAGCGATGTATGCAGTGTCGTGGATCTCATAACGGGCGTCATCAAGTCCTGTACGGATTTCCATAGACTCGATTTCTTCCGGCTGTAGGGTGACGGCGTCGGAAAAGCCGATGTTTGCATAGAGGGCGTAATCCACCGCGTACCAGATGCCGCCCACCAAGAGCACCAGCAAAAGAAAAAGAGGAAACCGATGGGGTTTCCAGGACCATTTTATCATCACATGGCCTCCTTCTATGTCCTCGCTGTTGATCTAATAAAATCAGGTGGTTTTTCCCTTATCATGGGAACTATTTTTCACATCCAGTCTAACAGATCAAAGACAATAAAACAACGTTATCCAAATAAAACAGCCTGCCTATAAAAAGGCAGGCTGTTTTCTCTTTATTTACTTTCCTCCACCGTGCAGCGCCCTTCGAAGCAAACGCCCCGTTCGGTTACGCCGCGAAAGAGAAAGGCATTTTTTTCGTTCTCGTCTGCCCCGGCGTGCATGGCGATTTCCTCGCCCTCCCGGGCTTCCTTGAGAAAGGAAATCTGATACCCGGTCAGAACCCGCCCTTCCATACTGCCGGGAATGAAATCAGTCAGCAGGTCGGCATAAACGGTGTTATTGAGATGGCCGTTGTAATCGGTGTCCGAATAGCACACAGTGCGCACACCCACCTGCGGCAGCCCGTCGGGGATGATGAGCTTGCCCGGATCGGGCGCGTCAACCTGTTCCATCGGCTGCATGTGAATGTCGTACTTTTCGAAGAACACCTTCGGTCGCAGCACCCGGTGGGTATGCGGGTCAATCATTGCAAAGGTGGTCACCGATTCCACCACCGTTTCCCCCTTCGCGTCCGTGAAGCGGTAGCAGCGGATGAACTGGGCTCCTTTGTTTTCCCGGTGCCAGGTGGTCAGGGAAAAGCGTTCCTCCAGCGTAAGCGGGCGGTAGATTTTGCAGCTGGTGCGGGACAGAACAAACACCAGCCCATTGTCGTAAAGCTGGGCGTAGGACATGTTTCCGCCCGACAAGTGCAGCTCGCCCACCTCCTGCTGGTACTTGAGGATGGAAGAGGGCTTTAAGTGCCGGTGCTGGTCCCCGTCAAAGGTTCCCACGTGCCCGGGCATGGTATATTCAGGCGGATACCCGCCGACAAAATCGCTCACAGAGAATCCCCTCCTGATTCGGCCGTTACCGAGACATGCTCTCCCTCCGCTTGCAGCTTGAGCGCGGTGGGCGGATTGTCGCACTGGTTCACCAGAATGGTGGCGATGCGATCCTCCACCTCCCGGCGGATGATGCTGCGCAGGTCTCGGGCGCCGTGTTTGCCGTGGCCCGCCAGCTTTGCAAGCAGTGCGTTGACTTCTTCGTCCCAGGAGATGGAGATGCCCTTTTCGTCCACAGCCTCTTTGAGCTCACCCAGCATAAGGTCCGCAATCCTTTTCAAGTCCTCCGCGTCCAAGGGGCGGAACACCACGATTTCATCCACCCGGCTCATGAACTCTGGCCGCAAAAAGTCGGACAGGGCTTTGAGCGCCCGGTCCCGGCTGGCGTCGTAGGCGGACTTGGCAAAGCCCAGCGAGTTGGTATCCCGGCTGCCGGCGTTGGAGGTCATGACAATGACCGTGTTTTCAAAATTCACCGTCCGGCCATGGGCATCGGTTACTTTGCCTTCGTCGAGAATTTGCAGCAAAATGTTCATCACATCCGGGTGCGCCTTTTCGATTTCGTCGAACAGCAGCACCGAATAAGGCTTTCGGCGGACCTTCTCGGTCAGTTGCCCTGCCTCGTCGTATCCCACATAGCCCGGAGGGGAACCGATGATGCGGGAAACCGAGTGCTTTTCCATGAATTCGGACATATCTAGACGGATGAGCGTCTCCGGCGTATCGAAGAGTTCCGCCGCCAGCACCTTTACCAGCTCCGTTTTACCCACGCCGGTGGGGCCGACGAAAATGAAGGAAGCCGGCCGGCGGCGGGTGCTGATTTGCACCCGGCTGCGGCGTACGGCGGCCGCCACAGCGGCTACCGCTTCCGGCTGACCGATGATTTTCTTACCGAGCGCTTCTTCCAGGTGAGACAGCCGCTTGAGCTCCGACTGCTCCACCCGGGCGGCGGGGATCCCCGTCCACAGCTCCACGACCTTGGCAAGGTCGCCCTTGGTCACGGCGTTGCTAAGCGCCGTCGGCGCCAGCTCGTCGATCTTTGTTTGCAGCTGGGCGATTTCCGCCCGCACGGAGGCGAGAGTCTCGTAATCGGTAAATTCCGGGTCCTCCGCCATGCTTTCTTCCCGTTCGCTCAGCTCCTTGACCCGCTCCGCCGCCTTGTCATACTCCAGAATCACGGTGTTGCGCAAAGAGGCGTGGGCGCAGGCTTCGTCCAACAGGTCGATGGCTTTGTCGGGCAAAAAACGATCGGTAATGTACCGTTCCGAAAGGGAAACGGCGGTGGAAAGAAGCGAATCCGGAATGGAAACCCGGTGGTACGCTTCATAATAGTGCTTGATGCCTTTGAGCATCTCCACGGTTTCCTTCATCGAAGGCTCCTCCACCGTCACCGGCTGGAACCGGCGCTCCAAGGCGGAATCCTTCTCGATATACTTGCGGTATTCCGTAAAGGTGGTAGCGCCGATCACCTGGATTTCTCCCCGGGACAGGGCAGGCTTTAAAATATTCGCCGCGTTCATGGAGCCTTCCGCGTCGCCGGTACCCACCAGGTTATGCACCTCGTCGATGAACAGAATCACGTTGCCGTCGGCCTTTACCTCGTCGATCAGGCCCTTGATGCGGCTTTCAAACTGGCCGCGAAACTGGGTTCCCGCCACCAGAGCCGTCAGATCCAGCAGGTGGATTTCCTTTTTCGCAAGCCGCATGGGCACGTCCCCTGCCGAGATGCGAAGCGCAAGACCTTCGGCGATGGCGGTCTTGCCCACGCCCGGTTCGCCGATCAGACAGGGATTGTTTTTGGTGCGCCGGGACAGGATTTGGATAACCCGGTAAATCTGCTGGTCCCGGCCGATGATGGCGTCAAGTTCTCCGCGTTTGGCTTTCTCAGTGAGGTTCGTGCAATACATGTCCAGATACTTGCGCTTTTTGCCGTTCTTTTCCTTCGGGCGGCGTCCCCGCTTGGGCGCCGGTTCCTCCTCGCCGTCTATTTCGCCGACTACATGCTCCAGATCTTCTTCTTCCGACCCGGGCTGAGCGCCGAAGAGGTTATGCAAAAACGGATAGGTAGCGGCTCCGCCCGGCTCGAAGTTTTCATCGTCCGGATCTCCGACGGCGCCGATCATGTCCGTCATCTGTTCGCTTAAATTCTCAATATCGGAGTCGCTGACTCCCATCTTGTCCATCAGGTCATTGACCGGCTTGATGCCCAGTTCCTTTGCGCACACCAGGCAAAGACCCTCGTTATAGCTTTTATCGCCTTCCATGCGGGTGATGAACACAACCGCCATGCGTTTTTTACATCTGCTGCACATCATGATTGATTACCCCCATGCATCCCAATGGGATGCGCTACAAATATAGGGAATACTGCCCAACTCTTGAAAGTTTTGCGTATCCGTTTGCGAAAGAAAGGGGCTCGGCCACATGTTTTGCAGGCCGAGCCGCCTTTGAGCCGTTATTTTTTTGGTGTGGCCTTGAGCAATTGAAAGAAGAGCATCGCGTACCGGATCAAGGCGAACACCATGAACGCTGCCACAATTCCCACCAGAATGGTGATGGCCAGATCGTTCATGGATGGGATGAAGACAATGACCAGCATCACCGCGTAAAACACCATCGTCGCCACTTTACCGAACCACAACGCGGCGGTGGGCCGTGCGCCCCGGCGCAGAAGCACCAGACTGCCGATGCCCATGAGGATTTCCTTTGCGAGGAAGATCAGCACCAGCGGGATCAGAAACTTATTCTGCTTGTGCATGATCGCAATGCAGATGACCACCGTCGCCTGGGTAAGCTTGTCTGCGATGGGGTCAAGAATCTGTCCGAGCTGTGTGATTTGGTTGAAATGCCGGGCGATATAACCATCGAGCATATCGGTGGCGCCGGAAATCAGAAGCACGACGCCCGCGGAAATCCCGTAGTCCACCGCCGAACGTTCCAAATACAGATAGATAAACAGCGGGATCAACAGAATCCGGAACACCGACAGCAGATTCGGGATGGTCAAATTCTTTTTGAAGTAAGACATATCGGATATCATTCCTTCCGAAGAGCAATTCATTCTGTTTGCCGATTCGTTATTTTATACAGCCGCGAACAGCCCTTCGGTAAACTGCAACAGAATGTTGTGATCGAGGACAAAGCGGAACAGGTAAGAGCTTTCGATGGTTTGGGTGTTCAGGAAGGGGATGGTATCTCCCCATAAAGTTATGGCGAACCAGGAGAGTGCCGTGACGCACAGCGCCATGATGACGGCGTTCAAAAGCCCCAGGATCCCGCCCAAAAACCGGTTGACACCCCGCACAATCGGGATGTTGACCACCAGGTTGGCGGTTCGGGATAAGAGCCGGATGAGAAACCAGCCCAAAATCAGGAACACCAGAAGCAGGATGCCGCGCAGCATGAGGATGACCACCGGTTTTACCACCGTGTCCACAATAGCGGCCGCCGCCGCGGCGCTTTGCCCGGCGATGGACTCCTGAATCTGCGGCGCCAAATCCTGCACCGAATAGCCGAAGCTTTCGATCATCGAGGAAAGGAAGCCCGGAAGGCCCGCAACCGCCTGGCCGATGATGTCCTCCAGCTCTGTGGAGGAAACGGTGGCCAGCTGCACCTGCACCCGGTCCACCAAGGAGTTTCGCAGACCCGCGTCAAAGAGCCAGTCCGCCGCTGCGAAGGAAAGAAATACCGCCGCGAAAAACACCGCAATGTTCCCCACCGTACGGATAAAGATGGAGGTAAATCCCCGCCTTGCCGCCGACCATACCAGTAAAAACGCCAGTGCGATGAGGATCAGATCGAGAAAAAGTCCCATATCAAAAACAGGCCCCTTTCAGGCAAAATCAGAAGTGCATTTGCTTTCTTAAGACGCAGCAAAAAAGAAAAACACTGCTTTTCCAACAAATCATCGGTTTTCCCCAAAACTGCCATAGGCATGACAAATATACTATAGCACAATCGCCGCCGTATTTACAAGCATATGCTGCATTTTGCCCCGAAATGTTGCAGCCTATCCCATACGAAAACCGGCATGCAGCCGACAGGCCGCATGCCGCACGAAGCTTCCCCTTAACTGATAAAATCCTTGAGTTTGTCGAAAAAGCCCTTGCGCTTTTGATAGTTGTGGTCGGAAGCGTTCGACTCGAATTCCTTGAGCAGTTCCTTCTGCTTTTCGGTCAGGTTCTTGGGCACCTCGATGGTCACCCGGACAAACTGGCTGCCCTTGCCCCGGCCGTTTAGGTGGGGAATGCCCCGGTCCTTAAGCTTGAACACGTCCCCAGGCTGGGTGCCCTCGTGCACGTGGTAGCTTACCTTGCCGTCGAGAGTAGGAACCGTGATGTCCGCCCCCAGGGCCGCCTGAGAGAAGGTCAGAGGAATCTCGCACCAGACGTCGAACCCGTCCCGCTCAAAGAGGGGATGGGGCCGCACGTTGACGGTAATGTGCAGGTCGCCCGCCGGGCCGCCGTTGGCGCCGTAATCGCCCTGGCCCCGCAGGTTGACGCCCTGGCCGTCGTCGATACCCGCCGGAATGGTGACCTCCAGCCGCCGCGAACGGCGAATCTGGCCGGTGCCGCTGCAGTTTTTACAGGGTGTGTCGATGATTTTGCCCTTGCCCCGGCATTTTGAACAGGTGCGTTGGGTCTGCATCACGCCGAAGGGGGTACGCTGGGTCACCCGGACCTGGCCTCTGCCCCCGCATTCGGGACAGGTTTTCGGGGAAGTCCCCTTTGCCGCACCCGAACCGCCGCATTCCGGGCAGTTCTCCACCCGTGGTGCGTTTACCTCCACCTTGCAGCCCTTGGCCGCTTCCTCAAAGGAGATGGTAACGGAAGCGTTGATGTCCGCGCCCCGCCTGGGAGCATTGGGGTTGGCCGCCCGGCTGCTGCCCCCGCCGAAGATGGAGCCGAAAATATCGCCTAAGTCCCCCATGTCGCCGAAGTCAAAGCCGCCGAAGCCGCCGCCCCCATAACCGCCGGCGCCGTACCCGCCGCCCGCGCCATAGCTGGGGTCCACTCCGGCATGGCCAAATTGATCGTAACGCGCCTTTTTGCTGCTGTCCGAGAGAACCTCGTAGGCTTCGTTAACCTCCTTGAACTTGGCCTCGGCGTCCTTGTCGCCGGGGTTTAAGTCCGGATGGTACTGTTTTGCCATCTTGCGATAGGCTTTTTTGATTTCGTCCTCCGACGCGGTTTTTCCCACGCCGAGCACTTCGTAATAGTCGCGTTTTTCAGCCAAAGTAATCCCGCCTTGTATGAAAAGTCATGGGTCGTGGCCGCCGTGCGGCCCTATGTGTTTGTTATGTAACCGCTCTTCCATAAACAGGCGAACGCGTAAGGAGGGAACTCCCCCTTACGCGGTACGTCGCCCGGTTTGGTTCAAACGGGTTTCTTATTTTTTGTCGTCGTCCACGTCGTGGAACTCCGCGTCGTAAACGTTGCCGTTTTCGTCGGTCTTGGGGCCGTCGCTTTGTGCATCGGTGCTGCCGGCGCCGGAAGAAGCCTGCTGCTGGGCGGCGTTATAGATCTTTTCGCCCACCTTCATCAGCGACTGCTGCAGTTTCTCCTGGGCGGCCTTGATCATGTCCACGTCCGTTCCCTTGAGCGCTTCCTTAAGGGCGTCGATGTCCTTCTGGACCGCATCCTTCTCCGAAGCGTCGATCTTGTCACCTGCTTCGGTGAGGGTTTTCTCCGCCTGGTACACCATCTGGTCGGCGGCGTTCTTCGTGTCCACCTCTTCGCGGCGCTTCTTGTCTTCCGCCGCGAACTGCTCGGCGTCCTTGACCGCCTTCTCAATGTCGTCCTTGCTCATGTTGGTGTTGGAGGTGATGGTGATGTGCTGCTCCTTGCCGGTGCCCAGGTCCTTGGCGGACACGTGGACGATGCCGTTTGCGTCGATGTCGAAGGTGACCTCGATCTGCGGCACGCCGCGGGGCGCGGCCGGGATGCCGTCGAGACGGAACATGCCTAAGGTTTTATTGTCACGGGCGAACTCGCGCTCGCCCTGCAGGACATGGACTTCCACGGAAGTCTGCCCGTCGGCGGCGGTGGAGAACACCTGGCTTTTCTTGGTGGGGATGGTGGTGTTGCGGTCGATGACCTTGGTCATGACGCCGCCCATGGTCTCGATGCCCAGAGACAAAGGCGTAACGTCCAGAAGCAGCAGGCCCTTGACCTCGCCGCCCAAAACGCCTGCCTGAAGTGCAGCGCCGATGGCTACGCACTCGTCGGGGTTGATGCCCTTGAAGGGCTCCTTGCCGGTGAACTTCTTGATGGCTTCCTGCACCGCGGGAATACGGCTCGAACCGCCCACCAAAAGGATCTTATCCAGATCGCCCGCAGAAAGGCCGGAGTCCTTGAGCGCCTGGCGAACCGGGCCCATGGTGTTTTCCACCAGGTCCGCGGTCAGCTCGTTGAACTTGGCGCGGGTAAGCGTCATGTCCAGATGCTTCGGGCCGGTGGCGTCGGCGGTGATGAAGGGGAGGTTAATCTGGCTGGTGGTCACGCCGGACAGCTCGATCTTCGCCTTTTCCGCCGCTTCCTTTAAGCGCTGCATGGCCATCTTGTCGTTCGACAGGTCCACGCCGGTTTCCGCCTTGAAGTTCTGCACCATCCAGTCGATCACCCGCTGGTCGAAGTCGTCGCCGCCCAGACGGTTGTTGCCCGCGGTAGCCAGCACTTCCTGCACGCCGTCGCCCATCTCGATGATGGACACGTCGAAGGTACCGCCGCCCAGGTCGTACACCATGACCTTCTGGTCGGTTTCCTTATCAATGCCGTAGGCGAGCGCCGCGGCGGTGGGTTCGTTGATGATGCGCTTGACTTCCAGGCCCGCGATGGTGCCCGCGTCCTTAGTAGCCTGACGCTGGGCGTCGGAGAAGTAGGCCGGGACCGTGATGACCGCTTCCGACACCTTTTCGCCCAGGTACGCTTCCGCGTCCGCCTTGAGCTTTTGCAGGGTCATAGCGGAGATTTCCTGGGGCGTGTAGGCCTTGCCGTCGATGGTGACTTTGCGGTTGGTGCCCATGTCCCGCTTAATGGAAGCGATGGTGCGGTCGGGATTGGTGATGGCCTGGCGCTTTGCCACCTGGCCCACCATGCGTTCGCCGTTCTTGGAAATCGCCACCACGGACGGGGTGGTGCGAGCACCTTCCGCGTTGGTAATGACGACCGGTTCGCCGCCTTCGATGACCGCGACGCAGCTGTTTGTCGTACCCAAATCTATGCCGATTACCTTTGCCATACTGAAATTCCTCCTATAACGGTTTGATTTTCTATATGTGAATCTATGAAAAAACGCCGGGAACGTTAATTGGCTACCTTGACCATGCTGTACCGGATGACCCGGTCGCCGGTCTTATAACCTTTCTGGAAGCATTCGACGATTTCACCGTCACCCGCTTCCTCGTCCTCCACATGCATCACCGCATGGTGCAAGGACGGGTCAAGCGTTTCGCCCACCGTGGGGATTTCCTCCACCTTGAGCTTTGTAAGGGCATCGAGGAACTGCTTGTGGATCATTTCCACGCCCTTTTTGATGTCCTGCGTGTCTCCCTCGGCGGTCAGCGCCCGCTCCAGATTGTCGAGTGCCGGCAGGAACTCCGCAACCGTAGACGCCTTCGCGTCGTTCCAGGTGGCGTCCTTTTCCTTAGCGGTGCGTTTGCGGTAGTTGTCGTACTCCGCCGCCGTGCGCAGCAAAAGCTCCTTTTGCTCTTTGAGCTCCTTTTGCAGCTGCTCGACCTGCGCCTGCAGCGGATTCTCCTCTTTGGATTCCTTCGCCGCGTCCTGCTCCTGGGTCTGCGTCTCTTCGTTCTTGACCGTCTCGTTTTCGGCGGCCTTTGTTTCCGCCTTTGCGTCTTTCTTTTTCAATGTGCGTCCCACCTTCTATGTTTGTTGTGAATCCGCTTGTGCTTCGCCCCTTTCGTCCAGGTCCTCCGATAGGAGGTTGCCTAAACGCAGGGCGAAATATTCAAGGCTTGGGATGATTTTCGAATAATTCATCCGGCTCGGGCCGATGACGCCGATGGTGCCGCCCTCCCGGCTGCCCAGCCGGTACCGGGCGATGACCACGCTCGAACCCGCCAGCTCCGGAGTGGGGCTTTCGCTTCCCAGCACCACATGAACGCCCCCATGGTATTGATGGAGCAGCTCGGTAAGCTCCTTGCGCTTTGCT
The DNA here is from genome assembly GCA_951801675.1 of uncultured Eubacteriales bacterium. Classification (GTDB taxonomy): domain Bacteria; phylum Bacillota; class Clostridia; order Oscillospirales; family Acutalibacteraceae; genus Solibaculum_A. The sequence goes on along the minus strand of CATONX010000004.1, from coordinate 136,308 downwards.
AAAAACTCCATAAGCCGCCGCACATGCTCGCCGTCAAATTCCGGATGGATCAGCAGGTTCGCCTGGCCTTCCAGCCGCACCTGCGCCTGCGCCGCCTCGCTTGCCGTCTCGTACAGGCCGATGAGCAGCGGGGTCATGGTAAAGGCGTGTTCCCCCAGAGACGCGGCCAGCGTCTGGACAAAGGGAAGACAAATGTCCGACAGGGGCACGCCGCAGACATGTTCGGCCGTCACCCGGCGAAACCGCTCGCATAGCTCCGGGGTAATGTCCGTGTCGGTCTTAAACAGCTTTGATTTCATCATGCCCGCCGACGTGACCAGCAAAAGGATCGCCAGCCGCCGCCCCGCCGCAATCAGCTCACATTTGAGAATGACCGCCGTCTCGCTTTCCGGGGTGGTGGACAGTGCCGCAAACCGGGTCAGCTGCGCCAGCGCCAGCGACGCGTTTTCCAAAAGCCGTTCCGGGTCGTCGGCGTGCTCTCCCAGCATCGTATCGATAAACCGGCGCTCTTCCTTTGTTACCGGGGCATGGGACATAAGCTTGTCAATATACAGCCGGTATCCTCTCGGGGACGGAACCCGTCCGGCCGAGGTGTGTGGCTGCTCCAAGAGGCCAAGCTCAGAAAGCTCGGCCATGTCGTTGCGGATGGTAGCAGAGGAAACCGCTCGGTCGAGGGCCTCCTGCAACGCTTTGGAACCAACTGGTTCGCCCGTGTTGATGTAAGCCTCGATGAGAGCGGACAGCACCTTTAACTTGCGCTCACCAAGCTCCATGGTTACAAACCTCCAGACTGTTTTAGCACTCAATAACTTAGAGTGCTAATTCTGAGTATTAATTTACCATTCCGATTCTTCTTTGTCAAGAGGCCATTTGTAAATACTTTATGTACAAACGAAAAAAGGCGGCCGCCCCGGTAAGGAGCGGCCGCCTTTGCGCAGTTCGTTAAACAAAAGTATAGAAGAGGGCGCTGCCGAAGGAGAAAAGCCCCACCACGAGAACGCACGCATACTGGGGCCAGCGGACAGGCCGTTTCGTCCGCTCGGTCATCCTTTGCCCGGCCAGCGCCAGGAAAAAGCCGCCGCAAAGAATGGCCGACGCCATATACCGCACGTCCATGGTGCAGGCGTGGGGCATTTGAAAGCAGAAATTCAGGTAGGAGGCCGCTTGCAGCAGCACGTTCCCGGCAAGCAGAGCCAGCGGGAGCCGGGGGCCCCGGCGAAACCCTTTGACGAGACAGTAGACAAACGCAGCTGCAATCAGCAAAAGCATCGCCAGGTTTGCATAGACAAGAACCCAGGCGAAGGGGGTGAGGGCTTGGTAGCTGGCTTCGCCGAAAAGGGAGTTCTTGACTACATACAGGGGGATGTTGTAATCGTCCGACACCGACACGTAGGGAGAGCCGGTAAACTGGTCGAGAGGCAGGGAAAAGAGCCGCTGGAAGACGGAATAGTTGCCCACGTACTGAAAGCTGTCCTCCGGCAGCATGGGCACGTAGCCGAAGGGCTGGCCGAAGCGCAGGAAATTACGCACCGAGTACCACAGCCCCAGCGGCACGCATACCGCCCCAAAGGCCGCGAACTGACCCACCAAACGCCCCTTTTTCCGTGACTTGACAAACCCATACAGCAGCACCGGCGCCACCAAAACCGCCACAATGCCGCAGGAGAGCTTGGTCATCATCCCAAGCCCGATGCACAAGGCAAGCACCAAGATGTTCCCGAAGGTCTGCCGGTAGTACCACCGGATGGTAAACAAAAGAGCGAGAAGGAAGAACAGAAGCATCAGGATATCGTTGTTGATGCCGCTGCTCATGTAGAGCATGGTGGGGTGGAAGGCGGCGAAGAGAAGGGCGCACAGCTGAAAAACCGGGGAAAGACGGAAATAGGCGAGCATCTTTTGAAACACCACTAAAATCGCCATGGAGTAAAAGACGGTCAGCAGCTGGATGTTTTCCACGCACCGCTCCACCGAGAAGCCCAAAAGCAGCCCCGCCTTGACCCAAAGGGCCGAAATGATATGATGAAGGGGCGGCTGGTAGAACTGCCAGTCGTCGCTCTGGGGAAGGGTCCCCGTTTCCCAGAGAAGCTGCATGTATCCGAGGTGCCCCTGGCCGTCTAAGCCCTCCACGTCGTGCTGGCGGACGGTATAAGGCGTGGCGGTCATATAAAGAATGCGAAGGAACAAAGCCCCCGCCAGCACGAGAAACACCGCCTGCTGCCAGGTAAGCTTGCCCGACAGGTACCGGGCCGCCCCCACGCAGGCGGCCGCCCCTACCAAAAGGAGCAGCACCACCCGCCAGACCGCGCTTTGAAACAAGGTGATTTGGCTTTGGTCAAAAAAGAAAAAGAGCAAAAGGAGAATCCCGCCCGTGGCCGCCAGAAAAGGGGCGAAGCGGATAAAAGGGGGAGAACCGATCGAGGTGCGCGTGTTCAACAGACCGCCTCCTTGCGTCGTCAGATGGATTCGGGCCATTTCGACCCGCCCGGATACGGGCAGGAAAGGCCTTTCTTTCTTGCCCGCACCAGCACGAAGCAGCCGCAGTGCCGGCAGGCCCCGTCAAAGAGAGCGCCGCACGCCTGGCATACCTTCAGCCTCGCCTGATAAGCTGCATCGGTTACACACTGCTCCTCGGGCAGGGAAGCGGCGTATTCTTCCACCGACCGGCGAAAGGCTTCCCCGTCCGTCAGTTCCAGGCAGCGGGGGCAGGGGACCGGATGGGTCATCGGACCTTCACCACCGCCACCGATTTGGCCGGCAGGGTGAAGGAAAGGGTGTCCCCGTTTAAGGTCACGGGAAGGGCTTTGGGAGCAACCGTTTCGCCCGCCTCAAAGTCGTTGCCGGCGTTCATGGCGTCTGCCGTGAGCACCCGGCCGGCGGCCTCCTGCGCCGTGCTGCCGCGCAGCGCGCAGGTAACCGGTTCGCTTTCGTTGGGATTCAGGTTGCACAAAGTCAGGTTTACAGCCCCGTCCGCCGCCAAAGAGGAGGAAACGCTCACCTTGGGCAGAGTAATTTCCCCGAACGTATAGTCCGGCGTCTGCACCGCTGCGTTAAGGAGCTTTGCATCCTGATGGACGGCGTACATTTCGAATACATAATAGGTGGGGGTGCAGACCATTTTCGCCCCGTCGGTGAGGATGGGGGCCTGAAGGACGTTGACTAGCTGGGCGATGTTCGCCATCTGCACCCGGCGGCTGTGACGGTTGAAAATGTTCAGAGACAGCCCCGCCAGCACCGCGTCACGCATGGTGTTGCGCTGGTAGAGGAAGCCGCGGACGGTGCCCGGTTCCTCGTCGTGCCAGGCGCCCCACTCGTCCACCAGTAAACCAATGCGGTTTTGGGGGTCGTATTCGTCCATGATGGCGGTGTGCCGGACGATTTCCTCCTCGATTCCCGCCGCGTCTTTGAGCATTTCGGCCCATTCGGCCTCCCCGAACTGAGTGGCCGACCGGTTCTTTTTATTATAGGAGTAGTAATGCAGCGTCAGCCCGTTCATAAAAGGAGCCGCTTCCCGCATAAGGACTCTCGTCCACTCATAATCCCCCCGGTTGGGGCCGCAGGCAATTTTATAGAGCTTGTTGTCCCCATAGTTGAGACAATAGGTGGAGAACCGGCGGTACAGATCTGCGTAATACTGGGGCCGCATGAAACCGCCGCAGCCCCAGTTTTCATTGCCCACGCCGAAATATTTTACCTTCCACGGCTCCTTGCGGCCATTTTCCTCCCGAAGCTTCGCCATGGGGGATACCCCGTCAAAGGTCATGTACTCGATCCATTCCTGCATTTCCTGCACCGTGCCGCTGCCTACGTTGCCGTTGATATAAGGCTCGCATCCCAGCTGCCCGCACAGCTCGAAGAACTCGTGGGTGCCGAAGGAATTGTCCTCCACCATTCCGCCCCAGTGGACGTTGATCATCTTTTTGCGGGATTCTTTGGGCCCGATTCCGTCCTTCCAATGATAGGTGTCCGCAAAGCAGCCGCCCGGCCAGCGCAGCACCGGGATCTTCATTTTTTTCAGTGCCTCCACCACATCGGTGCGCATACCGTTGCGGTTTGGAATGTGGGAATCCTCGCCCACGTAAAGTCCTTCGTAGATGCAGCGGCCCAGATGCTCGGCAAACTGGCCGTACAGGTTGCGGTTGATGATATTCTGAGGCTGGTCCGCGTTGATGGTAATGATCGCCATGGTGTCATCCATCCTTTATTTATAGTTGTGTGTGGAAACCCCGGAAAGGGCCGGGACTTTCTAGACGGTGTGTGCATCCAAGCTCCCCGCCGCAGCCGGATCAAGACATTTCCGCGTTTCTGGGAACTTCTTTTCTCTTTTACAGGCTCATAAGGGAAAGGTCAATTTGATATTCCGGGAAAAGCTGCGCCTGCTCGATGCAGCAGGCCACGCCGTTTTCCAGCTTGGGCGGGCAGTCAAAGAAAATGTCGTCCCCTTCCCGGTAAGCGGTGATTTCCAGGCGCATTTCGGTGTCCTCATGGAGAGAAAAGCGGGACAAGCCGATGTCCCACACCCCGTCGATGTAATAGGTGTCCGCCGCCAGGGTGCCGTCTAAGTAAAGGCGCGCCTCGCTGCCGGCCCAGTGAAGCTGCAAAAACAGATCGTGAATGCCCTTCGGCTCGCAGGAGATGGTTGCCTTCCAGGCCCGTACGTTTTCCTTCGTGCAGGGCGTCTGTTCCAGACGAAGCTGGGTTTCTACCGGCGAAAGCGCCAGGGAATGCCGGTAATATCCGGTGGCAGGGTCGGTTCCTTGGCAGGTCACCTGTACGCCGTCGGTCTCCACCTTGGGTGGCAGGGCGTGAGGGGTGCACACCGCTGTTGACGCCGTCCGGGAAAAGAGGGCGGCGGTTTCCCCGTCGTCTATGACAAGGCCCGGGAAGAAAACCGCCTGGCCGTTTGACAGCAGAAAGAGGGTCAGCGCCGCTTCGTAGGGCAGACAGCGCAGCCGCACGGTCCCGGGTTTCCCCTTTAGGGTAACGACCATCGCCTTTTTGGGATCGGATACCGTGACTAGAACCAAATCCTCCGTCTTGTCCTGCATCCCGTTTTCCAGCCCCGTTACGGTGACACCTTTGAGCGCAAACTGCCCGGGAATCCCCTGCGGCGTGAAAAAGAGATATTCAGGCGTATCGTCCACCACCGTGCGCCCAATCGGCTGGGCGGTGGCCCAAGGAAGGGACACCCCGTCTAAGGACAGCCCGAAGGGAAGGATGGCCCGGCAGCCGTTTGAAAGGGTCAGGTCCGGGAAGGTTACGGGTCCTACCTTGGTTTGCAGGATAATGGAAAGGTCCTTTTGGGTCATAACCCGTTTGCGCTGGTAGTTGTTGAGAAAGAGAAAGCCGCTTTTTCCGTCCGTTTGGATGGACAGGCGGGGCGCATCCATGTCCTCCGCGTCCCTGGAGTTGACAGGCGGAATCACCGTTTCCATCGCGGTCAGCGCGCCGCCGAACTCTTTGAGGAAAAAGTGCAGCAGTTTACAGGTGTGATACGCATCGTTTGCCTGGCCGAACTCGCCAAGCGGCGCCTGAAAATCATAGCTGAGCTTCGGGTAGTCGTTGTTGCCGCCGGTCTGCCGGGATTCCTCGAGAGAGGAATGGCGCCCCATGGGATTCGTGCCCCCGTGGTACATGTAATATCCCACCAGGTTGACCCCGGAGGCAAGCTTCGCTAAAATCATGGCCTGGGTATCGTCCCCGGTGACCTTGACCCGGCGGTGATGGGTGGGCATCAGTCCGCCTCCCAGCTCCGCCGTGGAGAAGGGATAACGCGCAATGTCGCAGGTAAAGCCGTCATCGTCCGCTTCCCGAAAGTCGGAAGCGATGGCGGTATCGTTGAGAAAGGGTTCGATTAGGTAGTTGACGTTGGCGGGCAGTTCATTGGTATGCTGGGTCCAGGGCGCTTCCACATAGCCCCCCAGCACCGGCAGCATCTCGTCGTCCACCACGATGCCGCCGCCCCAGGCCGTCGCCGTGTAAAAAGGAACGGCAAAACCCTCCTCCACGGCAATGCGCTTGAGGGTGCGCAGGTGCTCTTTTCCCGCTTCGCCCGTTAAACCGCCCACATGGCCGTACTCGTTTTCCAGCTGCACCCCGATGATGGGACCGCCCTGGGAAAAGAGCAGGCCGTCCACCTGCTTATAAATGTTGTGATAAAGGCCCCGCACACAATAAAAATACGCCTCGTTATTTTCTCTGAGCGGGAAGGGCTTTTTCATAAGCCAGTCTGGAAACCCGCCGTTGCGGCATTCCCCATGGACCCAGGGCCCGATGCGAAGCAGAAGGGAGAGCCCATGCCTGCCGCAAAGGGTTACAAACCGGCGCAGGTCTTTATCCCCGCTCCAGTCCCACTGGCCCTCGGTTTCCTCGTGGTGGATCCAGAATACATAGGAGGCCACCACATTGATCCCGCCGGCTTTCATCTTTAAGATCTCTTCTTCCCAGCGATTGCAGGGATAGCGGGAAAAGTGAAATTCCCCCATGACCGGAAACCAGGGCTTGCCGTTTTTCTCAAAATAACCGCGGTTGGCCGACAGGGTTTCCCCCTTTGGCGACATGCCCAGAAAGGGGAGCGGGGCCGTCTTTTTGGCTTCATAGCCGGATACATCAAAGGACAGACGCATGGTTCATCCCTCCATCGAAGGCTTCATTCGGAAAACCGGCTCAAACGCCGCTGCTACGCTCATTTTACCAGCATGTCCCCACCCGCGCAAGGGGCCAAAACGCAAAAGATTTCCTTTTCCTTGGAAGCGCTTCTTTTGGGTTTGACGCCGGGGCAAAGGCGCGGTACAATGAAACAGCAATCCCAACGAAAGGAGCAAACGCATATGGAAAAGAACGTGCCCTTTTCCGGCTTTACACAGGATACTTTCGACTTTATGTGGAACCTGCGGCTCAACAACAACCGCGCTTGGTTTGAGGAGCATAAGGCGGAGTATCGCCGGCACTTCTTGGACCCCTTTACCAGCCTTTCCAAGGAGCTGACCGAATTTGTGTCCGGGCTCGATCCCCATCATCTTTTCAATGTGCGCATTTCCCGCATTTATAAGGACATGCGTTACTATCACGGAGACGCCATTTACCAGGACCATCTGTGGATGGCGCCCAAGCCCGCCGTGGAGAACTGGAAGACGGTCCCCATGTTCTACTTCCAGTTGAGACCCGAGGCCTACGAATACGGCATGGGGTATTTTGACGCCACCACCGAAACCATGAACGCCCTGCGCGCCCGCATCGACGCAAACCCCGCCGAGTTTGAAGCGGTGCGAAAGGCGGCCGAAAAGGCGGACGCCTTTGAGATGCTCGGCTACCTTTATAAAAAGAAATACGCCGGAAAACCGCCCGAAATCGCCCAGTGGTACCAGCGCAAGGAGCTTTACTTCCAAGCAACCTGTCCCATTGATGAGAAGGTGTTTTCCCGGGCGCTGTTCGAGCAGGTAAAGGCGGATTTTATGTCTATCTTGCCCGTGTACCAATACCTATGGTCTCTTTGCCCCCAGGAAAAGGTGAGCCGATGAAACGAAGAAAGACGCCGGTTTTGCGGGCCGTTCTGACCGCTCTGGACCTGCTGCTTCTCCTTTGGTGCGCGTCCCCGGTTTTCAGCGGGGTGTGGCACGTGGGGATGACCGCGGCCGTAGCGGCTGCGCTTGCCGCACTGGTGGTATTGCTGTTCTGGCCCGGTATTAAAAGGCTCATTCGCGTTATCTGGTCCAAATGGGCAGGAAAGGCGGCTATCTGCGTCCTCGGCGTTGTTCTTGCCGCGGGAATCGGGACATGCTTGGTGTTTACCGGGCAGATGCTCTATGCCGCCTATGGCGGCCCCGCCCCCCAGAGCGACACGGTGGTCATTCTCGGCGCGAAGGTGGACCCGGCCGGCCAGCCCTCCGCTGCTCTTGCCGCCCGGTTGGATTTAGGCGCCGCCTATCTGCAGGAGCACCCGGACGCGGTGTGCCTAGTGACCGGAGGCCAGGGAGCCAACGAACCGGTCAGCGAGGCAAAAGCCATGCAGGCGTACCTGTCGGCTAAGGGGATCGACCCGTCCCGCATTTTGCTGGAGGACCGGGCTACGGACACGCGGGAAAACCTTTCCTACTGTGCTGCCATTCTTAAAGAGCAGGGCCTTTCCAGCCAGGTCGTGCTGGTGACCGACGGGTACCATCAGTGGCGCTCTCAGATGCTCGCAAGGGAAGCGGGCCTTTCGCCCCAGCCGCTGGCAAACGCCACCCGGTTCGATATGCTACCGGGCTATTGGGTGCGGGAGTGGTTCGCCTTGGCGGAGTATCTGTTTTTGGGCGGCTGACCGGCGGATCGGTGCTTTTCTCCAGGGAAACCGTCTTCTGCTCGTGGGCGCCGGGATTCCGGCAATGCAGATCCCGAGCAGAGAAGGAACAATATATGTGCTTATTCCTAGCGAAAAGGAGGGGGCTGACATGACGTCAGCCCCCTCCTTGTTCTGCAAAACCGGCCCGTGAACCCAATCAGCTTTGCGGATACCCGATCTTCAAAGACATCCCTTCCACCGCAATTCCGGGACTTCTGGTGATGGGAAGCTTCTGCTCGGCGGAAAACCCGATGGTTTCCCCGTCGTGAAGGGTCACATCCTGTGCCAGCACGTAATAGGACAGGTCAAAAAGAAAGTCCCGCAGGTCGCCTGGATTCGCCGGCGTGTCCAGCACCTCGATTTCGTCCTTTCCGAAGGCGCTAAGGCCGTAGGTGTAACCGCAAACCCCGTTCTCGGTGCGGTAAAGCCCGAAGTAGACCCAGTTGAGCAGGGGCAGTTCCCCTTCCTTCATGGTATCAGCCGCCTTTTGGTAAAAGCCGGGTTCAAACACGGTCCCGCACGCGTAGACCCCAAGGACGTTTTCCTGCTTTAAGCAGGCGGCGGTGACCTTGACCCAAACCTGCCCCAGCTCCTGGGCACACGCCTCCTTGCCAAGTACCGCCACCAGAAGATGGGCCCGGTGGGTTTTGGTCACTTCCACCGCCTGGGGCCAGAGATAGTTGGTGGCGGCGTTTTGCTCCGCTTCGCCGCCGGGGACCGGGGCGGGCATCAGACTGACCGCCACCATCATTCCGTCCACGTCAAAAACCAAACTGTCTTCGTTTTTGTCGCTGGCTGCTTCGTCCGTCTCCTGGGAATAGGAAATTCCCCAGTCCGCCAGCAGGTCCGCCTTGTATTTCTCCGGGTCCCACCGGGCGCTCTCCAGCAGCACAAAGCTGGCAAAGGGACCGGTTTCCCGTTTTTGCGGTTCCTGGGAGGCCTGTCTGGCCTGCTCCATCCAGTATTCCCGGATTTGCTCCACCATGGCCGTGGCCTTCTCCTTGGCGGTCGCGGGGTCGTAGGCTTCCATTTCGCTGAACACATGCCCGCAATGCTGAGTTTCCCCCGGCTCATATCCGCCGCATACCCCTATAAGCCATGGCCCGAAAACGGATTTCTTGTACTTAAAGATATAATAGTGCAGGTTATGTAGGTCAAATTCGCCCGCGAGCTCGAGCTTCGCCGGGTTTTTCCCCAGCTCCTGCGGATGGGAAAGCCATGCGGCCATTGCATCTCTGGCGGCTCTTTGCTGTTCGTTCATGGGGCTCGCCTTCCTTTCTGTTGGGTAAAGTTCTCCGGCGCGCAGCATTCGGGCCAAGGAAACCGCCTACGGTTCTCTCGGGGGTTCACAGGGACGTTTGCTCGCAAAGGCCGCTTTTCCCGCCCCGAAACCCCATCAAAATCGCCGGATAAATATCAAATTTAGTATACCATGGAAGGCGAAAAAGAACATCACTTTTTAAAGGAAAACCGGCTTTCCGCAAAAAGCCCGGGTGTGCGGCAGAATCGCCGGACACCCGGGTGTTGTTTCCTATTCGTCCGCTTTTCAGGGACAGGAAAGCCCGTTTAGCGCTTCGCTTCCTTGCGCTTGCGGCTGCCCGCGTGGCTGGCCGGCTTATACCGGCAGGGCGCGAACATGGCCAGGTCCTCGGAGGGCTCGCCTTTGTGCAGCTCAAGCAGCAGTTCGGAGGCGATGTTGGCCCAAAGGATGCCGTTGTCGCCGGGACACAGGGCGAAATACCAGCCCGGATGCTCCGCTTCCCCGCCGATGATGGGCAGGCCGTCCACGGTAGTGCAGAAGGCGCCCGCATAGTCGTATTCGGCGGACAGGCCCCGGATCCCGGGGAACATATCCTTGAGATGGGTTTCCAGCTCACAGTAGCGCTTGGAGGCCAGGTAGGGCATGGAAAGAATGCCGCCGATGCGTCCGCCGCCGTCGATGAAGGAGCTGGACAGACCGCCGATGATGACACGGTTGTCGGCGGTGGTGCGCAGGTAAAGCTCGGGGCAGTCGTGGTTTCGCAGAATGCTCCGGTCCTCCCAGCCCGCGAATCCTTCCACCGGCTTCGTCGCCATGGCAAAAACGGTGCTCTGGCTGGTGAGGCCTCCGGTAAACTGGGCCGCCTCGTAGCCGGAGGCGATGACCACCTTGTTGGCGTAGACGTAGTGGCGGGTGACGGAGCTTAGCACCTGGTCCTGGGTCTGGCGCTTGTCGTCGGTGACGATGTTAAAAATGCGGGAATGCTCGTAGATACGGGCGCCCGCTTGCTTCGCCGCCGCCACCAGCGCATGGGTCAGACGATAGGGGTCCACCTCCGCCGACGCGTTTTTGCTCACGATGCCGCTGGAAATGGGGAAGGAGTATCGGTCCTTCGCCGCCGTCCGGTCAATCAGCTCCACGTCAAAACCAGTGTGCCGCCGCTTGAGGTATTCCTCGTGAATAAAGTCATCATGCTCAGGGTAGTCGCAGTAATAGAGGCTGTCCCGGCGGGTAAAGCCCGCGTTGTCGGGCAGCTCGCCGATCATGCGCTCCATCTTGTGCACTGCCGCTTCGGCCATTTCATACACGCGCACCGCTTCGTCCGAGCCGATTTTTTCCGTCAGCTCCGTCAGCGTTCCAGCCGCGTCGTATTCCAAAAGCCCCGTGCTTACCGAGGTGCTCCCGTAGCCGATGGACGATCCGGCCAGCAGCACCGTGTCGATCCCCGCTTTGGCAAACTGGTAGGCGATCATCGCCCCGGTGAGCCCTGCGCCCACCACAGCCACCTCGCAGGTTTCGTCCTTTTCCAGCCATGGGTACTGAACCGGCACGGCATTTATCGCAGTCCACAAAGGATTTCCATGTACCAAATCCGTCATATTCTCTCCAGCCTTTCAATAATATAGTGTACAACCTTTATTTTGCTTGTTCGGCGGGGCAATATGCATGGCGGGCGGAAAAATCGCGCAAAGAAATTTCCGATTTTCTGCAACGTTTTGCCGTCCGCTCTCGTCTTATAGGTATGAGAGATGTCTGAATGGACAAAGTTAGTCGATGGGAGGGAGAGCAATGCGCAGCAGAACGTTTTATGGTGTGTCCTGCGCAATCTGTTTGGCGGTGATCATCGTCGGCATTTTGCTGGTGGGGTATTGGCTGGGACCGGTTATGCTCTTCTCTTCCATCTGACGAAGCGCAAAAAGAGGGCCTGGAACATGTTGTTCCAGGCCCTCTTTTTCTGTCATAACCGCCGCGCTTTATTTTTTGGCCTTTGCCCAAGAATCCTTGAGCGCTACCGTACGGTTGAACACCAGGCGGTGTTCGGTGGTGTCCGGGTCCACGGTAAAGTACCCGTTTCGCATGAACTGGAAGGTCTCGCCCGGCTTGGCACCTTCGAGGGTTTCCTCCAGCTTGCACCCGGTAAGCACCAGGAGGGAATCGGGGTTTAAATTGTCCTCAAAGCTCTCCACGCCACGCTCGTCCGACGGGTTTTCCACCGCGAAAAGCCGGTCGTAGAGCCGCACTTCGGCGTCCACCGCTTTTTCGGCGCTGACCCAGTGGATCGTGCCCTTGACCTTGCGCCCGTCCGGCGAGTTGCCGCCCCGGGAAGCGGGATCGTAGGTCACATGCACCGCTAGGATGTTGCCGTCCTCATCCTTGTCCGCATGGCTGAACTTCACAAAGTAGGCGCTCTTTAAGCGAACCTCCTTGTCCGGGCAGAGACGGAAATACCCCTTGGGCGGGTCTTCCATGAAATCCTCCCGCTCAATGTAAAGCTCCTTCGAGAAGGTAACCGTCCGCGTACCCAGCTCCGGCCGGTCGGGATGCAGCTCGATCTCAATGTCCTCGGTTTTGGAATCAGGATAGTTGTCCACAATGACTTTGAGCGGACGCAGCACCGCCATGGCTCGGGGTGCTTTTCTGCTCAGCTCGTCGCGCACGCAGAATTCCAGCAGCGCGTAGTCCACCACGCTTGCCGCCTTCGCCACGCCGATGCGCTCGCAGAAGTCTCGGATGGCTTCCGGGGGATACCCCCGCCGCCGCATACCGCTTAAGGTGGACATGCGCGGGTCGTCCCAGCCGGACACGATATGGTCTTTTACCAGCTTGAGGCACTTGCGCTTGGAGGTGAGCATGTAGTTTAAGTTCAGGCGGGCGAATTCGATCTGCCGGGGCGGCTGCTCGATTCCCACTTCCCGAAGCACCCAGTCGTAAAGCGGCCGGTGATCCTCAAATTCCAGCGAGCACAGGGAATGGGTCACCTTCTCCGCCGCGTCGGACAAAGGATGCGCAAAGTCGTACATGGGATAGACGCACCACTGATCCCCGGTGCGGTGGTGGGTGGCCTTGAGCACCCGGTAAATGATCGGGTCGCGCATGTTCAGGTTGGGGGAAGCCATGTCGATCTTCGCCCGCAGTACCTTTGTCCCGGTTTCAAATTCTCCGGCGGTCATCCGGGCGAATAAGTCCAGGTTTTCCTCCACCGAGCGGTTACGATAAGGGCTTTCTTTGCCCGGCTCGGTCAGAGTTCCCCGGTATTCCCGGATTTCGTCCGCCGTCAGGTCGCACACGTAGGCCTTGCCTTTCTCAATGAGCTTGACCGCGCAGGCGTGGATAAACGGAAAGTAGTCGGACGCGTAATACACGTTGTCCCACTGGTATCCCAGCCACCGAATGTCCTCCATGATCGACTCCACGTATTCCACATCCTCCTTGGTGGGATTCGTGTCGTCGAAGCGCAGGTTGCAGATGCCGTTATACTTCTTTGCCGTGCCGAAATTGATGCTGATGGCCTTGGCGTGGCCGATGTGCAGATAACCGTTGGGCTCGGGCGGAAACCGGGTCTGTACCCGGTCGTATACCCCGGCCTCCAAATCGGCGTTGATGGCCTCATGAATGAAATTTACGCTCGTTTCCATGAAACGTCCTCCTCGTTTTCCCGTTTTTTCACCCGCAAGCAAACCGCCTTTACAGGCATTCCGAAAGCCTCTGGCGCACCTGTTCTTCGCCCAGAAGCTGCATAATCGCGTACAAATCGGGGGTATTCTTCCGTCCGGTCACCGCGATGCGGAGAATAGAACTCACATCTCCCACATGCCCTTTGTACCCGTCCGGGTTTTTCTTATATTCCTTGACCTCTCTTGCAAAGCCCAGCGGTTCGCACAAATCCTTGATTGCGGCAAACCATTCGTCCTTGCTGTGAGCGGGATTATAGGCGTCCAGATAAGCCGACAGTACCGCCCTTACGTCCTCTTTGGAAAGGTTCTCCGGCATCGGGCGCTGCCGGTCCCAGAGCTCGTCATAGAAGTAACTCACGTAATCGCGCACGTCGCTCCACTTGCCGATGTCCTTGCGCGGCTTGACCGGCGTGCGGTCGATGTCGAAAATCGCGGTGGCGAACGCTTTGTCCCTGCTGAGAAGTTCGAAAAGCGGCGGGTCGTATTCCCTGGCCCACCCGGCCGCCAGCGCAAAGACCTCCTTGGCCGGCATGACCGAAATGACGTTTTTGCTCACGTCGTTGAGCTTTTTCAGGTCAAAGAGCGCGCCCGACCGGCTCATGGCCGACAGCTTAAAGGGAAACTCCCGGTTGTCCGCCTTGGGGTTTGCCTTGCGCCAGTCCTCAAAATTGGAGTTGGCAATGGTCAGCAGGTATTCGATGACGCTTGCCGCCGGGTATCCCTCCTGCCGGTAGTATTCCACCGACGCTTCCGGGTCCTTGCGTTTGCTCAGCTTGCGTTTGCCTCCGTCCTCCTCCTTCATGATGGGGGACACGTGGGCATAGACAGGCGGCTTAAAGCCCAGCACATAAAAAAGCTGCAAATGCACCGGCGCCGAGGAAATCCACTCATCCCCGCGGATGACATGGGTGGTGCCCATCAGCGTGTCGTCCACCGCGTGAGCAAAGTGGTAGGTGGGGATGCCGTCGCGCTTTAACAAAACAATGTCCTGCTCGTTTTCCGGCATTTCAATCTTGCCCTTGACCGCGTCCTTAAAAGAACACTTGTGGTCGGGGCGGCCGGGGGAGCGCAGCCGCAGCACAAAAGGCTCGCCGCGCTCTAAGCGGGCTTTGATGTCCTCAAGCGTTAGCTCCCGGCAAGCGGCCCACCGGCCGTAGTAGCCGGGGTTTTGCTTCTGCGCTTCCTGCTCGGCCCGCTGCTGGGCAAGGGCTTCCTCGGTGCAGAAGCACGGATAGGCAAAGCCCTTTTCCACCAGGGACTTGGCGAACACCTGGTAGATTTCCTTGCGTTTGGACTGTAAGTAAGGCCCGTACTCGCCGGTTTCGCTCTGGGGGCCGGTCATTCCTTCGTCAAAGTCGATGCCGAAGCTGTGCAAGCCGTCGATGATGCCGGTGACCCCGTCGGCCACCTCGCGCTTTTTATCCGTATCCTCAATGCGCAGGTAGCAGACGCCGTCCGCCGCCACCCGGCGGTTGACCATGGCGGTAAAAAGACCGCCGATGTGCAAAAAGCCGGTGGGGCTGGGAGCGAACCGGGTCACCTTTTCTCCGTTTTCCCGTACCCGTCTGGGATATTTCTGCATAATCTCCTCCGGCGTTTTGGTCACGTGCGGAAAGAGCAGCGCGGCGAGAGCTTGTTTATCGTCCAATGCCTGATACCTCCGATCACATTCAAAAACCTGCAATACAATTGGTTATAAGGAGTATTATGCCAGAAAAACCGAGCTGAATCAATCTTTTTTTCCTTTTATAGGGGTTCGGGTCTTATCCTTCGGCTGCTATGTGTGAAAAAAACACGCGATATGAACTTGTGGTTCTAAAATGAACCAACATATCGTTTTAGCGGCAAGGTATTTGGTTAGAATAGAACCAAGAGGTGTTGGAGATGAACCAGAATTTGACTGTTCAGATGGGGAAACGGATCCGCTTAAAGCGGGAGCTTCTGCGTCTGACCCGGGAACAGGTGGCGGAAGAACTGGGCGTCTCCTCTCGGTTTTATTCTTATATTGAGCTCGGGCAGAAGGGCATGTCGGTGGAGACGCTATACCGCGTTTGCACGCTGTTGGAGCTGGATGCGGACTATGTGCTGTTTGGCGGACGGGGCGCTCATGAGCAGACTCCCGTGGCCTATTTGTTTGAAGAATGTCCGCCGGAAAAGCGGGAATATGTGGAGGAAATTCTGAAAAATTTGCTGCTGGCGCTGCGCCGGCCGGATGAAGAAAAGGAGCGTAAGGAATGAAACGAACCATTTCCCTGTTGCTTGTAAGCGTGCTCACGATTTTGCTGATGCTGTCCTCTTGCGAGAACAAATCCCAGTCTGCCGGCGGGAACGCGTCCACCCAATCGGCCTACCTGGAAGGCTTCCGGCCCCGGTTCAGCACGGGGACCGCTTTTGAAGAAATTGCCGCCCAAAACCCGCTGGACAAGGCCTTTGTCCGGGAGACGGGCGCCATTGCGAACGCCGCCTCCGACGAGATGCTGGAGGTAACCTTGCGCTACGGGGACTATTGGAAGGATGAAATGAGCAACGCTTTCTCTCTGGCAAACGGCGCGGCCAGCAGCGAGCAGTCCATCTCCCTGCAAAACGAGCAGGAAAGCTGGGATCTGTACGCCGACGACCACCTGGCTCTGGCCGGGGTGATGACCGGCGTGCGCCAGGGGGACGACACCCGGAAAAACAACACCAACGCACTGGTCCGTCTCAATCTCTACCGGACCCGTGCGCTGGCATTGTACGAATATTATTATGTTTTGGCTTCTTCCGCTTCCCCAGGCGGAGAAGCAAGCGTTCCTTTCCTATTCCAGGACGACAATGGCTGATGGGGTAAGCGCGCCGAAGGGATAAAACTGCGGGCCGGATGGGATTCGGCGGTGCGAGGAGCGGACTTTTTGATAGGAGCGGCCGGAGGGTGCAGGCATCCTCCGGCCTATCTATCTCAAAAGAGCGGGACGCCAGGGACATGGCATCGGTGTAAAACCACCAAAGCCCCTGCCGCTCTCAGTACAGTGTATGCCGTCAGGGCGGATGGGTGCCTTTGGGAAAAAACGGGAAGGGCTTTCTAAGGAGAGAACATCGTCCCACTGCCCTTTGTCCGAGAAATGCAAAGAAACACGGGGTAAAAGAACGGGTTGCGGCTGCGTATGAATGATGACAGGCTTCGTACAGAAAAACAGCAAGAGGGAGCGGGTGAAATTCCATCCGCTCCCTCTTGCTGTTTTTTTACCGGGGAACCCTCGCGTGACGCATGTGGTCAGCGGCCGAGAATGCTGCTTTATCCATTGTTGCGGCTGTGTTCAAGCCAGCAGGTAAACGCCGGCTTTCCTCACTTATGGGGATAGCCGGGATCCTTGCGCATGCCATACCCCATTTCCGCCAGCAGGTTCGCCAGCACGTGAAGCCGCTCGCTGATGAACTCATCGTCCTGGCTCAGGGCATCTCGAAAAAGCCGGATGTCCTCATCGAGCTTGGGATTCTCCATGCAGACCGACACCGTCATCGCATCCCCCTGCAGGCCGATGCGGTCGATCACCGGTTTATCGGGGTCATACAGCTTTTCGTATCGGTAGGCGTCCTGAAAGTAAAGCTTAGCCCGGCACAGAAGGATGGCCAGGTCGATGACCCGGTGCATGGGCAGCTCTTCCGACTGCCTGGACCACTTTTCCCCCGTGTACCGCCAGACCTTGGCGGAAATGTCCACCTTGCCCCGGTCGTTCCACTGGGCGAGGCCCAGAGAGAGCCCCTTTGCGTCGGAATGATAAGCCGAACGTCCGTCGATGTTCTCGTAGTTCTCCGATACGATGACCGGCTTGTGCTTCAGGGTAGTGGGAATGTTCATGACAATCCCTCCTATAAATTTACTAAATTAGTTATTTACTAATCTAGTAATGATTATACCGCAGATCGCAGAATTGTCAAGGAGAACCAGCTGCCGCGAAGAAAATGGAAAGAAAGCCGCAAAAAAGGAGCGGACGCGCTGCGTCCCGCTCCTTTTTTGCAGGCAGGAAAGAGCATAAGACGGCCCGATCTGGGACAGGCGTACTTCCCATGGGACAGAGAGGGCCAAGCGCCGCCCCGTTGCACCCTACCTGCGGCCCTTCGGACAAGACTGGTTGGTCCTGTTTCGCCGGGGATCCTCTCGCCTTGTGATAACGCCGGGATTAGCCTTCGCGGAAAAAACCAAGCCTTTTCTATCTTGATCCAAACGATATGGAACGCACAGGGAAAGAAAAGACTTGGCATAGACCACAGGGAAAATAGTCCCGGAAGTCCCTCAATAATAACATTTACAAGGACGCCACCAGAATCAGCAGCGGCATGGTCACAATGGAAACCAAGGTGGTCACCGTCACAATGCTGGAAGCAAGTCCCGTGTCCTGGCCAAACCGGTCGGAGAACAAAGCGGTGGTAGCCGCCGCCGGGGCGCTGGCGGGGATGACGCAGGCGAGAAGCAGGTCCCGTTCCAAGTGGAAGGGGAGAAGCAGGGCGGTGACCAGTAAGGGCGCCGCTAAAAGGCGCAGCACCAGCGCCAGGTAAATGGACTTGTCTAAGAAAGCCCGTTTTAAGTCCGCCGCCGCGATGTGGCACCCGATGACCACCATGGCCAGAGGTGTATTCAGGTTTGCAAGCTGTCCGATGGTCTGGGAAAGGACGTCCGGCAGACGGATGGAGAAAAAGAAGATAGGCAAGGCCAGCGCCAAGCCGATGACGCCGGGATTCAGGATCGCTTTTTTGACCGACACCTGTTTGCGGTCCCCGGTCATCAGGTAAACGCCGTAGGTCCACTGGACGATGTTAAAGACGCCTAAGTAAGCCGCCCCGTAAATGACCCCGCGGCTGCCAAGCAGTGCGGAAAGCAGGGGGATGGACATAAAGCCGCAGTTGGAGAACACCACCGAGAAGCGCAGCACCCGTTTGCGGGCACCGGGCTCCTTTTTGAAAAACAGCATCCCGATCCCGATAGCCAAGGCATGGGCGCCCACCGCCACACCGGTGGCAATCAGAATGCCGTCGCGCAGCGCCGCGTCGAACTCGATTTCAAAGGAAGAAACGATGACACAGGGCGTAACCACAAACAAAAGCAGGTCGGTCATCTGCTTTGCGCCGTTTTCCCGGATGAGCTTTTTCTTAAAGCAGAAAAACCCCGCCGCCATCATCAAATACAGCATCGCCACCTGTTCGGCAATGACCGTTATGCTGTCAAGCATAGAATACCCCTCCACACCGGTTGCATGTCCGTTCTTTTTCACACGGTTTTTATTGTACCCCATCCGGCGCCCTCCCACAAGGACAAACGTTTCGAATTTGTACACAATACCTTTACAAAAATTATGGGGTTTTACTGGTCAGGCGGTTGACAGGAAGGGGTGTAAATGATAAAATAACATCAGCGAGTGTTAAATTTCACAAAACTTCACACAAATGTTACAATTACAGACGCAGGAGGGAACCAAATGGCAACAGCAGTAATCATGCCGCGGCAGGGACAGTCGGTGGAAAGCTGTATCATTGCAAAGTGGCATAAAAAGGTGGGCGACACCGTTGCGCCCGGCGACATCCTTTTTTCCTACGAAACGGACAAAGCCTCGTTCGAGGAGGAAAGCAAGCTCTCCGGTACCATGCTGGACATCTTCTTTGAGGAAGGCGACGACGTTCCTTGTTTGACGAACGTGTGCGTCATCGGCAATCCCGGGGAAAGCACCGCCCAGTTTAAGCCCGCCGGGGAAGAGGAAGAGGCGACCGCCGCCAGCGAAGACAGCGCCCCTGCTGAAGAGACGGCTCAAACCGCACCCGCCCAGACGGTTTCCCGCAGCGCGGATGAATTCATCAAGATTTCGCCCCGGGCGAAGAACCTGGCCGCCCGTCAGGGCGTCGATTATACCGTGGCTCCCGCTACCGGCCCCAACGGCCGTATCATCGAGCGGGACATTGACGCCATGATCGCTTCCGGCAACGCCGCCACCTTCGCCGCCAGAGACGGCTTTGTGGGTTCCGGTTCCGGCATCGAGGGCACCGGCATCGGCGGGCGCGTCCGTATGGCCGACCTGAATGCCCCCGCAGCGCCCGCTGCCGCGGCAGCCGCCGTGGCGGACGAGGGTCCTGAGTATGTGGACGTTCCCATGACCAACATCCGCAAGGTGATTGCGAAGAACATGATTCATTCGCTCTCCACCATTGCCCAGCTTACTTATAACATGCACTTTGACATGACCGCGGTCAACGCGTTCCGTGGGTTGGTCAAGGCGGGCGGCGAAGCCCTGAACGTGGGCAAGATCACCATCAACGACGTGATCCTCTATGCCGTTTCCCGCATTCTTAAGAACCACCCCGACTTCAACGCCCACTGCGTGGACAATAAGGTGCGCCAGTTTACCCACGTGCACCTGGGTGTGGCGGTGGATACCGAGCGCGGCCTGATGGTTCCCACCATCCGCAACGCCGATTGTAAGAGCCTCTCGGAAATCGCCAAGGAGGCCAAAGAGCTGGCGGCAGCCTGCCAGAAGGGCTCCATCGCGCCCGACCTGCTTTCGGGCGGCACCTTCACGGTTTCGAACCTGGGCTCGCTGGGCATGGAAAGCTTTACTCCTGTCATCAATCCGCCGCAGACCGCCATTCTGGGCGTCAACACCATCGAGACCAAGGTCCGCGTGGTGAACGGTGAGATCAAAACCTATCCGGCCATGAACCTTTCCCTCACCGCCGACCATCGGGTGATCGACGGCGCGCCTGCTTCCCGTTTCCTCAAGGAACTGGTCACGGCGCTGGAAAACTTCACGGTATTGCTGGCGAAATAAGGAGGCAAGCATCATGAGCTACGATCTGATTGTATTGGGCGGCGGCCCGGCCGGTTACCTGGCGGGCGAGCGCGCGGGTCATGCGGGCTTAAAAACCGTCGTCATTGAAAAGCGGGCATTGGGTGGCGTCTGCCTCAACGAAGGCTGCATCCCTTCCAAGGCGCTCTTAAACAGCGCGAAAATGCTCGACTATGCCCGTCACGCCTCCGTTTTCGGCGTGAGCGTGGAGGGCGCGGCCATCGACCATAAAGCGGTGGTCGCCCGTAAGAACAAGGTGGTCAAGACCCTGGTTTCCGGCATCCGCGGCGCCATGAAGGCAAACGGCGTAGAGGTGGTGTCGGAAGAAGGCGTCATCAAGGGCAAGGACGCGGAAGGCTTTGTGGTGGAAGCGGGCGGCAAGGAATATAAGGGCAAGAAGCTCCTCATTGCCACCGGTTCCATGCCGGCCATGCCTCCCATCCCGGGCCTGCGGGAGAATTACGAGGCCGGTTTTGTTATGACCAACCGGGAAATCCTGGACTTGGAAGAAATCCCCGAGAGCCTCGTCATCATCGGCGGCGGCGTCATCGGTTTGGAAATGGCTTCTTACTTTAACTCGGTAGGCAGCAAGGTCACCGTCATCGAGATGCTCGACCACATTGCCGGCCCCACCGAGAGCGAAATCTCCGCGCTGCTTCTGAAGACTTACCAGAAGAAGGGCGTGGACTTCCAGCTCGCGAGCAAGGTCACCGAGGTCAAAAACGGCGCGGTGGTCTATGAAAAGGACGGCAAGATCGTCGAATGCAAGGCCACGAAGGCGCTGTGCTCCATCGGCCGCCGTGCGGTTACCCAGGGCATCGGCCTGGAAACCATCGGCGTGGCCACCGACCGGGGCGCCATTCTCACCGACCGGCACATGATGACCAACGTCCCCAATGTGTACGCGGCCGGCGACGTCAACGGCAAGTCCATGCTGGCGCACACCGCCTACCGGGAGGCCGAGGTGGCGGTCAACCACATGACCGGCAAGCGCGACTACATGCGCTACGAGGCCATTCCGGCGGTCATCTACACCTATCCGGAGGTTGCCTGCGTGGGTGAAACCGAGGAAACCGCCAAGGCGAAGGGCATCGATTACGACTGCCAGAAGCTTCCCTTCATTTATTCCGGCCGCTATGTGGCGGAGAACGAGGGCGGCGAAAGCCTGTGCAAGATCCTGGTGGAAAAGAAATCCCGCCGCATCATCGGCGTGCACCTGATGGGCAGCTACGTGTCCGAAATGATTTACGGCGCGGCGCTGATGATCGAGACGGAAATGCGGGTGGACGACGCCAAGGAATTGGTATTCCCCCATCCCACTGTCTGTGAGATCATCCGCGAAACGCTGTTCAAGTTTTAATTCGCTGAATTTGCCGAACCAAGATTAAAGGAGTGTTATAAGCATGCCAAAGTCACAATTCGTCGACCCGAAGTTCCTGCGTGCCAAGGGAACCATTCATTTTGAGGACATTCCGGTCAACCAGTACGACCGCACCATCGAGCAGGAGAAGGAAAACTACTCCAAGGCCGATTTTATGCGCATTTACCGGGACATGGCCATCATCCGCGAGTTTGAGACCATGCTCTATCTCATCAAGACCACCAATTCCTACAACGGCGTCGAGTACAACAACCCCGGCCCCGCCCATCTTTCCATGGGCCAGGAGGCCAGCGCCGTGGGCCAGGCTTATATTCTCAACATCAACGACTACATCTTCGGTTCTCACCGCAGCCACGGCGAAATCCTTGCCAAGGGCCTGTCCGCCATCGAGAAGCTGTCGGACAAGGAGCTCATGGACGTGATGGAGAACTTCCTGGGCGGCAAGACCCTCAAGGCCATCGAGGGCAAGCAGAAGAACCCGGGCGACGTCAAAGAGCTGGCCACCGACTTCTTGGTGTACGGCGCTCTGGCCGAAATCTTCGCCAAGGAGAACGGCTTTAATAAGGGCATCGGCGGTTCCATGCACGCGTTCTTCACGCCCTTCGGCATCTATCCCAACAACGCCATCGTCGGCGGTTCCGCCACCATCGCCATGGGCGCCGCTCTCTATAAGAGAAGCAACGCCAAGGACGGCATCGTCATCGCCAACATCGGCGACGCTTCCATGGGCCGCGGCCCGGTCTGGGAAGCCATGATGATGTCCGCCATGGACCAGATCAAGCAGCTGTGGGAGGAAGGCTACAACAAGGGCCTCCCGATCCTCTTCAACATCTTCAACAACCAGTACGGCATGGGCGGCCAGACCCGCGGCGAAACCATGGGTTACGACTTCCTGGCCCGCGCGGGCGCCGGCATCAACCCCGCCCAGATGCATGCCGAACGTGTGGACGGCTACAATCCCTTGGCCGTCATCGAAGCCATGCGCCGCAAGAAGGCGCTCTTGGAGCAGGGCGAAGGCCCGGTCCTTCTGGACGTGGTTACCTACCGTATGGCCGGCCACTCCCCGTCGGACGCTTCCACCTACCGCACCAAGGAGGAAATGGACGCCTGGGCGAAGGAGGATGTGCTGGAAGGCTACGAGGCGAAGATGACCGCTGCCGGCGTTGCCAGCGCGGACGAGTTTGCCGCGATCCGCGAGGACGTCAAGTCTCTCATCACCAAGGTTTGCGGCCTGGCCGCCGATCCGGTGGTTTCGCCCCGCATCGACCTTACAAAGCAGCCTGACGCCATCGAAAGCATCATGTTCTCCAACCAGAAGGTCGCCAAGATGGAAGACCGGGAGAGCGAGATGCTCATGCCCAAGGAAGAAAACCCGCGTGTGCAGCAGATTGCCCGCAAGGAGCGCTTCGGCTTTGATAAGAACGGCAAGCCCGTTTCCAAGAACAAGGTCTTCCAGCTCAGAGACGGTATCTTTGAAGCCGTTCTCGATAAATTCTACGAAGATCCCACCCTCATCGCCTACGGCGAAGACGTGCGTGACTGGGGCGGCGCTTACGCGGTTTACCGCGGCTTAACCGAGGCGGTTCCCTATCACCGCTTCTTTAACTCCCCCATCTCCGAAGCCGCCATCGTCGGTTCCGCCGTCGGCTACGCCATGGCGGGCGGCCGCGTCATCGCGGAACTGATGTACTGCGACTTCCTGGGCTGCGCGGGCGACGAAATCTTCAACCAGCTTTCCAAGTGGCAGTCCATGAGCGCCGGTATCCTGAAAATGCCGGTGGTCATCCGCGTGTCGGTGGGTTCCAAGTACGGCGCCCAGCACTCTCAGGATTGGACCGCTCTCGTTTCCCATATTCCGGGCCTGAAGGTCGCCTTCCCGGCCACCCCCTATGACGCCAAGGGCTTGATGACCGCCGCTCTCAACGGCACCGATCCGGTCATCTTCTTCGAAAGCCAGCGCATTTACGACGTGGGCGAGCAGTTCCACGAAGGCGGCGTGCCCACCGAGTCCTACGAGGTTCCCTTCGGCGAGCCGGACGTTAAGCGCGAAGGTAAAGACATTACCATCCTGACCATCGGCGCCACCCTCTACCGTGCTCTGGACGCGGCGAAGACCCTGCAGGAGAAGTACAACGTCTCCGCCGAGGTCATCGACGCCCGTTCCATGGTTCCCTTCAACTACGACAAGGTCATCGAGTCGGTGAAGAAGACCGGCAAGATCATCATCGCGGGCGACGCCTGCGAGCGCGGCTCCATCATGGCGGAAATGGCCGAAAAGATCACCGCTCTGGCCTTCGATTACCTGGATGCACCGCCTGTGGTGGTGGGTTCTCGCAACTGGATCACTCCCTGCTACGAGATGGAGAAGTTCTTCTTCCCGCAGCCGTCCACCTTTATCGACGCCATCCACGAGCGCATCATGCCGCTCAGTGGCTACACCCCCGAGGCCAACTTCACCGACGGAGAGATGCTCCGCCGCAGCAAGCTGGGCGTGTAAGGGAACACAACAAAACAACTGCACAGGGGCAATTGAAAAATTGCCCCTGTCCTGCTATTCCGGGCTTTTTTGAGAAAAAAGAGCCTGGGAAAAGCCAGGCATTCTTTTCCACAGGAGCTCGAACCGTTTTATGCTGTATATTTTCAACGCTTCCACCGACCCCTATTTTAACCTGGCCGCGGAAGAGTACCTTCTGACCACCTTCCAGGAGGATATCTTCATGCTCTGGCGCAATGCCCCGGCCATCATCGTCGGGCGCAACCAGAACACCATGTCGGAAATCAATTACGATTACGTCACCGCCCACCGCATCCCGGTGGTGCGCCGTTTAACTGGCGGCGGCGCGGTGTTTCACGATCTTGGGAATGTCAACTATACCTTTCTCGTGTCCGGCAGCGGCCATGCCACCGACTTTGCTCATTTCTCCCAGCCGATTCTGCGGGCGCTCAAGTCCCTTGGAGTGGACGCCGCTCTAAGGGGACGAAACGACCTGTGCATCGGGGAACGGAAGTTCTCCGGCACCGCCCAATGCGTCAGAAACGGCCGGATGATGCACCATGGAACGCTGCTTTTTTCCGCGGACATGGCCGACCTGACCGATGCTTTGAAGGTAAAGCCGGGGAAAATCCAGTCCAAAGGGGTCGCGTCGGTACGCTCTCGGGTGACGAACATTTCCGAGCACCTGAAAGCTCCCATGACGGTGGAGGATTTCATCGGTCATGTGGCGAAAGAGGTCTGCGCCGGGGACGCGCAGGTATATTCCCTGACCGAAGCGGACAAGGCCGCTATCGCCAAGCTGCGGGAAGAAAAATACGCCACCTGGGCCTGGAACTATGGAGATTCTCCCAAATACCAGGTGTACGCGGAATACAAGTTTGCAAGCGGCACGGCGGAGATCCACCTCAACGTCAAGGAGGGCCGCATTGCCGCCATCCGCGTGTTCGGGGACTTTTTCGGGGACCGGGATGTTTCCCTGCTGGAGGAGGCCCTCACCGGTGTCCCTCATGAGAGAAGCGCGGTAGAGCAGTCTCTTTCGGACGCACAGGTGGAGCGTTGCCTATGGGGCGCCAACGCGGTTGACTTTGCCGCGGCGCTTTTTTAAAAGAAGAACGGAATTGAAAGGAGAGGACCACATGTTTGACGAGCTGATCGCCCAGTTAAACGCACCGGACAGCTGGGACCGGCTGGACGCATTGAAAGCGCTCATGCAGAAGATCCAGAACGGGGAGATAGAGGCACCAAAGCAGCTCAACTCCGTCAACAACCACATCCACACGACTTATTCCTTTTCGCCCTATTCGCCCACCAAGGCAGTATGGATGGCCTATCAGGCGGGCCTGCAGACGGCGGGTATCATGGACCACGATTCCATCGCGGGTGCCAGGGAGTTCATCAAGGCCGGTGAGATTGTGGGAATGGCCACCACCATCGGCATGGAGCTGCGTGCCAAAGCCGACGACACCCCCCTTTACGGCCGGCGGATCAACAACCCCGACCAGGAATCCATCTTTTACATGGCCATTCACGGCATCCCCCACACCCAGATCGATAAGGTGGAGGCCTTCATCCGCCCCTACCGGGAGGCGCGCAACGTGCGAAACCGCGCCATGACCAAGAAGATCAACGAGCTGGTGGCGCCCTACGGTTTGTCGGTGGATTTTGACGAGGACGTGTATCCCATTTCCGAGAACGCCCGCAATGGTTCCATCACCGAGCGGCACATTACTGCGGCCCTTGCCAACAAAATCATCGAAAAGTACGGGAAAGGGGAGGCCCTTGTCACCTTCCTGAAAACCGAAATGAGGCTGAACATTTCCTCGAAAATCGAAGGGTATCTCCTGGATGAGCAGAATCCCCACGCCATGTACGACCTGCTGGGTGTACTCAAAAGCGAATTCGTCCCGAAGTTCTACATCGAAGCCACCGACGAATGCCCCCATGCTAGGGAAGCGGTGGAGTTCGCCAGGGAAATCGGGGCTATCAGCGCCTACGCGTATTTGGGCGATGTGGGCGAGTCGGTTACCGGCGACAAGAAGGCCCAGCGGTTTGAGGACCAGTACATCGACGAGCTGTTCGAAGCCATCCATGCGCTTGGCTTCAACGCCGTGACCTACATGCCCTCCCGCAACACCATGGAGCAGCTGGGACGTATCAAGCAGTACTGCGCCCGCTACAACCTCATGGAGATTTCCGGGGAGGACATCAACCAGCCCCGCCAGTCCTTCATCTGCAAGGCCATGGAAAACCCGGAGTTTGCCAACCTTTTCGACTCCACCTGGGCGCTCATCGGCCACGAGCTGGCCGCCACCAAAAACCTGGAGCAGTCCCTCTTTTCCAAAGAGTCCATTGCCAAAGATGAAGACATTACCCAGCGCATCCAGACCTATCGGCAGATGGGTACCCAGGAGTATTTCTTCTGGCACGGAAAAAAGAATCCGATTATGTAACAATAGTCCATATAAAAACAACCAGATTACAGTGTCTGTAATCTGGTTGTTTTTTTGTGTTTTTCCATGAATATGAAATTTTATGTGTATTATTTCATAAAAAGTTGTATGAACATTTGATAATAACTTATAATAGTGCAAAAAATCAGTATAAAATTTTACCTTTTCGAAATTGACATTACAGAGAGAAAAATGCATAATGTTAGACAAGCCATACCAATTTATGGCCAAAATGTATTAGGAGGAGAGAAAATGAAAGCAAAGAAACTGCTCGCGATCCTGTTAAGCGTAGTCATGCTCTTTGGCATTGTGCCGATGACTGCGTTTGGCGCGGCACCTGCGAATCCCTTCTTTGATGACTTCGAGGGTGACTTCGAACAATTCTGGGGAACCGTAGGCAACAAAGACCTCGTAGGAAGCACGGGTGTCTTTGACGTTCACCTTGCCGAAGAAAACGGCAACAAGTACCTGGAAACCTGGCATCAGCAGGGCAACGGCGACCGCGGAAGCATGAAGGAATTCGATTACATCGATTCAAAATCCCTTCAGCTTTCCTTCGATTTCCGTCCCGGTGATGTGCCCAACGTTAGAAACGTAGGCGCCCTGCGCTTCTACAGCGCCAACACCAATTCCATCATGTTCCAGTTCGTGTTCGGCAATAAAGGCCAGCTGGGCTTTGTAGCCGGCCCCTACGGAAGCATTCGCAACCTTAACGACCTGGTTGTGGACGGCAATCCCGCCACCACCAAGATTACCAACACCGGCCTTCCCACCAAGACCTGGTATAAGGTGGTTCTGGACTTTGACTTTGTCAACCACAAGATGAGCGTTTCTCTCACGCCCCGTGACGTGGAAGGCGCTACTGCCACCGTGTTCAGTGACATTGCCATTGGAGCCAACCATGCAAACTTCAACCGCATGGTGTTCTGGGGCGGCCGCAACAGCGGAAACCCGGTCACGGTGTATGAGGATCTGGATAACTTCAAGATCTCTTATGAGCCGTACGCGGCTAACAACATCCTGTCCATCGAACAGCCTGCCAATTACGTACAGGCCTCCATCGATCCCATCGACCTGCCCACCGAAGTGACTGCTCTGATGGGCGATGGTTCCTCGAAGGCCATCAAGGTCGGCCAGTGGACCAGCGAACCGGCGTTTGACCCGGCCGTGTTCCAGACCTATACCTATACGGCCCCGCTGGTTCTGGAAGGAACCGAGAATCCCCGCAATCTGGTGGCATCCTTCAAGATGGATTATCACAAGTATCACTATGTGGAATCCGTCCAGGAAA
Organism: uncultured Eubacteriales bacterium; assembly: GCA_951801675.1. Lineage (GTDB taxonomy): Bacteria > Bacillota > Clostridia > Oscillospirales > Acutalibacteraceae > Solibaculum_A. Next base: position 108,628 of record CATONX010000004.1, on the reverse strand, counting down.
TGATCACCATTCAGGTGGATTATCCGCAGACCGAGGCGCCCGCCCTGCCCGCTACTGTGCCGGTAAAGCTGAGCAACGGCAAGTGGATCCAGGCGGATATCTCCGGCTGGACTTCTCAGAATCCCTTTGACGCTTCCAAGGAAGGCGTCTATATCTACACCGCCAGCATCGTGGCGAGAGATCCGATCGAAGGCAGTGATGCGGTTCCTTATGAGCTGACCAAAAATCTTACCGCTACCCAGCGCGTCAGCTATGCGGACCTGGGCACCAACTACAATGGCTACGAGCGCGCCATGGAATGGCTCGACCGCGGCGTGGTTGCCCTCAAGTCTGACGACGGTATCTTTGTTTCCTGGCGTCTGCTCGCTTCCGAGTACGGCAAGGACATCGCCTTCAATCTCTACCGCAACGGTGAGAAGATCAACGCCCAGCCCATCACCACGGTGACCAACTTTGTGGACGCGGCCGGCAAACCCGGCGACAAGTATGCCGTGGAAACCATCCTGAGCGGCATTTCCTCCATGAGCGCGGAAACGGCTGCATGGGAGAAAAACTACATGGCTATCCCGCTGCAGTATCCGGGCGACCATCCGGATATTGCGGGCAAGGTGATAGCGACCTACTCTGCCAACGATGCCGGCGTTGCTGACGTGGATGGCGACGGCGAATATGAAATCGTCGTCAAGTGGTATCCTTCCAACCAGTTCGACTCCGGTACCTCCGGTGTTTTGAGCAGCCCCACTTTCTTTGACTGCTACAAGCTCGACGGCACCTTGCTGTGGAGACTCAACATGGGCTATAACGTCTCCTCCGGTGCTCACTACAGCCAGTTCCTCTTCTACGACTTTGATATGGACGGCAAGGCGGAGTTCCTGATTAAAGGCGCCGACGGCACCCGTACCTATGCCCCCAACGCCGAGGGCAAGATCGACATGAACGACGAATCCACCATCATCGACGTGGTGGGCGATCCTTCTCTGGAAGGCACCAATGTGATCCTCTCCGGTTCCGGCACCGGTCACATTGGCGGCGGTAACGAATACATGATCGCCATCGACGGCCTTACCGGTGAAGTCATCGATTACTGTGACTACGCGTTCCCGGTGGGCAACGTCCGCTCCTGGGGTGACACCTCTTACAACCGTTCCGACCGCTACAACTGCGCGTTCGGCTTTATTCCGGATATCGCCTCCAGCGAAGAGGGCGCGGTTCGTCCGACCGCCTTCATGAACCGCGGCTACTATGCCAGAACCACTGTCGTCGCCTATCAGCTGGTGGACGACATGCTGCAGGAAGTTTGGACCTTTGATTCTGACGTTTGGGGCGACAGCACCGGCGGCAGAGGAAACCACAATAACGCCGCCGGTGACCTGGATGCCGACGGTTATGACGAAGTGCTCCTCGGTTCCATCGCCATTGACCACGACGGCTCCGTCCTTTGGGTCAAGAACGGCAAAAACGGTATGGACAGCGTCGCTCACGGCGATACCATCCATCTGGCTGCCATGATCCCGGGCTCGTCCCGCCTCCAGGTATTCTCCCCCTATGAGGACAGCAGATCCATTGTCAACTATGCCCTGAGCGACGCCGGCAACGGCGCCCGTCTGCTGGGCCATAAGATCGGTAACTTTGACGCCGGCCGCGGCGTAGCTGCCAACATCACTCCGAACCCCGGCTTTGAAATCTGGTCCCAGCGTCCCGGCAACGAGACTCCCGGCCAGGTTCCCGCCGGCTCCATCTACAATGTCTACGGTGACGTCATCGCGGAAGAGAAATGCGTCAATTTCTCCTGCAACTGGCGCGCTTACTGGGACGGCGACCTGCTGTCTGAAATGCCCGATGGCCAGAACATCGGCGCTCCCGACGGCTACACCGCCCAGACCATCTACAAGTACAATTGGGAAACCAACGATATGGATGTCCTCGACGTGTTCGAAGGTACCCTGACCAACAACGGCACCAAGAACACCCCGAACCTGGCCGCCGATATCCTTGGCGACTGGCGTGAGGAAATCGTCACCCGTGCGGCGGATTCTTCCGAGCTGCGCATCTACACTACCGCCATTCCCACCGACTACATGATCTATACCCTCATGCATGATCCGGTTTACCGCAACGCGGTCGCCAATCAGAACGGCTGCTACAACCAGCCGCCGCACCTGGGCTTCTACCTGGGCGAGGACGTGAAGGATCAGGTTCTCGCAATGGAACTGCCCACCTATCCCATGTACTATTCCAACACCCCGGTTACCGCTGAGACGGATGCGCTTTCCTATAAGCCCAACAGCGAGATCACGGTCACCGTTACCACCGGCAAGAATGTGGACTTTGTCTACTTGGCCAATGAGCTGGGCAATGGCCTGGTCAGCACCCATGAGGAGCCCGTCCTCAACGAAGACAACACCCTGACCTGGACCCTCAAGCTGAGCCTCGGCACGGTCGGTACGCGTACCCTGAAGGTGTTTGCGGATTACGAAGACACCGGCGCAACCGTGAGCTTCGCCATTGCAAACGAGACGGTTGCGCCTCCCGCCGAGGAAGCGCCGGAAGCCATCTCCGTCAATGGTAAGGCCACCGTCAAGGCGAACCAGACCTTCGAGGTCACCATTAAGACCAACCAGGCGGTTTCCTACGTGCGCCTCTTCAACGAGAACGGCATGGGCCTCGCCCCGGCTTCTCTGGACTATGTGGACAATGCGGACGGCACCCGCACCTGGACTTACGCCACCAGCGTTGGTTCCATCGGCACCCGTACCCTCAATGTGCGCGTGGCCGGAGCAGACCGCGTGTACGAAGCGACCGATATCAACTACACGGTGAGAATCACCCGGTAGTTTCGGTTTCGCAGAAAACAGCAATCTATACCATTCTCCGCGGATAGCGGCAAAGGCGCAGGGGATTTCCCCTGCGCCTTTGTTTTTTGGTTAAGGGGAACCACCAGATGTACCCGATGAAAGTGTCCCCTTATGAATAGCGCTTCTTCCCATCGTTCCGAGCGGCGGGAAAAGACGCCCAGCGCCGCCGCCGGCTGCCTTTGTTATCGTCTTGCAGCGAAAGCGGTTTCCCACTGCCTTAGGCACCTTGGGGACAATCATCCAAGCACAAACAAAGAGGGAAGCCGCTGGCTTCCCTCTTTGCGTATTTCCTCACAATCGGTCCTATCTGCCAAGAGCCGAGAACCTATCGTTTGTGCCGCGCTTCCCATTGGGAGAACAGCGCCTTTAGGTCCTCGATATGCCCATATGCGTCCCGGGCCAACGCTTCCTTGTCCACCTGGGGCCTGGGAGCTGCCAGTGCCTCGTCGAGCACCTGCGAGACCGGCTGTTCCCACAGCGTCCCCCATTGGTACCGCTTGCCTGGAATGGAAAGCTCATCAAGCAGGCGGATCATCTTGTCCGAATAGGCTACCGGGACTAACGGCAGACCCATTTGCAGCGCCGTCACCGCCGCGTGCAGCCGCACGCAGACAAGTGTGCGGCACTGCCTCATAGCGGCAAGCACCGTTTCCCCGTTATCGAGATGAGCGACCACCTGTGCCTTCTCTTTGTTTTTCATATGGGAAAGGACCAGGTGAGCGGCGAACAGGTCGTTCTCCGCGCCCGTGTCGAAAGCAAAGAGAAAGACACCCTTTCCCGTGCGTTCGATATACTGGTCCGCAAGTTCAGCCAGAAACACCGCGTTCTTTTCACATACGCCTGCGTGCTGAAAATTGTTGTAGCAGGTGATGCCGAGGAATTCTCCCAAATGCTCTACCCACGGCAGGTTCCTGGCAAAAAGCAGGTCCGCGTGATACCGGCAGTTGCGCCCCTGTGCCACCGACAGGGAATACCGGTCGCGCACCGTGGTCAGAGAGGCCTTTTTCAGCTCGTACCGGGCCAGGCGTTTCCCGTGTTTCCAGGCAAAAGGACCTAGGTTGCAGCCGATGTAGGCCAAAAGCCCGTCCTTGCGTAAAAACCGCCACAAGGCCAGGTCCTGTGTGAGCACCCGTACCAGCGCGTGTTTTAAGGAATGAATGATGAAAATAGAGCCGCCGATGTAAACCCCCGCGTCAAAGCGTTTGTCCTTGGATGCGGCCTTCAGGGAGCCGCGGAACACCCGCAGGTTGGGCAGGTCCATAAAGGGAAGCAGCAGCGTGTCGTCCCGGCAGCACAGGTATACTTCATGCTCCGGGAAGGCCTGTAAAAAGAGACGGACCATACAGTCATCCCCGAAATTGCGGTCAAGATAGGCATATAGTAGGATTTTCAAACATGCGTCCTCCTTTGCCTAACATTAGGACTGCCTGGCTTCCAATGCCTTGAAGTCCACCTTCCCGATTTTGGTGCGGGGAAGCTCGGGGAGGAACTCCACCTGGGCCGGGATGCTCCACCGGTTGAGGGTCTGGGAAGAATAGCGTTTGAGCTCCTCCGCCAGGAGTTCCTGTTCGTTTTGCGTTTTCGCCGGTTTCTGGGGCACCACATAGGCCTTGACCTTGGTGCCGCTTGCGGTCTGTACCCCTACCACGCAGCAGTCCTCCACCAAAGAGTTGCACCGCAGCCGCTCCTCAATCACCGATGGGTAAATCAAGTACCCGGACACCTTGAGCACCCGCTTGAGCCGCTGCTTGAAGTATAGCTGTCCGTCCTGACCGATGCGCCCGATGTCTCCTGTATGCAACCAAAGCTTGCCGTCCGGATGGCGCTTTAACACCTTGGCAGTCTCTTCCTCATCCTGCCAATAGCCCTTCATCAGCGTCGGGCCGGTGATGCAGATTTCTCCGTCTTCCTCCACAATCGTTTCTGTGGAGCCAAGGCGCACCACCTTCATCTCGTTTCCATCGAAAGGAGTTCCCACACAGCCGGTCCCCACCTTCTCTACCGGCGGGGCCATGGTGCAGGCGGTGACGCACTCGGTCAGCCCGTACCCGGAGATGAGATAGGTATCCGAACCGCCCTCTTTGAGTAAAGCGTCCATCCGCGCCTTCAGGTCGTCGGAAACAATATCGCCTCCCGAGCCTACCAGGCGGATAAAGGAAAGGTCCTGCCCCTTGAGGCCGCCGCACTTGAGAAGCCCCTCAAAAAAGGCGGGCACGCTGAAAATCAGCGAAATTTTTTCTTTTATGATCATGTTGCAGCAATCTTTCGGATCAAAGCGGGGAATGAGCGCGTACCGCATTCCCACGCACATGGCCGTGTGCATACACAGCGCGAAACCAAACCCGTGAAAAACCGGCAGCGCCCCCAGCATCCCGTCGGACGCAAGAACGTCCTTGGCGATGGGAAACATCTGAAAGGATAAATGGTTGACCGCGTCGTTGGAGAGCATGACCCCTTTGGGGCTGCCGGTGGTGCCGCCGGTGTACATAATGGCGGCCGTGTCGTCCCGTGTGCCCACCGTGGGCGGAATCCCGTGACGTTTGAGATAAGCCTTGCCCCCGTCTAAGAAGGCCTGCCAGCTGAGCTTATGCCCCACCTGGGCCGGGCCACGCTTGTCCTTCGTGCGGTGCAGGTACACCTTGCCCCGCACAAAGCCCACCGGAGTCTTTTCAAAGAACTGGGCGGTTTTGCAGCAGATTAAGGTGACCGGGAGGCCGTCAAAAGCCTTTTCCGATATGTCAAAGCAGAACGCCACTTTGCTTTTCACCAGCTCCACCCCATGCCGAACCTCCGCTGCCGCAGATAAGGGATGGAGCATGTTGCATACCGCCCCGACTTTATTGACCGCGTAAATCACAGCGATGGTCTGGGGAAGGTTCGGCATGCAGATGGTCACGCGGTCCCCTCTTTTGATTCCCAGCGCTTTGAGTCCCGCCGCACAGCCGTTAACGAGGTCGTCAAGCTGGGAAAAGGAAAGATGGGTGCCGTAGTAAATCAGGGCCGTGGAATGGGGATACCGCTCCACCGTAGCGTGCAGCTGCTCGTACATGGTGTCGAGCATAGGGAGATCGATGCTCATATTGGGTACATCCTTTGCAGTAGATTGATAGAAATCGGCCGCGGCAAAGGGGAGGGAACCGCACCTTGCTTTTCTCTGCCCTTTGCCGCCGCGTACACTTGTTTTGAAGACTGGCATGGTGTATAATAAATAGACTTATTTCGTTATTCATTATAGAGCAGGCAGGGGGAAAAAGCAATTCTTTTTGCCCTTGCCCGGCCGCGGTTTCAGGCTTTTACCGGGAATCCGCGGCGATAGGGAGGAAAAGGATGGACATCAAGGAACTGGCGCTGCAAAAGCATTACGAATGGAAAGGAAAGATCGAGGTCAAGGCCACCGTCCCGGTAAACAGCCGGGAGGAGCTGTCGCTTGCGTATACGCCGGGAGTGGCACAGCCTTGCCTGGTCATTGAGAAGGACCCGTCGAAATCCTACGAGCTGACGAGGCGGCATAACCTGGTGGCGGTGATCACCGACGGCACCGCCGTTTTGGGCCTGGGAGACATCGGCCCCGAGGCCGCCATGCCGGTCATGGAAGGCAAATGCGCCCTCTTCAAGGCATTTGCGGACATTGACGCATTCCCCATTTGCGTGGACAGCAAGGACCCGGACAAAATCGTCGAAACCGTCCGGCTCATTTCCAAAAGCTTCGGCGGCATCAACCTGGAGGACATTTCCGCCCCCCGCTGCTTTGAAATCGAACGCCGTCTCAAGGAATGCTGCGACGTTCCGGTTTTTCATGACGACCAGCACGGCACCGCCATCATCGCCGCCGCCGCCATGCAAAACGCACTCAAGGTGGTGGGCAAGCGGCTTAAGGACGCTACTGTGGTCATCAACGGCGCGGGCGCGGCGGGCATCGCCATCGGAAAGCTTCTTTTGCAGCTTTCGGTGGGCAGCCTGATTTTGTGCGACAAGGAAGGCGCCGTGTACGAAGGGGCCGAGTGGCTCAATCCCGCCCAGAAGGAGATGGCGGCGGTCACCAACCGGGAGAAAAAACAAGGGACTCTGGCCGACATGCTCAAAGGAGCGGATGCGTTCATCGGCGTTTCCCGCCCGGGGCTTGTGACCAGGGACATGGTCGCTTCCATGGCGAAGGACCCGGTGGTATTTGCCATGGCAAACCCGGTTCCCGAAATCATGCCCGACGAAGCCAAAGCAGGCGGCGCGGCGGTGGTGGGCACCGGCCGGTCGGACTATCCCAATCAGATCAACAATGTGCTGGCCTTCCCCGGCATCTTCAAAGGAGCGCTGGCCGTGCGGGCACGGGACATTACCGAGGGCATGAAGGTGGCGGCCTCTAGAGCGCTGGCGGACTTTGTCCCGGCGGACAAGCTTTGCGACTCGTATATCCTGCCCGAGCCTTTTGAACCGGGCGTGGCCGATGCGGTGGCAAAGGCGGTCGCCGCGGCCGCAAAAGCGGAAGGAATCGCAAGGATTTAACCATTCTTTTTTCATCCATAGTATAGAGCGGGACAAGGCTGCATATACCGTAGAGAACGGCCTCTTTTCCCGCTTGCAGTTAAAACAGCAAAAGGCGGGAACAAAATTCATGGAATACGTCTATCAAACCAGAGGCACCTGTTCGCGGGCCATTCATGTGACGCTCGACGGGGACAAGATCGAATCGGTCCGGTTCGACGGCGGCTGCAACGGCAATTTAAAGGGAATCGCCAAGCTGGTGCAGGGGATGACCGTCGATCAGGTGGAAACCTTATTAAAGGGGACAACCTGCGGGTTTAAGTCCACCTCCTGTCCCGACCAGCTGGCCATCGCCGTGCGCAAAGCCAAGGACAAGCAGGACCGGGAGCAACAAGCCTAGAATCCAAAGAAACAAAGGGAGGCATTCCCATGTGTGAAGACAACGACATCCGCATTGCCGGCAGCCATCCGTCCCGGGAAATTTCCTCTGTGGCGGACTTAGACGCGGAAGCGTCCCTGCGGGAGCTCAACCGGGAAAAAGAAAACGGGAACCTAGAAAAGGCCCGTGGCCTGGGCGCGGCGGCGGCAGCCGAGGTGTACGCCGACAACGGGGAAAGCTTTTTCGGAATGGACAGCTCGGAGAACGCCCAGATGCGCGAGCAGCGCCAGATGCTGCTGGCGTTTGCGGCGGTGGTGGGGTTTGACAAGTACGTTCCCAACGCCCACTGTGCCCGGGCGGCCTTGTCCACCTTTTATGAAACGCTCAAACGGGACGCGCCCCAAATTTATGATGATGTGGAGCGCTCCTTTGCCTTCTCCTTTTATTTTCTCGAGTACCACCGGGGCCGCAACGTGGCGGCCGCCATCGGCCAGACCTTTTCCATGCTCTGCGGCCGGCCGGGGGACAGCGTTTGCGCCCAACTGGGCAAGGCGCTCTACCTGCGCTTTTTGGACGTGATCCAGAGCATGGCTGAACACACTGGTTTTGTCAAGGAAGAACCGGTAGAAAAGGAAGAAAGCCGATGAAAAAATCCGACCGATTTCAGAAAATCTTCAGCCAGGGAGTTATGGAACCCTTTGAAATTTGGGTGGACCGGGAAACCGGTGTCAATTACCTGTACCATGCTTGCGGATACGCGGGTGGGCTGACCGTGATGCTCGGGCGCGACGGCAAGCCGGTGATCACCCCGGTGCAGCCGGAGGAATAATCCAAGGTACCATGCACAGCAAAGCCGGGACCCCGCGCTGTTTACGCAGCGACGGGGCTCCGGCTTTCGTACATACCGTTCGGATGGGTTTTCCCATCCTTCCCTTTGAGAAAGGAGCCTGATTATGAAAGTAGTTGCATTCAACGGAAGCCCCCGCAAAAACGGGAACACCGCTTTCAGCCTGAAGGTGGTGCTCAACGAGCTGGAACAAGCGGGAATCGACACGGAGCTTGTCCAGGTGGGCGGCCATACCCTGGCCGGCTGCCGGGCCTGCGGCGGATGTAAGAAAAACGGCGGTCACTGCGTTCTGCCCGACGATGGGATGAACGGGTACATAGACAAGATGAGGGAGGCCGACGGCATCCTCATCGGATCGCCTGTCTATTTTGCCAACATCAACACCGAAACCAAAGCCCTGATCGACCGGGCGGGTTCCGCCCTGGGCCAGACGCTGGCCGGCAAGGTGGGCGCTCCCGTGGTAGCCGCCCGCCGGGCAGGCGGTACCTTCGCCTACGCCGCCATCAACTTCTTCTTCGGCATCAAGCAGATGATCGTCCCCGGCTCCACCTATTGGAACTTAACTCTCGCCCGGGACATCGGAGACGCCCAAAAGGACGAAGAAGGAGTCCGCACCTTTGAGAACCTGGGCAAAAACATGGCCGCTCTTTTAAAAGCCCTGGAAAAGTAGCTCCCGTTACCGGAAGTATTTCACCTGCTTGAGCAGCACCGACAAAACAAGGGCCAGCCCCGCCGATACGCCTCCCTGAATGAGATTGGAGGGCACGGAGGTGAGCGCCACCTCCCAGGAACCCTTGAGAATGGTGCCGCCGATGAAGTAACCGAGCACCATCACGAGCCCCGCTGCGATCATGCCCACAATCGCCCGCCAGGAGTACTTTTTGCCCTTGAGAGCCTTGTAGGCAATCAGACCGCACACCGCGCCTTCCGCAGCCTTGATGAGCAGGGAGAAGGGGGCCCAGTGGGCGTAGCCCAGCAAAAGGTCTGCCAGCATCGAGCCGATGCCGCCGGACAAAGCTCCCGCAAGCGGCCCGAAAAAGAGAGCTGTGATAAACACGATGGTGTCCCCGATGTTGATGTAGCCGTTGGTGGCGGGAATCGGGATGGAGATGCACATGGTGGCTACCGCGGTCAAAGCGGCGAACAGCGCGATGACAACCAGGCGCTGTAAGGTGGTCATGGATTTGGTCATAGGTAGTTCCTCCCCTTACAAAATGAGATTTGACGTTTGCGCAGGGCGGATCCAAACCCTGTGTGAGACGCCGCAAATAAAAAAATCTTCTTTCCGAAGGTTCCTTTGGAAAGAAGATTTTTTATTACAAAACGTAATATTATAAACCAAATATACCGAAAATTCGACCATTTACGGGGAATTCCTGCAATTCGGGTTCCTCTTCCTTTCCCATTCAGACTATACTGGCGGTTGCGGATTCTCACCGCATCGGCTGTTGGGGCTGTTGGACTTATCCAGTCAAAGCTGGCATCACCACCGGTCGGGAATCACAAGAACCGAAAAGGCTCCTGCTCGCCCTGCCCAAAGGAATGTATGCACTTTTTTCTTTGGCTTGCATTGTAAAACAAGCAGACGCAATTGTCAAGCCCTATTTTTGATTCAATACCTCCACGCTCTTTTGCAACACCGCGTTTGCCACCGACCCGGCTGCCTTGAACCCGGAGCCGCCGTTCTCAATCACCACCGCGAAAGCCAGCGGCGCTTCCTCGTTTCGCACAAAGCCCACAAACCAGGCGTGGGGCTTCGAGGAGTCGTTGACCTCCGCCGTACCTGTTTTTGCGCACAGGTCAAGCCCTGCAAAATTGTTGGCCCCATAGTTGTTGAGCACCGCCCCGTGCATCATGTCCGCCAACATCGAGGCGGTGGAGCTTTCCATGATTTTTGCCCCCTCGGCGGTTTTGCCGATGTGGGTGGGGATATTTAAGGGCCCGAGCACGTCGTTTACCAGCCTGGGCTGCACCATCGTGCCGCCGTTGCCGATGCCTCCTGCAATGGTCATCATGGTGAAGGGGTTTGCCATATCGGTGTACTGGCCGATGCCCGACCATCCCAAATCCGCAGCGCCTGCATCTGACACCTTGTAGCTTCCGCCGGGGTAGGAAAGACCATCCACCGCAAACTCCCCGTTAAAGCCCATTTTTTGCGCCTTCTCGGTCATGCGCACCGTCCCCAGCTCAATGGCCACCTGGGAAAACACCGAGTTGCACGACTGGGCCAGCGCTTCTTCAAAATTCAGTTTCCCATGCACCCCGTTGCATTTGATGACCCCATCGGAAGCCTGATACTGGCCGGGGCAGACGAATTCCCGGGTCATAATATCGGGAATGTTCTCAATGGCGGCCGCCGCCGTCACCAGCTTAAAGGTAGAGCCGGGCGGATAAAGCCCGGACAAAACCCGGTTGACGTAAACACCTTGGTACTGCTCGGAATTGGGATCCATGTCCGGCTTGTTTTCCGGGTCGTAGGAAGGGGTGCTCACCGAGCAGAGCACCTCGCCGGTCTTGTAATTGTAGACGCACACCGCGCCCTTGCGCCCGGCGAGCTGCTCGAGAGCCACGCGGCTTACCTCGGCGCTCACCGTCAGGTTGACCTTGCCCCCCTGGTTCCATTCCTCCAGCATGTGTACCCCGCCTACCAGGTTATAGCCGGAAAGACCGGCGGCATACTGCTTTTGAATGCTCTTGGAGATAAAGTTCTCCGTATCGCCCACCGTGTGCAGCAAAGCTTCTCTCACAGCGGGATCCTCTGCGTAATAGCGAAGCCCGTTTTCCGAGTAGGCGAGCTTCACCCCGTCCCGGTCGTAGATTTCGCCGGTGTTCTGCATCAGGCCGTTTGCGTAGATGTGCCGGTTTCGTTCGTTCATCACCCAATCCGATCCGTTGCAAAACCAGGTGATGAAAAAGGCGGCCATCCCAATGCAGAACAGGCCGATGAGGATGTAGACCAAAATGGCCCGGTGAATGACCTTTTTCATGCGGCAAGCCTCCCTTGTTTATAGGTTCTGGAATCCGCCGCTTTGATAAATCCCAAAAGCCCCCAGCAAGCAATCATAGAAGAGCTGCCCCGGCTGACGAAGGGGAGAGTTACCCCGGTCAGCGGGAGAATGTCGGTGACGCCGAACAGGTTGAGCGCCGCCTGAAAGAGAAGCAGGCTGGCCGCCGCGCAGGCGGCAATGGAATAGACCGAGGAACGGGTGCGCCCGGCGAGCCGGCCGGCAAACAGCGCCCAGCCCACATAGACCGACACCGCCGCCGCTCCCAAAAGCAGCCCCCATTCCTCGCACACGATGCCGAACATCAGGTCGGTGGTGGAGGCCGCCACCGTGTGCAGCACCCCCAGCCCCGGCCCCAGGCCCAATAGCCCCCCGCTCGCCACCGACATGAGAAGCTGGGTCTGCTGATAGCCGGACGTGTCCGCAAATTCCCAGACATGCCGCCAGGCCTCGAACCGGCGCGCAATGTAGGGCTTGAAGGTCAGAATCAGCGCCGCGCCCGCCGCCGCGCCCACGCAGAAAAGGACCAAAGTCTTCCAGTCTCCCGAGCGCATGAAGGCGATGACCAAGAAGGTCACAAAGAAGATGCAGGCGGTGCCGAAGTCTCCCATGTAGAAAAGGGCGCCCATGCACACCGCGAAGAAGGCCAAAAACCAGGTCAGGTGCCTGGAGGACTGAAGCCGGTCCAGCGTGGCCGTCCCCGTCATCACAAACGCGATCTTCACAAATTCGGAAGGCTGGAAGGTGATGGGGCCAATTTTAATCCAGTTCTGCGCCCCGTAGATGATGCTGCCGAAAATGAGGTTGGCCGCCAGCAGCGCCACGCCGCCCACTCCGATCCATACCTTGTATTTGACCACCCGGTCAATGCTTCCCATGAACCAGATGACCAGGTTATACACCACCAGGCCCGCCACTACGCCCATCAGCTGCATCCAAGTGGACGAGGGAAGCACGCCGGTGAGGGCGACAAACCCGATGGAGGTCAGGAAAAAGGCGGAGGCCTCCAATTCGATGTGTTCCCGCCCGATGGCCCGGCTAAATCCGTAATAAACCCACTCCACCCCGATGAGCAGCACAAACGCCAGCAGGTGCAGCGGGTTCTCCATCACCCGGTGGGAGAACAAAAGACGGATTAGACAGATGAGCTGAAAAATGGTCAATAGGCCGAATAAGCCCGCCGGGGTTACGGATTTGCGCAGCTTCTGCTTTGCGTTTTTTCGCTTTCCTATGCGGATGCTGTCCAACATGCGTCACATCCTCTCTAGTCCATAATCCGGTCGCTGAAGGCGTAGGTCACCCCGCCCAGCGAAATCACATCTCCGTTTTTCAACGGTGCGCTTTTCTTCACCCGTTCCCCGTTGACGAACACGCCGGTTTTCGAGTTGGTGTCGAAGATGAGCCAGCCGTTTTTTCGATAGCTGATTACCGCGTGGTTGCGGGAGATGGTGGGGAAATTCAGGATAATGTCCGAGTTGCGGGAACGGCCGATAGCCGTTTCCGGGTTTACAATCCGGGTCACATCCCGGGTCGCCGCGTTTACCAGCACGGCGATGGGCGTGTTTTCCGGAAGGTCCTGGCGCATGGAGCGAAACCACACGATCACGAACCCCAAAACCGGCAGAATCACCAGCCAGCGAAGCACCTCCGACAATATTTGCGCAAGGGTCTGCAAAGCCGGGAAAGCGGCGAAGAATTCGGCCATTTGGGCAAAACTCCTTTTCCGTGCGGGAATAAAAAGGGTTTCCCGCCGGACCGCACGGGGAAGGGCGGGCATTTATTGGGATTGCTGTGAAAAGGTACAGCGCGCTTTGGCAATCGCAAGGGTGTTCAGGCTGTCTCCTACTACGTTGAAAAATGACGCCAGCAGCCCGATTTCATCAGAAGTCAAGCCTTCGGCCAGAGCAGAGGCAAAGGCTGCCGCCGCTACATTCAGAGAAAGCCCGTCACAGGACTCTAACATACCAATTCCTCCTTGGACATAAGAATACATCCTATCCTATGTGGAAAAAGGGGAAAAGGTACTCGTATTCCGATTATAGCATGCCCGGAGAACTCCCGCAACCGAAAGAAGGTTGACAATCGCAGAGAGAGCGTGTTATAAATGATTCTATGACAGGCAGGGGAAAAATAGGACAGCCTGCTTTTTTATTAGGAGGACGCCATGAAATCCACCGTTTTGCAAGCCATATTAGACCGCCGCAGCATCCGCGATTACCGTCGAGAGCAGATTACCGGCGAACAGCTTCAGGCGCTCATTACTGCGGCGCTGGCGTCTCCTTCCGCCATGGACCGGCAGCCCTGGCATTTTACCGTAGTGCAAAACCCTGAGATTCTCGCGCAAATCAGCCGTGCATCCATCGAGGAGCAGAAGAAAACCGCGGACGGGGAAACCCTCCAAAAACTCAATCAGCCCGATGCGGATATCTATTTTCACGCGCCCACGGTGTTTTTCATTTCCTGTGAGCCGTCCTCTTCTTTCTGGAGCTATCTCGACTGCGGCATTGCCGCCGAGAACATTGCCCTGGCTGCCCAGGGAATGGGCCTTGGTAGCGTGATTTTAGGTTCGCCCAATGAAGCGTTCGTTGAGCCGCAGGCGGACGAACTGCGCAAGCTGCTCGAACTTCCAGAGAGGCACGAAGTGGTCCTTTCGGTGGGGGTCGGCGTTCCACAGGAGAATCCGCCCGCGCATGCGGTGAAGGAAGGCCGGTATCATATTTTATAAGGACGCTGCCGTTTCACAAAACCATGCGGGACGCTCGGAAGGAAAAAGACAAGAAAAAATCGGAAAATGGGTGTTGACAAAAGGTTTTGATGCCGATATAATATTTAGGTCGGCTGACAGAAGACATGCCGACAAGGGCATGGACGGGATGCTTATTTGGCCTTCATAGAGAAGGAAAGCCGCAAGTAGAAATAGGAAGAATATTTGGGGTCTTAGCTCAGATGGTAGAGCGCTGCGTTCGCATCGCAGAGGTCAGGGGTTCGACTCCCCTAGGCTCCACCACGTCGGAGCAAAGTTCGCTTTGCTCCGGCTTATTTTTTGTCTGCGACAGAAAATAAGCCATCCGCCCGCTCCCTTGCTCCTCCTTTTCGCAAAAAGTCACGCTCGGCTCACCTGTTCGGTTGTAAACGCCCTCACGACGGTTCGCTGTCGCTACCAACTTTTTGCGAGTTCGAGAGAGTTCAACTCCCACCGCCGAAATGCTGAAAATATCTTTTTCATGTGGCTTTCACAAATCGCCGCAAGCAGTATATCGCTTGCGGCGACTTTTTTTACAAAAGTCACCGGCGCGCTCATTCCGCCGCGTCTCCTTTTCCGAAAAAGGTCACGCTGCGCCTTCGCTGCTCGCTTGCGTGTGCCCTAAAGGGTATAAACGCGCTCGCGACGCTTCGGTTTGCTACCAACCTTTTTCGGGGGCTCGAGGGTTCGAATTCGCCTGCTGAAAACGCTAAAATATCTGTTTCACATGCCTCTCACAAAAAGTCCGTAACCATTCATGGTTACGGACTTTTTTCATTCCCCGGCCTTTGGTTGCGGCAACCCGGTGCGAAGGTTACGTTGCAGATGGGGCTGTTCCCCGGTCTTTTCGGATCGGGTTATTGAGAATACCACGCAAGCCCCGCGTCTTGGCGGCTTTTTGACTGAATAGCGATTCCAGCCTGTTTTCGGGAAAAAGGCCCGTCATGCATCCGGGACGGCGTTCTTGACACAGCATCCGGCTTGTGCTACATTCAGCTTGAACCTGAGAGTGAACTCTAAGCCAGGAGAAATCAAACTGTTTTTTCGGAGGTGTTTGGCATGTATTATACCGTAGGAGAAATCGCAAAAGAAATTGGCCTGTCGCCCCATACCCTGCGGTTTTATTCCAAGGAAGGTCTTTTGCCTTTTGTGGACCGCAGCGAAAGCGGCGTGCGTATGTTCAAGGACAGCGACTTTGAATGGCTGTTTTTGATCGAGTGCCTGAAAAAAACGGGAATGCCCATCAAGGACATCAAAGCCTTCATTGACCTGGGCATGCAGGGAGACGGCACCATCGGGCAGCGTCTGGAGCTGTTTCGCAGGCAAAAGCAACGGGTGGAAGAGCAAATTGCCGAATTGCAGGCCCAGCTCGATGTAATCAAATACAAATGCTGGTATTATGAGACGGCAAAGAGCGCCGGGACCTGCGCGGTGCACGAAACCATTGCCGAGGAAGAGATTCCGCAGGAAATCCGGTATATCCGGGAGAAAAGCAGGCGGATGCACCGGCTCGACGGCACAAACGGGCCGTCCCGGGCGATAAAAATCCCCAAAGCGTCTGAACCAAGCGGGGCTGCCGGCTGCTGAAAACTTAGCTGCCATATCGTTCTTTTGCGCGTCTCCTGGTTGCTATTTGAGGGCTACGCCGCTATAATAAAGAAATGAGCAGAGCGTGTGGTAATTTTGGAGCAAGCAGGAAACCGCACCGTGCAGGGAGGAGCCATGTGAGGCAGCAGAAACGATTCCAAATCAAGGCCGTGAGTTTGTTGTTTGTCCTGTTTTTGCAGCTGTGCGGCGGCCTTTTTCCTGTTTTGACGTCGTCCGGGGCGAGCAGAACCATCCGGGTGGCCTATCCGATTCAGAAAAGTATCACGGACATCGATGAAAACGGGAAATATTACGGATATACCTATGAATATCTCGAAGAAATTGCCCAATATACCGGCTGGAATTATGAATTTGTGCAGGTTGCGGGCAGTTTGGACGAGCAATTGGTTACCCTGATGGAAATGGTGGAAAACGGCCAGGTGGACCTGATGGGGGCAATGCTCTATTCCGAGGACATGGGGAAGCGGTACAACTATTCGGGGTATAGCTACGGCACGTCGGAAACGGTGCTGCAGGTGTTAAACGAAGGCGGGCAGAGCATTATCGTGGACTCCCAGGAGGAACAGACTCTGCGGGTAGCGGTTTACTCTACTTCCGGGAGAATGGTACAGGAATTGAACGAGTACTGTGAGATGAATCTGATCACGCCAGAGTTCATCGAGTGCTCCAGCAATGAAGAAATGGTGAAGGCGCTTGAGGAAGGGCGGGCGGACGCGCTGCTCAATACCAGCATGAATTATTTGGAAAACGTGCGTACGGTAATCCGGTTTGCGCCCAAGCCCTTTTATTTTCTCATGTCCAAAAACAGCGATTCCAACCTGATCGCCGAGCTAAACGAGGCCATTGTCAGCATCACAGAGGCCGACCCGTATTTTCAAACCACTCTCTATGAAAAATATTTTGCACCAGCCAGCCGGACGTTTGTCCTGTCGGAGAAGGACAAAGCCTATATCAGCGGAGCGGGTGTTTTGCGGGTAGGGGTGATGGAAAGCCAGCCTCCCTTTCAGTACAAGGATGAGAAAACCGGAGAATTCAAAGGAATCGGCGTGGACCTTCTGAAGAACATTTCGCAGGCCACCGGTCTGCAGTTCTCCATGGTGGGAGCGTCTTCTTGGGAAGAACTCTATACCATGGCAAAAAACGGCCAGGTGGACTTGATTGCGGGGATGCCTTACGACTATACCACTGCCCGGGAGCGGGATCTGGCCATGTCCAGGCCCTATCTTTCCAGCCCTTACACGCTTTTGATGCACGAAGAAATGAGCGAGGACAGCATCCAGGGAAAGCGGCTGGCCTTATCGAGAATGAGCACGTACGACGGCTACTTTGTGGGGACGGTGGTGCCCTATGATTCCATGGACGAATGCATCCGCGCGGTGAACCGACGGGAAGCGGACTACACGTATGTGGATACCTATACGGCGCAGTACTATCTCAACCTGCCCGGATTCGAAGATCTGAAAATGATCCCCCAGACCTATACCTCTTACCGTATTTGCTTCGGCGTGGCAAAGCAGGGGGACCATACCCTGCTGGGACTGCTCAACAAATCCGTTTTGTCCATGACATCGGACGATTTGCAGTCGGTAATCTATCAGAACATTGTGCAGAAGACCGATTTTTCCGTGGAGTATTTTATTCAGAAAAATCCCATTCCGGTTCTGGCGACGGTAGGATGCGTTTTCTTGTTGATCGTGGCGCTGCTGGTGGTTATTTTGCTCCAGCGCATCCGGGCCGGCAAGGCAATTTCGCTGGAGCTGCAAAAACATGTCCGGCTTTATTCCATCGCCAACGACGCGTTCTTTGAATATGATTTTAAAAAGAAACATTTAATCCTCAACGATTTGACAGGGGAAAACGGCGGCAAAGGGGAAATTTTGCACTATGATTTAAGCAATCTCTTTGACGCGGACAGTCCGGAAGGGAAAAGCCAGCGGCTCTTTCTTGAGATTTTGGATTCCGCTCAAAATCATGTGCAGGAAATGTATGTGTACTGCAGGGACGGGAAATGGCATTGGGTGCGCGTAACGGTGGAAACCATCTGCGACGGTGCCGGTGTCCCGGTCTACGCCATCGGGAAAACCTCCGTTATCGACGAGGAAAAGAACGAAAGAGAGAGCCTTCGCGAGCAGGCCCGGCGTGACAGCCTGACCCATCTGTATAATAACGAGGCCAGCAAACAGTTGATCGGGGAGCGTCTCGCAGAGCTTCGCCCGGGCGAGAAAGGGGCGTTGCTCCTCCTGGATGTGGATTTGTTCAAATCCATCAACGACACCTACGGCCACATGCGCGGAGACGAAACCTTAAAATCGGTGGCAAAGCTGCTTCAAAGCAGCTTTCGGGACGAGGATGTAATCGGCCGCCCGGGAGGAGACGAATTCCTGGTTTACCTGCCCCGGATCCGGGACAAAGAGGCGCTGACGAAGAAATGTACCGCCCTGTGCGAAGCGGTGCACCAAATTGCACTGGACGCGCAGCGGGTGGTCACCATCAGCGTGGGGGTGGCCCTGTCGCACGCGGGAATGGGTTATGAGGAGCTGTACCGCCAGGCGGACGGGGCGCTTTATTCGGCAAAGGAAGCCGGCCGGGATCGGTTTCAATTGGCTCATGAGGAAAATACGCACCGGCAGGGAGAGGATTTCTAGCCGGACGGCGCAAGGCGGAGAAGTCTTTTTGCAAACCTTGTGGCAAACAGGAACGTGGGCTTGGATAGGTCCGCATATGCGGACCTATCCAAGCTTTCTTTTTTCGTTGTTCGTATGGGCCTCTCAGTCCAGGAAAAGATGGAGCGGATTAGCCTGATGGATGGCTTTCCATCGCTGTGAAGCACTTGCCGGCATAATACGCGCAGCCTTTCCACGCTTTTTTGCCGAGCGGTTTTATTTTTCCCTTACATTTTGATCCTGTTTTGTGGTAACATATAAACACAACGCGCGGTTTTGACAAACGTAAGTCCAGTTGTCAAGACCGTGCGTTTTTTCTTTTCGCCGGCCTATGACCGGGGAAAGCGAAGGAACTGCGTAGAAAAGAAAAAATCGGGTAACAGTGTGCAGGCGAGACGCAAGCAGAAAAGAGCAGCACTTTTGAAGGTGGATCCGATGGGCTCGAGCAGATGCCCGCCAGTATCAGGCGGACTGCGTCCCCGCATACGCAGAGGACGGCCCAACGCGCGCCGTGATACGCCGGATAGGGAAGAAACACACATATTGCGCTAGCGGCATTGCGGCAGAAACTGCCCGTGGGCCGAAGCGGAATCGACGGATTGGAGGCAGGAATTGTTGTACCAGGTCGGAGAATTGATTTTGTATGGAAGCACAGGCGTTTGTAAGGTGATGGACGTCAAAAAGCTGGAGATCGAGGGAGAGGAGAGGCTTTACTATGTGTTAAAGCCCCTCTATCAGGAATGCACCATCTCCACGCCGGCGGAGAATGGAAAGGTCTTTATGCGGCCGGTCCTGACCAGGGAAGAGGCCGAACAGCTGATCGACCGGATTCCCTCCATGCGGGCCGATGCGTTTGAGACCCGTGTGCTGCGCGAACTGGTGGAACACTATGAGGCGTCGCTGAAAACCCATGACTGCGCGGATTTGGTTGAGCTGACCATGTCCCTGTATGCCAAGAAGCAGGGGATGGAGCAGCAAAAGAAGAAATTCGGCGCTCTCGACGAGCGGTTCATGAAACGGGCGGAAGACCTGCTGTTCGGAGAGCTTTCGGTTTCCTTAGGGATTCCCAAGGAAGAGGTGCCCCGGTATATAGAAGCACGCGTGGGCATGGCTGCCGGGGAGGAAAGCGGAGCGCACGCGTCCTAAGGGCAAAGCGAATTGGCTGCAAACAGATAAAGAAAAAAGCAGGGCCTGCGAAGGATATTCCTTCGCAGGCCCTGCTTTTTAGGATGATAAGGAGTTGATATTGAGGCAAAGGAAGAACCAATCAGTCGTCGAGATAATCGCCGACCGGGGTGTTGTTATACTGCATTTTCAGCTTGAGGACCACCGAGCCGTCCGGTTGGGTTGCTTCCTCAAGAATGCGGTACTTCGTTTTGTTGCGTTCCAATGTGCCCTTGTAATGAGCCACCTCGTCCTGCACGGCGCCGATGGCGGCTGCGCGGTCCAGGTCCTCTCTGAGCTGAAAATGAAGCGTCTTTTCCAGGCACGCACATTTGATTCGTTTCACAGCGGTAGCCTCCTTTTCCTACTCTATTTTATCATCTTTCGTTTTCCCGGTGCAAACGCAAATTTGGCTTCTGGCGAAAGTTTGGCGATTGTGCGCAGGAGACGGGCGTGAAAAATTGTGCATCTTGAGCAGAGCGGGCCTTCGGAAAAGGTAGGAGTTTATCCGGATTTTACCTGGTTTTTATCCGCCGCCCGTTTTCTCTTTACGCGGGACGGATACACTTGAGTCTGTCAAAAGGGAGGGAACAAATCAAATGAAAACATGCATCGCCGTCCTGCTTTGCGGGATGCTTCTTCTCTGTCTGCCGTTTCAGGCGTTTGCCGCTTCGGTGACCGCTGCTGACCGAGTTACTCTAACGGCGGGGCAGACCCAGGCTCAGATTACCCTGACAGTGGATAACGACGGACCCTATGCCGGAGCGGAATTCGGCCTGCAATGTGCTGACGGCGTTCGGGTGGAATCGGTCCGCTTTGAAAACGCCTCCGGCTCGGTCACTGCGCCTACCGAAGCGCGGGGAATTACCTGGTTTAGCTTTTTCTCCGGCAGCAATGCCTTTGAAGGGTCGGTGAACGCAATTGTTACCCTGTCCTACTCCGGGAAGACGGACAGCGCCGTCGCCCTGCAATACGTAAGCGTCTACCAAATCAGCGGCGGCGGAGTGGATGAAACGCTCCTGACGCCGCAAAAGCAAATCCTTCTAGACCGGGAGGGAGACGAAACGCCGGTGCCCCCGTTAACCCCGCCCGAAGGTGCGAAACCGGGTACCCCTTCGGATTCGTCCTCCGGCTCCGAACAGACGTCGTCTCCGGCAAGCTCAGGAAGTTCCTCCGTCTCTTCTCCCCAGAGCGGGATCTCTTCGGACCCGGCCGGTACTACTTCGTCCAATCCTCCGGTTTCTGCCCCAAATGAGGACAGCTCCCAGCTTTCCTCCAGCCCATCCCAGGGTGATGCCACCCCAAATCCCTCCACCAGCGGCGTGAATATGGGCCTGCTCATCGGTCTGCTTGCAAGCGCCACGCTGAATGTGGCTTTGGTGTGTGTGATCATACAGTCGAAAAAAACGGCGAGTAAGAAAGAGAGGTAAATTTCCCAGATGAAGATGAAAAGCATGAAGAAAGCCATCAGCTTAGCGGCCGCGTCGGTCCTGCTGATGGGCGCGTTCACCACGTCTATGGCCTACGCGGCGCCCGCCGCCAGCGAGCCCGTGCCGATTGTGGCCGCGGCTGCCGAAGGTGCCACCGACAAGACGCCCCGCCAGCTCAACGTCCACATGGGCGACGATCCTTCCACCCAGGTAAACGTCACCTACACCACCGCCGCCGAATGCCCCTCGGTCATCACGGTGAAAAAACAGGGAGACACCGCTACCCAGAGCTTTGTAGGCGAGTCCAACTTCGGCCAGGCCAACAAGTGCTTCCATAAGATTGTGGTTTCCGGTCTGGAACCCGACACCACTTATACCTACACGGTGGGGGAGGGCGCCGATACTTACGAGGGTAAGTTCAAGACCGCTCCCGCCAAGGGCAGCACCGACAGCTTCAAGTTCGCTTATCTGGCGGACACCCAGGTTGCCAGAGAGAGCGACGCGAAGGCACTGGGCGCCACCCTTGCCGAGGTCAACAAGATCCCAGACCTGGATTTCGTATACTTAGCCGGTGACATCACCGACACCGCCACCAGCGAGAGCCAGTGGGAATTGCTCTTCAACAATTCCGGCGCGTTCCCCACCGGCGGCCAGGACATGTTTGCCAACAACACCATCGCGGCGGTCCGCGGCAACCACGATAACAACACCCTCAACAGCCACATCAACGCCCCTGCTGAAGCCGGCCAGGTGGCTTACACCTTTGATTACGGACCGGCTAAGTTCATCATGCTCAACCTGGAAGAGGCCAAGAACAACGCCGACGCCAGAGCCCAGCAGGAAGTGATGCTGCGTGAAGCGGTGGCCGAAGCCAAGGCGGCGGGCCAGTGGACCATCGTGGGCTTCCATAAGTCTCTTTATACCGGCGCTTCCCACATTACCGACTCCGATGTTATGGCGGCCAGAAAGTTCTGGTGCCCGATTTTCGCCCAGCTGGATGTGGATATGGTTCTCCAGGGCCACGACCATGTGTATTCCCGCGGCTTTATCACCGAGGACGGCCAGAAGGCCGACCGGGTGGTCAACGCCGCCGGTGAAACCCAGAAGCCGGAAAACGCGCCGCTCTACATGGTCGGCGGACATGCCGGCGGCCTGAAATGGTATTCCCAGAAGAACTACACCGTTTCCGAAGGCGACCCGCTTATCCCGAACTACGCCTTCCTGGACGTCAACTCCACCGACACCGGCAGCGACGTGAAGAAGGAGCAGGTCATCGTAGAAATGGAAGTCTCCCAGGATTCCTTCACTCTTAACACTTACATGTTCAAGTATGATCCCAACACCGACACCATCACCACCGAAAAATACCTCTACGACACCCTGACCGTGACCCGCGACGTACAGGTGGCCTCTATCGAAGGCTCCGACCTTGGCATCGTGGAAAAGGGCGACACCGTTTCCTACACCGTCTCTATGGAGAACCTCAAGGATGTAAATGCCTACCAGGCCGAAATCCACTACGATGAGAACGTGCTTGAACTGGTTTGCGCCCAAAGCAACCTGGAAAACACCCTCTTCTCCAACACCACCGATGAAAGCGGCAAGGCCGGCATCGTCATCGGTACCAGCGATACCGTGACCAACGAAGGCAAAACCAACGTGGCTACCTTCACCTTCAAGCTCAAGGAAACCGCACCCGTGGGCGACACCACCGTCACCCTGGTGAAAGCCCAGAGCGCCCAGAAGGTCACCAATGAGGACGGCAGCTTTGACGCCATCGACGTCACCCCCAATCTGGGTGAGGACACGGTGGTCACCGAAATCTACTCCTACCGCGCCGCTTCCGACATCAACGGCGACGCAAAAGTGACTCTTGCCGATCTTTCCATCGCCCTGTCCTACTACCAGTCCACTACCGAGACCCGCTGCGATATTGACCGCGACGGTGTGGTAGACACCAAGGATTATATCCTCATCCAAAGCTATCTCGCCGCGTAACCCCCTTACGCGATTCTTCCTTACACCCCCCTTAAAAGGAGCGGGGCGGCCCTCCCGCCGCCCTGCTCCCAAATGGTTGCTACAAATAAAAAGACAGGATGTCTGCCTTATGAAAAATCCCAAGAAGAAAATCGGCACCGCCGCCTGGATTGTGTTCCTCGCCGGCTTTTTTGCGTTTCTCTATGTTTTCAACACCACCCTCGACTACCAAAAGCCCGGCGACTACCAGGACGGCATTGCTTACGAAAAGGCCCGGGTCATCGAGGTGGAGAAAGAGGATATGGGCCCCGACCCGGATTATGATTTTATCCAGATCGGAAAGCAATGGCTCAAGCTGGAGATTCTCACCGGCGAGTTTTCCGGCCGCAGCACCACTGCCATCAACTACGTCCAGCGCGTCAACAACAAGCCCGCCAGTGTGGGCACCGAGCTTGTCATCTCCAGCTTTGACGGGTTTGTGACCACCAGCGTCGTCAACTACAGCCGGGAAAACTACCTCTATGCCCTGTTGGCTCTGTTTTTAGCGGTGGTACTCCTTTTTGGAAGAAAGAAAGGGCTCAAATCCATCGCGTCCCTGGCCTTTACCATTCTCTGCGTCCTCTTTTTGTTCCTTCCCATGATCATCAAAGGCGTGGAACCCATTCTGGCTGCCGTGGTTGTGGTGGTGCTCTCTACCGCCGTGACCCTCCTGGCACTCAACGGTTTTTGCAAAAAGACAGTCATCGCCGCCGTCAGCTGCAGTGTATGTACCATGTTCGCCGGCGTCATCGCCTACGCCGCCGGTGCCATTTCCCATGTCTCCACCTTAAACGAATCGGAAGCGGAGCTTTTGCTGTTTATCTCCGATTCCACCGCCCTGCGGGTCAAGGATCTGCTTTTTGCGGGCATTCTGATCGCAGCCCTTGGCGCGGTAATGGACACGGCCATGTCCATCGCGTCCTCCCTGACCGAGATGAAAAGCATCGACCCTACCCTGACCCAGAAGCAGCTGTGGCGTTCGGGGATGAACGTGGGCAAGGACATTATGGGCACCATGACCAACACCCTCATTCTGGCCTTTACCGGCAGCAGTCTGAATATCCTGCTGGTTTATTATATGTATTCGCTGCCGTATATCGCGCTCATCAATCTGGATCTTCTGGTAGTGGAAGTGATCCGCGGCCTTTCCGGCAGCATCGCAGTGATTCTGGCGATCCCGGTAACCACGCTGATCGCCTCTCGGGCGCTGCACGGTACGCCTCCTTCCGGCAGAGATAGGCGGGAGAAAACACTTGCAGCCGAAAAAACGCCAGCGCATCTGTAATATGGCGATTTTCTGAAAAATAATGAAAAAAGGAGAGGGGGCGGGATTTCCCGCCCCCTCTTTCGGTTGGGTCAAAGAAGGAAGCAATCAGCTCAACCGGGTGATTTCAATGGAATTGAGCCTGCCGGTAGTGGCGTCCGCCCCCAGGGAAGCGTCGCCCCAAATGGTGACCGTCAGCAATTGATCGGTAACCTCAACCATATAGGTATTGGGTCCGCCGTAGTTGTCCGAAGCGACCCCTTCCGGCGTCACTTGGGTGTGCACATCGTCCGCCTGATCCTGGAAATAGAAGTTGGTGGTGTTGATGGCGTCCTTGGCGCCGGTGTACATAAACACCCGATAGGTGCCGTTCGGCAAATCCATCTTGAAGGTGTATGGTTCACCGCCCTTTGCATACACAAAGTCGCAGATTTTTGCGCCGCCGATGGGGGTAGCTCCCGACTGAACCGGGCCTTCAAAACCGTATCCCTGCAAAAGCCCTACCTTTTTGTAAAGGGTCTGGTCGGTCATCTGGGTAAAGCCGCCCCAGATGGCGGAGGTTTGGGTGCCAAAATCGATCTGCCAGCTGGTCTGCCAAGCGATGTCCGGGTCAACCATGGCGTTTGCCTGGTCGGCGGTCAGGGCGGGCGCGTAGATGGCCATGTCGTCGAGAAGAGCCGCGCCTGAACCGGCACCCGCTTTTACGGTGAGACGGTTAAGTCCGCCGTCCGCAAAAACAAGAGAGAGATCCGCTTTCGCGGAGGAAACCAACCTGCCGTTGAGGTACACGTCCATGCCGGTGCGGCCTACACTATAGGTGACGCAGGCCCATTCGCCCGCAGGCAGCGCCTGAGCGGCCTCCCCCGTGCGTATGGTCTGGCCGTTTGCCTGCACGGTTGCCCGCAGATCCGAACCGATGACCGTTGAGAAGCCTTCTCCCGACGCTTCAAAGAGGGAAGAAGAACCGCTGGTTTTGACCCAGAAGCATACCGAGAAACCCTCGGTCAGGCCGGAAAGGGTGTCACCCGGCAGGGTGAGCGCACCTGCGCCGGAAGTGGAGAGTACCAGGCCTTTGTCCGAATCGGTTACCACCGCCCCGTCGCCGGTAAGCAGCCCGGCGCCTACAAGAGAGCCGGTATTTTTGGTAAAGGCCCCGTCGGTATTGGAGAAGGAGAACTGGTAAAGAGGCTTGCCGTCAAAAGCCTGTACGCCGCTTTGAGTAGCTTCGACGGTTACGTCAAAGGTCCGCACGGCCACCGCTCCGTTTTTCATGACGTAGGCGGTTAAAGTCACGGGTCGATCCTCTGCCTGGCGATGCGCCACTCCGCTGGCCGTCAAAACGGAAGGATCGCTGGTGGTCCAGAAGATGCGGGTTTCATAATTGCCCCTGGTGCGCAGCGCCAAGTCGGCGTGCACGTTTGCCGCGAGGGACAGGGCGTTGGCAGCGCTTTCGGCAGCGGCCAGGTCCCGGTCGCTTTGAGAAAGCCGGCTGCCCCAGATGGTTTCGTTGTTTGACCCGATGGCCGAGAAGGTCATCACCTGGCGCTTGAGGCCGGATTCATCCTGCTGCTTGAAGAAAACGCCGTCGTAGGTCACGCCGTTGATGGCAGCGCTCATATAATAAGTGCCGTCGGTCATGCTCCAGCTTCCTTCCAGATCGCCGGTGATGGAACCGTCCTCGTTGAGGCGAACAAGGAAGGTGTCGAGCATGCCGGAGCTCGAAAGGGTGCCGTGGTTGACAAACTCATAGTACCCCACAACCTCGTCCATGGCATAGCCGGTTTGAGAGATGACGTCGCCGGCGTTTTCATACACCGCCATCACCGGCCAGCCCTGGGCATTTCGAAACAGCTGGTGGATGCGGTCTTCATGGCGGGCTCCCCGCTCAAAGCGCTGATGATAGATGTTGTACATCTGCCCGTTTTCGTCGGTATAGATGGAATTGTGCCCGCCGTGCCTGTAGCCCTGGCTCAGGTTTGAGAACTTGTAGTTGCCCATGACCTTGATGCCGTAATCGGAGGGGGTTACCGTATCGTCCGCAAAGGCGGCGTTTTGCCCCTTGGCGTCCAGATAGGGACCGGTGACGTTTTTCGAGCGGAACAGCCGCTGGTTGTACCCTTCCGTGATCTGCCCGTAGGTCACATAGAGATAGTAATAGCCGCTCTCCTTGTCGTACTCGATGTACGCGCCTTCGCCGCCCTTATAGAAGCCGCCGGCGATGCGGATGCCGAAATAACGGTCGATGTCGTTGCCGCCTTCGGTTTTCCCGTCCTTTCCGGGGTATTTGGCCGCGCCGGTGGCGGGGTCGAGCTCAATGAGCATGGCGCCGCCGTAGACCATCCACAGCCGCCCATCCTCGTCGAAGAAGACCGCCGGGTCGATGGGCATGGCATGATCGACAATGTTGTAGCTGCCGTCTTCATTGAACCAGCTGTCCCGAAGCCCTTCGATGGTGCCGTTTTCAATCAGCCCAGGCAGGTTGGTGCGGGTCCAGATGGTATCCGCCGTGGTTCCTTCTTCATCCGGCCCGCCGGTGAGGGTAAAGCCCGAGTAGAGGATGGTATCCCCGTACTGATAGGGGCCGGTGATGCTTTGGGACACCGCATAGCCGATGGCGCCCCGCTTGTGGTTGGAACAGACGGGGTAATAAATCATGTAAGCGCCCTTGCTGCCGTCGGCGTTTTTGTACTGGGGATTGTAAATCACGTCGGGCGCCCACAGGGCCATCCCGTTGCCGGCATTGGTGCTCCCGTCCTTATACCCGGCCCAGGCGAAAGAGCCGGCCAGATTGGAGGCCACGTCCTCGCCGTAAAGCTGGCAGCGCACCGTGCTCCAATTAATGAGGTCGGAGGACTTGGCGACGCCCTGATTGGAGCCGAAGATGTAGTATTCCCCGGTGTCCTTGTCCTGGACGATAGAGGGATCGTGTACCGAGGAGCGGCTTTTTGCCTGCGCCGTTTCGTATTGCGGCTCCTGGTCCACGCCGAGCCGGACGCAAACGGCAGCCTCCGTGTCTTGCCAGATCCTAGAGGCGTCCGCGATTTTCACCGAGAAGCTGCGGGTTCCCCGGGTGGCCAGGCTCGTCATCAGCAGCCAGGTGCGGGTGCCGTCCCCATTGTCTGAGAAGACTCGGGTGGAAACCATGCCGGTGCCCGACTCGTTGAACAGCGCCACATATTCGGTGGCGTCGTTGGTAACCACCGTCACCGGGAAGGGCTGGTTGACCGAGCCCGTTTGCGGCCCTTCGGCGCGAAGCAGGGAGGGCGCCGTATGGGGCGGCTCATAGTGCTCCACCAAAGAAAAGGAGACGGTAACCCCGGTATCCGCCCCGTCGGCCATCACTTTAAGCGTCCGTACACCTTTGGTGGCCAGTGACAGAGAAATGGTCCAGGTGCAGGTGCCATCCAAGTTGTCTTTACAAGTTCGCTCTGAAACCAGGCCCATGCCCGATTCATTTGCCAGATAACATTTGTTTACCGTGTCCGAGGTAACCACCGTCGCTACAGCCGGTGTGCCCAGCCCGTAAGCGGGCTGGCTCATGGAGGCGGTGATCACCGGCCCGGCCGCTCCTGCCGGGACTCCGGTGAACAATAAGCAGGAGGTCATTGCCGCCGCGAGAAGAATGCCGAGTGTTTTCTTTCCTTTCATTTTTTCTTCCTCCTTATTCGTTGTGTGGATGGAAAGTGGGTTCGTGAAAAAAGATAGAATTTCACCTCTTTTACTGATTATTTTGGGGTTTTTACCGTTGCCTCGATAATATCACATGTATGTACATGGAGAAAGCAAAAAAATAGAGATGTTTGTACTGCTTTTTTGTATTGTATGATTTTTTACCTATTTTTTTGCTTTTGTTCGGAGAAATCGATGGCCGCGGGTGCGCCCGATGAAAAAAGAAATGCCATTACCAGTGACGATCCTTGTTCTGCGGCGTCCGGCCCGCGCCAAGGAAAAGCGGCAAAGCCCAAATTCTACCGACGTTAGACTGTAAAAAGGAGGAAACGGGAGGTTCAAAAGAGGGGGTTATTGACTTATGATGTCGGGTGAAGTAATATAAGAGCAGAAAAAATAAAATCCGTCCGATTTGAACACAAACAGACCAAGCAGAACCGGTTTTGCCCTGCTTTTGGGGCGGACCGCGCGATATGCCTGTAAGGGACCCTGCCGGTTATTGCGGCAGGGGTTTCGTTTTGTTTTGCCGGTACGGGTTTCGTAAGAAGGAGGGATTCGCTTTGCCAATGATTGCATTTTTGATCGTGTTCCCCTTTTTGGCGGCGTTTACGCTGGCATTCATGAAGCGGCATGGAAAGGGGCGCAAGTATTTTATTTTTGCCTGCTGCATCGCCATTGTGGCGGGAGTGGTGTGGTTTGCTGCCGACGCGCTCATCGGAGGCGGCGATTTGTCGCTGCTGCCGGAGACCAAGGCCATCGATATGGGGATCTTGGCGGCGGAAATCGGCCTGATGGGCCTGATTGTATTTTATGGGTTTCGGTTTCGTAAGTACTATGTGGCACTCTTGTCGGTGGCGCAGACGGGACTGATCGCATGGCTGGAGCTTACCGGAAAAAATGAGATTGCGGGCAATCGTATTTTTTCCGATAAGCTTACCGTGATTATGGTGCTGATCGTGGGCATCGTCGGCTGCCTGATCTGTGTCTACGCGGTGGGGTACATGAAGGATTACCACGCCAGGCATAAGGAATATGAGGACCGGCGGGCTTTTTTCTTCGCCATGCTTTTTGTGTTCTTGGGAGCCATGTTCGGCCTGATCTTCTCGAGCAGCTTGACATGGATGTATTTCTTCTGGGAGATTACCAGCCTTTGCTCCTTTCTGCTCATCGGGTACAACCGTACCCAGGAAGCGGTGCATAATTCGTTTCGGGCTTTGTGGATGAACCTGCTGGGCGGTCTTGGGTTTGCGGTGGCCATTGTGTACGCGGCCCTCGTGCTGCACGTAAGTACCCTGCAAGACCTGGTGGCCATGGGCAGCGGCACCACCGTCGCCATTATCCCGGTGATTTTGCTTGCCTTCGCAGGGCTTACCAAAAGCGCCCAGCTTCCCTTCAGCGGCTGGCTCTTAGGCGCCATGGTGGCTCCTACCCCCACATCTGCCCTCCTTCACTCGGCCACCATGGTCAAGGCGGGCGTGTACCTGCTCATCCGCTTGGCCCCGGCCATGTGCGGCAACTTAGCAGGCACCATGGTCACCACCATCGGCGGCTTTACCTTCCTGGCTACCTCCATGCTTGCCATCTCCCAGAGTGACGGCAAGAAGGTGCTGGCCTATTCCACGGTATCCAACTTAGGGCTGATCGCCGCCTGCGCGGGGGTCGGAATGCACGAGGCGGTCTGGGCGGGCATTCTGCTGATGATGTTCCACGCCGTGTCCAAGTCGCTGATGTTCCTGTCGGTGGGCGCGGTGGAAAACAGCATCGGCAGCCGCAACATTGAAGACATGCACGGCCTGATCGTCAAGCTGCCGGAAATGGCGTTTGTTATGATCGTGGGCATCGCGGGCATGTTCCTGGCTCCCTTCGGCATGCTCATTTCCAAATGGGCGGCGCTGAAAGCCTTTGTGGACTCCAAGAGCATTCTTTTGGTGGTGTTTTTGATCTTCGGCTCCGCCACTACGCTGTTTTACTGGACCAAGTGGCTCGGAAAGCTGGTGGCCATGATCCATAACTCGGAGCGCCTCCCCAACACCGTAAAGGGAAGTGAATGGTTTTCGCTGATTTCCCAGGCCTTTCTGATGATCGGGCTGTGCATCTCCTTCCCCTTTGTCTCCACCTACCTGGTGGAGCCTTTCCTGGCGGACATGTTCCATGAGACCCTGCCGGCCATCATCAGTTCAGGCAACCTTTATATCATGCTCATCATGCTGTGTGCCATCGTGGTTTTGCCCATTGCGGTGCGGTTTCTCACCTTCGGCAAGAAGCGGAAAATCGTCATGTCCTACATGGGCGGGGCCAACGCCGGCAATGACCGGGCTTTCGTGGATTCCTACGGAAAGGAAAAGCCCATGTACCTGGCCAACTGGTATATGGAGGAGTACTTCGGGGAAAAGAAGCTTCTAAAGCCTTCCCTGATTTTATCCACCGCCGCCCTTCTGGTGCTGATGACCATTGCGATCGGAGGTGCCGTCTGACATGGAGCTGATCTGGCGTATCGTTTGGGTGGCGGGCTATGTGCTGCTGGCCCCCTTGCTGGGCGGATTGCTCGCGGGCTTTGACCGAAAGATCTCTGCCCGGATGCAGGGGCGCAAGGGCCCGTCCGTCTGGCAGCCCTTCTACGATCTCTTTAAGCTGTTTAAAAAGCAGTCGGTGGTGGTCAATAACGTCCAGGATTTTTTGGTTTACGGCTTTCTGCTGTTCATCGTCTTTACCGGCGGGCTTTTCTTCTTCGGCGGGGACATCCTGCTGGTTTTCTTCGCCTTGACGCTGGCAGGCATCTTTTTCATCATGTCCGCCTGCTCGGCGAACTCTCCCTACAGCGCCATGGGCGCCCAGCGGGAGCTGATGCAGATGATGGCCTATGAGCCCATGGTGCTGCTGGCGGCCATCGGGTTTTATATCTCTACCGGCAGCTTTTCGGTGATGGACATCATTGCGGCCAAAGAGTCGGCCATCGGCTATCTGCCGGGAATTTTCGTCGGCTTTTTGTTTATCCTCACCATCAAATTCCGCAAATCCCCCTATGACCTGAGTACCACTCACCACGCTCATCAGGAGATGGTCAAAGGTTTGACCACCGAGCTTTCCGGCAATATCCTAGCCTGTGTGGAACTGTCCCATTGGTATGAAAACGTGTTCCTGCTGGGGGTAGTGGGCCTCTTTATTGTCAACTCCACGTGGTGGAGCTGGATTGTGGCGGTGGCTGTGATCCTCGTTTCCTATTTCCTCGAAATCCTCATTGACAACGTGTTTCCCCGGGTCAAGTGGCAGAACATGCTCAAAACCACCTGGGCGGTCACCCTGGTGGCCGGCGTGATCAACCTGTTGATTCTTACCATGATTAAGTAAAGGGGGAGAGCGCATGAACGTATCCAAATCCCCGTGGCTGCTCCATTACGACGGCTCAAGCTGCAACGGCTGCGACATCGAGGTGCTCGCCTGCCTGACGCCGGTGTACGACGTGGAGCGGTTCGGCGTCATCAATACCGGCAACCCCAAGCACGCGGACATCTTTTTGATCACCGGCGGCATCAACCACCAGAACGCCCAGGTGGTCCGGCAGATCTATAACCAGATGCCAAAGCCCAAGGTGGTGGTCGCGGTGGGCATCTGCGCCTGCAACGGCGGCATCTTCAAGGAATGCTATAACATCCAAGGCGGGGTGGACACCGTGCTGCCGGTGGACATTTATGTTCCCGGCTGCGCCGCCCGTCCGGAAGCCATCATGGACGGGGTGGTCAAAGCGGTGGCCCTGTTGGACCAGAAGCGAAAAAAGGCGGCGGAGCAGCCGGCGCCGGACCCAAAGGAGGCGGGCTAACATGATCGACGGCGAAATCCTCACCATCGGCCCGGGGGACCTGGTCCCCCACGTGCTGCAGATCAAGCACGACGGCTACCGGCTCATCCAGATCTGCGCTACGACCACAAAGGAAGGGTACGAATTGACCTATTCCTTCGGCAGAGGCTATGAGATGGCGCACCTGCGCCTTATTGTCGGGCCGCATGCGCAAATCATGAGCATCAGCAACATCTATGAGCCTGCGTTTCTCTATGAAAACGAGATTACCGACCTGTTTGGGGTTCCCATTCAGTTGATTTCACCCGACTACAAGGGCAAGCTGTATCGCATCGAGCAGCAAACGCCCTTCAAATAAGGAGGCGTTGAACGTGGCGACGCGAAGTGTAGTGCCCTTCGGTCCCCAGCATCCGGTGCTGCCTGAGCCCATCCATCTGGATCTGGTGCTGGAGGACGAAAAGGTGGTGGAGGCCGTCCCCTCCATCGGCTTTGTCCACCGGGGCTTGGAAAAGCTGGTGGAAAAGAAGGATTTTCACGAATATGTGTACGTGGCCGAGCGCATCTGCGGCATTTGCAGCTTCATGCACGGCATGGGCTACTGCGAGGCGGTGGAGCGAATCATGAAGGTGGAGGTTCCTCAGAGGGCCCATTACCTGCGCACCATTTGGTGCGAAATGTCCCGCATCCACAGCCATCTTCTGTGGCTGGGGCTTTTGGCGGACGCGTTCGGGTTTGAAAGTCTGTTTATGCAGAGCTGGCGGCTGAGAGAAAAGATTCTCGATATGTTTGAGGTGTCCACCGGCGGCCGGGTCATCTTCTCGGTCAACAAGATCGGCGGCGTCCGCAAGGACATGGACGCGGACATGCTCAAAAGTTTTGTGGCGTTGTTTGACGGCATGGAGAAGGAGCTGCGCATCCTTTCGAAGACCTTTTTGAATGACTACGCGGTCAACAGCCGCTTGCAGGGGGTCGGGTTTCTGACCAAGCAGCAGGCCCATGATTTCGGCGCGGTCGGGCCTTTTATGCGAGCCTCCGGGATTGACCGGGACACCCGCAAGCTGGGCTACGCCGCCTATCCGGACTTGGACTTCGAACCCATTACCAGCGACGTGGGCGACTGCTACGCCCGCACCCAGGTGCGTATCAAAGAAATCTTCCAGAGCTTTGACCTCATCCGCCAGGCGGCGGCGAAAATCCCCGACGGGGAGATCGCCGTGCCGGTGAAGGGGTTCCCGGACGGGGAGCATTTCATGCGGGTGGAGCAGCCAAGAGGAGAAGCCATCTATTACGTCAAGGCGAACGGCACCAAGTTTTTAGATCGGGTGCGGGTGCGCACCCCCACCTTTGCAAACCTGCCCGCCATGCTCGAAACCCTCAAGGGCTGCCAGCTGGCGGACGTGCCGATTTTGATTCTGACCATCGACCCGTGCATCAGCTGCACCGAGCGGTAACCGCAGGAAAGGGGAGATTTGGATGAACATTATGAATTTTACCCGGGTGGCGATGAAAAACCTGTTTTCAAAACCCGTCACCCGGCCTTACCCGGCCGAGCCCAGAGACTATCCGGAGCGTACCCGGGGCCAGGTGGCCATCGATATGGACGCCTGTATCCTGTGCGGCATGTGCATGCGCAAGTGCCCGGCGGGAGCCATCCAGGTGGACCGGGCGGCACGGACCTGGAGCATCGAGCGCTTCGGCTGCATCCAGTGCAACAGCTGCGTGGAAAGCTGCCCGAAGAAGTGCCTGCATATGGAGAAAAGCTACCCACAGCCGGACGCACACAAGCGGGTGGATACGGTGGAAAAGCCACCCGAACCGCCCAAGGAATCGCCGGCAACCGCTGCAAAACCGGAATAAAAGGAATACATATTGTAATGTTTTGTAGAATTACTACGAATAGGAGGCGTAAAATCCATGCACGATTATCATAAGGCCGTGGATATGGTAAACTACGGCGTGGCCCAGGCAAGCAAGCAGGGCAAGCGTAAGGTCACGAAGATCACCCTGGTGATGGGGGACAGCTGCGGCTATTCGGAAGAGAGCATCCGCATGTACTTTGACGAAGTGTCCGCGGGAACGGTCTGCGAAGGCGCCCAAATTTGCGTCGAGCACGTGAAGGCGAAGCTCAAGTGCCCGCAGTGTGGCAAGCTTTTCGAGCGCAAGCCCATGCACTTAACCTGCCCGGACTGCGGCGTGGAAGGGGAGCCTACCGACGTAGGCACCCAGATCGAGATCAAGAGCGCCGAGCTGCTATGACCTGGACGGTGACCGTGCGGGGCGTGGTGCAGGGGGTGGGATTCCGCCCCTTTGTGGCCCGCCAGGCATCCTCCCTTTCCCTGACGGGAACGGTGCGCAACAACGGCGGGGTGGTGACCATCGTCGTCAATGGTTCAAAAGAGGCGATGGATGAATTGGTCCACCGCCTCTCTTGCGTTGTGCCGCCGGGTGCGGTGGTGGCCGACGTACAGGTCGCTCCTGCAAAAGAAGAGGCGTTCGACGGGTTTTCCATCGTTTCAAGCGAGGACGGTGACCGTGCCGCCCCGGTGCTGCCTCCAGATCTGCCGGTGTGTGACGCTTGCCTGCGGGAGCTTAGAGACCCCCATAACCGCCGCTACCGGCATCCCCTCATCAGCTGTGTCTCCTGCGGGCCCCGGTACAGCATTTTAAAGGACATTCCCTATGACCGGGAAACCACCACCATGGATGCCTTCGCCATGTGCCCGGCCTGCAAGGCCGAGTATCAGGGGGACGGCAGGCGGCGGCACGCCCAGACCATTTCCTGTCCAGACTGCGGCCCTCAGGTGGCGTTTACCTGGACGGACGGGACAAAACGCCGGGCTCTGCAGGGGGATGAAGCCGTGAAGCAGGCGGTCCGGGTTTTGAAAGCGGGCGGAGTGGTCGCCGTGAAGGGAATGGCGGGATACCAGCTTTGCTGTTCGCCCTATGATGAGGAGGCGGTTTGCCGCCTGCGAAAGGCGAAGGGCCGGGAAGGGAAACCCTTTGCGGTCCTTTACCCAAGCCTTTCTGCCATCCGAGCCCACTGCCCGGTCAGCCCCGCGGAGGAAGAGCTGCTTGGTTCTCCGGCCCGGCCCATCGTCCTGCTTCGAAAGGGGAAGGATCCCTTCTGCCGGGCGGTGGCGGGAGAAAGCCGGGAGTTGGGCGTGTTCTTGCCCTGCACGCCCTTGCAGCAGCTGCTTCTGGACGAATGCGGCCCCTTGGTGGCCACCAGCGCCAATCAAAGCGGGCGGCCCATGGTGTTTCGGGATGAGGAGGCTTTCTCGCTGCTCAATGGGCTGGTGGATGGGGTTTTGTCCCACAACCGGGAGATTCTCACCCCGCTGGACGACTCGGTTGCCCGGGTGGTCAAAGGAAAGGTGCAGCTCAGCCGAAGGGCGAGGGGATACGTTCCCCTGCCGGTGACGCTGCCGGTGAAAACAAAAGCGGACCTGCTGGCGATGGGCGGGGACCTGAAGGGCAGCTTCGGCCTTTTGCACGGGGACTCCCTCTATCTCAGCCAGCACCTGGGGGACTTGGACGACGAGGAAACCCAGACCTTGTTTGAGCAAACCCTTGCGCGGATGGAACGGATTTTCCGTATCCGTCCGAGTGCTGTGATTTGTGACCGGCATCCCGGTTACCAGTCCGTCCGCCTGGCGCAGGTGTTGGCTCAAAAACGGGGCGTCCCCCTTCTCAAGGTGCAGCATCACCACGCGCATGCGGCGTCGGTAATGGCCGAGCACGAGCTTGGCCGCTGCATCGGCGTTGCCTTTGACGGCACCGGCTATGGAATGGACGGGGCCGTGTGGGGCGGGGAGTTCCTGCTTTGCGAGGAGGAGCGGATGACGCGCATGGCGCACCTGTCCTACCTGCCTATTTGCGGCGGGGACCAAGCGGCGAAGGACGCATCTTTGACCGCCCTGTGCTACCGTCTGGCGGCGGGAGAGGAATGCGGGGATGACCGGTTTTCTCTGGTGCGCCGGGCGGTTGAGGCGAAGATAAACGTGGCCGCGTATTCGAGCATGGGCCGCCTGTTTGACGGGGTCAGCGCCCGGCTGGGGCTGGGCGAGCGAAACCGGTACGAAGGGGAATGCGCGCAGGCGCTGGAACATGCGGCAACGGCCGCGAAAGAAGCGGGTGTTTCCCCCGTGACCCTTTCCTTCCCGCTTTCGGAAAGAAACGGAGTTCTCCAGGTCGGGCAGACGGAGCTGTTTTCGCAACTTGGACAGTATTCTGACAAAGGGGCAGATCCGGGTGCCCTGGCGCTGGGGTTTCACGAAGCGGCGGCGCAGATGGTGACGGATGTCTGCCGCCAGATCCGAGCCGAGACGGGAGAAAATAAGGTGGCCTTATGCGGCGGGGTGTTTTTTAACCGGCTGCTGCTGACGAAGTGCCTTGACCGGCTGCAAGCGGACGGGTTTTCGGTTTATCTTAACGAGAAAACACCGGTGAACGACGGCTCGCTGGCTCTGGGCCAGGCGTATCTGGGTGTATGGATGCAAAAGAAAGGCGGAGGATGAGAAGCATGTGTGTAGCATTGCCGGGCAAGGTAATCAAACTGGAAGGAACCAAGGCCACGGTGGACTTTAACGGCAACCGCGTTCAGGCGGAGGCGGGCCTTGTAAAGGCAAAGCCTGGGGACTATGTGCTGGTGCACGCGGGCTGCATTTTGCAGGTGCTTTCCAAAGAAGAAGGGGACAGCCTCACCGACCTGTTCGCGGAGCTGGAGGCGTTATGACCGACCTAATAACCGCCATCCGGCGATACGACGGCCCGCCGGTGCAGTTTATGGAAGTGTGCGGCACCCATACCGCCGCCATCGCCAAAAACGGCATTCGAAGCCTTCTGCCGGAAACCATCCGCCTGGTATCGGGTCCCGGCTGCCCGGTCTGCGTGACCGTGACCGCGTATCTCGACCGGCTCATCGCCCTCTCGAAAGAACCGGACACGGTGGTGGTTTCCTTCGGGGACCTGCTGCGGGTGCCGGGGAGCAAAGGAAGTCTTTCCGACGGGAAGGCCGAGGGCGGCCGGGTGCAGATGGTGTATTCCCCTATGGAGGTTTTGGAGCTGGCAAGGAAAAACCCGGATCAAACCTTTGTTTTCGCAGCGGTGGGGTTTGAAACCACCGCGCCGGTGTATGCTCTGCTTTTAAAACGGGCGAAGGAGCAAGGAATCGAAAACATCCGCCTGCTCACTTCTTTGAAAACCATGCCCCCGGCGATCGACTGGGTCTGCCGGCAGGGGCAGGTGGACGGCTTTCTGGCTCCCGGCCATGTGAGCGTAGTCACCGGCAGCCGCCTCTTTGAGCCCCTGGCGGAGCGTTACCGGCTTCCCTTTGCGGTGGCCGGGTTCTCCGGGGAATCCATTCTTGCCGCTTTGTATGGGCTTACCAAAAGCACAGGAAAGGGAACGGTTCTAAACCTGTATCCTTCGGTGGTGACCCGGGACGGGAACCGGCAGGCTTGGGAAGCGGTGAAGGAATGCTTTGTCCCCTGCGACGCGGCTTGGCGGGGCATCGGGATCATAAAAGATTCCGGCCTTAAGCTGAAAGCGGAGTACGAACGGTTCGACGCGGGAAGCGGGGGGCTTATGGAGGACCGGGAGGCGAACCAGGCCTGCCGGTGCGCACAGGTGCTGGTGGGCAGGCTGGAACCTGCCGGCTGCCCTCTCTTTGGGAAAGCCTGCACTCCCACGACGCCCCAGGGAGCGTGCATGGTGTCCACCGAGGGGAGCTGCTACCACGCGTTTTTGAGCGCAGAAGGAGGAATCAGCCGATGAAAATCACGATGGCCCACGGAAGCGGCGGGCAGGAAACCGCCGCCCTGATCGAGCAAGTGTTTGCGTCCCGGTTTCAAAACCCGGTTCTTGCGAAAATGGAGGACGCGGCGGTGGTGCCGGGCGCGCATCGCTTGGCACTCACTACCGATAGCTTTGTGGTCACCCCCCTCTTTTTCCCCGGCGGGGACATCGGCCGCCTTTCGGTCTGCGGTACGGTCAACGACCTGCTCATGAGCGGAGCGACCCCGAAGTACCTGACCTGCGGCTTTATTTTGGAGGAAGGGGCGGAGCTTTCGGAGCTCGAGCGCATCGCCGCCTCCATGGCGGACACTGCCCGGGAAGCCGGCGTGAGCGTGGTGGCCGGGGATACCAAGGTGGTGGAAGGCAAGGGCGGCGTCTATATCAACACCGCCGGCGTTGGTTTTCTCCCTGCAGACCGGGAACTGGGCGCTGACCATTGCCGGGAAGGGGACGTGCTGTTGCTGTCGGGAACGTTAGGGGATCATCATGCGGCCATCCTTAGTGCGCGTATGGGGATCGAGAATGAAATCCGCAGCGACTGCGCCCCTCTTTGCGAAGGAGTCGCCGCCCTTTTCGAAGCGGGCGTGCAGGTAAAGGCCATGCGGGACGTAACCCGGGGCGGGCTTGCTACTGTACTAAATGAGTGGGCCCAGCAGTCGGGCCATGGGATCCGGTTGGAGGAAGAGGCTGTGCCGGTGTCAAAAGAAGTGGAGGCCTTCTGCGGCATTCTGGGCCTCGACCCCCTTACCATGGGCAATGAAGGAAAGTTTGTGGTAGCGGTGGCAAAGCAGGACGAGGACCGGGCTTTGGCGGCGCTGAAAGCGGCGCGGTACTGCGCGCATGCGTCGGTCATCGGAAGGGTGGAAGGGCCCGGCGAAGCCGGTGTGTGGATGAACACAAGACTGGGAGGAACCAGACGGGTTCCCGCGCTTTACGGAGAGGGTCTGCCCCGAATCTGTTAGAAACGGCAGGAAAGAGCCCGTGCGAAAGAGATAAAAACCAGCTGTTTTCCGCAGGTTCTTTTGCCGTCTTCACATTCCATTCATGCTTTGTTTTCTCTTTGCTTACGGGAATTGAAAAGTTTCGTCACATCCCTTTGGTATTCTATAGTCGCAGGGAAAAACAAGATTCACAAACCACATGCTTTTTCATTTTCATCTCCTTCTTCTTTCATAGAAAACAGGCGCCGCTACGAAGCGGCGCCGTTTTCTTTTGCAGGCAAAGAGAAACAAAGGTACAGGAAATGCCGGGTAATGGCAGGAACCAGGCCGGTTTTGCACTGGAAGTCGGAAGGAACGCACACGAATAATTGTCCCATTTGTGACCGATAAAAGTAAAAAGGCGCAGGTGAAAGAATTCTTGAGTTTTTTCACTTGTATGGTATAATCAAGACAATTGATAATCGGGAGGCTTGGATGAAAAATACGGTAGATCCCATTTAGAGAAGGAGAAACCATGGAGAAAGATCTGAAGGTGTGCATGTTCGGCGGCTTTTCCATCCGATATGGGGATAAGGAGCTTACGGAAAATGTCGGGCGCACCAAAAAAGTATGGGCACTGATTGAATTTCTGCTGGCGCATCGTGGCAAGGACGTTTCCCAGGAATACCTGATGGAGGCGCTTTGGGGGGACGAGGAATTTGCAAACCCCTTGGGCACACTGAAAAATTTGGTCTATCGAGCGCGCAAGCAGCTCAATGAATTGATACCGAAAGGGGAAAAGGTATCTTTCATACAGTTTGAACGAAGCACCTATGTTTGGAATTCCCTCATCCCTTGCTGGATGGACACGGTGGAATTCGAGACGCTTTGGAAAAAAGCAGGCGATGAACGTCTGCCGAAGGAAGAACGCATTCGTCTTTACCAGGAAGCGGCGGCCCTTTACCAGGGAGAATTTCTTCCCAAATCGTCTTATATGGACTGGGTGGTATCCAAAAGCGCGTATTATTCCACGATTTATAACGAGTGTGTCCTGAATCTTTGTGAACTGCTGATTGCCCTTCGCCGGTATGATGAAGTGGTGGTGGTGTGTGAAAGAGCGGTGCTGCATTGCCCCTTGTCGGAAGACGTTCACCAGGCTCTTTTATACGGATATTACAAAACAGGCAATCCTTCCAAAGCCATCAGCCATTATGACCGGCTGCGGGACACGTTTTATAATGAACTGGGAGTGGAGCTGTCGGAATCCACCGTACAGCTTTACCGGCTCCTTCACCGGAAAATACATAATCTGGAGATGGATTTGCAAGTGATTCAGAAAGATTTGCAGGAAAGCAGCCAATGTGCGGGCGCCTTTTACTGCGACTACGACGTATTCCGAAATATTTACCGGATGTTGGCGCGCTGGATTCTGCGCACCGGCCAGAGTATCTATATCGCTTTGTTCACCTTCACCGACCGCGAGGATGAACTCCCCGATTCCAGCACCATTCCGAGCGTGATGGCGGTTCTGCGAAACTGCGTGTGCAGTCAGCTCAGGCGCGGCGATGTCGTGTCCACCTATAGTTCCACCCAGCTGGTGGTAATGCTGCCGCTGAGCCGGTATGAGGACGGCCTGGGGGTGCTCGAGCGGATCACGCGTTTTTTTATGCAGACCTACCAGGGCGACGATGTCAAACTGCATACCAATTTGCGTGCCATCAAACCGGCAAATTCGTATATGGACCGAAAATAAAAAACAAATAACGATTTGTGACCGTCGTGTGACTGAGAGACAGTATACTAGGTTTACCGAACAAGGGAACCAATATTTTCCTTCTTTCTTCTTAGTCATCACGTTTCACAGTTGCGCTTGTTCTAGGATCCCCAATTTTGGAACGGCGCGGCTGTACCTTCTCCATATTGCCGACCAGTCGGTGGCTGACGATTCCGCTTTTTATCCCAGAAAAGCGGTTTTCTGGCCAAAGATCTGGTCGGCATTCCTTTTTTCAGAAAAAGCCCGGATCGCCTTCAAAAAAGGTGCATCCGGTTTTTTGGCGAAAATAAGGACAAAAGCAAAGCCAACGCCTTCTTTGGTACAAGGAAATGCGCTTTTATGGGGATTTTTTCAAAAAAGGCTTGTAAATCGGAAAGACACGTGCTATAATACGTACTTGTAAATAAACCGTTGATGAAAGAGTGGGTGCTGCACCCGCTCTTTCGTTTGTATTACGCCGATTTTACCGGGGACCAAAACTACGGGAACCGGGCTTGGCGGCGGAGTTGGAGGAATCTATGGCAAATGCATCCCACGGCGGCAACACGGCCGCCACGGTCTGGAACCTGTGCGAGCCGGTGGCTGCTAAACTGGAACTCGATTTGTGGGACGTGCGCTTTTTAAAGGAAGGCGCGTCCTGGTATCTGCGCATTTTCATCGATAAGGAGGGCGGCGTGTCTTTGGACGACTGCGAGGCGTTCTCGCGTGTCATCGACCCGGTTTTGGATGAAGCCGACCCGATTGCGCAATCCTATTGCCTGGAGGTTTCGTCCCCGGGCATTGAACGGGAGCTGACCCGGCCCGCTCATTTTGAAGCGTGCATGGGAGAAACGGTATATCTGCGCCTGATCCGCCCAGGGCGACGATGTCAAACTGCATACCAATTTGCGTGCCATCAAACCGGCAAATTCGTATATGGACCGAAAATAAAAAACAAATAACGATTTGTGACCGTCGTGTGACTGAGAGACAGTATACTAGGTTTACCGAACAAGGGAACCAATATTTTCCTTCTTTCTTCTTAGTCATCACGTTTCACAGTTGCGCTTGTTCTAGGATCCCCAATTTTGGAACGGCGCGGCTGTACCTTCTCCATATTGCCGACCAGTCGGTGGCTGACGATTCCGCTTTTTATCCCAGAAAAGCGGTTTTCTGGCCAAAGATCTGGTCGGCATTCCTTTTTTCAGAAAAAGCCCGGATCGCCTTCAAAAAAGGTGCATCCGGTTTTTTGGCGAAAATAAGGACAAAAGCAAAGCCAACGCCTTCTTTGGTACAAGGAAATGCGCTTTTATGGGGATTTTTTCAAAAAAGGCTTGTAAATCGGAAAGACACGTGCTATAATACGTACTTGTAAATAAACCGTTGATGAAAGAGTGGGTGCTGCACCCGCTCTTTCGTTTGTATTACGCCGATTTTACCGGGGACCAAAACTACGGGAACCGGGCTTGGCGGCGGAGTTGGAGGAATCTATGGCAAATGCATCCCACGGCGGCAACACGGCCGCCACGGTCTGGAACCTGTGCGAGCCGGTGGCTGCTAAACTGGAACTCGATTTGTGGGACGTGCGCTTTTTAAAGGAAGGCGCGTCCTGGTATCTGCGCATTTTCATCGATAAGGAGGGCGGCGTGTCTTTGGACGACTGCGAGGCGTTCTCGCGTGTCATCGACCCGGTTTTGGATGAAGCCGACCCGATTGCGCAATCCTATTGCCTGGAGGTTTCGTCCCCGGGCATTGAACGGGAGCTGACCCGGCCCGCTCATTTTGAAGCGTGCATGGGAGAAACGGTATATCTGCGCCTGATCCGCCCTTTGGAAGGCAGGCGGGAATTCAAAGGCACACTGACCGGATTTGAGAACGGTTTGATCGAGCTGACAGACGAGCTCGGCGGCGTACAGCGCTTTTCACTGAAGGACACGGCTTTGTGCCGTTTGGTTGACGATTATTTTGGAGGTTAAGGGAAAATGAACACCGAGTTTTTTGAGGCGCTGCGCCTGCTTGAGAAGGAAAAGGGAATTCCGGCGGATTATCTGCTTGAAAAGATCAACGCGGCCATCGTCATCGCGGTCAAGCGCGATTACGGCGGGCATGACAATGTGGAAATCGAAGTGGACCCGGATAAGAACAAGTTCGAGGTCTATTTGAAAAAGACGGTAGTGGAAGAGGTAGAGGACCCGGATACGGAGATCCTGCTGGACGAAGCCCGCAAGTCCTCGAAGAAGGCGCAAATGGGCGACGTGGTCCGGGTGAAGCTGGAAACCAAGCAGTTCGGACGCATCGCGGCTCAGACCGCCAAGCACGTCATCCGTCAGGGCATTCGGGAAGCCGAGCGCGGCCAGATTGCGGCGGAGTTCCAAAGCCGCCAGCAGGAGCTGGTGACGGCGGTGGTCCAGCGCATCGACCCGAAGACCGGGGCGGTGACGGTGGAGATCGGCCGGGCGGAAGCGATTCTGATGAAAAACGAGCAGGTGCCCGACGAGGAGCTGCACGAGGGCGATCACGTAAAAGTCTACGTGGTGGAGGTCAAAGATACCGAGCGCGGACCCAAGGCGATCATTTCCCGCACCCATCCGGGGCTTGTTAAGCGCCTCTTTGAGATGGAGGTGCCGGAGATTTACGACGGTACGGTGGAAATCAAGGCGGTTTCCAGAGAAGCGGGCTCGCGCACGAAGCTGGCGGTCATGAGCCGGGACGACAAGGTGGACGCGGTGGGCGCCTGCATCGGCAATAAGGGCGTGCGGGTCGGCAAGATCGTCGACGAGTTGGGCGGCGAGAAGATCGACATCGTCAAGTACAGCGATGATCCTGCCAAGTTCATTGCCGAGGCCCTTTCTCCGGCGACCGTCCTGAATGTGGAAG
Source organism: uncultured Eubacteriales bacterium (assembly GCA_951801675.1). Classification (GTDB taxonomy): domain Bacteria; phylum Bacillota; class Clostridia; order Oscillospirales; family Acutalibacteraceae; genus Solibaculum_A. Next base: position 65,364 of record CATONX010000004.1, on the reverse strand, counting down.
TGGATCCGGACGGCGCGCATGCCTGTAAGGCCACGGTGCCCGACGGGCAGCTTTCCCTGGCCATCGGCAACAAGGGCCAGAACGCCCGCCTTGCCGCCAAGCTCACCGGCTGGAAGATCGACATCCGCCCGGAAAGCGGGTTTTACGGCGAATAACCAAATCGGTCTTTTTGACCGTGATTTTATGATACAAGAGGTATTCGAATGCAAAAAAAGATTCCCATGCGAATGTGCACCGGCTGCGGCGAGATGAAGCCGAAGAAGGAGCTGGTGCGGGTAGTGAAAAGCCCACAGGGCGAGATTTCTCTCGACCTGACGGGAAAGAAGCCGGGGCGGGGCGCCTATGTGTGCAAGGATGTGACGTGCCTGCGGGCGGCCAGAAAGGCCAGACGGCTGGAGCGTGCGTTTTCCTGTGCCATTTCCCCGCAGGTGTACGACCAGATGGAGGAGGAAATCGCGACAGATGAAGGATAAGCTGCTTAACCTGTTAGGGATCGCCAGGCGGGCGGGGAAGATCACCATGGGGATGGACCCGGTGAAAAGCTCCATCGCCAAGGGCGAAACCAGGGTCGTGCTTCTGGCGCGGGATTTTTCAAGCCGTTCGGCGTCGGGAATCGAATCGGTCTGCGAAGAGTGGGGGCAGGAATGCCTGCGCCTTGGGCAGAGTATGGATGAAATCGGCATGGCAATCGGCAAACGGGTGGGTGTGATTTCGGTCAACGACGCCGGATTCGCCAAAAAGGTCAGGGAGCTTTGCCGCTTCGAGAATGAAGGAGGAACTGCGTTATGATGAATAAATACCGAGTCCACGAGGTGGCAAAGGATTTCAATCTGCCCAGCAAGCAGGTAGTGGACCTGTTGGGTGAATATTTTGAGGAACCCAAAAAGCACATGACCGCGCTTACAGAAGAAGAGCTGGACGTGGTGTTCGAAACGTTTACAAAAGACAGCGAGGTAGAGAACTTCGACGAGTACTTTGCCTCCGGCGTGAAGGAAGAGCCGAAGGAAGCGCCTGCCCAGGCGCCTACTCCGGTCTTTAAAGAGGAGTCGGCGAAACCCGCCGAGGCCCCGGCTGCAAAAGCGCCGGTTGCGCCTCCCGCGGCGCCTGCCGCTCCGGCCGCTCAGGGCCAAAGCAAGGCCCGCCCCGGCGGAAAGATTACGCCCGTAGCGCCTGCGCCCGGTGGCCAGGCCCGTCCCGCCGCTCCGGCCGGCCAAGGCCAGAGCAAGGCGAGACCCGGCGGACGGATTACCCCCGTGGGCCCCGCGCCCGGCGGCCAGGCTCGTCCGGCCGGTCAGGGCCAGAGCAAGGCTCGCCCCGGCGGAAGAATTACCCCGGTGGGCGGCCAGCCCCGTCCCACCAGCCAGCGGGCTGCAGCCCAGCCCCCTCAGCGGCCGCAGCAGCAGGCCCCCATCAAGGGCCCGCGTGAACGCCGTACAGTGGATACCCGCAGCGCGGTGGTGCAGCTTGACAAGTACAACGAAAAGTTCGAGCAGCTGGCGCCCGACCGCGCCAAGAAGGACAACATCGTCCAAAAGCAGAAGCTGACCCAGCGTTCCCAGTTCTATAACCGGGGCCGCAAGCAATACAATTCCCGCCGGGAGACCGAGGCCGAGCGTCTCAAGAGAATCGCGGCCGAGCGTCAGAAAAAGCAGATGACCATTACCATCCCGGAGATGATCACCGTAGGCGAGCTGGCCGCACGGCTGAAGGCCACCTCCTCCGAGGTCATCAAAAAGCTCATGCTGATGGGGGTCATGGCCACCATCAACCAGGAGATTGACTTTGATACCGCCACGTTGGTCGCCATGGAGTTCCATGCCAAGACCGAGCGGGAAGTGGTAGTCACCATTGAAGAGCAGATCATCGACGACAGTGAGGACACCGATGACAACCTCCAGCCCAGAACGCCGGTTGTGGTGGTCATGGGCCACGTGGACCACGGCAAGACCTCTCTGCTCGATGCCATCCGCGATGCCAACGTCACCTCGACCGAGGCGGGCGGCATTACCCAGCACATCGGTGCTTACCGGGTTTACTTGGGTGACCGGGAAGTGACCTTCCTGGATACCCCCGGCCATGCGGCGTTTACCTCCATGCGGGCCAGAGGCGCCCAGGTCACCGACATCGCCGTGCTGGTGGTGGCGGCGGACGACGGCATCATGCCCCAAACCGTGGAAGCCATCAACCACGCGAAGGCCGCAGGTGTGGCCATCATCGTGGCCATCAATAAGATCGACAAGCCCGGCGCCGATCCGGACCGCATCAAGCAGCAGCTGACCGAATACGAGCTGGTGCCCGAGGAATGGGGCGGTAGCACCATCTGTGTACCAGTTTCCGCCAAGCAGCGCACCGGGATCGACAGCCTGTTGGAAATGATCATTCTCCAGGCGGATATGATGGAGCTCAAAGCAAACCCCGACCGGGCGGGCAAAGGCACGGTCATCGAAGCGCGGCTTGACAAGGGCCGTGGCCCGGTGGCGACGGTGCTGGTGCAAAACGGTACGCTTCATGCCGGCGACGTGATTGTGGCGGGTACGGCGGTAGGCCGTGTGCGCGCCATGGTGGACGACCGCGGCAACCGCGTCGAGGAAGCCGGACCCTCCGTGCCGGTGGAAATCACGGGCCTTGCGGAAGTGCCCAGCGCCGGCGACGTGTTCAACGCCGTCTCCGACGAGAAGCTCGCCAGAGAACTGGTGGAGCAGCGCAAGCAGGAAATGAAGGAAGAGCAGTTCGCCGCCTACCAGAAGGTCACCCTCGACAACCTCTTCAGCCAGATGCAGGAAGGCGAGATGAAGGAGCTCAACATTATCGTCAAGGCGGACGTACAGGGCTCGGTGGAAGCGGTGCGCCAGTCCCTGGAAAAGCTGTCCAACGATGAGGTAAAGGTCCGCGTGATCCACGGAGCGGTGGGCGCCGTGTCCGAGTCGGACGTGATGCTCGCAAATGCCTCCAACGCCATCATTGTCGGCTTTAACGTGCGTCCCGACCCGGTGGCTCAGTCCAACGCCGAGCGCGACGGGGTGGATATCCGCCTGTATCGCATCATTTACGACTGCATCGAGGAAATCGAAGCGGCCATGAAGGGAATGCTCGCACCCAAGTACCGGGAGGTGGCCCAGGGCCGCATCGAGGTGCGCGCGGTGTACAAGATTTCAAACGTGGGCACGGTGGCGGGCTGCTACGTGCTCGACGGCAAAGTTACCCGCCAGTCGGAAATCCGGGTGGTGCGTGACGGCATCGTCATCTCCGAGGACAAGATCGATTCCCTCAAGCGGTTTAAAGACGACGTGCGGGAAGTGGCCCAGGGCTACGAATGCGGCATCGGCCTGATGAAGTTTAACGACATCAAAGAGGGCGACATCTTTGAAGCGTATATCATGGAAGAATATCAGGAATAATATCCGATATACGAGGAGGGATTCGCAATGGCAGGACATCGAATGGACCGGACGACCGAAGACATTCATAGAGAATTGACGGATATCTTCCGTTCTTTAAAGGACCCGCGGGTGGCGGGCATCATCAGCATTGTGCGCTGCGAGGTTTCAAACGACCTGTCGGTGGCCAAGGTATATATCAGCTCGGTCAACGGCATGGAATCGGCCAAAACCGCGGTGGAAGGGTTAAAGAGCGCGTCCGGTTTCATCCGGCACGAGCTCAGCGCCCGGCTCCACCTGCGTCATACGCCGGCGCTGCGCTTTGTACCCGATGATTCCATCGCGCACAGCGCGGACATTTCCGCGCTTTTAAACAAGATCAGCAAAAAGGAGGAAGAAGGGTGAGAGAAGTGACCACCGCCCAGGCGGCGCAGCTTCTGCGTGAAGCGGACGATATTCTGATCCTCACCCATCAATATCCGGATGGGGATACCCTGGGATGCGCCTTTGCCATGTGCCGAGGGCTTCTTTCTCTGGGAAAACGGGCGCGCGTTGTCTGCTCCGACCCGATTCCGCAAAAGTATTCTTATCTCTATCATGACGTGAAGGAATGCGCGTTCGAGCCCAAGTTCATCCTGGCGGTGGACGTGGCCGACGCCCATCTGCTGGGCAGCGGCCTGAGCGAATACGCCGACCGGGTGGACCTGTGCATCGACCATCATCATTCCAACACCGAGTATGCTGCAAACCTGCTGCTCAAGGAATACGCGGCGGCGGCCGAGGTGGTGTTCGAGGTGCTGCTGGAGCTGGACGTGACCATTGATAAGGACATTGCCGCCGCCATCTATACCGGCATCTCCACCGATACCGGGTGCTTTAAATATGCAAACACCACCTCCCAAAGCCACGCCATCGCCGCTCAGATGATGCGGGTGGGGATCGACACGTATCCCATCAACCGGCTCATGTTCGAGATCAAATCAAGGGCCCGGTTCGAGATGGAGCGGCTGGCGCTGGAATCGGTGGAATACTATTTTGACGGCATCTGCGCGGTGATGTACATAACGAGCGAGATGCTTCAGAAGTCCCGAGCGCTGGAAAGCGACTTAGACGGCCTGACCCCGATCCCGCGGCAGATCGACGGGGTGCAAATCGGCGTGACCCTGCGGGAAAAGAGCGACGGGGCATGGAAAATTTCCGTGCGTACCGGCGTAGAGTTCAACGCCAGCTCCATCTGCGGGAGACTTGGCGGCGGCGGCCATATGCGCGCCGCCGGCTGCACGGTGACCGGCACGGCCCGGGAGGCCTGCGACAAGATTTTAAAGGAAATTGCGGCGGAGCGGGAAGATGAACGGAATTCTATGCATTGACAAGCCCCAGGACTTTACCTCCTTTGACGTGGTGGCGGTGATGAAGCGGCTGCTTTGCACCCGCAGGGTAGGGCATACCGGAACTCTGGACCCCATGGCCACCGGTGTGCTGCCGATTCTGGCCGGGGGCGCCACCCGTGCCGCCGAACTGCTTCCCAGCCATGACAAAGAGTATGAGGCCGGCTTTCGGCTGGGGATCACCACCGACACCCAGGACATCTGGGGTACGGTGGTGGAGAACCGTACCATTTCCTGCGGGAAAGCGGAGATCGAGGCGCTCCTGCCCCGGTTTACCGGGGAAATATGGCAGCTTCCGCCCATGTATTCGGCGGTAAAGAAAGACGGCAAACGGCTTTATGAACTGGCCCGCCAGGGAATCGAGGTAGAGCGGGAACCCCGTAAGGTGACGGTGTTTACGCTTCTCTTAACCGGCGCAAAGGAAGAGGCGGGGGAATATACCCTTTCCATCTCCTGCTCGGCGGGAACCTATGTGCGCACCCTGATTCACGATTTGGGACAGGCCTTGGGCTGCGGGGCGGTGATGACCTCCCTGCGAAGGACAAAGGCCTGCGGCTTTTCGTTGGACGATTGTCTCACCCTGGAGGAAGCACGGGCCCTTTCGGAAAAAGGAACTCTTTGTAGCCGGCTTATGCCGGTGGACGCAGGGCTTTCGAGCTACCAGGCGGTGCAGGTGACCGACGCGCAGTTCACCCGGTTTCGAAATGGGGGGGCTTTGTTTCTGGCGCGAGTGGACCAAGCGCCGAGAACCGACGGCGCATTTGTGCGGGTGTATAATTCCCAAGGGCGGTTCGCCGGCCTAGGGATGGTGGATGAGAACGCCCAGGAACTAAAGGTCAAGCGGATTTTTTCCGAGTGACCGCCGCTTTTGCGGCGCTTTTTCCAAAGAAAACCGATTTTTCTTTGGAAAAAGCATCGTAAATGAAACGAGGATTTTTCTAGAATAAAGGAGCTTATGCTGTGTTTATAACCGGAGAGCTTCCCAATCAGACAGAAAATACCGCAGTGGCGCTGGGGTGCTTCGACGGGTTGCATTTGGGCCATATGGCGGTGATTGACCGGGCGCTGGCCGCTGCCGGCGACGGGCTTCTCGCCTGCGTGTTCACCTTTGCAAAGCCTGGGCTTGCGGAGGAGCTGATGCCCTTTTCCGTTATGGAAGGGTTGCTCGCCCAAAGAGGGGTGGGGCTTCTGGTTCGCCCGGAATTTGAGAGCATCCGCCATATGACTCCCCGGGAGTTTGTGGACCGGGTACTGATCGGATCGCTGCATGCCAAACGTGTGGTGTGCGGCTACAACTACCGGTTCGGCCAAAACGCCAGCGGAGATGCTTCGGAGCTGGTACGCTTGTGTGAGGAGCGGGGAATCGCCGCGTCCATCATCCCGCCCATTGAGGCGGACGGGGCGCCGGTATCCTCCACCCGGATCCGGGCGTTGGTGCGGGAAGGAAAGATGGAGGAGGCGGCCCGGCTGCTGGGGCGCCCCTTTGTCATTGACTTTGAGGTGGTAAGAGGCCAGCAGCTGGGCCGCCTGATGGGGACACCCACCCTCAACCAGCTGGTTCCCAAGGGATTCGTGGAACCCAAGTTCGGCGTATATGCGTCCCTTGCCAAAATTGAGGGAGGTTATTGGCCGGCAGTGACCAATTTCGGCGTGCGGCCCACCGTGGGTGCGCCCGCCCCTCTCTATGAGACTTGGATTCCCCACTACGAAGGGGATCTGTACGGGAAAAAGGTGCCGGTCTGTCTGCTGTCCTTCATGCGGCCTGAACAGAAGTTTGACAGCATCGACCTGCTGCGCACCCGCATCCATCTCGACGGGGTGGAGGCGGGAAAGATCGCCAGGCGGCTGAAACCCGCTTTGGTGCTTGAGGAGGAAGAAAACCAATGATAAAGGAACTCCAGGGAGAAATTTTGCGGCTCAAAAAGGAGACGGGCGCGGCTATTTTGGCCCACAGCTATCAGTCGCCGGAGATTTTGGAGATTGCGGATATCTGCGGGGATTCGTTCGCCCTGTCGGTGGCGGCCCAGAAGCGGGAGGAGAGCACCATTGTGCTGTGCGGCGTGCGCTTTATGGCGGACACCGTCAAGCTGTTAAACCCGGAAAAGAAAGTTATCCTGCCGGTAGACCAGGCGGTATGTCCCATGGCCGACCAGATTCCGCCCGAGCGGGTGCGGCGCTTTAAGGAGAATAACCCCGATTATACGATTGTCGCTTACATAAACACGACCACCCGGCTCAAAGCGGAATGCGACGTGTGCGTTACCTCGTCGAGCGCGCTTACCATTGTCAAAAAGCTGCCTGACGCCCCGATCCTGTTTATTCCAGACGCAAACCTGGGCGGCTGGCTCAAGCGTCAGCTGCCTCAGCGGGAAATTGAGCTGTGGGACGGGTGCTGTCCGGTTCATGCGGCGGTGACCGCCCGGGACTGCGTCTTGATGAAGGAACGCTATCCCAAGGCAAAGCTGGCGGTTCATCCCGAATGCCGGGAAGAGGTGCTCGCATATGCGGACTTTGTGGGTTCCACCTCCGGCATCCTGTCCTTTGCCGAACGGTGTAAGGAGGACGTGATCATCGGTACAGAGAAATCCATTTCCGACTGGCTCTCCCTTCACCATCCGGACCGCCGGTTCCCGGTGCTGAGCAAGAAGCTTCTTTGCCCCAACATGCGTCTGACGGGGCTACCTGATGTTTACCGGGCGCTTTTGGGTACGGGCGGCGCGGAAATCCAGATCGATCCGGACCTTTCCCAGGCCGCCAAGCGGCCGATTATGGAAATGATCCGGCTGGGAGAATAAGAAAAACCTTGGCGGCTTCATACGAAGCCGCCAAGGTTTAAAAACATACCATAGCCTAAGCCGGCAAAAAAGCCGCCCGCATTAAGGGCGGCTTTTTCAGCTTCTTACAGCAAGCTTTGTATGCTCGATTCCATCTGGGCGGGCGTCGTAGTCGGCTCGAACCGTTTGGCGATTTCACCGGTTTTGGTAATGAGGAACTTGGTGAAATTCCATTTGATCTGGTTATCCGCCTTGTAGTCCCCATCCTTGGACAAAAGCTCGTCCAGAACCGGGCCGATGGGATGGCTCATGTCAAACCCTTGGAACTTGGTGTGCGAGGTCAGGAATTGAAACAAGGGCGCGGCGTTGGGACCATTGACATCGATTTTGGCGAACATGGGGAAGGTGACGCCGTAGTTGCGGGTGCAGAACTCCATGATTTCTTCATTGCTGCCCGGATCCTGCTCCTTGAACTGGTTGCAAGGAAAGCCAAGAACCGTAAAGCCTTTTCCCTTGTAATTCTGATAGAGCGCCTCCAGCTCGGCAAACTGCGGAGTAAAGCCGCATTTGCTGGCCGTATTGACGATGAGAAGCACCTTGCCTTCGTAATCGCGTAAGTTTACCTCGTTCCCATCCATTTTCTTCACTTTGAAATCATATACGTTCATAATTTGCCTCCTAAGCTTTCACGATAGGATTAGTGTATGTATGGCGGGGCCAATTCATGCAAACAAACGCAAATGCAGGGTTGAGACGAAAAAAGGGCCGCATTACGCGGCCCTTTTCTTCTGTTTAATGTGCGCTTTCGTCGGCTGCCATCCCTTTTGCAAAGAACTTGTACAAAAACGCGGCGAGCACCGCGCCCACCAGCGGGCCTACCAGGAAGACCCACACGTTCGTCAGACTGGTGCCGCCGGTGAAGATAGCGGGGGCGAGACTCCGGGCGGGGTTGAGGGACGCACCGGTAAACCCATAGTCGATCAAATAGAAGACCAGCAGGCTCAGGCCAATGCCGATGCCGGCAATGCCGGAGAACTTGCCCTTTTTGGTGGCGGCCAAAAAGACCAGGACGAACAGCATGGTCAGAATGATTTCAATGACCAGGCATTCCACAACATAGGGGTATTTATAAGTGTCCACATACACCGCGTTCGCGCTGTAGCCGGAAACGCCGAACAGAGAATTGAACAAGGCGATCAGGCCGCAGGCGGCGAACCCGCCCACCAGCTGGCTCACGGCATAGCCGGCAAATTCCTTCCAGGAGATCCGGCCGGTGATGGCCATCCCCAAAGAAACGGCGGGATTGAGGTGGCAGCCGGACACCCGGCCGATTACAAAATACATGGCGATGAAAACAAAGGCAAAAATCAGGCACAGCCCTAAAGCGTCCAGAGTGCTCGCATACATGCTGATTCCGAGGCAGCCGATCAGGACAAACATGGTGGTCCCGAAAAACTCGGCGATGCATTTTCTGGCAAAATCCATGTGGGTTCCTCCTACTATTTGGTTTTTTCGTGAATGATTGTACCATTTTATGGCCAAAGTTGCAAGGACTTTGCAACAGAATTCACAATTTCAGTCGGTTCAGAGCGCACCACGGATGCTGAGAATATACCGGGCCTGATCCAGGGGATTGACACCCCGGTAAGGCGTGGTCGCGCCCAGCTCCAGCGGGCAGGGCTCATAGCCGTCAAACCGAACCGATAGATTCGCCCGCCCCGAGGATATCGACGCCGCAAAGACCGGGAACTCCATCGAAGTAGCGGCGGGGACCCGCCCTTCCAGAGTAAACACGCCGTTTTGGATCACCGGCGTGTCGAACTGGCCCCGCATCCGGATGATTTCCCCCATCACCTTGCCTCCCACTTCCTCCGGGAGGGACAGGCGAAAAGCCTGCATGGGCTCCAGGAGGGTCGTGCCGGTGTTTACAAGCCCGTCCATGATGGCCATGGGAGTGGCCACGATAAAGTCCAGCGGGTGGGTGTGCTCATTGTGGTGCTCGCCGGCGATGAGGGTGATCTTCGCATCGGTGACCTCCCAGCCCAAGGGACCCTGGCGCAGGGCATCCGGCAGGGCCTGGGCCACCTGAGCTTGGTAGCGGTAGAGAATGTCGTCGTTTTTGACGATGCTGTTGTAAGCAATCCCGCTGCCCCGCGGTCCCGGCTCTATCAAGAACCGCAGCACCGCCCAGCAGGGCTTGGGCATGGTGTAGGCCACAAAGCCTTCCCCTACCGAGGCAGGCGTCTCCTTATAAATAACCGTGGGATCGGAGAAATAGACCCGCAGGCCAAAACGGGTGATCATCAGCGCTTCGAGAACCTCCAGCTGGATGAGCCCGGTGATGCGAATGAGCAGATTTCGCTCCTCCGGCACCCACGCCATAGTAAGAAGCGGGTCTTCCGCGCAAAGCTCTTCCACCGCTGCTACAAGAGCGGGATAGTCCTTCTCCTCATAGGGGAACACCCGCACGTTTAAAAGCGGGTGAGCGATGGAGCAGCCGCCCGGAACCGGTCCCGGGTCGCCCAAAATGTCCCCTACCCGGGCGTGGGAAAGGCCGCACACTGCCCCGATGTCTCCCGCCTGCAAAAGCCCGGTATCCTCGTATTTTGCGCCGCTCACTTTGCGGATCTGTACCACCTTTTCCTCCAGGTCCTGGGTGTCGTTTCGCACCGTATCCCGGTTTTTCAGGGTTCCCGCGTAAAGGCGGACATGTGAAACCCGGCCCATGGTCTTGTCGTGTTCCATGCGGAAGATGACGCCGGACAAGGTTGCTTGCGCATCCCCCTTGTTTTCCGGCGCCGTGAACGCCAGAAGATCGAGTAGCGCCCCGACGCCGGTCCCTTTGAGGGCGCAGCCGGTCAGAGCGGGAAAGAGCCGCCTGGCTCTTACGCCAGCGGCCAGCGATGAAAGAAGCCGCTCCTTGGAAAGAGGCTCGCCCGACAGGTAGGCTTCTAAAAGCCCGTCGTCCTCTTCCGCCAGCGCCTCCACCAATGTGTCTTCCAATGGACCGTCGTCAAACAGACGGTCCACTACCACCGGCGACAGCCCCAGCCTTTCTCTTGCTTCTTTCAGCACCCGGGAAAGGTCCGCCCCGGCCCGGTCGATCTTGTTAAAGAAAAGGACCGTGGGAGTCTTCAGCCTGGCGAGAGCTTCGGCCAGCACCTCGGTCTGGGACTGGATCCCTTCCGCCGCCGAAATCACCAGCACCGCGCAGTCAAGCACCCGCAGCACCCGTTCCACCTCGGAGGCAAAGTCGGTGTGGCCGGGGGTATCGATGAGGTTAATGGTGCGCCCTTTCCAGGAAAGCACCGTGGAAGCCGCGCGGATGGAAATGCCGCGCTTTCGTTCGAGATCCAGAAAGTCGGTCTGGGCGGTGCCTTCGTCCACCCGGCCGGGGGCGCGGATGGCGCCGGCTGCGTAAAGAAGCCGTTCGGTTAAAGTGGTTTTGCCTGCGTCCACGTGGGCCACCAGGCCGATGTTGACCACGTTGGGAGAAGGGGACATATCCTAGACACCTGCCTTCCAAGTAAAAATCGCCGCTTTTTTGCGGGTATACCAAAACGTCCGGCCACGAAATGGCGGCTTCGTGGCCGGACGGAGAAAAACTTGATGACATCGTCCGCGTTGTGGTATGGCTCCGGCTTCGCAGATGGCGGCGAAAAGCCGGCGGCAGCTGCAATACGGCGGCTTCCCAGCTTATTTATACGGACAAACGTTTAAAGCACCCGTTTCTTTGCCATAACCATAATCCGGATGCCCTGCTAGGGCCGCAGAGACAAGAAAAAGCCGCGCACCATATGGTGCGCGGCCCCTTGGTGGACGCAAACGGACTCGAACCGCTGACCTCCTGCGTGTGAAGCAGGCGCTCTAACCAGCTGAGCTATGCGTCCAAAAGAAAGAAGATCAGCGAAGGCCAGCCGGAACAGCCGGCCTCTCGCAAATCTGGTGACGCGTAGGGGAATCGAACCCCTGTTACAGCCGTGAAAGGGCCGTGTCTTAACCGCTTGACCAACGCGCCAAATAAAATACGGACTTTTACTCGACTTGTCCGGGGAAAAGTCCGTATTATGGTAGCGGCAGTTGGAGTTGAACCAACGACACTGCGGGTATGAACCGCATGCTCTAGCCAACTGAGCTATGCCGCCAAATGCATGTCCCCGCAAGGGGCGAGTAACATTATAATATGCTTGGTTATGCTTTGTCAAGAGAATTTCCAAATTTCTTTTCTTTTTTCAACTTCACGACAATCGCCGGTTTCAAAAACCTGTTTTCGGATTCCTTTGGATTGCGTTTCCTATAAAAAAGTGTATAATTTACCTTGGTTCCATTGAATAAAATGCAAGGAGGATGCCGTATGTCTGTGGGCCTGGTTTTGGAGGGCGGCGGCATGCGCGGCGCATATACCGCCGGCGTGCTGGAAGCCTTTGCGGATCACAACATTGCATTTCCTTATGTCATCGGAGTTTCCGCCGGCGCGCTCAACGCCACCGCGTTTGTGTCGGGGCAGCCGGGGCGCACCCGCCGGGTGCTGGTGGATTATTCCCAGGATCCCCGTCTTTTGAGCGTGCAGAACATGATGATTACCGGTTCTCTGTTCGGCTACGATTTTATTTTTAACCAGATTGCCGCCGAACATGCGCTTATCGATTACGACGGGCTGCACCGTTCGCCCGCCACCATGCTGACGGGCGCTACCGACTGCGCCACCGGCGAAGAGGTCTGGTACGGGAAGGAACACATCGGCCCCGGCCGCACCGATGTGCTGGCAGCCTCCTGCTCGGTGCCGTTTGTATCGAAGGTGGTGGAGTACGAAGGACGTCCGCTTCTGGACGGGGCCTGCGTCTGCCCGATCCCGGTGGAGAAATCCATGGAGGATGGCAATGCCCTCAACGTCATCGTGCTTACGAAACATCTGAGCCATGAGAAAAAGATTGGTTATCCGCTGGGGATGATCAAGTCGGTCTACGGCCGGTTTCCGAAACTGGTGGAGGCCCTTTCCCGTTCCAACGGGATTTATAACGACCAGGTGCGGCTCTGCCGCAGGCTGGAGGAGGAAGGTAAGGCGGTGGTCATCCAGCCGCCCGCTTCTATGGTGGTGAGTACCTATGAAAAGAACCCCAAGGTGCTAAACGACCTGGCCGACCGGGGCTACGCCGACGGGGAGGCTAAGCTCAGGGAAATCGAGGCGCTCCTTTCCCGAGGCGCCTGATTTTTCGTTCTTTTTGAGGAAGAAAACCAAATAGAATCTGGAAGCGCCGTCTATACTAATAGAATACCGCCGCCTTTTGCGAAGGGGCAAAGGAAAACAGCAAACCGGCAAACCGCCGGATCAAGCAGAAATGGGGTAGAAACATTGGAATGGCTGCAAAGCTTTGATTTTTTATGGAACGGAATCCTTTCCATCGGCTGGCAGCAGGTGGTCATGTACGTCATCGGCGCGCTGCTGATTTATCTGGCGCTGGCGAAAAACTTTGAACCGGCACTGCTGATGCCCATGGGCTTTGGGGCGATTTTGGTAAATCTCCCGCTGTCCGGCGTGCTCGACCAGACCATGGCGGGCGTGGGCGAGGTCAAGGGCATCGTCCAGTGGCTTTACGAAGTGGGAATCGAAGCGTCCGAGGCGCTGCCGCTTCTGCTCTTCGTGGGCATCGGGGCCATGATCGACTTTGGCCCGCTTCTGAGCAATCCCAAGGTCATGCTGTTCGGCGGCGCCGCTCAGTTCGGCATTTTCTTTACGGTCATGCTGGCGGTGGTGTTCGGGTTTGATCTGCGCGACGCCGCATCCATCGGCATCATCGGCGCGGCGGACGGCCCCACCTCCATTCTGGTGGCCAATATCTTTAAGAGCAACTACCTGGGCGCCATCGCGGTGGCCGCCTATTCCTACATGGCGCTGGTCCCCATCATCCAGCCCTTCTGCATCAAGCTGGTGACCACCAAAAAGGAACGGTGCATCCGCATGCCTTATAACCCCAAGTCGGTCTCCCGGACCACGCGGATTTTGTTCCCGATTCTGGTGACGGTGGTGGCCGGCCTGATCGCGCCCGCGTCGGTGGGGCTTGTTGGGCTTTTGATGTTCGGAAACCTCTTGCGGGAGTGCCTGCGGCTTGACAGCCTTGCCCAGACCGCCCAAAGCGTCCTTGCCAACCTGATCACGATTTTCTTAGGGATCACCATCGCCTTCAAGATGACGGCGGAGAACTTCGTAACCATCGAAACCCTGATTATTTTGGTGCTGGGTTTGGTTGCTTTTATGATCGACACCATCGGCGGCGTCCTCTTTGCCAAGTTTATGAACCTGTTCTTAAAGAAGGATAAGAAGATCAATCCCATGATCGGCGCGGCGGGCATTTCGGCCTTTCCCATGTCCGCGCGGGTGGTGCAGAAGATGGCGCTCAAGGAAGACAATCAAAACCACCTGCTGATGCACGCGGTGGGCGCCAACGTATCCGGTCAGATCGGTTCGGTCATCGCCGGCGGCATCATTCTGGCGCTGGTGCCGGGCATGCTGTAAGAGAGGGGATAGAACACGATGCTGCAACTGCTTTGGGCCATCAATATGGCGGATTTTTGGAATTCATTGAAGCTGATGGGGCTGGGAATGCTGGGCATCCTGGTGGTCATGGCCCTGATTATGGCGATCATCGCCGTGTTAAACGTGGTGACCAAACCCAAGGAAAAGAACGACGGATCGTCGTCCAAATAGGAAAAAGACAGAAAAACCGCCCGGCAGCCAATTTGGCTGCCGGGCGGTTTCGATCAGGAGGGCTTACCCCAGCACGATCTGGGGCCGGCCATTTAAATACGCGTCGGCAAACTTGGAGAACACCTGCTTGATGAGCTGATGCCCCTCTTCGTTGGGATGAATGCCGTCGTCGCAAAGAAGGTCTTTGTAGTTGTGTTTGTCTAAGAAGGCAGTCCGCACGTCCACAAACAGGCTCTTCGTCTCGTAGGCCAGCTTCATGACGGTGTGGGAGTAAAGCTCCTGGAAGCGGTAGATCATCTGGGTGTCTCCCAGCCACTTGAGAATATTCTCCCGGCTTAAGCCCGTGCGGGTGATCCAGCTGAGGTATTTTTCCGCGTCGATGGGGGGCAGGGACATGAGGATAGGCGTCACGGCGTGCTCTTTGAGCTTTGTAAGCATCCGCCGGTAGGTCGCCACGAACTCTTTGAGGGGCGTATGGGGCTGATGGTCCGCCTCAGGCGCGGCGGAAACCTTGTCCCAGTCATAATCGCAGTCGTTGCCGCCGTATTCCAAAAGCACCATGTCGCAGTCGAGCCCGCGCTCCAGCTGGCGGCAAAGCTGCTGGTAGCCTTTGCCAATGGTGCAGCCGAACTTGGATTTGTTGAGGATATCCAGCGCGAACTCCTCTTTAAAGGCATTTAGGTTATGGGGCGGCTGGGGATAATAGCGGCTGTTCTTGTGGTCGAGGAGGATTCCTTTCATAATGGAGTCCCCGTAAATCTGAATGCGTCGTACCACGTTCATAAGCGTTTCTCCTTTTACAGACGGGTGATGCTTTCCTTTATTATAAAAGTCCGCTTTCATTTGGGCAAGCGGAAATTTGTCGTGCAATCCGACCCGATTTCCTTTATAATTAGTATAAAACAGCTCCTTGCGGAATATGTGACGAATACCTAAATTTTCTCCGAAAAATTTTCGCGAAATGCCGAAATTTTTTCTTGCATTCGCCCCTGAATTATGGTATTATAATCGAGCGTGACTGCACAGATATGCGATGATGCGGGAGGTTGCGGCCGGTAGGCCGGTTTTTCCGCGGAGTATGTCCGATTTTAAACCGGGCGAAATGATACGGCACTGTTTTGAAGCGGCGCGGCTTTTCCGCGGCGTTTGTGCCCTTATGACGTTACAAAACGGAACCCCGGATAAAACTGCGCGCAGTTTGTCCGGCTTTTTCAATGTCCGGGGACGAAACACCCGGAGGCGTAGAACGTTTTTAACGCCGCCCGCCAACTAGTAAAAGGAGGCGACTTTCCGTGGCAGTCAAGGAAAAAATCAGAATCAGGCTCAAAGGTTACGATCATCAGCTCGTCGATCAGTCGGCGGAGAAGATTGTCGAAACCGCAAAACGCACCGGCGCTCGGGTCTCTGGCCCCGTGCCGCTCCCTACTGACAAGCAGGTGGTGACCATCCTGCGCGCGGTCCATAAGTACAAGGACAGCCGTGAGCAGTTCGAGATGCGTACCCACAAGCGCTTGATCGACATCCTCAGACCCAGCAACAAGACAGTTGAGGCCTTAACCGGCCTTGAACTCCCCGCCGGCGTCGAAATCGAGATTCAGCTTTAACCCACTGAATCCGCCGATTCGCACGGACGAGGTCACGTCGGGGTTTCCCGACCAATAACCGAAGGAGGATCATACCATGCAAAAAGGTATCATCGGCAAGAAGCTGGGCATGACGCAGGTCTTCGACGAGAAGGGCAACGTAGTTCCCGTCACCGTCGTGGAGGCCGGCCCATGTGCAGTGGTCCAGAAGAAGACCGTCGAAAACGACGGCTATGTCGCAGTCCAGCTCGGCTACGGCGACATCAAGGACAAGAACGTCACGAAGCCGCTTAAGGGCCATTTCGGCAAGGCGGACGTGGCGCCCAAGCGTCACCTGCGCGAATTCAAGTTCGACAGCGCTGACGACATGAACATCGGCGACATTGTGAAAGCGGACGTGTTTGCGGCCGGCGATCGCATCGACGTCACCGGTATTTCCAAAGGTAAGGGCTATGCGGGCACCATCAAGCGCTGGAACTTCCATCGCCTGAAGGAAACCCACGGTACCGGCCCTGTCGCCCGCCACGCTGGTTCCAACGGCGCGTGTAGCTCCCCGTCCCGCGTGTTCAAGGGCAAAAAGCTCCCGGGCCATCTGGGCGCCGAGCGAGTCACCGTTCAGAATCTCGATGTCGTGAAGGTGGATGCGGAAAATAACCTCATCGCCATCAAGGGCGCGATTCCCGGCCCCAAGGGCGGAATCGTCGTCATCCGCGACAGCGTGAAGAACGCGTAAGGGAAGGAGGAAACACAATGCCTAAGGTTTCAGTATTCGATATGGCAGGCAAGTCTGTCGGCGAGATGGAGCTTTCCGAAGGCGTTTTCGGAATCGAGCCCAACAAGCACGTGATGCATCTGGCCGTGGTCAATTACCTGGCCAACCAGCGCCAGGGCACCCAGTCGGCGCTGACCCGCGCCGAAGTTTCCGGCGGCGGCAAAAAGCCGTGGAGACAGAAGGGCACCGGCCGCGCACGTCAGGGTTCCACCCGCGCTCCCCAGTGGAGACACGGCGGTATCGTTTTTGCTCCCAAGCCCCGTGACTACCGCCTGAGCATGAACAAGAAGGTTCGCCGCCTGGCCATGAAGTCCGCATTCTCTTCCAAGGTGCAGGACAATGAGTTTGTGGTGGTGGATTCCATCGCTCTGGAAGAAATCAAGACGAAAACGGTCGTTGACATGCTTTCCAAGCTGGAAGCCGGCAAAAAGGCCCTGATCGTCATGCCGGAAAAGGATGAAAAGGTCATCAAGTCCGCCCGTAACATCCCGGGTGTCAAGACCGCTCTGGTCAATACCCTCAACGTTTACGACATTCTCAACTGCGACAAGCTGATTGTCGCCAAGGGCGCCGTAACGCAGCTCGAGGAGGTGTATGCGTAATGACGAACGCGCATGATATCATAATCCGCCCCATCATCACCGAAAAGAGCATGGCGGGCATCCCCAATATGCGGTACACCTTCGCGGTTGCGAAGGACGCCAATAAGATCGAAATTGCCAAGGCCGTGGAGAGCGCCTTCGACGTGAAGGTCGACAAGGTCAACACCATCAATGTCCGCGGCAAGATGAGACGGCAGGGCCGTTTCGAGGGCTACACCCCCTCATGGAAAAAGGCCATCGTCACGCTCAAGAAGAGCTCCAAGCCGATTCCCTTCTTCGAGGGCATGTTCTAAATTTCGATGGTTTGACGCAGGCTTTTTCGCCTGCGAACCGGCAACGTATGGGGAACAGACAGCCCCGCAAAGCCAATATGAGGAGTGTGAGATTCCAACATGTCTATCAAGGTTTTTAAGCCGACGACCAATGCAAGACGCAACATGTCGGTTACCGATTATGCCGGCCTTTCCAAGGTCAGCCCTGAAAAGAGCCTGTTGGCTCCCCTGAAGAATACTTCCGGCCGCAACAGCTACGGCCGCATCACTGTCCGCCATCGCGGCGGCGGCAACCGCCGCAAGTACCGCATCATCGACTTCAAGCGCAACAAGCTGGACATGCCGGCGACCGTTCTCACCATTGAGTACGATCCCAACCGTTCCGCTCACATCGCGCTGGTGCAGTACGAGGACGGCGAGAAGCGCTACATCATCGCGGCCAACGGCCTGAAGGTGGGCGACACGGTGGTTTCCGGCGCGTCTGCGGACATTAAGCCCGGCAACGCCCTGCCTCTCGTCAACATCCCGGTTGGTACCTTTGTCCACAACGTGGAGCTTTATCCCGGCAAGGGTGCGCAGCTTGCCCGCTCGGCCGGCAACATGGCCCAGCTGATGGCAAAGGAAGGCGCTTACGCGCTCCTTCGTCTGCCCTCCGGCGAGCTTCGCAACGTTTCCGTTCAGTGCATGGCCACCATCGGCCAGGTCGGAAACGTCGACCATGAGAACGTCAAGGTTGGTAAGGCCGGCCGCAAGCGTCACATGGGCTGGCGTCCGACGGTGCGCGGTTCCGTCATGAACCCCTGCGACCATCCGCACGGCGGTGGTGAAGGCAAGTCCCCGGTGGGCCGTCCTGGTCCTGTTACCCCGTGGGGTAAGCCTGCCCTCGGTTACAAGACCCGCGCGAAGCACAACCGCTCCGATAAGATGATCGTCAAACGTCGCGGCGGCAAGTAAGGTGTGGAAAGGAGACTAAGAACTCATGGGTAGAAGCGTGAAGAAAGGCCCTTACGTGCAGCCGGTGCTGCTCAAGAGGGTTGAAGAAATGAACAAAAATGGCGAGAAGCGCATCCTGAAGACCTGGAGCCGCTCTTCCACCATTTTCCCGGATTTTGTCGGCCACACCTTTGCTGTTCACGACGGCAGAAAGCATGTTCCGGTCTATGTGACCGAAGATATGGTTGGCCATAAGCTGGGCGAGTTCGCGCCAACACGGACCTTCAAGGGCCATGCTGGCTCCAAGACGTCCAATAACGGCAAGTAATAGCGGCCGAAAGGAGTGTACGGTATGGAAGCAAGGGCAAACCTGAAATATGCCCGTATTTCACCCCGCAAGGTGAAAATTGTTTTGGATTTGATCCGCGGTAAGGACGCAGAAACCGCCGCGGCCATTCTGAAATATACCCCCAAGGCCGCCTGCGAGTATCTCGAGAAGCTGCTCAAGTCGGCCGTTGCGAATGCGGAGAACAACCATCATATGGACGTTTCGAGGCTCTACATCGCCGAGTGCTATGTGTGCCCCGGCCCGATCCTCAAGCGCCTGCGTCCCGGTCCGCACGGACGTGGCTTTCAGATTCAGAAGAAGACATCCCACGTGACCCTCGTGCTCAGGGAAGCGGAATAAGCGTCAAAGGAGGTTAGTTTATGGGCCAGAAAATTCATCCCCACGGTTTGCGCGTGGGCGTCATCAAGGACTGGGATTCCCGCTGGTATGTGGGCGACAAGGATTTCGGCGACACGCTGGTCGAGGATTACAATCTCAGAAAGACGCTTAAGAAGCAGCTCTACGCCGCAGGCGTCCCGAAGATCGAGATCGAGCGCAATTCCGCTCGCGTCGTGCTTCATATTCACTGCGCGAAGCCCGGCATGGTGATCGGCAAAGGCGGCTCGGAAATCGAGAAGCTGCGCCTGCAGTGCGAAGCCATGCTGAAGAAACCGGTTTCCATCAACATCGTCGAGGTGAAGAACCCCGATTTGAACGCCCAGCTGGTGGCGGAAAACATCGCAGCCCAGCTGGAGAAGCGTATTTCCTTCCGCCGCGCCATGAAGCAGTCCATCGGCCGCGCCATGCGCATGGGTGCAAAGGGAATCAAGATCAACGTGTCCGGCCGTCTGGGCGGCGCGGAAATCGCCCGCAGTGAGCATTATCACGAGGGCACCATTCCGCTGCAGACCATCCGCGCGGACATCGACTACGGCTTTGCCGAAGCGAATACCACTTACGGCCGCATCGGCGTGAAAGTGTGGCTGTACAAAGGCGAGGTTCTGCAGGATGCCCGCCCGTCCCGTAAGGAAGGAGGCCGCAGATAATGCTGTTACCCAAGAGAGTCAAATACCGCAGAGTCCAGAGAGGCCGCCTTACCGGTAAGGCCCTGCGCGGCAACACCGTTACCTACGGTGATTTCGGCCTGCAGGCTTTGGAGCCCGCCTGGATTTCCAGCAATCAGATCGAAGCCGCCCGTGTCGCCATGACTCGTTACATCAAGCGCGGCGGCCAGGTTTGGATCAAGATTTTCCCGGATAAGCCCATCACCGAGAAGCCGGCGGAAACCCGAATGGGTTCCGGTAAAGGCTCCCCCGAGTACTGGGTGGCGGTCGTTAAGCCCGGCCGGGTCATGTTCGAAATCGCCGGTGTTTCTGAAGAGATCGCCCGCGAGGCTATGAGACTGGCAGCCAACAAGCTGCCCATCAAGTGCAAGTTTATTGCCAAGGAAGAAACGGGTGGTGAGCAGTAATGAAGGCCAAAGACATCAGAGAATTGACCGCTGCCGAGCTCAACACGAAGCTCAAGGATTTGAAAGAGGAGCTTTTCAACCTGCGATTCCAGAACGCGATCAACCAGCTCGACAATCCCATGCGCATCAACGCCGTCAAGAAGGATATCGCCCGAGTCAAGACGGTTCTGCGGGAGCTTGAGCTCAAAGAAGCGCAGGGCGCATAAGGGAAGGGAGGAGTAAGCTGTGGAAGAACGCAACCTCAGAAAGACGAATGTAGGCAAAGTCATCAGCAACAAGATGGATAAGACCATCGTCGTGGCGATTCAGGACAATGTCAAGCATCCTCTTTATAAGAAGATCATCAAGCGCACGGTTCATCTGAAGGCGCATGACGAAAAAAATGAGTGCAACGTCGGCGACCGCGTGCTTGTAATGGAGACCCGCCCCCTTTCCAAGGACAAGAGATGGCGTCTGGTCGAGATCCTGGAGAAGGCAAAATAAGCAATCACGCTTGTTGAAAGGAGGAACACCTGAATGATTCAGCAGCAGACATTCCTCAAGGTGGCCGACAACACAGGCGCGAAGGAGCTTATGTGTATTCGCGTGTTGGGCGGCTCCGGTAGGAGATATGCAAACATCGGCGACGTGATCGTCGCTTCGGTCAAAAAGGCAACACCCGGCGGCGTAGTGAAAAAGGGCGAAGTGGTCAAAGCGGTGGTCGTTCGTACCGCCAGCGGCCTTCGCCGTGAGGATGGCTCGTACATCCGCTTCGACGAAAACGCAGCCGTTATCATCAGAGAGGATAAGAACCCGAGGGGCACGCGTATCTTTGGCCCGGTGGCCAGAGAGCTTCGCGAAAAGGATTATTTGAAGATCCTCAGCCTTGCCCCTGAGGTGCTCTAATGGAGGTGCGCAGATGAACAACAAATTACACGTCAAAAAGGGCGACACCGTCATGGTAATCAGCGGCACCAGCAAGGGCAGGAAGGGAAAAGTGCTTGAGGTCAGCCCCAAGGAAGGCAAGGTCATCGTGGAAGGCATCCACATGGTCACCAAGCACGTTAAGCCCCGCAAGATGGGCGATCCCGGCGGCATTGTGAAAGCCGAAGGCGCGCTCTACGCCAGCAAGGTTATGCTTGTCTGCCCCAAGTGCGGCAAGCCCACCCGCGTAGCAACCAAGGTGTACGGCGACGGCACCAAGGAGCGGGTTTGCAAACACAAAGACTGCGGCGAGACCTTTTAAGGAGGATAAGACATGGCTCGACTTAAGGATTTTTATAAAAGCGATGTCGCTCCCGCTCTCATGAAGAAATTCGGCTATAAGAGCTGCATGCAGATTCCGCAGCTCAACAAGGTCGTCATCAACGTGGGCGCAGGCGAGGCCAAGGAGAACTCCAAGGTCATCGACGCTATTATCAGCGACATTACCGCGATCACCGGCCAGAAGGCCGTCCCCACCAAAGCGAAGAAATCCGTCGCGAACTTCAAGCTGCGCGAAGGCATGCCCATCGGCGTGAAGGTCACCCTGCGGGGTGAGCGGATGTATGAGTTCGTCGACCGCCTGTTCTCGGTGGCGCTGCCCCGGGTGCGCGACTTCCGCGGCATCAACCCCAATTCCTTTGACGGCCGTGGCAATTACAGCATGGGTGTCAAGGAGCAGCTCATATTCCCCGAGATCGACTACGATAAGATCGACAAGGTCCGCGGCATGGACATTTGCTTTGTCACCACCGCGAACACCGACGAGGAAGCCAGAGAGCTGTTGACGCTCATGGGCGCCCCGTTTGCGAAGTAAGGGAGGAATGAAAAATGGCGAAAACATCCATGAAGGTCCGGCAAAAAAGAGAGCCTAAATTCAGCTCCCGTGGCTACAACCGCTGCAAAATCTGCGGCAGACCCCACGCTTATCTTCGCAAATTTGGCATCTGCCGTATCTGCTTCCGCGAACTTGCCCATAAGGGCGAGATCCCGGGCGTAAAGAAGGCAAGCTGGTAAAGCTACAGCAAAGGAGGAAACGGCATGCAGATCACCGATACCATTGCGGATATGCTCACCAGAATCCGCAACGCAACGAGCGCCAAGCATGATTCCGTAAGTGTGCCCGCGTCGAATATGAAGAAAGCCATTGCGCAGATTCTGCTCGACGAAGGCTACATCCGGAATTTCCAGGTAGTGGACGACGGCAAGCAGGGCATCATCAAGATCAACCTGAAATATGCCCCCGATAAGACCCCCGCCATTACCGGCCTGCGTCGGGTTTCCAAGCCCGGCCTGCGCATTTATACAAGCTGTGAAGATATGCCCCGCGTCATGAAGGGCCTCGGAATAGCGATTATGTCCACCTCCAAGGGTGTCATGACCGACCGTCGTGCACGCAAGGAGAACATTGGCGGCGAAGTTCTCGCCTTTATTTGGTAAGGAGGGCTTAGGAAATGTCTCGTATAGGAAGAAAGCCCATCACGATTCCTGCCGGTGTAGACGTAAAGCTGGATGGCACCGTTATTACCGTCAAAGGCCCCAAGGGTACTTTGACCCAGAACCTGCATCCGGATATGCAGGTGGCGGTTGACGCAGGTGTGATCACAGTGACCCGTCCGTCGGACGACAAAGAGCACCGTTCTCTGCACGGTCTGACCCGCACCCTCGTGGCCAACATGGTCGAGGGCGTGACCAACGGCTTCAAGAAGGAGCTGGACGTCAACGGAGTCGGTTACCGTGTACAGAAGCAGGGCAAGAATCTTGTGATGAACTTAGGATATTCCCACCAGGTTATTGTCCCGGAGATCGACGGCATCACCATTGAAGCCCCGACTCCCAATAAGATTGTCATTCTCGGCCCCGACAAGCAGAAGGTCGGCCAGTTTGCAGCAGAAGTCCGCGAGAAGCGTCCGCCGGAGCCTTACAAGGGCAAGGGCATTAAGTACGTCGACGAGGTCATCCGCCGCAAGGAAGGCAAGGCCGGTAAGGGCGGCAAGAAGTAAGGAGTGAAACATTATGGTATCTAAGGTTGACAGCAACAAGGCAAGGCTCAACCGCCACACCCGTGTGCGCGGCAAGATTTCGGGCACTGCCGCACGTCCGCGCCTGAATGTATTCCGCTCCCTTTCGAACATCTACGCCCAGCTTATCGACGACGTAAAGGGCGTAACGCTGGCTTCCGCTTCCACTCTGGATAAGGAATTCAACGGTTACGGCGGAAACAAAGAGGCTGCCCGGGAAGTGGGCAAACTGATCGCAAAGCGCGCTGCTGAAAAGGGCATCACGGAAGTGGTCTTTGACCGCGGCGGCAACATCTATCACGGCCGAGTCAAAGAACTGGCCGAAGGCGCCCGTGAGGGCGGTCTGAAGTTCTAAGTAAGGAGGAGAAAGGCTTGGCTAAAATTGACGCAACTCAGTTAGAATTAGTGGAGCGCGTGGTTTCCATTAACCGCGTATCCAAAACCGTCAAGGGCGGACGCATCTTCAAGTTCGCGGCTCTGGTCGTGGTCGGCGACGGCAACGGCACGGTGGGCTACGGCTTGGGCAAGGCCGGTGAAGTTCCGGACGCGATCCGCAAGGGCATCGAGGATGCCAAGAAGAATCTGATCAAGGTTTCCCTCCGCGGAACGACGATCCCCCACGAGGTTATCGGTAAGTTCGGCGCGGGCGCGGTTCTCCTGAAGCCCGCCGCTCCCGGTACCGGCGTTATCGCCGGCGGTGCCGTGCGTGCGGTCGTCGAGTCGGTCGGCATTAAGGATATCCGTACCAAGGCCCTGCGTTCGAACAATCCCTGCAACGTGGTCAGCGCCACCATCGCAGGCCTGAAGCTGCTCAGAAACGCTGACGAGGTCGCTGCCCTGCGCGGCAAGCCCGTCAAAGAAATTATTGGTTAAGGGGGGCGGCTGAAATGAAGAAGATTAAGCTCGTCAAGAGCCTCATCGGCAGTAAAAAGGATCAGATCGCCACCGCCAATTCTCTGGGCCTGCACAAGATCGGCGACGAAAGCGTTCAGCCTGACAACGCCGCTACCTGTGGCAAGATCACAAAAATAAGCCACCTCATAGAGGTAACCGAAGCGTAAGCAAGGAGGTGCAAGTAAATGAAACTGCATGAACTTTCGCCTGCGCAAGGCTCCAATATGGAGGTAAAGCGTATAGGCAGAGGACACGGCTCCGGCAACGGTAAGACTGCCGGTAAGGGCCACAAGGGCCAGAAGGCACGTGCCGGCCGCGGTATGCGCGCCGGATTTGAAGGCGGCCAGATGCCCCTGATGCGTCGTATCCCCAAGAGAGGCTTTAACAATATCTTTGCAACGGAATATGCAGCAATCAACGTGGATGCGCTGGAGGCCTTTGAGGCCGGCTCCGTCGTGGATGCCGAGGCTCTCAAATCCGCCGGCGTGATTAAGAAAGTCTACGACGGCGTGAAGATTCTGGGAAATGGCGAGATTACCAAGGCGCTCACCGTGAAGGCGGCGAAGTTCTCGGAATCCGCGAAGCAGAAGATCGAAGCAGCCGGAGGAAAGGCTGAGGTGATCTGACATGTTCGAGACGTTCCGTAACGCATGGAAGATCGCGGACCTTCGCAAAAAGATCCTGTATACCCTGATGATTATTGTGGTGTTCCGTATCGGTGCGGCCATCCCGGTCCCCTTTATCGACCTGGAAGCGCTCAAAACCATTATGAACTCCATGACCGGGGATACCGGCCTGCTCGGCTACTTTAATATCATCTCCGGCGGCGGACTGGAAAAAGCAACCCTTTTTGCCCTGTCCGTCACCCCGTACATTAACGCATCCATTATTATTCAGCTGCTCACGGTCGCTATCCCGCCGCTGGAACGTATGGCAAAGGAAGGCGAAGAGGGCCGCAAGAAAATCGGTAAGTATACCCGTTATACCACCATTGTCCTGGGCCTGATCCAGGCCGGCGCCTACTACGCTTGGCTTTATAACAGCAACATCGTCAAGTATAACTCCGGTTTTGACGGCGTGTTTACCGCCATCGTCATCATCCTGACCTTTACCGCTGGCTCGGCCCTGATGATGTGGCTGGGTGAGCAGGTCAATGAAAAGGGCATCGGCAATGGTATTTCCATCCTCCTGTTCGCCGGTATCGTCTCCCGCGGCCCCTCCATGGTGCTGCAGTTAGTGGAGTACTTCAAGATGGGCTTTGAGGGCCAGCCGCAGTACTTCTTTATCGTTCCGGCGATCGTTGTGATCTTCGTTCTGATTATCGCGTTCATCGTCCTGATGACCGATGCAGAGCGCCGCATTCCGATCCAGTACGCCAAGAGAGTGGTCGGGCGCAAGGTGTACGGCGGGCAGTCCACCCATATGCCTATTAAGGTCAATATGTCCGGTGTTCTCCCCATCATCTTCGCTTCTTCCTTCCTCTCTATCCCGTCTACCATTCAGATGTTTGTGCAGGCGAAGGAAGGGTTCTGGAAAGGCTTCTTTGACGCCTTCTCCACTACCGGCTGGCTTTATGGTATTCTTTACTTCCTGCTCATCATTTTCTTTAGCTACTTCTATATTTCCATCCAGTATAATCCCATTGAAATGGCCAATAATCTCAAGAAGAACAACGGTGCGATTCCGGGCATTCGTCCCGGTAAGCCCACCTCGGACTTCATTATGAAGATCATCTCCAAGGTCTGCCTCATCGGCGCGCTCTTCCTGGGTGTGATTGCGATCCTGCCGATCATCTTCGGCGCGGTGACCAACATTCACGGCCTGTCTCTGGGTGGTACTTCCATCCTCATCGTGGTCGGCGTCGCCATCGAGACCGTTCGTCAGATCGAGTCTCAGATGCTCATGCGCCACTACAAGGGTTTCCTTGAATAAGAGCAACTTGTGTTGCTTAGGGATTAGGGACATTTCGTTTGGATAAGGCGATGGTGCCGCTGAGAAAAGGGAAGAACTTTTTCGACGCGGTCACCATGGCCCTAACCCCCAGATCCTAATGCACAAAAGGTGCATTCTTGCAAGGAGTGCGTTTTGCTATGAAGTTGATTCTTCTCGGCGCCCCTGGCGCCGGTAAGGGTACCCAGGCAGAAGTCATCTGCCAGCATTATCCGATTCCTGCGATTTCAACGGGTAATATTATCCGTGAAGCGCTGAAGAGCGGCTGTGAGCTGGGAAAGCAGGCGAAGTCCTACATGGACGAGGGCAGACTGGTTCCCGATGAGCTCGTCATCGAGATCATCAAAAACCGCCTCGCCAGGGAAGACTGCAAAAACGGGTTTATTCTCGACGGCTTCCCCAGAACC
This sequence comes from uncultured Eubacteriales bacterium, assembly GCA_951801675.1. Lineage (GTDB taxonomy): Bacteria > Bacillota > Clostridia > Oscillospirales > Acutalibacteraceae > Solibaculum_A. The sequence continues at coordinate 38,926 of CATONX010000004.1, read as the reverse complement.
ATCACTCAGGCCGAGGCCCTGGACCGCATGGGCATCGATATCGACCGGGTCATCGACATCGAGGTACCGGACGAAACGATTATCCAGAGATTGTCCGGGCGCCGTGTCTGCGAGAGCTGTGGCGCCACCTATCACGTGCTTTACAAAAAGCCTGCGATTGAAGGGGTGTGCGACAAGTGCTCCGGCACCCTGATTCAGCGTAAGGATGACCGTCCGCAAACCATTGAGGAACGCCTGCGCGTGTATCACGAGCAGACCGAGCCGCTCAAAGCCTTCTATGAGCGCAAACATATTCTGTTTGTGGTAGAAGGCCAGGAGGATGTGGCGGATACCAGCCGACTGACTCTGGCGGTAATTGAGGATTTGGCATGATTGTACTGAAAACTTCCCGCGAACTCGCGCTCATGCGTGAGGCGGGCCGGATTTCGGCAAACGCGTTGAAGCTGGCCGGCAAGGCCGTCGAGCCCGGCGTAACCACCGAGGAAATCGACCGCATCGCCCGCAAGTATATCGAAAGCTGCGGGGCGACCCCCAACTTTCTTCACTACAACGGCTTCCCCGCGACTGCATGCATTTCCGTCAACGACGAAGTCATCCACGGCATACCGAAGAAAAACCGTGTTTTGAAGGCCGGTGACATCGTGTCCATCGACTTGGGCGCGCAGATCCACGGCTATCATGGAGACAACGCCTACACCTTCCCCTGCGGAGACATTTCCAAAGAGGCCCAAGCCCTTTTGGACGCCACCCAGGAAAGCCTGTACTGCGCCATCAAAGCGGCGGTACCCGGCGGAAGGCTGGGGGACATCTCCAGCGCGGTGCAGAAGTATGTCGAGGCGCGCGGTTACTCGGTGGTACGCGAATTTGTCGGCCACGGAGTAGGCGCGAGTCTTCACGAAGACCCCAGCGTTCCCAACTACGGCACCCCCGGCAGAGGGGTGCGCCTGCTGCCCGGTATGACCCTGGCCATTGAGCCTATGATCAACGCCGGGAAAAAGGAGGTCCACGTTCTGGCCGACGGCTGGACCGTAAAGACCAACGACGGCAGTTTATCCGCCCATTTTGAGCATTCCGTCGCGATTACCCCCGACGGCCCGGTCATTCTGACTCAGCCCGATTGATGTTAAGAGGAGGTCAGCATGGTCAAAGGTCGTGTGGTCATATCGCGAGCCGGCCGGGACAAGGACAAAGCGCTCACCGTGCTTTGGGCCGATGAAAAATCGGTACTGGTCGCGGACGGAAAGGAACGGTTGCTTGAACGTCCCAAACGCAAAAACGTCAGGCATGTCCGAAAAACCGGCGTTGTCCTCTGTGACGACGCTTTGAGAACCAATCGCTCGTTACGCAAGGCACTACGCAGTTTCGCCGCCGGTGAAATAAGCGGCGGACCTCGCAACGGGACTGGAGGGAATTAATCTTGTCCAAAGAAGATGTCATTGAACTCGAGGGCGTAGTTGTTGAAGCCCTTCCGAACGCCATGTTCAAGGTAGAACTGCCCAACAAACATCAGGTCTTAGCCCATATTTCCGGAAAGCTTCGGATGAACTTCATCCGCATCCTGCCCGGGGATAAGGTGACGCTGGAGATGTCTCCCTACGACCTGACCCGCGGCCGTATCACCTGGCGTTCCAAATAAGGCGTCTGAACGCAACGATAGGACGCCGCTTGTCCGAATCATGCCTGCATCCGCAACAATAAGGAGGCGTTTTCCATGAAGGTCAGACCTTCCGTAAAGGCTATTTGCGAAAAATGCAAGATCATCAAACGCAAGGGGAAAGTCATGGTTATCTGTGAGAACCCCAAACATAAGCAGCGTCAGGGCTAAGCCTTGGGCGTAATTAATGGAGGTGTAATGCTATGGCGCGTATTTCTGGTGTAGACCTGCCCCGCGACAAGCGGGTGGAGATCGGCCTGACCTATATCTACGGGATCGGCCGCAAAACCAGCAATGAAATCCTTGCCGCCACGGGCGTCAATCCGGACACCCGCGTGCGCGATCTGAGCGAGGACGACGTATCCAAGCTCCGTGAATACATCGACCACAACCTGCGGGTAGAGGGTGACCTCCGCCGCGATGTGGCGTTCGACATTAAGAGACTCATCGAGATCGGTTCTTATCGCGGAATTCGTCACCGCAGAGGACTCCCGGTGCGCGGACAGCGGTCCAAGACCAATGCCCGTACCCGCAAGGGCCCGAAGAAGACCATCGCCAACAAGAAGAAGTAAGGAGGGATATCAGAAGATGGCAGGAAAAACTCAAGTCAAAAAGGGCGCAACCACCCGTCGCCGCCGCGAGCGCAAGAATATTGAAAAGGGTGCGGCGCATATCCAGTCTACCTTTAACAACACCATCGTGACCATCACTGATGTTCAGGGCAACGCCATTTCTTGGGCGTCCGCCGGCGAGTTAGGCTTCCGTGGTTCCAGAAAATCCACTCCCTTTGCCGCGCAGACGGCCGCCGACACCGCCGCGAAAGCCGCGATGGAGCATGGCCTGAAGTCGGTCGAAGTGTACGTCAAGGGTCCGGGCGCCGGCCGCGAGGCCGCCATCCGTGCGCTGCAGGCCGCCGGCCTGGAGGTCAATCTGATCAAAGACGTGACCCCGATCCCGCACAATGGATGCCGTCCGCCTAAGAGAAGACGCGTCTAAGACCGAATAATTGGAGGTGCAAGAATATGGCAAGATATACCGATGCTGTTTGCAGACTTTGCCGCCGCGAAGGTAAGAAGCTCTTCCTGAAGGGTGAGAGATGCTATACCGACAAGTGCGCGGTGGTCCGCAGAGCATATGCACCTGGCCAGCATGGTCAGGGACGCAAGAAAGCTTCCGAGTACGGAATCCAGCTGCGCGCCAAGCAGCAGGCCAAGCGCTACTACGGCGTTTTGGAGAACCAGTTCCGTCATTACTTTGAGCTGGCAGACCGCAAGCAGGGCGTGACCGGTGAAAACCTGCTCCGCCTGCTGGAAAGCCGCCTGGACAATGTGGTGTACCGCATTGGCTTTGCCTCCAGCCGTCCCGAAGCGAGACAGCTGGTAACCCATCGTCATTTTACCGTCAACGGCCAGCGGGTGAACATTCCGTCCTTCCGCGTAAAACCCGGCGACGTGATCGCGGTTTACGACAAAAGCCGCAATAGCGATAAGTTTAAAATGATTATGGAAGCAAACGGTTCCCGCCCGGCCCCGAAGTGGCTGGAAGTGGACCGCGGTAACTTCAAGGCGACGGTCCTGTCGCTGCCGAACCGTGAGGACATCGATCTCGATGTCGAAGAGACCCTCATCGTCGAGCTTTACTCCAAGTAATGCCATCCTTTTGATAAAGGCGTTAGCGGATAGACACATTATCTGCACACATGGCAGGCGCGGGCATTTGCCGCCGCCCGCGCGCATCGGCGGTTTGCTGGTGTCGGCTTTTGGTTCGGCAAAAAATAAGTCCTGCATGTGTGCAGGTTCAACCTGCTAAGGAGGGTTTTATGATAGAGATAGAAAAGCCCAGAATTGAAACGGTCGAATTGGCGCCGGACGGTTCCTACGGCAAGTTCGTGGTGGAACCCCTTGAGCGCGGATACGGCACTACGCTGGGCAACAGCCTGCGCAGAGTTCTGCTGTCCTCCCTTCCGGGCGTCGCGGTCAACAGTGTGAAAATCGACGGTGTGCTGCACGAGTTTTCCACCATTCCCGGTGTGAAAGAGGATGTCACCGAGATCATCCTCAACATCAAGGGCCTGACCGCCCGTATTCACGGAGAGGGTCCGAAGATCGTCTATATCGAAGCGGACGGAGAAACCGACGTGACGGCCGGTTCCATCAAGTGCGATTCCGAGGTGGAGATTCTCAATCCCGACCTGCACATCGCCACGGTGGGCGCCGACGGGAAGCTTTATATGGAGATCACCCTCACCAAAGGCCGCGGATACGTTCCCGCGGAGCGCAACAAGCAGACCATGGCGGCGGAGATCGGCGTGATCCCTGTGGACTCGATCTTTACGCCGTGCCTGAAGGTCAATTACACGGTTGAGAACACCCGTGTCGGCCAGATTACCGATTACGACAAGCTTACCTTAGAAGTTTGGACAAACGGTACCATTTCCGCGAAGGAAGCGGTTTCCCTGGCGGCCAAGGTGCTCACTGAGCATCTCAACCTGTTCGTGGACCTGTCGGATGAAACCTACTCAACCGAGATCATGGTGGAGAAGGACGAAAAGGGCAAGGAAAAGGTTCTGGAAATGACCATTGAAGAACTGGATCTGTCCGTGCGTTCCTTCAACTGCCTCAAACGCGCTGGCATCAACACGGTTGAGGATTTGATTAATAAAACCGAGGACGATATGATGAAGGTACGTAACCTGGGTCGTAAGTCTCTCGAAGAGGTCATCGGCAAGCTCAATGCCCTTGGCTTCTCTCTCCAGTCGGACGACGAATAATCGCCGTTCCGCGCTCACACACCAACAACTTCCGTAAAGGAGTGATTCGAATGCCAGGTACCAGAAAGCTCGGCAGAGCCACCTCCAACCGCATGGCGATGCTTCGGGCGATGGTGACCTTCCTGCTGGAAAAGGGGAAGATCGAGACCACCGTCACCCGCGCCAAAGAGGTCCGCGCGCTGACCGAAAAGTTCATTACCATTGCGAAGGAAAACAATCTTCACAATAGACGCCTTGCCCTCGGTTTTATCACGAAGGAAACCGTCGTCAAGAAGCTGTTCGACGAGATCGCCCCGAAGTACGCCGACCGCAACGGCGGCTATACCCGCATCACCAAGACGGGCCCCCGTCGCGGCGACGCGGCGGAGATGTGCATCATCGAGCTGCTCTAAGCGCAATCAGGACGATAAAAAAGACCGCTTTCAAACGAAAGCGGTCTTTTTTTGCGCATATGCGCTGAATTTGAAGCGGCAGCAATGCCAGAAAGTGCAGGTTCCAGCCGTTGCATAAGTATGTCAGTCTGCTGGGGAAGAACCGTTTTCGAACATTGCCAAGGCAGATAAAAATGAAATCGTTGGGTCCTCCTTGTGAGAGGGTCCGCGAAGCGGCTCTGCCTCGAAGGGGAAAGCACAGGAAGCAAGACGAAATGCCGTGTTGGGAAAGATCCCAGTTGCCCGAATGAGATGGGATTGTCTTTATTCATGGGCTTACTCCGTGAAGGTGTGATGAAATTGGAATAGGAAAGGAGCTCTCAGGGATGGCGATAATACGCGATCGAAAAGAACTCCTTTTTTGTTTGCTTACTCGCTTTTTCCGCCTTCAATAAAGCTCACGCCGTTATAGAAGGAACGGGCCACAATGCCGCTAGCATTGGGAGAGAGCACAAAATATCGGCTTTCCAGATAAAGCGGAATGACCGCCACATCGCTGTAAATGAGTTCCTCGCACCCATACAGCGCTTCTTTCGCGCCGCTGTCGGGAATGGCGCCGGTGAGTACCTTCGTCATCTGCCCGTTGTAGATAGAAGAAGAATAGCCTGTTACATTCGCAGAGGCATTCGATTGGAAGGTAGCTAACAGGGAAGAGGCCCATTCGCTGCCCCCTTGGATGGCGTAAAGAGCCATCTGATAATCGCCACGCTCCACCCGGGCGTTTAACTCCGCCGGGGATAACGGCACCAGATTCACATATAGCCCCAAATGCTTTTGCAGGGACTGGAGAAGAAAACCCAAAGACAGCTTGATATCCGCCTGATCCGGGCAAAGCAGATCGATTTGCGGGGATTCAGTGAGCCCGAGTTCCGCCGACCCGGCTGCAAAATACGCCTGGGCCGCCTGTGGATCTTCCGCGATGGGGAAGGAGAACAAACCCTCATCCCGGTAACGCTGATCTCCTACCACGGCTTCCGGCGGAACCAGGCTGTACGCCGCCTGTAAATAAGAGGGCAGGGAGGAATACATGGAATCCCGGTCCATCACACTTGCCATGGCCAGACGCATGTTTTTCGAGCGGAAGATTTCGTCCTTTTCATTGAAGCAGAGCGACCAGACCGTATCCTGGAACTCGGTCACAGAATAATTGGTATCCTTAAATTTGCGGATCTGGTTTCCAGGCACCGTCGCCGCATCCACGGTACCGTTTAATAAGGCGGTAGGCATCTCCTCCGGCTTGACACCAATGGTGAAAAGAACTCCGGATGGAGAAGGAGCCAGATGCCCCTTATAATTGAGATTTTGTTTCAGCCGCAGGGTTTTGCCGTGCTCCCACAGCATCATCCGAAAAGGGCCGTTGTAGACAAGGGTGTCCTTATCCCGTCCGTACCGCCCAGAAGCCTCTTCAAAAGAAGGCTCGTGGCAGGGAAGCCAGGCAGTGGAGGCCGCTTGCCGGTGCAGGTCCTCCGACGGATACGCCAAATGCAGCACCAGCGTATAGTCGTCCACCTTTTCCGCGCCTAACTGATCCGGTGCCAGTGTCCCAGCCTCGATAGAGGAAGCATTTTTGAGCACTTGGGCTTCATGAGCCAGCGTTGAACGGGTGCGGGGGTCCACCAGCCGCCGAAGGGCAAACACAAAATCATCCGCCGTTACCGGAGCCACCCGCTCTCCATTGTAGGTGGACCAATAGGTATCCCTGCGCAGATAGAAGGTCCAAGTCAGATGGTCCTCGGAAATGTCCCACCGGGCGGCCACGCCTGGAATGACAGACCCGTCTGAGGCGATGCGGGTCAGGCCTTCCATGCAGTTTTGCAGCAGAATTTTCGATTCATAGGAATCCGCCAGCTGCGGGTCCAACTGGGTCGGATCCGCCTCCAGCGGATAGTTGAGCAGCTTGCCGGAGGTGGAATCCTCCGCACATCCGGCAAGCGAACATGCAAGAAACAATGCAAGCAAAAGGCTGAGAAGTTTTCTCATCAATTACTCCTAGTAAAAAACAATAGATAATATACCAAAAATAGGTGCATTTGCAGGAATTGCGTCGGTTTTACTTGACGCCGATGCCTTTGCCCGGTTCGTCGCCGCGGGCTTTGTCAAAGACGTAGTTGACGTCCATCATTTTCCACACCTGGGTACGTGCAGTGGGCTGGCCGTTGGCCTTGACCGCGTCGGGTCCTTCTTTCAGACAGGTGCGCAGGGTCAGACCATCGATGTTTTTACGGTCGTCGAACACATAGCCCGCGTCGTACACCTTCTGATAGGTGTTGATACCTACGCCGGAGAAATAGCGGAAGCCGTATTCCACCAGCACATTGTATTGTGGCGTCCCGTGGTCGGGATATTCGCCGTACGGGAATAGGTAAACGCTGGTGTCGCCGATCAGGGACTGCACCTCGTCCTTCCAGGCTTGACAGTCCTCCCGGATGGAGTCGGCGCTCATCTTGGACATATGTCGATGGCCGTAGCTGTGGGAAGCAAACTGGAAGCCGTCTTTTTTCAGGCATTCGATGACCGGCTTGACCGCTTCGATTTCCTTTTGCCTTTCCGGGGAATCCGCCTGGGTGCGGTAGCCCAGAACGCCGTCGTAGCCGGTCAGGCCCACAATGGCCTTTGCGCCTTCAAAGGAGAAATCCGGGTGCTCTTTTACGAACTGATTGATGATGGAAAAGACCTCGTTGCCCTGGGTGACGACTTCTTTGCCCGTCTTCGGGTCCACGCTCATCTCTGCGATGTGCCCGTCGTCTCCCACTACCATCTTCCAGTTGCAGCCTTCCTCCCGCATGTACTGGTAGTAGTTCATATCGTCGGTGGAAATGATCAGCGGCTTTTTACCCTTGGGCAGCTTGAAGGGAAGGCGGCCGTATGAGGTAGTCCCGTCGTCATTCTGGATTTCGCCGTACATCTGGTCGATGTTGACGAGAATATAGTTGTTCTTATAGAGCTCTTCCAGCATCCGCTTGAACTCGGTGACGGTGGTCATATAATCGTCCATCCCCTTGGCGGCGGCATCCCCGTCAAAGGCAAGCTCCGGATACACCACCAGCGGATGTACAAAGATATGCTCGATGGCGCCTTTATATGTTACGTAATTGCTCCGGTCGTACACCGGCTCGGAAGAAACCGGCGCTGTAGAGGAAGGCTCCAGCTCAGAAGAGGACGCCGGCGGTTCGCTTGGTAGCCCGCTGGGGCTTTGGGACAAAGCGGTGCTGTCCACCGTACCCACGGTGGGGACGCTTACCCCATTGGCGATCGCCACGCAAACCACCGCGCCGGACAATACCACCAGAGCGATGATCACAATTGGCAACATGTTTTTGATCGGATGTCTGCGCCGGTTGCTGCTCCGGCCGGTTCTTCGGTTCATACTTTCTACCCCTTTGCATGGATTCCTTCCCGTTTTTTGATCAATCACCGGAAAACCCGATTTTTTTGCAGAAGCTTTTCTTGCATATGGATTTCTTTTATTATCATACTTTTTTGGTCAAAATGCAAGGAAAGCTTGTCCATTGTAACAATTTGTTACAACGCGGATACAGTTAGCAAAACCATGAAAGGAGAGAGAAGGTCGGAGAAAAACGGATGGTATAATTTTGTGTCGATTATACTGATTTCGGAGGGGGCAAAGGAAGCTGACCGGTTCGGGACGGGGAAAAGGACGGGCCGCCAAAGGGAAGGTAGAGATAGAATTCCGTGGCTTGGGCACTGCTTTTGGCGGCAATGGTACCCTTGTGCAGCTCGATAATTTCCTTGGCGATGGCAAGCCCCAACCCGGCGCCGCCGGTTTTGGTGGAGCGGGAGGAATCCAACCGGTAGAATTTTTCAAAAATACTCCCCAGCTTGTGCTCGGGAATTTGGGGACCCTGGTTTCGAAACACCATGCGCACCCCTTGGCCGCCGACAGCGGCCTCAATGTCAATGGGGGTGTTTTCATAGCTGTAATTGATGGCGTTTCGAAGCACGTTGTCAAACACCCGTGCCAGTTTGTCCGAGTCTCCGTAGATCATCAGGTCGGCAGGCACGCGCATCCGGCAGGTGAGCTTTTTTTGGGAAAGCAGCGGGTAGAATTCGTCCGCCAGCTGCTCAAGCATCATCGAAAGGTTAAAGCGGGTGACCTGCAGTGTGATGTTTTGCAGGTTAAACCGGGTGATTTCGAAGAACTCGTTAATGAGATCCTCCAGCCGTTCCGACTTTTCCAGTGCAATGGACAAATACCGCTCTTGCAGCTGGGGGGAGATCCCGCCTTCTTCGTTGAGGAGAGACAGGTACCCGATCACCGAGGTCAGCGGTGTTTTCAGATCGTGTGCCAGATAAACCACCAGGTCGTTTTTGCGCTGCTCGGCCTCCTTGGCCAACTGCTCATTTTTTAAGGCGTCGAACTTGATGGAGTTGAGCGTGTTCTCGATCTCTTTAAAATCCCTGGGCAGTACAACGAGGCTTTCGTCCTTGCGAAAGACCTTATTGATGGACTGTACCATAACGTCCATGTATTCGGTGGACTTGGAAATGGTAAAGTACACCACCAAAACGGTGATTCCCGCAAAAGCCACGAACACCAGCTCCATCTTATAGGAGACGAAAAAGCGGTAAAGATCCGGGCTGATCCGGTGGACCAGATTTGCCAGCAGGTCGTTGAAAATGCCGTCTGCCAGGGACAGGCACAGCAACAGCCCCACAAGGCACAGCCCGATGATCAGCACGATTTTTCCGAATAGTTTTCTGCGATACCGGCGAAGAAAATTATTGTTCAATTTTGTATCCAACCCCCCATACCGTTTTGATAAACTTCGGATTGCGGGGCGGCTCGCCCATCTTTTCCCGAAGCCGGCGGATATGAACCATGATGGTGTTGTTGGAGTCAAGATACCGCTCGCCCCACACCCGCTCAAAGAGCTCTTCTGACGATAGCACCCGCCCCCGGTTTTCGCAAAGCAGCCACAAGAGGCTAAACTCGATGGGCGTCAAATTCAGCTCCCGGTCGTAGAGGGTGCAGCTGTGGGTGTCCTTGTTGATAACGAGGCCCGCGAAATCGATGACGTTTTCCCCCGGCTTGGGGCCGCCGTCGTTGTAGCGGGTGTACCGGCGCAGCTGCGCTTTTACCCGCGCCACCATCTCCAGCGGGTTAAACGGCTTTGTGATGTAGTCGTCCGCCCCGATGGTAAGGCCGGTGATCTTGTCCATGTCCTCCACCTTGGCGGTGAGCATAATCACCGGGAACGTATAGGTTTCCCGGATTTTGCGGCACAGGTCGAACCCGCTCATTTGCGGCATCATCACGTCCAGAACCGCCAGATCCACCGCTTGGCCGCTCTGGATAAAGGACAGGGCCTTCAGCGGCTCATAAAAGGTGTGTACCTCATAATTTTCGTTTTTCAGATACACCTCGATCAAATCGGCAATTTCCTTTTCGTCGTCCACGACCACGATCGACGTTCCCATCTACCCACATCCCCTCACTCGGTTTCTGCAAATTCATTATAGGAGAAGGCGCCGGCAAAAGCAAACGGTTAAGAAAATCTTAAGATTCCTCCGGATAAGCCGGTATATTGCCTTCCTTTTATTTTCTGCATGTAAGAAGCTTCCATGCATCCTTTCCCCAAACGGTGCAAACCATAATGTGGGAGGGATGACGTTGAAAAAACTAAAGAAAACCGCCCTGCTTTTTTCCATCGGCTGCGGCGGCTACAGCCTCATCGAGGTGCTCTGGCGGGGCTTTACTCACTGGACCATGGGCGTCACCGGCGGGGTTTGCATGTGCTTACTGAGCTCGATCAACCAAAAATGCAAAAAGGCGAGCCTGCCCAAGAAATGCGCCTTAGGTTCGGCAGTCATTACCGGTATGGAACTGTTTGTCGGCTGTATCGTCAACCGCAAGCTCAAATGGGACGTCTGGGATTATTCGAACCTGCCGTTTAATGTAAAAGGCCAGATTTGTCCCCTTTTTACCATTCTGTGGTTTTTCCTTTGTATCCCGGTGATGCATTTGAGCACCTTTTTGCAGAAAAATGTCCGTGCGCTGCGGTAAGGACGCGGCACCTTTGCAGGAGGGACCGCATAAAAGCGGCCCAGGTTTCAGGCCAAAGTCCCAATCTCTGTGAAAGTTTCACAAAACCGCGCCCCGGTGAAAACAATAATTGCTATTGTGATTTTTTCCGTTTTAGTGTAGAATTCTGTAGTAGTAAGAGTGGCGGAAATCCTGCATCCGAAAGAGAGCGGGAAGCTTCCGTCAAAGGAAGCAACGCGGTTGCGTTTCGAATTTTGCGAACGGGAGATCGATAGCATGAGAATGAGCATGTTTGACACAAATGTGCAGGAGCTGAAATATAAGGTGCTGCGAGAGGTGGCGAGGCTGGCCTTTGAGGAGAAGCTGGAAACCGACCTCATCAAAATCCCCGAGAAGATCATGCCCGGCCCTCAGGCCACCCTGCGCTGCTGCATCTATAAGGAGCGGGCCATCATCACCGAGCGGGTGAAGCTTGCCATGGGCGGCGACAAGGAGAACGACAACGTGGTGGAGGTGCTGGACATTGCCTGTGACGAGTGTCCGGTTACCCAGATGAGCGTCGGCGAAGCCTGCCGCGGCTGTATTGCCCACCGATGCATGAACGTCTGTCCCCGGGGCGCCATTTCTCTGATCGACCACAAGGCCCACATCGATCCGAAAAAATGCGTTTCCTGCGGCAAATGCTTAAATGTTTGTCCCTATGACGCCATTTCCAAAAACCTGCGCCCCTGTGAGAAAGCGTGCAAGGCGAACGCCATCGCCATGGATGAGGATAAAAAGGCCCGTATCGACAACGACAAGTGTGTTGCCTGCGGCGCCTGCGTCTACCAGTGCCCCTTCGGCGCTCTGATGGACAAATCCTACATACTCGACGCGATTTCCATTTTAAAGAATTCCGCCAACAATAAGAATTACAAGGTGTATGCCATCGTGGCCCCCTCCATTTCCGGCCAGTTCGGCAATGCGAAGATCGGCCAGGTGGTTTCCGGCCTCAAGGCGCTGGGGTTCTATAACGTGGTGGAAGCGGCCCTGGGCGCGGATATGGTGGCCAACAAGGAGGCCCAGGAGCTTTATGAAAAGGGCTTTTTGACCAGTTCCTGCTGCCCGGCTTTCGTCAGCTATATCAAGATCAACTTCCCCGATATGGTGGAGCACATTTCTCACAATCTTTCACCTATGGCCACCATTGCCGAATACCTCAAGAAGATGGATCCCAGTGCCAAGATCATCTTCATCGGCCCGTGCATCGCCAAAAAGGCGGAGCGCAAGCTCGACCGGGTTAAGGACATTATCGACGTGGTCATCACCTTCGAGGAGCTTCTGGCCCTCTTTGACTCGCGCAACATCGAAATTCAGGACCTGCCCAACGACGTGCTGGACAATGCCTCCTATTACGGCCGTATCTTCGCCCGCAGCGGAGGCTTGACCGACGCGGTGCGGCAGGGCCTCAAAGAGAACGGCATCACCGAGGAGGAGTTCGACTATAAGCCGGTCACCTGCTCGGGCATCGACGAATGCCGTATCGCCCTGCTCAAAGCCTCCAAGAACGTGCTGGGCGGCAACTTTATCGAGGGAATGGCCTGCGAGTCCGGCTGCATCGGCGGCGCCGCCTGCCTGACCCACGGGCCCAAGGATAAATCCGAGGTGGATAAGTACAGCCGGGAGGCCATGGAAAAGACCATTAAGGACGCCATCGGCGTGCTGCAGCTGTCGGACAAATAAAGATCGGATGCTTTGTGAACGATTTTCCCCTTGCGGCGTGCTTTGCCGCAAGGGGAAATTTCTTACCCCGATGAAAGCAAAGCAGGTCTTACCGCGGTCCTTTCCGCCGATTCTCGGTGTGAAAAGGCTTTTGAGCGGGATGGGGCGTTTACATGGGGAAAGCCCGGAGTTTGGCGTTTGGTTTGGGCCGTATGAAACCGGCCACATTTCCCGAATTTGACAAAAAGCGAGAAAAGATTATAATCAGAGTATTCTCAGGAAGAAAAAACAACGTGGAAATACCCCGTGCGGCGGTCGCCGATCAGGAAGGACCCGCGCGGCACCAAAAAGGAAGGAGCCTTTATGAAACGAATCGGAATAGCCATATTAGCGGTTCTGTTGGGCCTGACGCTTTCTGCCTGTACCGACGGCGCAGTGGTAAGCGGTCCGTCGTCCGCATTGCCGCTGCAGTCCGAGCTGGCAAGCGCTCCCCAGTCATTCCCCGAACAAAGTGACCCCCCTTCGTCACAGGAGCCGGAATCGAAAACAGATTCTTCTTCTGCGCCTGAGGCATCGTCCACCACGCCTCCACCCTCTTCTTCCAGCGAGGAATCCCAGGGCCGCCAGACGGTGGATGTGACCATTCCCGAGGGCTTTTCCCTTGCGCAGATCGGGGAACGGCTGGAGGCCAAAGGCGTGTGCACCAAGCAGGCGCTTTTGGATATTGTCAACACCTATGATTTCAGCTATTATCCCCTGGTCGCAGGAATTGGGAACAGTCCCAACCGATGCTATCTGCTGGAAGGGTATCTTTACCCGAGTACCTATACCTTCTACGTAAACATGAAGCCCCAGGACGTGGTAGGCAAGTTTTTGCGTGCCGCCGAGGCCAACATCACGGCCGCCGACCGGGCTCGTGCCGCCCAGCTTGGCATGACTGTGGACGAGCTGATTACGTTAGCGTCCGTCATTGAGAAAGAGGCGGGCAATGCGAACGAGGTAGCGAAAGTCTCCTCGGTTTTTCATAACCGCCTTGCCACCGGTATGCCCTTGCAGGCGGACGCCACCCGGGAATACGTCAACCGGTATTTGACGCCGGATTATGCCGATTACTACAATACCTATAAGTGTGCCGCTCTGCCGGCCGGCCCCATCTGCAATCCCGGCCGCCGCGCAATCAACGCCGCCCTTTACCCGGCGGATACCGGGTATCTCTACTTCGCCACCAGCAGCGATTCGCCGCCCCGGTATGTATACGCAACCACCTTTGAGGAGCACCAGCAGAATCTCAGAGACCTGGGCCTTTTGTAGAATGCGGCCCGGTGGTGTCTTCCTGGCGCCTTGAATAGCCGTTGCTCGGCCCTAGGCGAGACGCCTTGGTTGGCCCGCATTGAACGGGGAAGGGAACGTACCCGATCGAAGGAACCGGCTTTCACTTTTTCGGAAAATATCTGGAATTTCCCGGTTTTGTGCCGTGCGGAAGACGCCTTTTGAGGAATGTGAATCCAAAGCAAAACGAAACCCCGGACGATTCAATCGCCCGGGGTTTTTCTGCGTTTTTTTAAATGGCCGTGAACACAAAGGGTGTCCTTTTGGTGCGCGCAAAGCCTCTTTTAGTGATGGAACAGCCGCACGCCGGTAAAGGCCATGGTCATGCCGTAGCGGTTGCAGGTGTCGATCACATGATCGTCCCGGATAGAGCCGCCCGGCTGGGCGATGTACCGCACGCCCGAGCGCTTTGCCCGCTCGATGTTGTCCCCGAAGGGGAAGAAAGCGTCCGACCCCAGCGAAACGCCTGACAGGGTTTCCAGCCACGCTTTCTTTTCCTCCCCAGTAAAGGGAGCGGGCTTTTGGGTGAAGAATTCCTCCCATTTCCCGTCTGCCAGCACGTCCATAGAATCGTCGGACAGGTAAACATCGATGGTGTTGTCCCGGTCGGGACGGCGGATGTCCGCCTTGAAGGGAAGGGCCAGCACCTTGGGATGCTGCCGTAGATACCAAATGTCCGCCTTGTTGCCCGCCAAGCGGGTGCAGTGGATGCGCGATTGCTGTCCCGCACCAATGCCGATGGCCTGCCCGTCCTTGGCGTAGCAAACGGAGTTGGACTGGGTGTATTTCAAAGCGATCAGGGCCACGATCAGATCCCGCTTTGCCTCAGCGGGCAGCTCCTTGCAGTCGGTCACGATGTTTGTAAGCAGGCTTTCCTCTATGCGCAGCTCGTTACGCCCCTGCTCGAAGGTGATGCCGTATACGTCCTTGTGCTCCATGGGATCGGGCCGATAACCTTCGTCCATTTGCAGGATGGTGTAATTGCCCTTGCGCTTTCCTTTGAGAATGGCAAGCGCTTCGTCGGAATAGCCGGGTGCGATGATCCCGTCGGACACTTCCCGGGCAATGAGAGCCGCCGTCTCTTTGTCACAAGGATCGGAGAGGGCAATAAAGTCCCCATAAGAGGACATCCGGTCGGCACCCCTGGCTCTCGCATAGGCGCAGGCAAGCGGGGAGAGGGGAAGATCATCCACAAAATAAATCTTCTTGAGCGTGTCGTTCATGGGCAGGGCCAGCGCCGCGCCGGCGGGGCTGACGTGCTTAAAGGACGCGGCAGCCGCGATACCGGTGGCCTCCTTGAGCTCGAGCACCAGCTGCCAGGAGTTGAGCGCGTCGAGAAAGTTGATGTAACCGGGCCGGCCGTTTAACACCGTCACCGGCAGCTCCCCGTGCTTGACGAAGATCCGCGCGGGCTTCTGATTGGGATTGCAGCCGTACTTGAGTTCCAACTGCGTCGCCATGGGCAATCCATCCTTTCTGATTCGACAAAATCCAATGCTTTTATTATAGCACGGTTTTTCCCTGATACAATGCGAAAGCGCTCCAAACCGGTTGGGCAATCTAAACAAAAAACACTTGCGGCCGCCAAGTGAGGGCATTCGAACAAAATGGACAGACCTCTGGCCGATCTGCCGGACTGCCTATCCGCAAAGAAAGGGGAAGCGGGTTTTGTGCCCGGCTTTCGAAGAGAGGCATCGCCTCCTTTTCCACTCCCGGCCCCTCTCATGAGGGACGACCCCATATTTGCCGCAGCTTTGATTGGAGGCTCCGGCTGGCTTCCACGTCTAATTTCCTAAAATGAAAAGCCGCCCATACAAAAAGGCCCGCGGCGTTCTGCCGCGGGCCGAGTGTTGTTTATTTGTCCGCCATCAGCGAGCAAACCAGGTTCGAATATGCCACCGGGTCCTCAATGGGGAACCCTTCGATAAGCAAAGCCTGGTCATAAAGCAGGGCGGCGTAATCCTTGAGCTTTTCCTTGTCCGTCTCGTACAGATGGGTCAGGGTGGCGAAGATGGGATGGCCTTCGTTGACTTCCAGCACCCGTTCCGCCTTCACCTTCTCGTCGGTGGGCATGGCGTTTAACACCTTCTCCATCTCCAGAGAAAGCTCCCCGTCGCTGGAAAGGCACACCGGGTGGGACTTGAGCCGCTTGGATGCCCGCACCGCCTTTACCTTGCCGGACAGCGCTTCGCCCATAAAGGTGAAAAGCTCCTGGCTTTCCTTCTCCTGTGCCTCGTCCTCCTTCTTTTCCGCCTCGGTCTCCTCAAACCCAAGGTCCCCGGCGGACACCGACTTGAATTCCTTCCCGTCGAACTCATGGAGCACCTTGAGAGCGAACTCGTCCACGTTTTCCGTCAGGTACAGGATTTCGTACCCCTTGTCCTTGACAAGCTCCGTCTGGGGCAGCCGGTCGATTTTCTCCACCGTGTCGCCGCAGGCGTAGTAGATGAACTTCTGCTCCTCCTTCATCCGCTCGACGTATTCCTTGAGCGTAACGAGCTTCTTCTCCGTGGAGGAGTCAAATTCCAGCAGGTCCTTGAGAAGGTCTTTATGGGCGCCGTAGTCGTTATAAACGCCGAATTTCAGCTGCAAGCCAAAGTTCTTGAAGAAGTCGTCGTATTTCTCCCGGTCGTTTTGCTGCATGGAAAGAAGCTCGCTCTTGATCTTCTTTTCCAAGCGGGAGGCGATGATTTTCAGCTGCCGGTCATGCTGGAGCATCTCCCGGGAGATGTTCAGAGAAAGGTCCTGAGAATCCACCAAGCCCTTGACGAAGCTGAAATAATCAGGCAATAGGTCCGCGCACTTTTCCATAATCAGCACGCCGTTTGCGTAAAGCTGCAGGCCCTTTTCGTATTCCTTGGTATAATAGTCGAAAGGCGTGCGGGCCGGGATGAAAAGAAGGGCCGTATAGGTCGCCGTACCCTCGGTGCTCGAACGGATGACCCGGGCGGGGTCGGTAAAGTCGAAAAACTTCTCCTTATAGAACTGGTTGTAGTCGTCCTCGGTGACCTCCGTCTTTGTCTTGCGCCAGATGGGCACCATGCTGTTGACCGTTGCTTCTTCTGTGTAGGTTTCGTATTCGCCTTCGCTGCCCTCCTTGGGCCTGCTTTTCTCCACCATCATCTTGATGGGATAGCGGATGTAGTCGGAATACTTCTTGACAATCCCCTGAATGCGGTAGGAATCCAGATACTCGTCGTAGTCTTCCTCCTCCCGGTTTTCCAGGATGTGCAGGATGATCGTCGTGCCGTAACAATCCTTTTGGCATTCCTCGATGGTGTACCCGTCGGCCCCCTCAGACTCCCACTTGTAAGCCGTGTCCGACCCGTAGGGGCGGCTGATTACCGTCACCTTGTCGCTGACCATGAAGGCCGAATAAAAGCCCACGCCGAACTGGCCGATGATGTCGATGTCCTCCTTGGCCTCATTTTCCTGCTTGAAGGCCAGAGACCCGCTCTTGGCGATGACGCCCAGGTTGCTTTCCAGCTCTTCCTTAGTCATGCCGCAGCCGTTGTCTAAAATGGTCAGGGTGCGGGCTTCTTTGTCCAGATCGATGCGGATTTCAAAGGCAGCGCTGTCCACCTTCACGTCCTCCTCGGTAAGGGAACGGTAGTGGAGCTTATCGATGGCGTCGCTGGCGTTGGAAATGAGCTCGCGCAGGAAAATCTCCTTGTGGGTGTAGATGGAGTGAATCATCAGGTCCAAAAGCCGCTTGGATTCCGCCTGAAACTGTTTGACTTCCATGAAAACGTCCTTCCTTTCGATGGGTTCTTTTTATCCGGCGAATAATGCCATTTTGATTTTGAAATTAGCACTCATTACAAGCGAGTGCTAATCTATGATAATACCAAATTCATGAAATTGCAAGCTTTTTTCTGTGAACGTTTTGTGACCACCCGCTTTTCAAACCTGCGGTTTCATGGTATGATACTCCCTGCAAACGAAAGGGGACTCTTAGATGAAACGAAATCGAATGTTATATGCCGTCCTCGCGGTGGCCTGCATCGGGCTGGGACTTGTCTCCCGGGCTTTCCGGGCAAACCTGCCCGCGTTTTTGGGCGAGTACGGGGGAGACACCATCTGGGCCATGATGGTTTACTTCCTCTTTGCCGTCTTATTGGCGCGAAAACCCGTGTGGCTCGTATCTCTGTGCGCCCTGGTCTTTTCCTATGGGATTGAGTTTTCCCAGATGATCCACGCGCCCTGGATCGACTCTGTGCGCGCCACCACTCTGGGAGGATTGGTGCTGGGCCAGGGCTTTTTAGTCAGCGACCTGATTTGTTATGCGGCGGGCATCCTCATCGCCCTGCTGATCGACACGCTCATCGAAGGCCTTCGCCGGCGCAATACTCCACCCAAGCGGCGCAACCGCTATATCAAATGAAAAACGCCTCCTTGCCAGCCGCAAGGAGGCGTTTTTGCGCGCTATTCCCCATCCAGCATCCGCCGTCCCACGGGAGGCGCGCCGCTTCGCCGAAGCCCCGGCTTTCGCTCCCGGCAAAACTCGGTCATCTCCTCCCAGTACCGCTTCGGCATGTGGTTCATGCGGCACTTGGGGTTATACCGCCCCTCGATGGCGATGGCGTCGTAGTATTCGCACCACAGGTCCCGGTACTTTTGCTCTTCCTCGTCCGGGTCGTTTCGCTCGAAGGAATCCACCGGTACAATGGCCGACTGGCCCGGCCGGTAGACGAGCGCCATGCCGTGGGTCTCGTCGTAAATGAGGAACGCCTCCTCCGGGTACCGGTCGATAAAATGAGGGGCAATCAGGGGCAGTACCTGGTTTAAGGGCTTAATGACGCTGGTGAGCACCTTGCCGGACACCGAGAAGCGGATAAACTGCTTGTACCGGTGGCTTTCGTTGTAAAGATGCCGCTGGGCCTTCAAAAGAGTGGCCACCGTGTCGTGGGTCAGGTGGCGCATCACATTAGGCCCCATGTCAAACCCCAACTGCACAAACCGGAGCATAAAAAGCTCCTTTTGCTCCAGAAAGGTCAAAAACGCGTGTTCCAAAAGGGTCATCCCCTCCCAGGACAGTTTCTTGGGGATAGCCCGCCGCACCCGCTCGGCCTTCTTAGGGTCGGTCTCAATGAAACGCACCGGGGAAAGGGTCATCTGCGGCGAACAAAAGGGGCGTACGCCGGCCGGCGTCTCCTTGCGCCGAAAGCTTTCGAACACGCAGCAGAAAAAGCCGTCCAGCGTCCCGTCGTATTCGTACACTACATCCCCGCACGCAAACATTTCACCGCCTCCCTTCCTCCAATGCGCCCCTGGGAAAAGAGGCTTAACTGCTCATACTGTTCGGCAGACTGCCCCCGCAGATATTCCACCCCTTGCTGGGAGATGAGGTTGCGCAAAATGCCGTCCTGGGTGATGCGAAGCCCGTCGTTGAGCTTGCCGTTTACCGTGATGAAATATTGCGCCCGCTTGAGCACCACCCCGATCTTCTTGAGCCCCTCGTAGCTCAGAGGCCCCACCCGCCTGGCCGCCAGGATTCGCTTCGCGCTGTTGACCCCGATGCCCGGCACCCGCAAAAGCTCCTCGTAGTCCGCTTTCCCCACCTCCACCGGAAACCGGTCCATGTGCGACAGCGCCCAGTTGCACTTGGGGTCGATGAGCGGGTTAAAGCTGGGGTTTGCTTCGTCGAGCAGCTCGTTCGCCTCGAAGCCATAGAAACGAAGGAGCCAGTCGGCCTGGTAAAGCCGGTGCTCCCGCAGTAAAGGCGGCGGCGTGTCCGCCGCCGGCAGCAGCGGATTGGACGACACCGGCATGTAAGCCGAAAAAAAGACCCGTTTGAGCTTATATTTTTTATAGAGGGCGCTGCTCAGAGAGAGGATCTGGTAATCGGTTTCCCCGCTGGCCCCTACAATCATCTGCGTGCTCTGCCCGGCGGGGGCGAACTTCGGCGCGTGCCGGTATTGCACCAAATCCCGCCGGTTTTCCTGAAGCTTGCCGGTGATGAACCCCATGGGCTTCAAAATGGAGGTTTTCGACTTGTCCGGCGCCAGCAGGGACAGGCTCTTTTCGCTGGGCAGCTCGATGTTCACGCTCATCCGGTCCACCAGCATCCCAAGCCGGGTAAGCAGCGCGTGGTCCGCACCCGGGATGGCCTTCGCGTGGATGTAGCCGTAAAAATGATACTCGTTTCGCAGAATCTGAACGGTTTTGATGAACTGCTCCACCGTATCGTCCGGGCTTTTGCGGATGCCCGAGCTTAAAAACAGCCCCTCAATGTAGTTTCGCCGGTAGAACTGCATGGTCAAATCCGCAAGCTCCCGGGGCGTAAAGGCCGCCCTTGGAACGGGGTTACTGCGCCGGTTGACGCAGTAGGCGCAGTCGAAAATGCAGCAGTTGGTCATGAGCACCTTCAGAAGGGAAACGCACCGCCCGTCCGCCGAGAAGGTGTGGCAGATGCCGCAGCTCACGGCGCTGCCCATGCCGTGGGACCCATTTTCCCGGTCCACGCCGCTGGAGGTGCAGGCCACGTCGTATTTGGCGCCGTCGGTGAGAATTTTGAGCTTGTCGAACAGGTCCAAAGAAATCCCTCCTTATGAGGATAGTATACGATAAAACATATGTTCTAGTCAAGAGAATTCGAACAAATATTCGCATTTGGCGGGTGAAAATATGCCGCCGCAACAAAAGGGCCCCAGAAGGGAGGACAATAGCCTCCCTTCTGGGGCCCTTTTTGAGGAATTCATTTTATTTCCTGTTCCAGATTTTCAAAAAGTGGGTCATCAAAGAATTCAATAATAGTAATTTCCAAGCCATCGCATAGTTTTTTAATCGTGGAAACCGTTGTGCTTTTGTTGCGTCCGCTGACAATATTGTTGATGGTAGATTGTGTGACGCCGCTAATCGTCCCTAAGCGGTTTACGGTTAGGTCTCTTTCTTCACAAAGCTGCAAGATTCGTTCTTTGACTGCCGTACCAATACGCATGAAATCATCCTAACTGTTATGAGTTAAGTTAAAGCTAACTCATTTCGATTAAAAAGATTACCTCAAATGAGTTGACTTCTGCGGATTGTGTGATATAATCAACTCGAAAGAGTTGATCTAGATGACCATGCGAGAACAAACCTGCTGTTTTACCGGCCACCGGATGCTGCCCAAGAAGGCCATCCCGGCCCTTGAGCAGCGGCTGGAAGAGGAAATCCTCCGCCTGCTCGCCCAGGGGGTACGCTTTTTTGGAGCGGGCGGCGCGCTGGGATTCGATACCCTGGCGGCCGAAGCCGTCCTGCGTCTGCGCCCGGTCCATCCCGCGCTTCGCCTGATTCTGGTCCTTCCCTGTAAGAACCAGGCAGCCCGGTGGAGGGAAGAGGACCGGCTTCGTTATGAAGCGATTCTCAAGCAGGCGGATAAGGTGGTTTATACCGCCCAAGAGTATGACCCCGGGTGTATGCACCGCCGAAATCGGTATCTAGCCGAGAATAGCGGCCATTGCCTGTGCTACCTGACCAAAACCTCCGGCGGAACCTGGTACACTGTAAACTGTTGCCGTGCAAACGGCGTCTCCATCCGAAACCTGGCAGACCCATAAGAAAAGGGCGGGAATTCCCGCCCTTTTTCCGTTTTCGTTAGGACTTGTCGTGGGATTTTCCCACAAGCCCCGCCAGCAGGCCGAACAGTATCGCCGCCATAACGCCTCCGGCCGCCGCCGTAAACGGCCCGGTCAGCGCGCCCAGAAGCCCGTGCTCCCGGATGCCTTCCTCCACGCCCTTTGCCAGCAGGTACCCGAAGCCGCTCAGAGGCACCGTCGCGCCTGCGCCTGCCCATTCCACCAGCGGCCCGTACAGGCCCACCGCGGTCAGGATGACGCCGGCCACCACGTAGCCCACCAGAATCCGCGCCGGGGTCAGCTTCGTGCGGTCGATGAGCTGCTGCCCGATGAGGCACAAAGCGCCGCCCACCAGAAAGGCTTTCAAATATTCCATAAACATATCCATTGTAATATTCCCTCCCTCAAGCGGCTAGCAGCCGGTGATCCACACCGCGTGCGCGATGCCGGGGATGCTTTCCCCCTGCTGCACGCTGGTGGGGGACATGAGCGCCCCCGTGCCTACGAACAGCACGTTCTTCAGATTCCCCGCTTGCATTTCCTGTAACACATACGAGCACAGCACCGCCGCCGAGCAGCCGCAGCCCGAGCCGCCTGCCGCCACATCCTGGGTTTCCCTGTCGTAAATGAGCAGGCCGCAGTCGGCGTGTTTTTCCTTGAGCTCGATTTGGCTGCGAACTAGAATCTGGTTCATCAAATCGCTTCCCACCTGGCTTAAATCGCCGGTGAGCACCATGTCGAAGTCGTCCGGCGTTTTGCCGGTATCGGTAAAGAAATTGGTAATCGTGTCCGCCGCCGCGCCGGCCATGGCGCTGCCCATGTTGTTCATGTCGGTGATGCCCATGTCCACAATCTTGCCGAAGGTCACCGCCTGCACGCTGGGAACGCCTGTGTTCCCGCCGGGGGTCAGCACCGTGCTGCCCGCCGCCGTGGCCGTCCACTGGGAGGTGGGGGCCCGCTGTCCGCCATAGTCCAGCGGATAGCGGAACTGCCGCTCCGCCGTGCAAAAGTGCGAGGAGGTCACCGCCGCGCAGTTTTGCACCGCGCCGCTCTCCACCAGTACCGCCCCCGTCCCCAGGGACAGCGCCATCGTCGAGCACGCGCCGAACAGCCCCAGCATCGGCACATTGAGCTCCCTTAACCCGTAGGTGGAGCTGATGCACTGGTTGAGAAGGTCGCCCGCCAGAATCAGCTGCAAGTCGCCCGCGGTCAGGTTCGCCTTGCCCAAAGCCAGGTTTACCACCTCGCCCTGCATGGTGCTCTCCGCCTTTTCCCAGGTGGTCTGGCCCAGATGGGTGTCCTCATAGAGCTTATCGAACCGCCGGGCCAGGGGGCCTTCCCCTTCCTTTTTGCCCGCCACCGCCGCAAAGCCGGAGATGCAGGGCTTATTCTGCATCATGAGTGTGTTTTTGCCCGCTCTTGTCGCCATGTGTCGCCCCTCCTATACAAACAGCCGCAGCAGCCACGCGATGATGCCGTAAAGCACCGCCGCCACCGGGCCGTACACCAGCACCGGTCCCGCGATGATGAACATTTTCACGCCGGTGCCCAGAATGAGCCCCTCGCTTTTGAACTCGATGGCCGCTGCCGCGATGGAGTTGGCAAACCCGGTGATGGGCACCAGCGTGCCCGCGCCCGCGTAGTTTGCCAGCTTGCAGTAAAGGCCCAGCGCCGTAAATAACGCGGCCAGGAAGATCAGGGAGCACGAGGCGGCGATTTTCGCGTCGTCCTCGGGCAGCACCATGGACCACAGGTTGATGAGCGCCTGCCCGATCACGCAGATCGCGCCGCCCACCACAAAGGCTAAAATGGAATTGCGAAGAAATTTAGACGGAGGCGAAGCCTTGTCCGTCATGTTCGAATATTCTGTTTGCGTCAGATTCAAGATTCAGTCACATCCCTTTTGGAGTAAAATAAATGCGTTGCGAAAAATAGTTTTACCGAAATAGGTCGTAAAATACGTGAAAGGACATTTGCCGGGACATACTAAGGAAAACAAACTGCGCTTAGGAGAGATGCATCATGGAATCCTATCTGATCGACCTGAGAAACATTTATAAAATCTATAACGCCGGGGAAAACGAGGTGCGTGCCCTCGACGGGGTGAATCTGCAGATCGCCGCCGGGGAATTCGTCGCCATCGTCGGCCAGTCCGGCTCGGGGAAGTCCACTCTGATGAACATTCTCGGCTGTCTCGACGGGCCCACCAGCGGGGAATACTATCTCAATGGAAACAACGTCTTTCACCTAAACGACGGGGCCTTGAGCGACATCCGCAACCGTCAGATCGGCTTTATTTTCCAGGGCTTTAACCTCATCAGCAGCCTAAACGCCCTGGAAAACGTGGAATTGCCCTTAATTTACCGAGGCATCGAGAAAACCGAGCGCCGCCGCATGGCAACCGATGCTCTGCGTCAGGTGGGCCTGCAAAACCGCATGCATCACCGCCCGGCTCAAATGTCCGGCGGCCAGCAGCAGCGGGTGGCCATCGCCCGCGCCATCGCCGCCCGGCCGCCCATCATCATGGCCGACGAGCCCACCGGCAACCTGGACTCCGCTTCCGGCGCCGAGGTGCTTTCCGCCATCACCTCCCTCAACCAGGCGGGGCATACCATCATCCTCATCACCCATGACAACGGCATCGCCCAGTCCGCCAAACGCACCGTGCGCATCCACGACGGCAGGATTGAGGAGGATCGGGTGCTCCGGGAAGCGGTGTCCTAATTGGTCAGAAGGATTTGTCCATAGAAAGTTTTCAGAATAGTGGTTGTTTTACCCAGACAGCTTTGTTATAATATCCTCTTAATCAGCAAGCAGAGTGCGGCGCTGCTCGGATTAGATTATGAGAAACGGAGCGGTCGGAAATGAATTGGTTTGGGAACTTTATGATGGGGCGTCATGGCTTGGACCAGCTGGGGTTTGCCCTGATGATTACCTGGTTTGTGCTGGCGATGGTGGGGAACTTCACCACGTATCTTCTGGTGATCCTCGCGCTGATTCCCCTGGCATTCTGCGTCTTTCGCATGTTTTCGCGCAACCAGTACCGGCGCGCCAAGGAAAACGACGCGTTTTTGAAGGTGTGGCGTCCGATCCCGGCCTGGTTTCGCCGGGTGAAGAACCGGCTCAAGGGAAGGAAGACCCATCGGTATTATAAGTGCCCCAATTGCAAGAATACCCTGCGCGTCCCCAAGGGAAAAGGGAAAATCTGCATCACCTGCCCGGTGTGCAAAACCGAGTTTATCAAAAAAACGTAAAAGAGCTGCTTGGGAAACGGCCCGGCGCCAACAAACGGCGCCGGGCTTTTTGTATCCGGTGAGCGGCTGTGGTTTGAAAAGAGCGCCTATGGGAAGACACCGGCCCTTTCTCAAACCGCCGTTGCCCGGACCGGATACCGGATAATCAACCTGATGCAAACAAAAGAGCGTCCGTTGCCGATCGGGGCAACAGACGCTCTTTTTCTCAAACCAGATAGGTCACAATGATATACAGAGAAAAGAAAATGATATAGATGACCAGCGAAGCGATGGACCACTTGCCGTTTCGCGTCACGCCCGCGAACCCGCCGGCAAACGCTCCGGCGATAACCGAGATGGCAAGCGAGCCCAAGGCCAGGATGGAAAGAATGAGAAAAATCGTACCGAGCATCCAAACTCCCCCCTTATCCCCGGTTATTTTTCCTGAATGATCCGGTAATAGGTCCGGGCGGTCAGGGAATAGACGATGGCGTAGACGATAGCGAAGAACAGCACGGTCAGGATGGTGCACACCAGGTTGAGGGTGGTGTCCGTCATGTTGAAAATAAGCAGCAGCTTGGATATGACCGGGAACGCCACCGTAATGTGCACACAGGCGAAAAGCAGCGGCAGGAAAAACACCATGAGAATCTGCTTGTGGATGGTTTTCTTGACCTCCTGCTTGCTCATGCCCACCTTCTGCATGATGGTAAATCGGCCGTGGTCGTCGTACCCTTCGGAAATCTGCTTATAGTAGATGATGAGCACCATGGCCATCATAAAGAGCATCCCCAGGAACAGGCCCAGGAACAAGAAGCCGCCGAAGGTGGAGTACCAGTCCTCCCGGCTGAGTTCCCGGCTGTCCACCCAGACACCGGGAATCGCTGTTCTGCACGCCTGGCGCAGGTCGGCGGAGAACGCTGCGGTGGCCTCGTCGCTTCCGCTGATATTAAAGGTGGTGACGTGGTCGATGGTGGCGGGCGCCTCCTCCTGCGGATAGGAAGCGAGGATGTCGTTTATCACGTCCATGTCCGCCAGGATGACAAAGAAGCTGTTTTGCGGGACCTGATCCACCTTTTCCCGCAGCACAAAGGCGTCGAGCTCTTCCTTTACGGAAAATTCCCGCTCGTCGATCCACAGCGTCTGGCTGCCGAACCGGCCCGCACGGGTGAAGATCAGGGCTTCGTCTTTGTCGAGGGTTTCGCTCTTGCCTTCCATGCGGTTATAATCCGAAAGCGGGATCAGGGTCACGTTGCTGATGTAGTTGGTGGCGTTCCCCTGGAAATCGCCGGGCACGTCGGAAAGAATCATGTTTTGCTGGGAAAAACCCACGTATTGAAAGCAGCGGTAGTCATAACACTCGGTCACCTGCACGCCGCTTGTTTCCTGCTGTGTGCGGATGGCCAGATGCACCGCGTCGATCTGCTCTTGGCTGTCGGCGCACTGCACCGTTACGTCCATGGGAAAGCGTTCGTCGAGCATCCGCTCCTGCCCCAGGTACAGAGAAACAGTAGTGGAGATGACCACCAGCACCATGGTGCTGAGGATGCAGATGTTGGCAAGGCCCACGGCGTTTTGCTTCATGCGGTAAATCATCCCGGAAACCGAGATGAAGTTTTTCGGTTTGTAATAAAAGCGCTTGTTGCGCCGCAGAAGCTTTAAAAGCGCGATGCTGCCGGAGGTGAAGAGGGCAAAGGTGCCGATGATGACCAGCAGCGCCGCCAGGAAAAAGAGAAGCAGCGCGTCCAGAGGAGACTGGACGGTCAGTGCAATGGCGTAACCGCCTCCCAGAGCCAGAAGGCCGATGAGAGTCAACAGCCAGGAAGACTTGGGCTCCTTTTCTCCCGTCTGCCCGCCTTTTAAAAGGGAAATGGGGTTAGCCATGTGAATCTGCCAGAAGTTTGTCAGCAGCGTCAGCAAAAAGATGCAGGCGAACAGAATGGCGGTGACGCCCATGCCGCCCCAGGAGAGGGTGAAGACAATAGGGGTCGCTAAGTTGAGCAGGTAAAGCAGAATCAAAAACAACAGCTTGGAAATCAAGGCGCCCACCAGAAGCCCCAGCGCAATACAAAGCACGGAAATGAACAGCGTCTCAAAAAACAGGGTTTTGACGATGTGGCGTTTCTCCATTCCAAGGATGCTGTAAAGGCCCAGCTCCTTTTTGCGCCGTTTGATGAGAAAGCTGTTGGTGTAGAAAAGAAGAGCGGCGGAAAAAAGGGCGATGATGATCGTGCCCAGCCATAAAATAGAAGTTAAAGCCGCGGTGCCCGGCATTTCGGCAAGGCCCGGATTGTCCGCAATGGAATACATGGTGTAGAAGGTGGCGATGGAGACGATGCAGGTGAGCATATAGGGAAAATAGGTGCTGCGGTTCTTTTTGAGGTTGGTGACCGCCAGCTTCGGGTAAAAGAGCTTACGCAAGACCGCCACCCCCCGTGGTCAGCACCGTCAGCGTGTCGGACACCTTCTGGTACAGCTCTTCGTTGGACATGGCTCCCCGGTAAATCTGGTGAAACACCATGCCGTCCTTGATGAACAGCACCCGTCCCGCATGGCTGGCGGCCATGGTGGAATGGGTGACCATCAGGATGGTTTGACCGGAACGGTTGATGTCGGAGAAAAGGTGAAGCAAATGGGCCGCCGCCTTGGAATCCAGTGCGCCGGTTGGCTCGTCGGCCAGGACGAGCTGGGGATGGGTAATCAGAGCCCTGGCCACCGCCGCGCGCTGCTTTTGCCCGCCGGATACCTCATACGGGTACTTTCCCAAGATATCCGTGATCTCCAGCTTTTCGGCGATAGGGGCCAGGCGCCGGCTCATTTCGGGATAGGACTTGCCGGACAAAACCAACGGCAGAAAAATGTTATCCTGCACCGAGAAGGTATCGAGCAGGTTAAAATCCTGGAACACAAAGCCCAGATGCTCCCGCCGGAAAGCGGCCAGCTCCTTGTCCTTGATGCCCACAATGTCCCGTCCGTTTAAAAGCACCTCGCCGCTGGTGGGCTTGTCCAGGGAAGCGAGAATGTTGAGCAAAGTGGTCTTTCCCGAGCCGGACTCGCCCATAATCGCCACATATTCGCCCTCCTCCACCGTGAAGGAGACGTTTTCCAGCGCCTGGACCTGATTGCCGCCGAAGCGGGTGGTATAGATTTTTTTGAGATTCTTAACTTCCAGTAACGGCATAAAACCGACCTCCTGTTTGAAATCTGTTTTTAGTATAAGAAAAAAAGAAATGCGCTGCCATCGATTTGGCTTACATTTCTTTTCACAGTCTTACACTTCGGTAAGATTCTCTATTCGATTGGGAAGGTCGCTTCGCTCAGGTCGATTTTGATGCGCGTGCCTTTTCCCACCTGGGAGGAAAGAAAGATGCGGTGGGAAAGCTTTTTGAGCGTCTGCTGGCACAGATATAATCCGAGCCCCGTGGACTTTTTATCCATCCGCCCGTTATAGCCGGTAAACCCCTTTTCAAAGACCCGGGGCACATCCTCGGGCCGGATGCCAATGCCGGTGTCCTCGATGACAAGGGATTTGTCCTCCTGCGGGTCCAGGTAGATGGAGATGCTCCCGCCGGACGGGGTGTATTTGAGGGAGTTGGACAGCAGCTGCTCGAGCACAAAGGTGAACCATTTCTCATCGGTCAGCACCGTGCAGGGCGTCTCGGTCAGGTGCAGAGAAATGTTCTTGCGGATAAAGGTCATGGAATACTTTTTGACCGCCCCGCGCACCATGGGGAAGAGGGGTACGCGTTTTAAAAGCAGGTCACTCGCGTCGTTTTGCAGGCGCAGATAATGCAGCGTCATCTCCACATACTGCTCGATTTGAAAGAGAGACTGCTCGAGCTCCACCCGTGCCTGAGTCGGCGGCATTCCTTGAAGAACCAGACGCATGGCGGCAATGGGCGTTTTGATCTGGTGAGCCCAGAGGGTGTCGTATTCCATCCGGTCCTGATAGGCGGCGTCCGCCTTGGAAATCTGTCTCGCCCGGTCGTCGAACAAGGTCCGTATCAGCGCCTGGTGGTCCTCTTCGAGCAGGGTGCGGGGCGGGGGAAGCCGGTCGAGGCTAACGGTGATTTCTTCGCGCAGCAAAGTAAGCAGCCGGTGGCGGCTTAAAAACTTGGATAAGTCATACCCGCCGTACAAAAGCCCCCCGGCCAGAGTAACGGCACTCCCGTACAAAACCGCGTCATAAGGAAGGTGCAGAAGGAAAAACAAAGACCAGAAAAGCACGAGAAACAAAAGAAATCCCACGATTACCCGGTACCGTGCTTTCAGATACGCCGCCATCACCGGCCCAAAGCCCTTTCGTTCCATTTATCCCTCCACCAGGTAGCCCACGCCCTTTTTGGTCTTGATCAGGGAGGAAAGCCCCGCTTCCGAGAGCTTTTTGCGCAGGCGTGTGACGTTGACCGTCAACGTGTTGTCGTCGATAAAGCTGTCCGAATCCCAGAGCCTCTTCATAATGTCCTCCCGGCAGACGACCTGCCCTTTTCGTTCAAACAGCAGCTGCAGGATTTTCAGTTCGTTTTTGGTCAGCTCCATGGTGCTGCCCTCATAGGAAAGGGACCCGTCGCCCAGGTTTAAAATGACGCCCTTGTGTTCCATAAGGATCCCGGTCCCGCCAAAGGAATAGGTTCTTCGCAGCAGGGCCTGAACCTTGGCGGTGAGCACGTCCAGGTCAAAAGGCTTTGGGATGAAGTCGTCCCCGCCCATGTTGATGGCCATGACCAGATTCATGTTGTCGCTTGCGGAGGAAAGAAAAAGAATCGGAACTTTGGAGCACTTGCGGATTTCCCCGCACCAATGATACCCATTGTAGTAGGGAAGGAGAATATCGAGAATCACCAGCTCCGGAGAAAAGGCGGCAAATTCCTCCAGCACCCTGCCGAAATCCGTCACTTGTTTGACCTCAAAGCCCCACTTGGCCAAATGCTGTTCGATGGCGTTTGCAATGGTGTGCTCGTCTTCCACAATCAGGATTTTATACATAGCGGCCTCCCAGCGTCAAACTTCGGTACAGATACATTCTATTGTATCAGACAAGGCAACCCGTGTCGAATTCGTCCGCGCATCCGAAAGCCGCCCGGCATATACTGGCCGTGGGGAAGCCTTTCCCCGAAGCGATTGCAAGGAGGTCTTCATTTTGCATATTTACAATGGCGACTGCGGCTGTCCTGGTCCCTGTAATCCCTGCCAGCCTGTTTGTCAGCCTTGTTTCATTCCGGGTCCTCCCGGCCCTCCCGGCCCAACCGGCCCTGCGGGAGATAGCTCTGCGGATACCATTGTCATCCGCAGCACCGTTACCGCGGCGCCCGGCGCTAATGCGGAGGTGCGCGATGTCACGGGCGGGCCGGAACATGTCCTCGATTTTATCATTCCTCAAGGGATCACTGGCCCCACTGGAGCCACTGGCTCGACCGGTTCGACCGGAGCCACCGGTGCACCTGGCCCTGCTGGTGTGACTGGCCCGACCGGCGCCTCTGGAACAGGAACCACCGGCCCAACGGGCGCCACCGGCCCGACAGGTGCTACCGGCGCGACTGGAGCCACTGGCCCGACCGGAGCTACCGGCGCGACCGGAGCCACCGGCCCAACTGGTCCTGCCGGTAATACGAATTTTGCCAATTGTGGCTGCAAAGAGCAAATGACAAATATTATCCAACAAATTATCGCTCTATATCCAAATAATGATTTATTGATCACTTTGGAGAGTGGTGATGCAATAGTTGGCCGTCCTGGCTCTTTGATATTAGGCCCAAATGGACGTACCGGAATATTTGAAGTGACAAATCCTCAGAATTTCGCGCAGTATTTGTCTATATGTAATATCGACACGATTCAAATCAACAATGCAACGTATAATGAGGCCATTGCTTATTTGCCGGAACCGGTTCCCGCTCCGACGGACTGTTGCGCGGATTGCGAAGCAACCATTCGTTCTCTTTTGCCTGTCGGAGCTAACGCGAATATAGGAACAAGCACGCAAACTCCATCAGTGGGAACGGTTATAAGAAATGAGTACGGTATGATCGTACTTGCGAATGAAGCGAATACGAATATAACCTTTATCTCATCGTGCAATATCGATCTATTTTTTGTTTAAAGTTTAGAGGGGGTGGACATAACCGTCCGCCCCCCATTTTCTGCGGGCGGCCGTTTTCGTACATCCTCATTGCCATATTGAATACGTTAATTAAAAACGCGTATGCGCAGCCTCCGCATTTCAAACACAGTTTCCTGCACCCGGTAGGTCAGCTTTGTCCGATGCTTTGTGCACCGTTATCGTACCCCTTCTCTGCCACAGCGTTCATACTGCCTGGACCACTCTCTCCCAAACGGCAAATTGCTCCGTTCCGTGGTCGAAAGGAAAACAAATACCGTTTTGTTGCAGTTCTCCGAATGGTTCGGGCGGTAGACTCGTCAGAGACCCCCCGCATTGCCGGCCTGTTCCCTTTATGGACGTCCGCGTGTGAGCTTATTGACCCAGCTGTCCCATGTCTCGGTTTGCATGTCAGGATGCACCGCCAAATCCTCTGCGTGACGCTTCTGACTGTCGGACAAGTCGTTGCCTGTCCTGCCGCCGATTAAAACATAGCAAATCCTTACGTCCTTATTTGGGTCCACTTCAAGCCGGTATTTCGGGCCCAAGAACGCATGGTAAGGACGCCGTCCGTTTTTTACCTCTTTTAAAACTTGGTGAACAAACAGCCGGAACTTCTCGTAATTTTGATTGCACCACATTGCCCTCTGGATCAACTGTCCGCGTCCTTCCTGGATGCTTGACCGAAATTCATGATAATGATTCTGCCTGCACAGGTTGTCCTGTGCTCCCTTGAGTTCAATAAGGTACACATTCATTCTGGAACGACCGGTAAACAGAGCAAAATCCACCCTTCCATTGCCCACGGGAAACTCTGCGAAACCTATGTATTCTTCGCTGGGACATGCATAACATTCTGCCAGCAGCGACATATCCTGTTTTATAAATGTGGATAGCTCCCTTTCAGAAGGATAAGTATCCAGCAGCTTTTTAACATCCTCGATGCTGTGCTGGTCTTGTAGGATGGCAAGCCTGCGTTCGGTAATCTCGAAGGGCTCCACGTATTCGAATTTTTCAATCTTCGGGATCCCGTTTAGTGCGTTCTGGATTTCTTTTTGGACGCGTTTGTCTTTTTGATAGTCGTCAAATTCCGCATCGGAACATTCCAGCGCCTTTTTTACAAAAGCAAAAGAGACGCTGCGCCAGGACGGCTGGTTATGTTGGTCAAAGGTAACCAGATCAAAGCGTTCGGCAAACCACGTGCATTTTGGATAATGCTCTAAAATCTTTGCCTGTGCCGGGATCTTTTGCTGATGGATCAGTTCCGAAACCAGCAGTTCAACCGCGTTGGTCACCGATGTGGATGGATTTTCATTCAACTCACTGAGCACGACATAAACTTCACAAGCAGCGTTTAAAAAGGTTCTTACCCGGCAAATTCCCGCGTTGCTGATAACACCGTTACCCCGAAATCGAAAGATAAAGTCGTTGATTTTCAATTGTCTCACCCTAATATGGTTTTTGTCCCTTTTATTGTATCATATTTCCGGATACTGGCAAGCAGCTGCGTGATGAATTTGAGAGATCTTTGTCAAAAAGAGGGAAGTTGGAGACGGATATGCGGCTAGACACGCGTGTCGAGATGACTATGAAATGTATGACACGATAATGGTGTAAAGGATAAATAAGAAGCGAAAAGCGGGGAGCAAAAAAGATACCCGTCTAAGCGCGGGTGCAAAACAAAACGCACCCCATACAGTGAGGTGCGCGATTTGTCTGTGGCGATTCGCTGCTGGAAATCATTGATAAAAAAAGTTACCCGCTACTGACGCGGGCATACTTCATCTGCAATGCTTCTTTATCCCAATTCTAGCCGGATACCGTCATGCGCCGCGACAGATCCGGGAAACCACTCCTCAGCAAAGGTCACCACTGCTTGAGGATCGGTAAGCGCAGGGCTGTAATGAGTGAGCCAGAGACGCTTCGCTCCGGCCCGCTGTGCCAGTCGAGCGG
The DNA here is from genome assembly GCA_951801675.1 of uncultured Eubacteriales bacterium. Taxonomy (GTDB): domain Bacteria; phylum Bacillota; class Clostridia; order Oscillospirales; family Acutalibacteraceae; genus Solibaculum_A. The sequence goes on along the minus strand of CATONX010000004.1, from coordinate 6,195 downwards.
CCTCTGAGAACACCATATGCCCCTTTTTATGGGCTTTTTCGATTTGGTCGTTGTCCCCATGAAGCCCTTCTGCGATCATTAGCCCGGCGTTTCTTCCTAGCTCTTCCACAGCCTTCACCGGGCGGGTATCCGTGGAATAGCTAACGACAATCGGTTCACGCGCCCCATCTAACACCTGTTCGGGCAGAATTAGCCGACCGTCCTCCAGTGTAACCGCTTCTCCAGTGTGAAGTGTTCGGTAATACTGCTGCGGGATGTGGAGCTGTTTTGCCTTTTTGAGGTTGAAAACCGGTTTGCGTGCGACGTCCACACGCCAACCGTAGCAGGGTATCCCGTGGTCTAGCGCTCGGCAGGTCATGGTCAGTCCCTTCCAGCCGGGCAGCGCGTCGCCCGGTAAGAGTTCTGTCACTGTCAGAGGAAAGGGCAGAGGCGCGGCCACCAAAAGTGCGGACAGTAGTTTTTCAAGACCCGGCGGGCCCGCGATACACAAGGACTTTGTGTACCCGGTGTTCCCCAGCGAGAGCAGCAGCCCTGGCAGCCCCATGACATGGTCGGCGTGGAAATGAGTGATTAGGACCATCTTCAAATGGCTCAGCTTGCAGCCAGCCTCTCGCAGGGAGATCTGTGTGCCTTCTCCGCAGTCGATCAACAGGGCGCCTCCCTGATGTTCAATCCAGCAGCAGGACAGCCACCGCTGAGGCAACGGTAGCATCCCGCCGGTACCTGGCAAACATACGGTTATCATAAAGATCCCCCAATTGAGTATTTCTATGAGGTATAAGTTGTAATCCACGTTAGGTTTCCCCATCTTCCGACCAAAATACCGGCTATGTAGCAGGTCCCTTTAATTGTATAACCGTTCGAGCCGGTACGATATATTTTCTTTTTAATCTTAAATAAGCAAGCCCTGCAAACTTGCATTTGCAGGGCTTGATGGCTTTGTTGGGTCGGAACCAACGACAACGCGGTTAACAGCCGTATGCTCTACCGGATGGCTGTTCATAAACCTCTGAGCCAACAGATGCAAACAACTATCCACAATTGAAGAGTAGAACATAAACTGGTCATAACTGAAAGCGCAAAGGACAGACAGTTCATTTCATAATCCCATAGCGGGCTATATTCTGTTTTTATAACCCCTATCTTCTTAATTTTCTGCGTTTTGTAAGTAAGAGAGCCGAACCCAGCGCTGCCGTCATACCCAGCATCATCAGCCAAAGGTCGGTGTTGGCACTGGTTGTTGGCGGAACAGGGAGTTCTTGATTGACACTGCGCTGAAAGAGGTCTATTGCCGCTCGTAGCTCGTCTGTCGCTTTGTCGAGCTCAGCTTGTGTTACGCCCGTTTTGGTCAGTATTTCATTCGTCTGATCAACTGCTTGCTTGAGTTTGTCAACGGCATTTTGCGGATAAAGGCCCGCCTCGCTGCCGATTCCAGCATCCTTCAACAGACTCTCAGCCTCTTTCACCGTATCGGTCAGCTGGCTTTTGTCCATCACGTTTGCCTGGAACGCGTCCATGGCTTTTTGAAGCTGTTGGACAGCGCTGTCAATGCGTTCCTTTGTTTGATCGGCCGCAACTTTTTCGCTGACGGATTGCGCCTGTGCAATCGCAGTTGAGAATGCGTCGACCGCACTCTGCAGATATTCCCCGTCGCCGATTCCGATCACCGCGCTGTTTCGAACCGCATTCGCAGCCTCAATAAGCTCGTCCAGAACGGATTTGTCAAGCACGGTCACTTCCACATCAGCAACGGCGGCATTGTAGTTGCCCGCGTCCTCCGGCTGGAAGGTGATCTGGTATACGTCGGTTGTGTTCACGCGTTCGTCTGGATTGCTCCAGACGAACGCGCCCGGAACGCTTGCCGTACCGCCGGTAAGAGCTGAACCGGACAATGTCTCGCCCTGATAGAGATTCGCGGCAGTTGGCTTTTCAGTAATGGCTGCGTCGGCTTTCTTTATGGTTGCGGTTGTGGTTCCCGCGGAAGGCAGGCTGTAATTCTCCTTGTCCTTCCCAGTCAGGGCATAGGTCAAGTCGACAGTTTTATTCTGTCCGGCATTTGTGCTCTGGAATTCCGCTGTGACGGTAAAGCCAACCTCATCTCCGTTCACCACGCCCTCCAGTTTACCACCGCACGCGGCTGCCCCTGTCGTGCCGTCGAATATTTTGTCACTCACGGTAACACCGCTTACGATCAAGGGCTTTTCCGTAATATCGGCTGTGGTGGCGCCCGGCTGAACCAGGACATAGTTGCCGGCATCCACGCCGGCTAAGATCAGGACAGGAATGTTCACCATTTTGCCCGACCCTGCATTTTTTGTGTCAAATGTTCCGTTCGCATTCGCATTTTCTACGAAAACCTCGTCATTGCCTACAATGCCCTGCAAACCACTGATGTTCAAGGTTGCGGTAATAGAGCCATCATATACTTTGTTGTCCGCAGAGACTGAAATGGTCAGGAATTTGGGATTCACCGTCACAGTGACTGCCTCGCTCGCAAAGGACTCGTTATAATTACCGTCGCCCGCTTTTTGAACTGTGATATCCGCTGTGCCCGCTCCGACAATCGTGACGAGCCCATTGCCGTCCACTGTGACAACAGAAGGATTGCTGCTGTTCCAAAGATAGTTGCCGGTGCTTTCACCGCCGGTTGCGTTGAGTACAAAGGGGGCATCCCCGTAGGTCTTTGATTGGCCGCCTTCGACAATAGAAGGAATCGTTTGGGCCGCTTTAAGAACGTCATAATCGGTGATGGAAGTTTCTGCCGGCGCGTAGTTACCGCCGCCTGAATAAACGGCGGTCAGGGTGTACGCTTCACCCGCGTCCAGCGTGCCTGTCCATGCCGCTGTTCCATTTTCCCCCAGAGGGACGACACCGATCTCTTGATCATTGACTTTAAACTGGACGCTGCCGATCATGCTCTCTGCAGCAATGCCGGTGACAGTCGCTGTCAGTGCAACGTTGTTTTCACCGTATACAGCCGAGGCGACGGGCTCCGCTTCCAAGCGAATGGAGGGCTCCGCTTGCCCAATCGCGGCGGTCGCGGTTCCTGTGGAGGGCAGGGTGTAATTTTTCGCATCCTTCCCGGTCAGAGCGTAGGTCAGGTCGACATGCTTGCTGGCTCCGACAGCTGCGTCCCGAAAAACGGCGGAGACGGTAAAGCCTACTTCATCATGATTCACCGCTCCATTGAGCCTGCCGGCATTGCTGACCGTTGCTGTCAGACCCCCGTCATAGGTCTTGTCCGCCACAGTCGTGCCGGTGACGGTAAGCGGCTTTGCGGTAATCTCATACCGCACATCGTTTTTGAACGATATCTGGTAATAAGGGTTGTTTAAATCAAGCGTACCAGCTGTGACTGGATAGCTCCCGACGGCTTTGGGCGCGGTCGCAAAGGCGGCGGCGCCGGAAATCGCAGATTGATTCGGCTTATAATTCGCGACGGGCGACGCGCTCCATGCCGGAGCTTCCGTCACCTCGGCACCATCATAAACCTTTTGACTGTCTGCCGGAGTGATGAGAATGTGGTTGTCGACCGTTTTCAAATAGGGATACCCGTACCCGGTTTCGTTGTCCTGTGCAGTATACATGCCCCAGGCATTTGAGAAATCCCATCCTTCGTTTGTAAACGTGGATTTTTTCATCAGATCGTCCGCAGATAATCCCGTTCCAGGCCCTGTCAGCCCCGTGCTGTTTTCATAGAAACAGTGACTTACCGTTCCCGTAACGTTGTTTGCTACCAATCCCGCAGTATTTTCGCCTGCGGCCGTTCCAGATGCGTAGCAATTTATCATTTGACCGTTTATCATCTGCCCGGTTATACCGCCGCCGAAATCGGTTGCCGCCGTAATCTTTACGTTGGTGTAGCAATCCTGTATCGTAGCGTTCAGCAGATTGCCGCTGATCCCGCCAACGCAAATGCTGCCGTTGACTCCGCCGGTTACATAAACGCCGCTGACCATTCCGCCGCCCAGCAAGCCGGTCAAGCCGCCGACATAGCCTTTGCCGTTCACCCCGCCATCGCCGATGACCAGCCCCATATTCCGGACGGTTCCCGCTAAAGAGCGGAACAGCCCGGTATAGTTGTCAGCGGTGCGGTTGAGCCACAACCCGCTGACGACCTTCCCGTTGCCATCCAGCGTGCCTGTGAAAGAAGCCTGAGTTGTTCCAATCGGGTTCCAGCCCTCATTGCCCCACACAGCGGCGCTGTAGTACTCTAGATTAATGTCATTTCCCAGCTTCCAATGGGTATCCTGATAGGTGTCCCCTAAAAACTGCCGAATGTGATCGAGCTGTGCCGGGGTGGTAATCAGATAGGGATTCGCTTGAGAACCGTCCCCTCCCGAGGAAACCTGTGAAAAGAGCAGTGGATAGGTTTCATTCTCCACGAGGAACCACACAGGGGCCGCCCCGTCAACGCCAGTAAAATCCCAATTTGTAAAAGTGGCCTGTTTTTTCAGATCAGCCGTGGCTTTGCCCGTCACACCGGCTTTTGTGGCATTGCTTGCCACGCCCTGCGTTTGTCCGGTGGCCTGCGTGTCAAAGAAGCAGTCCTTCAGAGTGATATAGCTGGCAACGTCGCCGGCAAAGCCGCCGTTTCCGCCTGTGACCAACCCAACCGCATAGCAGTTCTCAAACGTATATCCGCCGCTTGCCCTGCCGATCAGCCCGCCGGTATATCTTGCAGCCGTTCCGGTCGTGCTGCCTGCGGCGTAGCAATTGGAAAGCTGGGTACTCACGGCGCCGAATAAACCGCCGACATATTGTTGGCCCTCAACGGCGCAGTCGGCAAAGCATTCGCTCACGCTGCCATACTCTTTTCGTCCGATCAAGCCGCCGGTCTCATTGGTCCCTACCACAGCTCCGAACGCAGAACAACCGTGGAACCTGCTTCCGGTTTCTCCGTTCACCCCAACCGCGGCACCGACCAGACCGCCCGTCTGCTCAGTTCCGGTAACATCGCAGTAGGAAACGCTACCGGTGACGACGGCATCCATCTGCGTGCCGCCAACCAGGCCGCCCGTTTGAGCATTGGTCCCGGTTACCTGTCCGTAAGCGAGGCTGTTTTCAATCTTTCCGCCGTACAGGTATCCGACCAGACCGCCTGTCATGGTGTAGCCTTCGACCGTGCCGCTGAGCGAGCAGTTGGACACGCTTCCGTCCCATTGGTATCCGATCAGCCCGGCGGTATACTGCCGGCCCTGGATGCGTCTATTCTCGGCAACGGTGACACCGAGATTGGCAATGACTGCTTCACAAGTGTAGCCAAACAGCGCGGCACTGTTTTCCTCTGGACGGGAGATCCAGAGGTTGTTCACCGCGTACCCGTTTCCGTCGAGCGTACCGTAAAAGCGGGTGGAGGTTTTGGAGGACCCATCCATCTTTCCGATCGGCTCCCAGCCTAGTTCACCCCATTTGTCATGGCCAGCTCCACCGGCAGCCAGATAGGGGCCCAGGTCAATGTCGTTTGTCAGTCTGAAATGCTTATCCTGATTCGCGACGTCCAAATAGTTCCGCAAAAGGTCGAGTTGTTCCGCCGTTTCGACCAGCCACGGATCGGCTGCCGTGCCGCTGCCGCCGGCAAATCCCTCCGGAGTCTGCGCGTTTACCGTCTGCATCGTGCCCGTCCAGCCAGTGAACAGCAGAGCGCACACCATGCACGCCGTCAGCAGGAGGGATAGCAGTCGGTGTTGTCCTTTGATTGTTCTCATTGAAAATCCTCCTCTTTGTCTATTTGTTTCTGTTCGCTTTCTTGTGAATCCTCCTTCGGTTTGCCGGTTCTATGTTTTTCCTATGTCTCACCCCTTTTGACACACCATCAGAAGAGCATAAATGCGCGCATCCAAACCATTTAAAAAACGAATTTTACGTTTTTTATCCCTGACAAAGAACGAATGAATCTGCAAGCCCACAGCAGCCTCATCTGTTGTATAGGCGTATTCTTCCTATCGTGATCACAGCACCCTTTTCACGTTTCCACAGCAAACCTGTCATAAAACTCAGGGAAAATATCGAAAACTGCTCGATAAATCTTCGCGCATGCAATTCCTGCTTCTCACTGCCGTTTTGCCAGTGATCTCTCTGTTGCATTTGTCCGATATGGAAGGCTATCTGTTTACAGTTTACCTGCAGCTAAACGAAAATAAAATCATTCGGTATGAGGTTTTTTAATGAAAATTTCTATTCTGTTTGCCAATA